>NZ_JACJTO010000046.1 GCF_014698755.1 Aphanizomenon flos-aquae FACHB-1287 | reverse complement strand
AAGATGTTAGATAAATTCCGCTATCTTCAAGCTTGTATGTGTCAACAAATCAGTTATGTTCATTGGATGGAAGATATTATGAAATGTTGACATTTTTACCCTTGATAATACTACTATACTTAAATATGTAAAGTTTTGTAACGACATTCAACATTTCTGGAGTGTAATATACTTGGCTAGGCTGATTGAAAAACTAAGGGCTTCTGTTCTAATTAGTTCAATGTCGGCTAAAATAAAATCCACTTGACAACTTCAAAAATTCATTTTCGACCTAAGTTGATGCCTAAACATAAAAAAATTGAACCCCTAATCGGTGAAGAACTGCTCAAAAAAGTTAAAGAGCTAGAAACAATCAGCAAAGATGACAAAGCTAAACAGTGTGGCTACTACACTGTTACCAAAAATGGTGTAGAGCGAGTCAATATGATGAAGTTCTTGAATGCCCTGATTGATGCTGAGGGTATTCAGTTAGATAGTTCACCCAGTGCCAATGGAAGGGGTGGACGCAGTGCCAGCTATAGAATTAGTGTGCAATCAAATGGCAATTTATTAATCGGTGCAGCTTACACAAAACAGATGAATCTTCAACCTGGTGATGAGTTTGTCATTACTTTAGGGAAAAAGCATATTCGACTCCGGCAAGTAGATCCAGAATCTTTAGAAGATACGGAAGTAGAAGCTACGGCTTAATGAAAATTCATTAGTCAGTTGTGGGTTTTCAGTTGTCAGTGGTTTTGTTTTACCCCTGACTGCTGCATCACTTATAACTGACCTATCACCGAAATTTAGGTAACAAGCAATAGATCATAGGTAATAATAACTCACAACTGACAACTCACAACTCACAACTAACAACTCACAACTGACAACTCACAACTCACAACTGACAACTAACAACTGACAACTCACCAATTCCCAATTTCCTCTATATATTCAGTAGTGGGAATGACTGGTAAATATTGGTGTAATACCTTATTGATTGCCGTTAAATTACAAGTTAATTCAATTTGTTCTCTTTCTAGTAAACCAAGGATAAAATCAGGATTGTCCTTAGCTACCACTGGTAATTGATGTAAACCACGTAATGCCATGCGGTCTAAAGCTTCAGATAAAGGTTCATCTTCCCAAGCATAAATAATATCTGTAGTACAAATATCTATCAGTTTTTGACTAGATAAATATTCCTGAATTTCAGTAGATGAATTAGGAAGATTTTGCCATATAGAAAGAGTCCGTTTAATATCTTCTAAAGACAAAATTCCCACGATCTTACCGTCATTATCATCAATAATCAAAGCGCTGCGTATTCGTTCCCTGGTAATTGCTACTGCAGCTTCTAATACTCCCAGAGTTGCTGATAATTTTTTAGGACAAGTGTGCATAGCATCTGCTACTAACATTTGCTGCCAAAGTTCCACTTTTTCATCTTTCAATTCTGGTAAACCAATCTGCTGCAGATTAGTATTAGCATCTAAAGTTGGTTTAATTTGTTCTACCAACCAAGTACTTAAACCCACTGCTGCCATTAAAGGTAAAACAATGCGATAATCACGGGTTAATTCAAATAACAGTAAAATTGCTGTTAATGGTGCTCTCACACTACCGGCTAAAACTGCTGCCATTCCTATCATTGCATAAGCTGGAGGAGCGGCAATATGTTCTCCAATTCCTGGTATTACCACAGCCAAAAATTTAGCATAGGCAGATCCAAAAGAAGCACCTAAAAACATAGCTGGGGCAAATAATCCCCCCACAAAACCACTACCAGAACTTACTGCTGTCATCAGCAATTTTAACACCAGTAATATGAGTAATAGATTCAGGGAAAAATCTTCATCCTGTAGCATAGCTTCTACAGTTCCATAACCAATACCCAAAATTTGCGGGTAGCGCCAACCCACTGCACCAATAATTACACCACCAAGAATAGGCTGAATTGACTGAGGAATTTTACCTAATAACTTTAACCCTGATAAATTACCAGCAAAACCGGCTTTAGCTAAACGAATTGATTCAGTATATGTGACAGAAATTAAACTAGCACCTAAACCCAAACCTAGATAAAGCGGTAATTCTAGATAACTGCGAACTTGATAAGCGGGTAAAGCAAAAGCTGGTTGTGAACCTAAGCCAATTTGAGCAATTAAGGCAGCTACAACGGCGGATAGTAACACCACACTTACGGCAGAAGTAGCAAAATACGTACTACCCATAACTACTTCTAAGGCAAAAAATACTCCCGCAATGGGGGCATTAAAACCAGCCGCTAAACCAGCTGCCGCCCCAGCACCCAGTAGTAACCGTTGACGCTCTTGAGAAACCTGTAATATATCAGACAACAAAACTCCGAAATTAGTCCCAATTTCTACACTTGGACCTTCTGGCCCTAGAGATGCACCACTACCTAAAGACACAGCCGCAGCGATCATTTTTGTAACTGGGCGCAGTGGTTTCTTTGCTTCTTTGCCTTGAGAAACTGCTATTAGAGATGAAAGTCCTGGTCCGAAATCCTGTGTACGCCAACGCATGAGGCCAACAATAATTCCGCCCAGGGTAGGAACAGCAGCTAAAGTCCAAGCACCCCAGATCCCAATCTCTCCCATGAAATTTTCCAGCATGAAATTGTTAATTAGCTGGATTAAATGGTGAAAGGTAACTATGCCCATACCCGTACTACCGCCAACTAACATGGCTAAAAACAGCACTACTGTTTCCGGGGAGGGATCAAAACGATTAATTAAGTTAGCGAACTGAATGGAAGGTGGGGGAAAAGCAGGGGATTCCCTGACCTTCTTCTGGGAAATAGGAGGCAAGAGAGTCATTGATATACAGGGTAAATATCAGGAAAAATCCATTTTTATCTGCTATTTCTGATTGTGGTTTATTATTGAGTCAAGGGGTTGCCTCAATAATGGATAAAAATCACAAAATATGGGGAAAATAATAATTATGTCCTAATGTCGTAGTAATTTGGGTTAATATTAGGATCAGTATATCACTAGAGTACGGAAAGGAGGAATGAAAAATTAACAATCAAAAATTTAAATCAGCGAGAACTCACTTAATCAGTTGGTTTATCTGAGTCAACTTATGTTAGAACAATTTCATTCTTAAATTCCACAATAGCATTTTACTAAGAAGTACCCGTAATTATGCTATTATGTTTTTAGGAAAATTAAGTACAAATATTGCTATATAAAAAATTAAGCGACTAAGTGGATGAGGTAGATGAGTACAAATACTTTTGATAATCATTATGTGACTTGCCCAATTTGCCAGAGAAATAACAGAACCAAGCCCATAAAATCTTATATTGGTTTATTTACCTGCCCTTATTGCCAAGAAAAATTAGTTGTTTGTCAAAGTGGACACTATGTGCGTGATCCATTTATTTGGAGACAAATAATAATCTCTTCCGCTTTACGTCGTCAAAGCCGACCTTTAGCGAGGCTCATTAGAGACTTTATTTTGATTAAACGTCCTTTTTTGTTCTTAGTTCTGGGAAGTGCAATTTTTTTGATTGTGACTATAACTCAATACAATATGAGTCATCAAGACCAAGAAATTCCCCAAATTGAAAGAATGAACAAGGGTAAAAAATAGACGTTTTGTGACATCATATTAACTGCATTCCCAGAGAAAAATGTGGCGACAATGAGTTATAAGGAGATTGCGGGAAGGCTGGGAGCCGCGTCTCTTTAGAGCGCGGGGGAAAGCCTACTCGTGCGGTTTTAACCGCTTCCAATATTCTCAACCATGATGCGGATCATTAATATATCTTTCTATAGTATCAGCAGCAACGTTTCCAGCAGTTGAAAAGAAATAGCTGCTAGTCCAAAGTGACGGTAGCTTTTTTAATTCTGGGAACTCTTTCCTTAGATAATTAGATGAGCGTCCTTTGTCTTTACAATTGTTTGATTAAGAATCCCCTCGGCTTTAGCCAGGGGAGTGTCAAATAATACTTCTCAAAATTGTTCTAACTGTGGTCAAAAAGTGAAAAAATCCCTATCAACTAGAACTCATAATTGTCATCATTGTGGGTTCGTAGAAGACAGAGATGTTAATGCCAGTATCAACATCCTAAAGCTAGGATTAACTACGGTAGGGCATACCGGAAGCTACGCTACAGGAGATTTGCCCTCTTGGGCGATTGGTGCAAACCTGTCGTCTAACGGTGAGTCAGTGAATGTAGAATCTCAGCGGCTTTAGCCGCTGAGAGTGTCAATTTCCTTAGTAATTAACAAATATAGTAGTTCCCATGCTCGTAAGGTACAAAGTTTTTTAGTTTTAAGGAACAGGGAACAATAAATAAATTTGTGTGTACTTCATTAGACTGGGAAACAATATAAACACTACAGCGTGTAATAATTAGTTCTGCCCAAAGTAATGGCAATGGCTGAGGGTAAAAATATTTACTCAGGTGTGATCTCAATTCCAGCCACGTCATCAAAATTGGCGAAAATTTTCTTAGGAATTTTTTAAGGAAGTTTACAAGCATCTTGACTGTTAAATGCTACAAATGCTACTATTAGCACTTGGTAAATTATACATAAGGAGAATGCGAATGAACCTACCTTTTATTTTAGATGTGGTACTGGGCTTAATGTTCATTTACTTGATTTTAAGCTTATTGGCTTCAGAAATTCAAGAATTATTAACGACAGTGTTGCAATGGCGGGCTGAACATTTGAGGAAATCAATTGAAATTCTTTTAGCTGGTGATACCCAAAACTCAGAAAATCCAGAAATAATTCGACTAGTCAATAAAATTTATAGTAATCCTTTAATTCAAAGCATTAATCAAGAGGCTAAAGGTTTATTAGCAACTTTACCTCGGAAAGTAACTTGGGCAATGGGTTCATTCTTAGGTCTCTGGAGAAAGTCTAGTTCTAGATTTAAAAAAGAAACTATTTTTGGTGATCAAAAACGGAGTGCGCCTTCCTATATTGGTGGTGAAAATTTTGCGAATACTTTTATGGATACACTGCAACTGCCAATACTGATAAAAAAATTAACTCAGATTAGGCTAGAGCAATTCAAAAATGAACGTCTAGATGATATTAGACAGATTTTAATTCAGTTGCAAGTGTACATTAATAATCGGGAATTATCTAGTGAATTTGCCACCAATATTTCCGCAGATTATAGACAGTTGGAACTAGAGTATAACCGTATTATTGAGGATTTTTACCAAGATAAATATGATATATACACCAGTATAAATCGGATGAGAGATAGCCTAGATAAATATATAGAGAGTTTCGGGGCAAACATAGGTAATTACGAAGATATTTTAGATAAGCCTTTGCGAGAACTAAAATTCTTAAGAAAAGATATTTTTGAAGATGCAGAAAAAGCCATAGTTATAGGAGGATTAAAGCCTAATATCAATGAAGTTGTCAAATCTATTAAGAAAGGTAGTAATGTTTATGGTGAAGTCATAGCAGCTATCCAAGATAAAGATAGTGAGACCTATAAAAAAATTAAAGAACTGATTGATATTCTTCCAGATTCTGTAGTTGATAACATTGAAACTATGGCAAAACGCGCCCAAATCAAGGCTAAAAGCGCGGAAGAAGGTATTAATCTCCTACGGAAAGAAATTGAAAATAGTTTTGATAGCTCTATGGAAAGAGCCGGTGGTGTTTACAAACGCAATGCTAAAGGAGTTGCAATTTTAATTGGAATAACTTTAGCTATCACAGCCAATGCTGATACTTTTCATATCATTAAGCGCTTATCTAAGGATTCTTTATTACGAGAAATAATTGTTAATAAAGCTTCCCAAGTAGTACCACCAGGATCTAATTCTTCAGACGTAAAGAATTTAGATACTAATGAAATTTTAAAAGAAGTTGAGTTACCAATTGGTTGGACAAATACCAACTTACAACAGCAAATTTGTCAACCAGATGTTTCTTCAACGCAGGAATTTTGTCCAACAGATAATAATTCAGACAAGCAAATTAACTGGAAAAATGTAAAACTTGGTGATTTACCTATTTTCGGTGTTTTAAGGGTGATTGCTGGCTGGCTTGTGAGTGGTATTGCTATTGCTATGGGTGCGCCTTTTTGGTTTGATTTGCTGGGTAAAGTCATGAATGTGCGAAATGCGGGCAAAAAAAAGTAACCAATCTCATAAAAATCAAGATCAATAGCGGAAATAAAAATTAGATCCCCGACTGCTAAATTAGAAAATAAAAATTACCTGTAAATACCATTCTCTATTTTGGCGGATAATTTGAATTTTCTGGATAAATTCACGGAAGTAAAATCGTCGTTCTACCTCTGATAAATCTAACCAAAATTGAGGAATGGAAACAGCTTGAGCTACAGAACTTAAATTAACAGGAGGAAGAATTGATAACTGAGCTTGAAGTTCAGAAATTTCTGTTCTAAGTTTGTAAGCTCTTAATTTTGCAGTCTCTATATCTAAAATTCCCGTTTCTATTAACGTGGGTAATTGTTGGAGGATTTGTTCCTGACGAAATATCTTATCCCCTAAACTATTTTTAATTGTATCTAATTGGGGAAAATTGATTCCAGCCACAGCTAAAGGTAAATCTCGACAAACATGATCTATAGTTTTTTCTAAAACTACCTGGTAAGGAATAGCACGACATTTAGGTTGTTGAGGACAGTCAGTTGCGCGTAAATATAAATACTCTTTATCTTGATGACGCTGGGTAACACTGGTAACAATCATTTGTGACTGACATTGATTACAAATGACTAAACCAGCCAAAGAACGAGGTGCACTAGCAGTCCGTGATGGTAAACGGCTGTTGCGTCGCAAAAGTCTATCAATTTGTGCTGCTTCTGCTCTGGAAATAATTGCTGCGTGGGTATTAGAGATAATTTCACTATTTTGATACGTGGTATCACCTCGATAAACTGGATTGGTTAACCACCGTCTACCAGTAGTTACGGATATATTTTTGCCGTATTTTTTACTTAAAAATCTAACAGCAGCACGTAAAGAACCATAGAGTAAAAATTGTTCAAAAAAATCTTTGACCACTGGTGAGGTAGTCCGATCAATTATATATTTACCCTGTCCTCTGCGGTAGCCATAGGGTGATTTTCCAGGTGGTGGTAAAGCTTCTAGCCGATTACGAGCGTGCCCTTGACGAATACGGCGACTACGTTGCTGATTTTGAATTTCTTGTAATAATTCCAGCATTTCAGTCTGGATTTGACTAGAATTAGATGTATATGGTTGTTGTGTCGCAATTACTATAACTCCCATCGTTTCTAATTGATTGAGATTATCGCTAATTTGGGCTAAATTATCTCCTAATTCTTCTAAGCGATGCACCAATAGATAATTAATGGTTTCCGTTTGACAATCGGTCAATAATTGTTTTAATTGGGTGCGTTTTCCCAAATCTTCATAAATTTTATCTATCTCCCAACCCCAGTCACCTTGATTAGGAACAGTATCTAGAAGTGGATCGGTATAAATATAAACAACTATTTTCATATAAAGAAACGGGGAGAATTCTATCTTTTTCTAGATTATTAATTGCAAAAACTTAATTAATCTAATGATTGTGAAATACTGATGACATTTTCTCAGGTGTTTCCTAGACTGTGAGTCTGAAAACTGATATTAAAAAAACAAACTTTTTGTTGAAAAATACAATAGCAAAAAATAACAGTTTATCAGTAATTAGATTGACTTTCGTTCCATAGTTATCATAATGTATGAATCCTCTTCCGGTTGACACAGTTGAAACACTGGATATTCAAATACCTAATATTGACTCTTCACTAGCTAAAAAATTTCCTGAGCGATTTTCTAAAAATACCATTCGTACCAGTTTACAAGCTTCTACTATAGACGCTATTTTTGCATCTATTTTTAGTTTGAGTACGGGGGGAATTTTAGTTAGTAA
Source organism: Aphanizomenon flos-aquae FACHB-1287 (assembly GCF_014698755.1). Taxonomy (GTDB): domain Bacteria; phylum Cyanobacteriota; class Cyanobacteriia; order Cyanobacteriales; family Nostocaceae; genus Dolichospermum; species Dolichospermum flosaquae. The sequence continues at coordinate 23,416 of NZ_JACJTO010000046.1, read as the reverse complement.
TTTGTTAGTTGAGTTAGATGCTACTCCAGTAATATTTGGAATGCTATCTTCAATTCCCATGTTAGTAAATTTCATTCAACCTGTGGGCGCTTACATTTCCGAGAAAACTAGCAGCAGATTTCAATATTCTCTATTAACTTTTGGTACTTCTCGTTTATTGTGGTTGATTCTGGTAATTGGTATTTTTGCTAATAATTCCAGTGTACTAAATTCCCAACAATTAGTAGTATTAACACTATCAATTGTCTTTTTTACTAATCTTTTAGGAGGATTAGGAAGTGCATCTTGGTTAAGTTGGTTAGCAATTATTGTTCCCCGACGGTTAAGAGGTAAATATTTTGGTATCCGTAATAGTGTTTGTAATTTGACAAATTTTATCTGTGTACCTGTGGCTGGATTCATAATATCACATTGGTACGGTGGAACTATCCAAGGTTATGGATTAGTTTTGTCTTTAGGGATTATTTGCGGACTAATCAGTTTGTATTGCCAGTATTTTAAAGCAGATGTAAATCCTCAATTACAAAATCAAAACCATTTGGAGTTATGTAAAAGTTCCAGTGAAAGTATTTGTAGAGATGAGATTAATTGGACTAATATTGTTTGGCAAAACTCTAACTTTTTACTATTTCTGGTTTATTTTAGTGTATGGATGTTAGCTGTGCATTTGAGCGCGCCTTTTTTCAACTTCTATTTATTAGATACTTTAGATTTAGATGTTACCTTAGTAACTGTTTATAGCAGTCTGCAAACAGGGGCAAATCTGTTGATGCTGATTATCTGGGGTAAATTAGCCGATAAAATTGGTAATCGTCCCATTCTCATCTGTGTTGGTGTTTTAGTAGCAATTACACCATTATTATGGTTGGGAATTGGTCATAATCAACTTGATTTTTGGTTGTGGTTACCGCTTTTGCATATTTTTACTGGCATTACTTGGGCAGCAATTGATTTGTGTATGACTAATATGTATTTGGTAATTGTCCCAATAAAAAATCAGTCTATTTATATTGCAATTGCTGCTGCTGTAGCGGGAGTGAGTGGAGCTTTAGGGACAACAATCGGCGGTTTTATCGCCCAAAGTCACGAATTTGGCGGATTATTAGGTTTATTCGCCCTTTCCAGCCTGTGTAGGCTATTAGGATTAGTTCCCCTAATTTTTGTTCAAGAACCAGGAAAGTAGGGCGCAATCCCCGCGCCCATAATTTCTACTCAGCCGCAGTAGAACTTAATTTCATGCTTTCCCATAAAACCATATTTGGTGTAGTTTCGAGGGGGGGCTGATGCAAAGCAATTAATTTTGTCAAAGTAGATTTTAATTGAGTCCGGGAGACAATATCATCAACAAATCCGTGTTTAAGTAAGTCCTCTGCAGTCTGGAAATCTTCAGGAAGTTTTTCTCTGAGAGTCTGTTCAATTACCCGTCTTCCCGCAAAACCAATGGTGGCTTTTGGTTCAGCGATGATAATATCACCCAACATGGCAAAACTAGCAGTAACGCCTCCTGTGGTGGGATTAGTTAATACAGGAATATATAATAGTTTAGAATCTCGGTGACGTTGTAGGGCAGCGGAGATTTTAGCCATTTGCATTAAAGACAGCATTCCCTCCTGCATTCTCGCACCACCTGATGTGCAAATAATGACTACAGGGTAACGCCTTTGGGTGGCTTGTTCAATCATGCGGGTGAGTTTTTCCCCGACCACAGAACCCATACTTCCACCCATAAACCGAAAATCCATGACTCCTAAACCTATGGGTAAGGTATTAATTTGCCCTAATCCAGTTTTGACAGCATCTACAAGTCCTAGTTTTTCCTGTGTTTCTCGTAAGCGATCGCTATAGGGTTTACGATCGCGGAATTGTAAGGGATCAGTAGGGCGTAAATGCTCATCCAATGGTTTCCACGTATTAGCATCAATTAATTGACGAATCCGTTCATCACTATCAACCCGATTATGATGACCACAATCAACGCAAACCATTTGATTAGCTCGGAGATCTTTTGTATAGCTAAGAACACCACATTTAGGGCATTTATGCCATAAACCATCGGCAATTTCCCGTTCTTGGCGTTCTATATTAGTACCTCCTGATTTACGCCGATTTGCGAACCAATCAAATAGAGACTTTAAACCGCGTGATTCTTCGTTGTTTGCCATTTTTATCTTATGTAATTGGGTATGAGATCAAAGTCAAACTTATGACTTGAATGATTGATTTGTTTGATTTATTTAATGTCAGAATTATGGTTTGTGTGATTGATTTCGTGGTGATTGGTTAATCATCAAAATCATCAAAATCATAGTTTAGACTGCTTAGATATTACCAATATTTCAAATTTCAATGGGGTAATAACAGCTACACTCAGGGGGATCAAAGTTTAGGTTGATAAAACCATAAACATGAAACAAAAAAAGATTTAAAAAATGATGCTAATATCCAAGCAAAAATAATCTCATATAGTGGGACAAAATAGTTTCACCGCAAAAAACAGTGACTACCCCACCCATAGCGAGGAAAGGTCCAAAAGGCATTTTTTGGCTCTTATGGTGACGGGAGAGGATAATTGACCCACCTCCTATAAATACTCCCAAGGAGCAGGAAATAAAAACCGCCAATAGTAAATAACGCCAACCTAACCATGCTCCCATCATGGCGGCTAATTTAGCGTCACCTGCACCCATGACTGTTTTACCAAAAGCCATAGAACCTAAAAGGGAAATGGCATCAAACAGCCATAAACCCAGAACCGCACCGACTATTCCCTTGATTAACCATTTAGATAATCCTACCGCAGTTGGTTCTGATAACCAACCAACAGCTACTTGAAAACCTATTCCTAGAATTAACCCCGACTTAGTCAATGAGTTGGGTAAGGTCATTGTATCTAAATCTACTAAGGATAGAGCTAATAACCAACCAAAAAAAGCCCAATATCCAATAGTGAAAATTGAAAATTGAAAAACCCAAAATACTATTAAAAATATTATCCCCGTTAATGCCTCTACTAATGGATAACGAAAAGATATCTTAGTTTGGCAATAACGACACCGCCCTTTTAACCAAAACCAACCTAATACCGGCACATTATCATAGGCTTTTAACCTATTTAGGCACTGGGGACAACGGGAGGGTGGCCACAACACTGATAAACCAGCAGGTAGCCGATAAACCACAACATTAATAAAACTTCCCAAGGATGCCCCGATAACAAAGACAATGATACTTACTAAAATACTCATCAAAATGTCCATATTGTTATTTGTCAGTTGACTAATAAATATATGATTCAATTTGATTCAACGGGACAAAACATTCCTGTGGTAACAGCACCGGGTACTGAGTAAAAATCACTTTACCCCGATAAGTTACCCGACTAATGGCTACTCCTGTAGCTTTGCCTACTATTTCTGGATGTACTTCACAGTAAGTATAGTAGATATGACTAGCTGCTCGAATTACAGTAGGATCAATCAAAGACGGGTGCTTTTTTTGTGAGGTAGAATTTTCTTGTTCTTGTTGTAAAGCGTACACTATCAGCTTTTATGTAAGTTATAGATTTGCTGCTATATAAATCCTAGGTAAAACTAGATATTTACTTCTTACTTCCATGGGAGCATGAGAGCGGTTATCCCTTTGTAAGCTTACACGCCTTAGCTAGACGCAGTATCAACTTTTTGGTTGACCTGAAAAAACTATCACTATTATTGCTTGGGTTTCGCGTAAGTAATAGTTTTATTAAATACTTTAGACAATTCATATTGTATATGAACTGCTGATTTTTCGCTACAAAAAAGTTAAAGTTTTTCCATACTTAGTTGTGTCTATATCTATTGTCAACTCAGGAAAACTGTTAATTAATCTGAAAGTTTCCACAAAGATGCTAAAATTTCCAGATTTATTGATGTTATTCTAGTTCGAGAATTGTCATTAGTGCCTCACCCATAGCTTGACAACCGACAAGTTTCATTTCTGGGGACATAATATCTCCTGTACGATAACCTTGTTGTAAAACTTGTAACACACTATTTTCAATTAAGTCCGCTGCTTGTGGTTGGTTTAAAGCATAACGTAACATCATTGCAGCACTTAAGACCTGTGCTAAGGGGTTAGCTAGGTTTTTTCCAGCAATATCTGGGGCTGAACCGTGAACTGGTTCATAGACACCGGGACCATCAGCACCTAAACTGGCAGAAGGTAACATACCAATACTACCAGTCAACATTGCTGCAGCATCGGAGAGAATGTCACCAAATAAGTTTCCTGTAACAATTGTATCAAATTGTTTGGGAGCGCGGACTAATTGCATGGCCGCATTATCTACATACAAGTGAGATAATTCAACATCAGTATATTCTGAGGAAAGTTGAGTAATGCGTTCTCGCCAAAGTTGAGATACTTCTAATACATTGGCTTTATCGACAGAACAGAGTTTACCTCCCCGTTTCTGGGCTATTTCAAAAGCTACGCGCCCAATGCGTTCAATTTCTGATTCTGTGTAAACCATCGTATTAACACCGCGTTTTTCTCCGGTTTCGGTGGCAAAAATGCCCTTGGGTTTGCCGAAATAAATCCCGCCGGTGAGTTCTCGGACTACCATGATATCTACACCTTCGACAATTTCCCGTTTTAAGCTGGAAGCGTCAATTAACTGAGGGATAATTTTTGCAGGACGTAAATTAGCAAATAGTCCTAAACCCGCCCGCAAACCTAATAAACCGGCTTCTGGACGTAAATTAGCGGGGAGGGAGTCCCATTTATAACCACCGATAGCAGCGAGTAAAACGGAATCGCTATTGCGGCACATATCCAGGGTGAGGGGTGGTAAAGGTTCGCCGGTTTCGTCAATAGCAGCGCCACCAATTAAAGCTGTGGAAAATTCAAAGCTAATATCAAAGCGTTTTCCTACGACTTTTAGCACGTCCACCGCTACGGACATAATTTCGGGTCCAATGCCGTCGCCAGGTAGTAGGGTAATGCGGTAGTTTTGAGTCATAGTTAGATTTTAATAGGTAAATGTTTGCAGATAGAATATCATACTTAGCAATTGTGACAAATGGGTAATTATCGAGGTGTTATACGGGATTGAATACTAATTGAGGATTTGGAACTAGTCCGTATATAATGATCACACAGAAATAGAAACTTCTGATTGATAGTAAATCCCCGCTTCTTTAAATCTTTGTAAAGCTTCACCCAAGCGATCGCAATCTGCAATTAAACTAATTCTCACATAGCCTTCACCACCCACACCAAAGGCATTTCCAGGAGTCAAAACCACCCCAGTTTGCTGTAAAACATTCAAAGCAAAATCTGTAGAATTCATTCCTCCTGGACATTTTATCCACAAATACATAGTTGCTTCGGTTTTCGGAATATTCCACCCCAATTTACCCAAACCATCAATTAGAAAATCTCGACGAGTGCGGTAACGTTGCTGGACTTCATGTAAATAAGAATCAGGAAGTTGTAAAGCGGTTTCTGCTGCTGTTTGTAAAGCGGAAAAAATGCCATAATCTAAATTAGTTTTTAGTGTCCGCAAACCTTGAATCACGTGACGATTTCCCACGACAAAACCAACCCGCCAACCTGCCATATTATAGGTTTTAGATAAGGTGTGAAATTCTACACCTATATCTTTTGCACCAGGAATTTCTAATAAACTAGTAGGTTGATAACCATCAAAAGCTAATTCGGCATAACATAAATCATGGACTAAAAGGATTTCATATTTCCGCGCAAAAGCGACAATTTCTTCAAAAAACTCGCGGGGGGCGGTAGCTGCGGTAGGATTACTGGGATAATTAAAATAGAGAATTTTGGCTTTTCTGGCTACTTCGTCAGGAATGGCCGCTAAGTCAATTAACCAGTTATTTTCTTCTTTAAGAATTAAATTGTGGATAATTCCCCCAGCAATAATCGGACCACGAAAATGCACAGGGTAAGATGGTGAAGGTACTAATACAATATCACCAGGATTAATGTAGGCGATCGCTAAATGTCCCAAACCTTCCTTAGAACCCAGTAAGGGTAAAGCCTCACTATCAGGATTAAGTACCACACCATAGCGACGATGATACCATTGAGTAATAGCTTTGCGGAAACTTGCAGTCCCTTCAAATGGAGGATAACCATGATTAGCGGGATTTTGCAAGGCCGTCATGGCAGCTTCTATTACAGGTTGAGGTGTAGGACCATCGGGATTTCCCATACCCAAATCAATTAAATCTAGTCCTTGTTCTCTAGCTTTTGCCTTTAATTCATCTAAACGAGCAAAAACATAAGGAGGTAACTTTTGTATCCGTTCTGCGGGAGTAATCCAACTTAAATTCATTCTTTCACCTCGTCACTTATTCCCCTAATGGAAACACGGTTAATATTTATTGGTGCAGTGGTAGAAACCATTGCGGCCATTAATTGTTCCAACGCTACTTTAAAAGGTAAACGGTGGATATCAGAATTAGGTTCTAAACTAATTTCTGCTGCTGTTTGTAACTCACTCAAAGTGATATTACCTAATCCCAAATCTGCTAATTTTTGGGGTAGTCCAATCTCTGCATAAAACTTCAACAATTGTTGTCTTGCTGACGCTGCTAGTTGATTTCCTTGGATCATTTCTTCTAATCGCAGTTGTACCAGGATACCATAAGCGACCTTTTCCCCGTGAATACTACCATGTCCAGAAATATGGGTTAAGCCATTGTGGACAGCATGGGCAGCGACTGTACGACATTGCGCCCCTCCTAGACCCCCAATTACTCCAGCTAGGAGTACAGTTGCGTCTACAACTTCTTGCCAAATTTCCGTACCTGGGGACTGTAACGCAGCAATAGACTTTTGCAATAAAATATCTCGTAAAATTCGCGCTTGTTGAACCGCAGCAATAATTAAAGTTTGTTGCAAATGTCCACTACTAACAGATGCTTCATACCATTTAGCGATCGCATCTCCAATACCCGCCACTAAAGTTCGGTGCGGTGCAGTCTGAATTAAATTATAATCCAAAATTAGCAAATCAGGACAGCGAGATAAAGCCACATCGTACAAAAACGCCCCCGTTGTTGAATAGACATTAGAAAGAGCAGTCCAAGCTGCACAGGTAGCCCCAGAAGTGGGAATTGTGACTACTGGTAATTTCAACTGGTGCGCGACTAATTTAGCCGTATCTAAGGCTTTACCACCGCCAATACCAATAATGATATCAGCCTTATGCTCCTTAGCCGACTTACGTAAAGCTTTGAAACTAACTTCGCAACAATCAGCGCCATAAGAAACCAAGACAGGATGTAATTCTGGACACTGGAAAAGAGGTTTTAAACTCTCTTGACTCAAATTTAGAGTATGATTTCCGGCTACAATTAACGGACGAGATCCCAAATTAGCGACTTCCAGAGCAACGCTTGATAATATACCAGCGCCGCGAATTACTTTCCCCGGAGAAACAGAAAGGCTAAAAAATGAACTAGCCGTTTGAGTGGACAAAATTTCAGTAGAATGTTGATTAGGCATAATTTCTATTTTGTCAAAAATATTGATATTTATTAATCAAATTTTAAAATAATTCTTATTGTATGATAGATGACAAGAAATGTGCAAATAGAAAATTAGAACCCAGGGGCGCAGATTAAGCGCCCATTCAACAAAAAGAAGATTTTCCGCCTATTCCCTATGAAGCAGAGGCTTTTGGTAAGGAAGCAAATTTATCTAAATAAACTTCTACCAACATTTCCGGGTCTTCACGACTAACTAAAGTGCGATTTACTTGACCCAAGTACAGAGGTACAGATAACCCTATTTCTGGGTGGATAATAGTGCGGGCACGGACTGTTAATTCTTTATTACCACCGCTACCTAAGCGACCATAGGAATAGAGATTACTAGCTGCTTGACGTAAAGTTGCTTCTAATTCTGTGGGGGTAATTTCTGGTGCAATTGCAATTACTGTTTGGTTAGAACCATTATCATAAACTAGGGTATACTTCACAGCACCAGGAATAACTGTGCGACTCAGGGGAACGAGGGAAAGTGAAAATAATCCCCCTGTTAGTACCAGCATAAAGCCAGTTGCACCCACCAATCGAAAGCGGAAGCCCCATTGGACAATGAAAGCCAAAATTGTCAAAACAGCAAATACTATTGTAGCAATACCTGACCATTGGGTGTATTGCAGAAAATTGGCGGTACTAGGCATAAGGTTTTAATTACGGACAATTACCATCTTAACTATCAGCAACACTTTCTAGGTAAAACAAAAACACCCCCCATTTCTGGAGGGTGCTTTTCTAAATTAAGCTATTAACAAAGCTTAATTTATTAACCGTTGATTGCAGGAGCGCTTAAAGCAACAGGAGCAACTTCACCAGCAGCTAAGTCTAGGGGGAAGTTGTGAGCGTTACGCTCGTGCATTACTTCCATACCCAAGTTAGCGCGGTTAATTACGTCAGCCCAGGTAGCGATAACGCGACCTTGAGAATCCATAATGGATTGGTTGAAGTTGAAACCGTTCAAGTTGAACGCCATGGTGCTGATACCCAAAGCGGTGAACCAAATACCAACTACAGGCCATGCAGCTAGTAAGAAGTGTAAAGAACGGCTGTTGTTGAAGGAAGCGTATTGGAAAATCAAACGACCGAAGTAGCCGTGAGCCGCAACGATGTTATAGGTTTCTTCTTCTTGACCGAATTTATAACCGTAGTTTTGTGATTCGTTTTCGGTTGTTTCTTTAACCAAAGAAGATGTCACCAAAGAACCGTGCATTGCAGAGAACAAAGAACCACCGAATACACCAGCTACACCTAACATATGGAAGGGGTGCATCAAGATGTTGTGTTCAGCTTGGAACACAATCATGAAGTTGAATGTACCGGAGATACCTAAAGGCATACCGTCAGAGAATGAACCTTGACCGATAGGGTAAATCAAGAATACTGCGGTAGCTGCTGCTACAGGAGCAGAGAAAGCTAGGCAAATCCAAGGACGCATACCTAAGCGGTAAGAAAGTTCCCATTCACGACCGAGGTAGCAGAATACACCGATCAAGAAGTGGAATACTACTAACTGGTAAGGACCACCGTTATACAACCACTCATCTAAGGAAGCAGCTTCCCAAATTGGGTAGAAGTGCAAACCAATGGCGTTAGAGGAAGGAACAACTGCACCAGAGATGATGTTGTTTCCGTAAATTAAAGAACCTGCAACTGGCTCACGGATACCGTCAATGTCAACGGGAGGCGCGGCGATGAAAGCGATGATGAAGCAGGTGATAGCAGCTAACAGGGTAGGAATCATGAGTACGCCGAACCAACCGATATATAAACGGTTGTCGGTGCTGGTGATCCATTCGCAAAAGCGATTCCATACGTTAGCGCTAGAACGCTGTTGTAAGGTTGTGGTCATTTTATGATTGCTTTATTTTCTTATGATGTTTGATAAGTTTTTTTACCTATCTGTTTACTACATTAGAGGATAAATTGCATTTTGTAAAGATAATTAAAATTAGTATTCTTTATATCAGTTATATGTTTTCCTTATGTAAGGAGGTTTACAGAAATTGTGGCAGAAAATTTATCTAAAAATCAAAGTATATATAGGGTAAACTGCCTTCAGGAGCTAGTAACCAAACTGCATAAAAGCATAGGGGGACAAAAACAATTTTGATTGGCCAGCTAAATTCTAATTTCATACCTCGCTTAAAAATATAAGATATGCTCATTATTAAAGCTATGCCTATTAATAAATAAGATAGTTGATATTGATTTATATTCAATGCTTCTATATAGACTTTTTCCGCAAATTGTTGATCACTTTTATGACCCCAAAGGTTTTGGATGACTAAAGCAGAGTCTTGGAGGTTGGGGAGACGAAACCAAATCCAAGATGTGAAAACCATGATTTGTGTTAAAAACCAAGCGAAAATTATTCCTAAAGGGTTTTGCCAAAATGAGTTAAGAATTGTCAAGCGATCGCTTAATGCAGCGTTAATACGATGTACAGCTAAAGCGATGCCATGCAATAATCCCCAAATTATAAAACCCCAAGCGGAACCATGCCAGATACCAGCTACCAACATAACTATCAATAAATTTCCGCAAGTACGGATTAATCCGCGCCGAGAACCACCTAAAGGAAAGTAAAGATAATTACGCAACCAATCACCCAATGTAATGTGCCAGCGTCGCCAAAAATCGGCAATACTGTTACTGAAGTAGGGAAAATCGAAATTTTCCGGTAGGACTAAACCAAATAGTAGGGCGCTACCACGGGCAATATCAACATAACCATTGAAATCTAAGTATAACTGTAAGCCGTAAGCAAAAGTAGCTAACCACAAATCTGTACTACCTGCTCTTTGTAAGTTACCAAAACATAAATCTACAAATATACCTAAATTATCAGCAAGAATGCCTTTTTTCACTGCCCCTCTGGCAATTAACCATAGTCCTTCTGCAATTCTATCAATGCTGGGAAATTTTAGGGTATCAAATTGAATTGCTAAGTGATGGTAACGGGTAATTGGTCCAGAAATCAGTTTGGCAAAAAATAATTTATATGTGGCAAATTGGATAAATTTAGTAGCAGCAGGAGCACCACGATAAACATCTATTAAATAGGCAATACATTCAAAGGTAAAGAAAGAAATTCCTAAAGGTGCAACTAACTTAATTAATGATTCTGGTGAATTTGTGGGTTGATTAAAAACTAAATTTAGAAAATGATTTATGTATTTAAATCCTAAAAGAATGGAAACATTAAAACCTATGCCAATCCACAATAATTTCAGACGGCTTTGATTCCAGTCAGCTTGAGCAAATTGCCATTCTTCATTAGATAAATTCCAGTTTTGAGAATGCTTTCCTGGTGAAGTATTGTTACCAATTTCTAAGGCTAGACGGAAATTAAGAAAAGTTAGTATTAAAAGTAATGGTAAATATTGAATATGCAAAGATGCGTAAAATACAAGACTGGCTATTAGTAATATCCATAATCTTATATTTGCTAAATTAACAGTCCAGTATATGCCTAAAACACTCAACAAGAACAGCCCATAAAAAATTGATATAAATTTCATTGTTTATTAATTGATAATTTTAAATTTGTGATAGGGAGGAAAGAATATTTTATAGTTTATTCTCTATTCCCTATTTAATCACTTTGTTGGCCAATTAATCATTGAATCTGTAGCCAGTTTTTTTGATACTTCATAAGCGCCATAGCGATTGAGATGACTAGGATCTGAAAAGTAATCATTTGTTTTTGTCCATAGCTGACTTAAATCACGATATATAAATTGAGGATGATTAGTAAAAGTTAATAAATACTCTTGAAACTGTTGTTCATATTTTCTGCGTACGGGGTCTAAATAATCTGAGGTCAGGGGCATATTAACAAAGACAAGGGAGATATTATGATTTTTGGTAAACTCTAACATGGAATGTAATGCTTGATCTTGTTTACCTGTTAGTTGAAAAGATTTATAATCGTTGTCGTAATCTCCAGAAACTTTGGGGTGTTGTTGATAATATGTTGTGGGATTAAAGCGAATAGATAAAGGTAAGAATCCATCAAAATCAACTCCTTGGATAGAAGAATTATTGTCTATTTCAGAATTATGGGTGAGATTAATTTTTGATTTTACAGGAGGATCTTGATAGCTAAAAGGTAGATATTGAAGTTGTTTTTGGAGAAGAGTTTTAATTTGATCACGGTTTTTGTAACTAGCAGATAAATTAGCTATGGACTGGTTTAACCAATCGTTAGCGGTTTGATAGATACTAATATCTTCTATATTAGGTTTACTACTAAATTTTTCCGGTGCATTTTCTGGATTTTTAGAAACTTCAGGGGCTTTAACTTTTGTTTGGGCTTTCTGTAATATCTGTTTGTATGCTGGTGAGGTTTGAATTGCATTGAAAGTAATATCTTCTCTGCCATTATTAAAGGCACGAGAACCATCTGCCCATAAAATTAATTTTGGTAGTTCTTCTGGTGCTAAAACTTGACGGATAAGAACATCAACTACTTGGGCTGTAGCTCCATTAATACCAAAGTTAAATATATCAATATGGCTATGATTTTGGCTAACTAAAGCTTTAGAAAGAGCGACAGGATCAACTCCTCTCAAAGCCCGGGAAGAACCGATAATTAAGACATCTGGTGGACGGTTTTTTGTAGCTAAATGCTGTTTATATAGGGCTAATTGTTCATCTAATTGTCTAGAGTTAAAACTGGGAGTTTGTGATCTAGCTGCTAATAAAATCGCTGTAGCTTTAACTTGTTCTTTTAATGGTGTGGCTGGCAAATTTCCTGATTGAAAACTATTATTATTAATAAATTCAGAAGCATTAAAAGCAGACTGGTCATGATTAGATGATTTCGTTGTTTCTGGGTGTTTTAAAAATGATGTTTTTGGATGATTTTGCGGTGGTAAAGATGCTGGAGATTGTGAGGATAAAGGTGAAACAATATTATTATCCTTAGATAAATTCTTAGCAGAATAGGCGACAACATAGCCTAACATTAAATCAGTTTGTACAGCAAGAAGTAATCCTAATGCCAGCCAAATCATGCCATTACCAATTTCTTGGTTATCAGGATTTTCGTCGGTTTCCTGATGAGATAGTATAAATAATTGGCTGTTTAAAAGTACATTTCTGATGATTGTGTGGGTATTTTTTAGCCAATCTTTGGTTACTTCTTTGATACAACTTTGTACTTTTTCAGTTGTAAAATCAGAATCCAAAATTTCTTCACTATTTTTATCTATACTGTTTTCATCTATCATTAGAGAACTTACATATTCTGATGTAGCAGCAAATTCTGGTGTTATTTCAGGAACTAATTGATAACGTTCTTCTAAATCAACTCCATGATGCCATATAGGCTTTTTATCACCAGCACGACGGCCATAAACACGCACACCAGTAATACCGGAAATTTTCAATTGGCAGATAAATTGAGTTACCTTACTAGAAACTTGATGGCGTGTGGGACAAATGGGAGCATCACACATAATGTGTAATAGATCTTCTTTGCGAACTAATAATACCCGGATACCACCTGTTTTCAATCGCCATTCTAAATCGGGATTGAGTAACCGCTCTAGTAAAAAAGTAATTGCTGGTTGGTCACCTGCACGGGCAAGGTCTAAGGCAGATGTAACTAAAGCGGGATGCCCAGATGCTGGTAAAGATATCCAATTGATCCAAAAGGGCTGTTTATCCGTTGTTTTTTTTTGTCCATATATAGCGGCGGAAATAATAGCTTGAGGGGCAATACTTTCGAGTAGGGGGACAATAGCCTTTAGGGCGATTTGTTGATCAGGTTCTGGGGCAGTTTCCAAGGGGTCAAAAGCTGGAGTGCAAAATATGTGTAAGGTGGATTCCTTGAGAGAAGTTTGTAATGCTATGTTGAAAACTAGTAATTCTTCTGTTAATATTCTAGCGATCGCTTGTAAATCTCCCCAACGCGCCCATTCTTTTAGCATCACCTCTGGAGGTGTCAAATCTACTCTGACGCGCCAATCTGGCTCAATTTCTCCTCTAACTTGGGAAACAATAATAGCATCCTGATAGCCAACAAGTTGCAAATATCTGAGCTTTTGAGCGACTGTTTCCGCCAATAATGATGGGTCAGGGCTATAACTAGATTGACAAAATACCCAAAGACGATTAACGACAATCTGAGAGTTATTTTTCAGCGGAGAAGGCTTAATTTTTACCCGTATTGCTATATTTAAATGGCTGAGATGTTCACTCAAATAGCGAGCAATGGCATCCCTATCGCCTTGACGTGCCAAACTTTCATTAGAGATAATCAGCGAACCACCAGGAGAGATAAAGGCTTCTGGCTCTCCTGGTAATTCCTGTTCTACCTGTTCTAAATGTCGCTCTAGTTGATTCAAGTATACGCGATAAAACCATTTGGGACGATGCTCCCCTTGTTTTCGTCCGTAAATTAATACCTGGTATATTGAGGGTTGTTCGTTGTTGGTGAGGGTATTTACATCAGTTTGTTGTAGTGCTTGCAATAATTCTGACAAGGTTTGCCAACGGGGTGGACAGTTAACGCTTTCACAGAGAATATGCAGGTCATTACCTAACAACCGGACTTTTACCCCAAAAGGATTTATGTCTGTTGCTTGACTTACCCATTGCACTAAGGACTTCTGAAGAAATGCTTGTAGCAGTGTTTCGCTATCAAGTAATACTGTTTTCATAGGCAGTGAAATTTAATGGCAAGGGTGTATTGAGGAATTTTACCTGTACGTGTAAACTAGAATCATAGAATTATCACATTTTTGTGTTCTTTTGCACAATTTTGTTAACTTCCTAGCTGGCAAAATTAACAAAGATAGTCTTCATAGAAAAAAGAGGTTTTCAGCGACTTTAAATTTATTTACACAGTTTAGTTTGATGCTAGGAGATGCTATAATTTAGAGTACCTGTAACTTTTTCTGATTTTTGGTTATTCTTTCTCCTGTGAGCATTGATGTACTATAATACCTTAGGCATAACTCTCACGTTGTAGCACTTTTCTAAAATTTTGTCCCCTGAGTTGAAGATTAACTTTTTTTGTCTATAGCAGTTTCCGTACTCGTAAGGTACAATTTTTTTAGTTGTAGGAAAACAGGGAATAAATTAGTTTGTACTTCATTAGACTGGAAAACGATATATTTTAATCATCTAGTTTTTAATTGGGAGTGACATGTCACCTGTAAATCAACAGTTATTTTCTCAAACCGGATTAAATTTCATGACTTCTACCACTAATTCCTGTTGTTTTCTACCGATTGGTACAGTATTAATACTAGCAATACTCATGACTCAGAAAGCTATGAGCGAGGCATTAATCAATCTGGGTGAAGTAAGTGAAGAATTATTACGAAGCGATCGCTTACCTGTGCTTAATTTCCCAGATGATCAAGAATAGAATCAAAGCGTATTTCTATTATGAATACCCAAATTCCTATTCCCCCCCATTTCAACCCAGCAAAAGTCGGTGAAATTTGGCGCGTACCTTACCAAAAACTAGCTGCTGAAGCGGAAACCTATGTAGTACAACAACAGATCCAACCATCAGCTTTAGATAAAAACCGTGTTTGTCTATTATTAATAGATGTTCAAAATACCTTTTGTATTCCTGATTTTGAATTATTTGTAGGTGGACAAACTGGAACGGGTGCAGTTGAAGATAATCAAAGATTGTGTGCATTTATTTATCGTAACTTGGGAGTAATTACCAAAATTATTCCCACCCTAGATACTCACACAACAATGCAAATCTTTCATCCCATATTTTGGATAAATACTCAGGGAGAACACCCGACCCCATCCGCAACTAATATTACAGTCACAGATATTGAAAAAGGTATTTGGCAAGTTAACCCAGCCGTTGCTAATAGTATAACTAATGGTGATTATGACTTATTAGCAAAACAGGCTTTTTATTATGTTCAACAACTCAGCCAAAATGGAAAATATCCCTTAACAGTTTGGCCTTATCATTCGATGTTAGGTGGAATTGGTCATGCGTTAGTTGCCTCAGTAGAAGAAGCCGTATTTTTCCATAGTATTGTTCGTAAAAGTCAAACCCAATTTGAATTAAAAGGTGAAAATCCCTTAACAGAAAATTATTCTATTTTACGCCCCGAAGTTTTAACGGGATTTAATGGACAGCCAATTGGACAAAAAAACACAAGTTTAATTCAACAACTTTTAGAATATGATGCAGTGATTATTGCTGGCCAGGCTAAAAGTCATTGTGTTGCTTGGACAATTGACGATTTATTCACAGAAATTCAACAAGTAGATAGTACCCTAACAAGGAAAATATATCTTTTAGAAGATTGTACTTCTCCGGTTGTTGTTCCTGGTGTCGTTGATTACACGGAACAGGCTAACAACATATTTGCTAGATTTGCAGCAGCAGGAATGCACATTATTCAATCAACTCAAGAATTGGTAATTGGGTAATTAAATTCTTTCCCTCCAACTCTTTATTTCAAAAACTCCTGGGGATTTTTGGCTTCCCAACCAAGGGAACCGTTAAAACGCATTTCAAAATGAAGATGAGGTTGAGTAGAGGTTGGTTGTCCCGTAGTTCCCACTGCTCCCAAAATATCGCCTTTATTGACCTTTTGACCCAGAGTAACTTTGATACTCTCAAGTTGGGCGTAACGGCTTTGTAAGCCGTCCGGGTGGTTGACAATGACTAATTTGCCATAACTGCCCTGTTCTTTGGCAAAGACAACGATTCCAGGGGCGATAGCTGCCACAGGAGTATTAACTGGTGCTAATAAATCTACACCACTATGAAAGATCACCTCTCCTGTCGTCGGGTGAATTTGCCAACCATAAGTTAATCCTATATCCGTACTATTTGGTAATGGATAACCAATAATTTTTTCAGTGGGTTTACTAGGTGAAGTGGCAATTATCCCCGGAGTAATAGCTATTCCGGGAAGTGTGGGTAAAAAGACAAATTTAGGGTTTTTCTGACAACCATTAATTTCAAATACTGTATCTGGACGGACTTTATACTTAGATGCTATTTGTTTCCAGCTTTGATTGCGAGGGACTTCGACAACAATACCATTGAAAGGGAGAATTTGCAGTTCTGTTCCGGGATTTACCACCCCATTCTTAATAGATGGATTGATACCGATAATTGTTTCTGGTGCTAGGTTATAACGATTAGCTATAGTGGCTAAGGTTTCACCACGATTAACTTGATGACGTTGAATACGAGCTAAAGCGGGAACTGGACAAGTGCCTGGACTAGCATTAACGGTTTGTGACTGTGAAAGTAGGGATAATAACCCCAAGGTGCTAAATAAGCTCCAAAAATACAGTGAATGATTGAGAAATTTCATGTCAACAAGTCCAGCAATTGCTAATTTTTAGATTTTAGTGGAGAATTATTAAGGACAGAATAAAGTTTTCATCCATCTTTCTTTCTACTAACTATTTTGAATAGATTCATGATAAAATATCAGAACCAGATATACTTCTCGAATCTAAATAATAGAAAATAAGCAACTTGGATATTGAACATTACTTAATCAAGCAATACTACCACGTTTTTTAGCTTCCTTGTTAGAAATCCCGACATTTTTAATCCCGGCCTTAATCATTTGTCGTTCTAAAAGGGCAAAAAATCGGGTTCTATCACCACCTCTGACTACAGCCTGATTATGGGCTTCCGCAATAGCCACAGGATAACCATATCCTTTGTGTACCTGTGCCAGCATTAATCCTAGTATTTCATCAAACATAGTGGAATTTTCCGCAACCCAAGCAGGAACTTCAATTCTGGCGATTTCTGTACCGACATGAACGTAACAAAAATAAATAGTATGGTCGGTATATAATTCTAAAATACGGGCATTACTCCGCCATAATGGTCCTCGTTGTCCAGGTTGAAGTTGAGTAGCTATAATGGTTGTATCTCGTAATGTATCAAATTTTTTACAAGGTACATACTCTAGTTGATTGGGGCAATAGGTGATACAATCAGGAGCAGGATGGGGACAGGCCAAAAAGCGTAGAAAGTTCGTGGCTTCGGCGCTGCGAGAGGCGCTAAGATAACCCATAATGGGAATTTGAGCTTGTTGGAGTTTTTGCCAAGCTTTTAAAATAGGTGGTAAAATCATATCCCGTGCTTCCATCGGTAACTGATCTAAAAACCAGTATATTAACGAACCATCTACCATTGCTAAAATGGGGGCTGCGGTTTTCGCACTACAAGCTAGTTCTGCTAATACGGTAGCCTCAGAAGCGGTACGTCGATAACCCATCCATTCTTCCGTTCTAATTCCCCATTGACGGGAGATATATAGGTCTTCAGGGCGATAAAATACCTCCGGTAAACTATCGAGAATTGGGTGAAGATCTTGACCATAGTGTAAAACAACTCTACCAATATTTAGTAAGTAACAATACGCAATTTCATGATGGTTAGGGGCAATTTGCGAACCATCTGTAGAAATGACGGTATGAATTTTAGGGGGGACGGAAATAGTTATACAGGTTTCTAGGGGTTCAATCGGTGTAGCATTGGCGAAAATAATGCGATTTTGCCATTCTTCCTGACTTTTCACTAACTCCTCTTGACACTCAACAGCTTTTTTAAAAAATTGTTGTGCTAATTCTAAGCGCTGATGACCTGCGGCTACTTCTGAGGTTAAATGTTCACTAAAACCTTGCATTTGTGCCGATATTTTTGTTAAATTAAGCATATTGGCTAGGTATATTTTTGCAAATAGATGTAAATGCTATATTATTAAATATAATTAATTACTATATACTATAACTGAAAAAATGGTATCATGAGAAAATGGCAATTGACAATGATAACTCTCATATTAGGAACTATACTATATAGCCCGGAGGTGAGTGCTAAAAATCTGGTAAATATGGCCGATTATAGCATAAAATCATCACTGTTAGCCCAATCTAACCTAAAAGAGGCTATAATTTATTTCCATCGGGGAATTAATCGCCATACATCAGGAGATATAAAAGGGGCTATTGAGGAATATAATCAAGCTTTAAAATTACGTCCTAATTTTGCTGAAGTTTACTATAAACGAGGAATATCTCGTTATAAATTGGGAGATATAAAGGGGGCAATTTTAGATTATAATCAAGCAATCAGTCTTAATTCTAATTATTCTGGTATTTACAATCATCGAGGATTTGCTCGCTATGATTTGGGAGACTTAAAAGGTGCTATCGCAGATTTTAACCGAGCATTAAGTCTTAATCCTAATTTTCCTGAAGCTTATCAAAATCGAGGTATTGCTCGCAATGCTTTGGGTGATAAACAGGGAGCAATTAGCGATTTAAATACAGCAGCAAGTTTATTTCAAAAACAAAAAAGAATGACTAATTACGAAGAGGTTATTGATATTATTAATAAATCATAAATCATGTCACTGTTGTGCTAAATTGAGGAGTTGAGATGAGGAGTTGAGATCAGGAAATGGGGAATAAGTTTGTGTGTATTTCATGGGACTGGGAAATTGTACAAGAGGTTAGAATTAAACGCAGATAAACGCAGATAAACGCAGATGATTTTCTACTTTTTTTGTCTCACGCTAAGACGCAAAGTTTTCAGAAATTAATTTAACTTTGACTTATATATCTGGATATATCTAATAAGTTATTTAAATCATTCTTTAACAAAAAAGCACAAGAACCCTATATTCTCAATAATCTTGAGAATTTTCTCAATAAGCTGACGAAAAAAGTTAATTTCAGGGCTTGAAATTCTCAACTATTTTTTGTACAATATTTTTATATAAAATCTGCTTGGGCTTTTTTTGAAAAAATTTTACAGCATATTTAAGCTTGTTTATATATTATGTTTTTATCTACGCTAAAACGCAAAGTTGTCAGGAATTAATTTAACTTTGACTTATATATCTGAATATATTTAATAAGTTATTTAAATCATTCTTTAACAAAAAAGCATAAGTACCCTGTCTTCTCAATAATCTTGAGAATTTTCTTAAAAAGAATTGTTGCAAAAATTACAGAATGAGGAGATTTAGGATATTATGTTTTTTGACGTTTGTGAATTTGATATTATCAGAAATGATTTATTCCGTGTTTCTACTGTTAATTAACTTTTTGTATCTTTCCTCTCTCCCCTTGAACGTGCCAAACTATCAATAGCATCACCTAGTGCTGTGGTAAGACTTTTCCGGGTTTGAATGTGACCTTCTCGCTCAAGTTTCAAAGCTCGCAATAGAGAATCACGCTCTTGAATGATTTCTAATAATTGAGTTTGTAACTCTTCTATAGAATTAAATTGGGAAATTTGTTGCTGAATAGCTATAGTATTACTAGTATCTGTTTCAGTACCTATAGGAGAAAACTTTTGCAGGTCGGCTTTTACAGATGCTATAGATTCTGCGTGGATTTTCGCATCTATCCGTCTTTGTTCTGCTTCGGTATTATAAAGTTGTCGCCATTTTTGCGAACTTTCCCAGGCTTCATCTCGTTCTCGCTGAAATTGTTTCATCTGTTGTGTCAGAGACTGAATTTCAGTTAGCCACTTTTGTGTTAAATAAGTAGATTTATCAATATTTTCTGTCATTAGTAAATAATCTGGGTTGCTAATTAAATATCTTACCGTTGTTCTAGAGAAATTGATCACACAATAATCGGAAATTACTAATAATGCCTAATTATCCCCAACAATTTTCAATTATACCTGATGGTTATGCACCTCGATTAAAACGTTTACGCCAACTTAGTGGACTATTAGATAATATCATTACCATTCCCGGAACAAAAGTCGGAATTGGTTTAGATCCAATTATTGGATTAATACCTATAGGAGGTGATTTTTTAGGACTAATATTTTCTTTTTATATTATCATTGAAGCTGCACAAATGGGACTATCTAAAGCTACCTTAGGAAGAATGGTAATGAATGTTATTATTGATTGCCTATTTGGTGCTATTCCTATGTTAGGAGACTTGTTTGATTTTGCTTGGAAAGCCAATAATTATAATATTATTTTATTGGAAGAAGCTTTAAAATCTCCCCACGAAAATAAAAAGGCAGATAAGTCTTTTATAGTTGTTTTTAGTATCATTTTATTTTTCCTGGCTATTGTCTTAATATCCATTCCCGTGATATTAATAAGAATATTATGGCAAATCCTCACTGGTAGTTAAATTACTCCTAGATAAAATTATGAAAGATTGGTGGCAAGATAATTTTCCTCAAGGACAACAAAATCTAGTTATTAATGATTCTCAAGGTTATCCAATTCAAATAGCCTATGGTGAAAAAGGTACAGGTAAACCGCTAATTTTATTGCATGGTTTGGGTAGTTGGAGTTATAATTGGCGATATAGTATTGAACCATTATCTCAACATTATCGGGTAATTTGTTGTGATTTTAAAGGTTTTGGTTTTTCGGAAAAGCCTGTATCTCGTCGAGAAGAAAATGGACATCAAATTATTGAATTAAAACGGATTATTCAAGCTTTATGTAATGAACCTCCGGTAATTGTTGCTGAATCTATGGGTGGATTAATTTCTTTAGGACTAGCTGGTAAAAGTCCTGATTTAATCGGACATTTAGTAGTAATTAATGTTCCTATTTTTGCGGAAACTTTACCTCACTGGTCTATGAATTTACTTTCCCAAACGCCAATAGAAATTATCCACTTAATTGATAATTTACGTCTAACATATTGGTTCGCACCTTTGGTCAGAGAAGTTATGGGAACAGAAAGACGTAAGGTATTATATAATCCTTCATTATTAACAGAAAAAGATATTTATTGGATTACTTACCCATTCATTGAAATTCCCGGAACTTTGGTAAAAGTTGCTGAAGAATTACAAATCGCTGCTAGAGAAATCGAGAATTTGCGAACAAATCAGCCGAATATGTTGAAAAATATTCAAAGGAATCTCAAAAATATTGAATGTCCGACTTTGATTTTATGGGGTGATAAAGATAGTTGGTTTCCTGTTAGTCATGGGGAAAAATTACATCAAAATCTCCCTAATTCTCGTTTACAAATTTTGCGGAATTGCTATCATGATGCTGCTACTGATTCTGCTGAGGTTATAAATACTGCAATTTTGGAGTTTTTAAATACTACTAATTGACAATTTCTAAAATTAAATTGTATTAGGATTTATATTCAATTCTCGCAATTTTACTGTTAAACTTTCTGCGGTTTATTAAAACTTTTGTTGGGTCGCGCTGTGGGTTAACCCAACTTACAAGAATACATGACTAGTCCATTTCTTTAATGATTTTCATTGTTTCTACACTCACTGTACACACTCTCATTAATAAATCTATTACCTGTTCTTTATAATCTGCGAAACGATAGGTATTGAATTTTTCCGCAATGGTGGGATCTTTTGGTTTCTTTTCTTTATATTGATCTAAAATCCATTCTAAAGCACTACGATTACCTAACATATATTCCCACGCGATTTTAGGAATATTTGATAATGTGGTGACATCATCTAAGATAATACTATCTTTGGTTTTATCTGCTTTTAGTTTCGGTTTGGGTGTTTTTTGGTTGTCTTTTAAAGGAATATCAACACGGGTTAGGTTATAAGGTGTGACTGTTTCATAGTTAATATGAATTTCCATGAGTTGTTTACCCCATTTAACCCATTTTGGGAAGTTTTCATAATAGGGTAAGCGGGGAAAGTCGCGTTTTAGGTTGAGTTCGTATTTGGTGCGATAAGCTGGGTTATGTAGGACTGCGTAGGTATAATGAAAGATGTCTATTTTGGTAATTGTTTCATCTTGGTAATGGGTTTGAATTTGTTTTAGTCCCCAGTCGGTTATGTTATCAATGCGTTTTCCTTCTTTGTCGTAAGTATATAATGCAAAACAACTAGATCCTCTTGCACAAAAATTCAAATCACATAAAGTATTAATAGCTAAAACAAGAATATCAGTCTGTTCATTATTCGCAAAACAAATAACATGATTGTTAGAACTTTTTTTAGGGAAAAATAAATGCTGTGAACCTTTTATATCAATGGGAATATAACTAAAATAGATATATCTCTTTACGAAAGGTCTATAATGGGATTCTCTTAAATCTTCTTGATTAAAAATATCTGTTTTTTCTTTTCTTAATTTATCTCTTTTTATCATTTTACTCCATTTAATTAAATTTCTTTCACTAAGAAATTTATCTAAAACAGGATTAGATTCTTGCTTTATATCTTGATATTTGTTATCTTTTTTATATTGAATCCATCTTTGAACCTCATAATTATATTCATCAATAAAGAATATACTTTTATTTTCTAAATTCTCTAAATCAGTATCATATACCCATTCATCTCTATTAGTAGCGACTCCATTAGAACATACCTCAAAAATAGATTTATTCTTTTTATCAGCTATAGAAATTAGATCATCAAAATCATTATCAGTTAAATCAATCCAGTTATTTTGATGATCAGGTTTAATATGTTCAAAAGCAAAACAATCAAATTTAGTTTTTCCTAAAAAATCAAGTTTTTCTTGTGCTGAATTAAAATTTTCAGTATTACAATACATAATTTTGCAAGGTAGCTTATTTTTGGATTTTATTTTAATCATAAAGGTAATAGCAACGCCAGTAATAATGTTAAAAACATTACCTGTTGTATCACCTTCTCTAATATCTCCACCTAAGTCTATTATATAAATATAATCAAATTCGTTGATTAAACTTTTTCTAAACCCATCAAAGCCTTTTGCATTAATGAAAGATGAATTAGTAATAAAAGCAATAATTCCATTATCTCCTAGTCCAGAAATGTTGAATGTCGTTACAAAACTTTACATATTTAAGTATACTAGTATTATCAAGGGTAAAAATGTCAACATTTCATAATATCTTCCATCCAATGAACATAACTGATT
>NZ_JACJTO010000045.1 GCF_014698755.1 Aphanizomenon flos-aquae FACHB-1287 | reverse complement strand
CACCGGAAATAGTCCAACTTACTAATCTCCAATCTCTCGACATTTCTTTTAATCAAATCAGCAGTTTACCACCGGAAATAGGACAACTTACTAATCTCCAATTTCTCGACATTGGTGGTAATCAAATCAGCAGTTTACCACCGGAAATAGTCCAACTTACTAATCTCCAATCTCTCGATTTACGTAATAATCAAATCAGCAGTTTACCACCGGAAATAGGACAACTTACTAATCTCCAATCTCTCGACATTTCTTATAATCAAATCAGCAGTTTACCACGGGAAATAGTCCAACTTACTAATCTCCAATCTCTCGACATTTCTTATAATCAAATCAGCAGTTTACCACGGGAAATAGTCCAACTTACTAATCTCCAATCTCTCGATTTACGTAATAATCCAGTTCCTATTCCCCCAGAAATTTTAGGACCAAAGGAATGGTATGAAAATCCAGGTAATATTCAAGAAATCCTCGACTTCTATTTTCGGGTACAAGATCCACAAGAAACAGAACCTTTATATGAAGCAAAATTATTGATTATTGGTGAAGGAGGTGCGGGTAAAACCTCTCTAGCCAAAAAAATTGAAGATGAAAAATACCAACTTCAATCAGATGAAAAATCAACAGAAGGTATTGATGTCATTCAATGGAAATTCAACCTAGATCATGGTCAAGAATTTCGCGTTAATATTTGGGATTTTGGTGGACAAGAAATCTATCATCAAACCCACCAATTTTTTCTAACTTCCCGTTCTCTTTATGCTTTAGTTGCAGATGATCGTAAAGAAAATACGGATTTTTATTATTGGCTAAAAATTGTTGAATTATTGAGTGATAATAGCCCAGTTCTTATTATTAAAAATGAAAAAGATAAACGTCAATGCGAAGTTAATGAACGCGAATTACGGGGGGAATTTCTGAATCTCAAAGAATTTTTACCAACTAATTTAGCTGACAATAGGGGTTTAACAGAAATTAAAAACAACATTCAGCAATATATTAAGCAACTTCCTCATGTTGGTGAACCTCTACCCAAAATCTGGGTAAGAGTCCGTTTTGCTTTAGAAAATAATCCTCGTAACTATATTAGTTTTACAGAATATCGTGATTTTTGTAAACTCAATAATTTAACAGATAGTCAAGACATGAAGCGCCTAAGTCAGTATTTACATGATCTTGGTGTTTGCTTACATTTCCAAAAAGATCCTATACTAAAACACTATGTTATTCTCAAACCAGAATGGGGAACTACAGCAGTTTATAAAGTGCTAGATAATAAAAATGTGGTTAAAAATTTAGGATGTTTTACCCAAGAAAATCTGGCGGAAATTTGGGAAGATGAAAAATATAAAGATATGAGAGATGAACTGCTACAATTGATGATACGGTTTAAACTATGTTATCCAATTCCCCGACAATATCGACAATATCAATATATTGCACCTCAATTACTCGATATCAACCAACCTGAATACAGATGGAATCCAGATAATAATTTAATTTTACGCTATGAATACGACTTTTTGCCTAAAGGTATTATTACCAGTTTTATTGTGGAAATACACCCTTGGATTGAAGAACAAAAACAAGTTTGGAGAAATGGTGTTATTATCAATAAAGATCAAACTCGCGCTGAAATAATTCAAAACTACAATCAAAAGGAAATTAAAATCCGTTTAGCAGGAAATCGCAAAAAAGACTTACTAACTATCATTACCCATGAACTTGAAAAAATCCATAGTTCTTTTGAACGGTTGCGGTATCAGATTCTTGTTCCTTGTAACTGCAAAAAATGTATAGGAAGTCAGACACCCCATACTTATCAATTAGAATCATTGCGTAAGCGTTTGGGTGCTGGTCGTTATCAAGTTGAGTGTGATCAGAGTTATGAAATGGTTAATGTTCGGAGGTTAATTGATGATGTAAACTTATCAGTTCAAGAATCAAATAGAGAACTGCAAATCCCAGTTTCACCTTTACAAAATGAACTTGACAGGGATAAAGAACGATCATATAATAGTGTAAATATTGTGATTAATAACAAACTAGAATCAGAGAATAATTCCATGTCAGAATCTTATCAATCTAAATATCAACAAACAGGAAATATCCAATTTGTAGACACAGCCCAATCTGGTAGTAATGTAACATTTAATCAAACTAATTACACACCAGAACAAAAACAGAATTTAGCAGACGCAGCAGCAGAAATTCAACAACTACTTAATCAATTATCTAAAACCAACCCCACAGCAACACCCCAAGAAATTACCAACACCATTGAACAGGAAATTAAAAGCAACCCCACGTTAAAAGACAGATTAATAGCTGCACTTAAAGCGGGTGGTTTAGAAGCATTAAAAACAATATTTAATCATCCTGCTTTTACCATTCCTGCGGAAACTATCAAAGGATTTATAGAAGCAGAATAAATTACTCTTTATTCCTCTCTCTGCGGGAGGTAAATTATTTATATTTACGTCCCTGACTCTTTCTCTGTCGTCCTTGGAGGAAAATCATCAACAGTATCAAAATACAATTATCATCAAATCAGGAAAATGAGGAGATAAAATTATTTTTCTAAATAACTCTTTGATTTTAATCTGTAAAATAATGAGTAAATTTAATTATGGATCATAATTTATCTTCCCTACGAGTTCGAGATATTGGTGAACAAGGACTTTTAGAAAAATTACAACATTTTTGTCCACCGGGTATCATTGGTGATGATGGTGCAGTATTAGCCACAGAGTCGAATAAATGTTTAATAGTTACCACTGATATGCTCGTTGAAGGTGTGCATTTTAGTGATGTTACCACCTCTCCTCAGGATGCGGGTTGGCGGGCTGCGGCGGCGAATTTATCCGACTTAGCCGCAATGGGAGCAACTCCTTTAGGAATAACAGTGGGACTAGGTTTACCTGGTGATGTAACCGTAAGTTGGGTTGAACAATTGTATCAAGGCATGACAGAATGCTTATCAAAGTATCATACTAACATAGTTGGTGGTGATATTGTGCGATCGCCCATTACTACTTTAGCAATTACAGTATTTGGTCAAGTTGACCCCAATTTAATCATCCGTCGTGGCACTGCTCAAGTAGGAAATGCTATTGTTATTACAGGTATACATGGAGCGTCCCGTGCGGGCTTAGAATTGCTCTTACATCCCGAAATAGCTCAAAACCTCAAAACCGAAGCCAAGACAGCTTTAATCACCGCTCACCAGCGTCCTAACCCCCGGCTAGATGTCTTACCTATTTTGTGGGAAATTCTAGAGAACCAAAGCAAAACCCAAAATCTAAACTCTCAAATTACTGTTGCTGGTATGGATAGTAGCGACGGTTTAGCAGACGCAATATTACAAATTTGTCGAGCCAGTCAAGTCGGCGCCATTATAGAATCTAGCCAAATACCCTTTTCATGGGCTTTTGCTGAGTGGTTAACATCGGAAAAATCATTAGAATATGCCCTATATGGTGGTGAAGATTTTGAATTAGTCCTGTGTTTACCACCAGAACCAGCATTAACATTAGTACAAAAACTAGGACAAGGTGCAGCCATAATTGGTACAATTACACCAACTTCAACAGTAATTTTACACGATAAACAAGCAGAAATCCCCGATCAGATTTTAAGCTTTAGTCGGGGATTTCAACATTTTGGTTAGTGGTTAGTAGTTAGTGGTTAGTGGTTAGTAGTTAGTGGTTAGTGGTTAGTGGTCAGTGGTTAGTGGTCAGTGGTATTGAAACAAAGAACAACTAACAAAGAACAACTAACAATCAACAACTAACAATCAACAACTGACAAAGAACAACTAACAAAGAACAATTAAACCCACTTTTCAGCCACTAATTCCGCCAAATCAAGAACTCGTTGGCTATAACCCCACTCATTGTCATACCATGCCATAACTTTTACCATGTCATTGCCCATAACAATGGTTAAACTGGCATCAACGATAGAAGATTCATTTGTACCTTGATAGTCAGAAGACACTAATTCCAACTCAGTGTAACCTAAAATGCCTTTGAGAGAACCCTCAGCAGCCTCTTTAAGAGCTTGGTTAACTTCCTCAGCGATAGTGCGCTTCTCAGTTTGCACCACAAAATCCACCATAGAAACGTTAGGAGTTGGTACACGCAAAGCCACACCATTGAGCTTGCCCTTTAATTGAGGAAGTACCAAAGCTACAGCTTTTGCCGCACCAGTAGAAGTAGGAACAATATTGATAGCTGCTGCTCTAGCCCGACGTAAATCACGGTGGGAAGCGTCTAGTAAACGTTGATCACCTGTGTAGCTGTGGGTAGTGGTCATGATACCTTTGATGATACCAAATTTTTCATCCAATACCTTGGCAATGGGAGCTAAACAATTAGTTGTACAACTAGCGTTACTAATGATGTTATGGACATTGTGGTCATAATCTTGATGATTGACACCAACTACAAAAGTACCATCTTCATTTTTGCCAGGAGCGGTAATCAGAACCTTTTTAGCTCCGGCCTTTACGTGCCTCATTGCCCCTTCTTTACTAGTGAAAACACCTGTTGATTCAATAATCAGGTCAATTCCCCAGTCTTTCCAGGGTAAATTATCTGGATTGCGGTCAGATACACATTTAACCTTATTACCATTAATGGTGATAGAATTATCATCAGCACTAATATCTACACCTTCTAACTTGCCCAACATGGAGTCATATCTAAGCAGGTGAGCATTAGTTCTAGGGTCAGATGTGTCATTAATACCGACCAGTTGGATCTGGCTATTTTTTCTGCCCACCAAGCAACGAGCAAAGTTACGTCCAATGCGCCCAAAACCGTTAATTGCAACTCTAATCACAGTGTCTTGCCCTCTGTATTTATGCCTATAAGTTGATGTCGATGACCCTGATCATATCGCAAATGGGGAAGCTATTTATAACGAGAAAGTTCTAAAGCAACAAAAAAATACAGAATTTTATTTATAATCACCAAGAGTCAAGGGGCCAATTACCCATTAGTTAAATAAATATGATTTCTATAAATTAAACAATAATTTCACTACCAGTGTACTATTGTAATCAATTCCAACAAAGGCTTTTGGTAAGTAATGTAAATTGCTATGCCCAAACCTATATCACTTAGTTCGCAAAAAGCCATAACAAAATGTATTTAAATTTACAAAAATTTCTTTCCCGATGTAGCGGATATTTTCAGAATAATCTTATGAGCAGATTAGAAACAGCAGAAATTTTCAATAGGGGGGTAGTCTGGCTCAGAAGACAAAACCAAAATCAAAATAATCAGGGATGAATATTTTGAATGAGATAGTTTGTATTTGTAAAAATCAAAATCCTGGTATGATACAGCGTGTCTCATGTGATTCCGGTGTGGTGTGGTGTAAAAGGTGAATAAAATGAGTAATTCTATAGATTTTAGTGGTAGACCATTTCATTTCATTGGTATTGGTGGGATTGGAATGTCTGCTTTGGCTTATGTTCTAACCAAACGTCAATTACCGATATCAGGTTCAGATTTACGGGCTAACCATATTACGCACAAGTTAGAATCTTTGGGCGCTCATATTTTTAGTAGACAAGAAGCAAATAATTTGGAATTTTTTCTGCCTAAAATATCCGCTGATCATGTACTTTTAACTTCTCCAGAAAAGTTGTCCGCTTTAAACACTATTTTACCACAAGTTGTTTGTTCCACCGCCATTAATGCGAATAATTTGGAATATAAAGCCGCACTGGAGTTAGGTTGCCCAATTTGGCATCGTTCTGATGTTCTTGCAGCCTTAATTGCTGATTATTACAGTATTGCTGTGGCAGGAACTCATGGCAAAACTACCACTAGTAGTATGATTGGTTATATGCTGTTGCAAGCTGGACTTGATCCGACAATTTTGGTCGGTGGTGAAGTTAAGGCTTGGGAAGGTAATGCTAGAATGGGAGCAAGCCGTTATTTAGTAGCAGAGGCGGATGAGTCCGATGGTTCTCTGGTGAAACACGCCCCAGAGATTGGTATTATTACTAATATTGAATTAGATCATCCTGACCACTACGAGTCATTGGAAGAGGTAATTGATACCTTCCAGACCTTTGCTCAAGGTTGCAAAACCTTGGTAGGAAGTATTGATTGTCACACAGTGCGCGATCGCTTTAAACCAACCATTAGTTATAGTCTTTACCCGGAAAAAGGTGCTGATTACACCGTTACCAATATAGATTATCGTGCTGATGGTACGACGGCTTTGGTGTGGGAAAAAGGCAAAGCTTTGGGGTTATTAAATTTACAGTTACTGAGTCATCACAACCTCAGCAATTCTCTGGCCGCAGTAGCTGTGGGTAGAGCTTTAGGTTTAGAATTTGGGGAAATTGCCCACGGTATTGCTACCTTTGAAGGTGCAAGACGACGGTTTGAGTTCCGGGGTGAGGCTGCTGGGGTAACTTTTATTGATGACTATGCCCATCATCCTAGTGAAATTCGTGCTACTCTAGCCGCAGCCCGTCTTCAAGCTAGACCGGGACAAAGGGTGGTTGCTATTTTCCAACCCCATCGTTATACCCGGACATTAACTTTTTTAGAGGAGTTTGCTGAGTCCTTTACCCATGCTGATTTAGTCGTGCTAACGGATATTTACAGTGCGGGTGAACCTGATTTAGGACAAGTGAGTGGACAGGATTTAGCTACTGCAATTAGTAAACATAATCCTGAAGTAGTTTATCAACCAACTTTATCTTTGGTTAGTGAGTTTTTACTGCAAACCTTATGTCCGGGGGATTTGGCATTGTTTTTAGGTGCGGGTAACTTGAATCAAGCTATTCCCGAACTCATTACTATGATGAGTGAACCAGCAATTGCTACATCTTAGGTTCAGAATTTCCCTCTAGCAGTGTTTTTCCTAAGTTCACTGCTATATCAAACTTATACGGCAATGTAGTGCCGAGTCACTGAGTCAGAAGTAAAACCCTTTTATGGGCTGAGTTTTATGATTAATTGATGTCCTTACTACCTTGTCCGTTGCTATAAATAACAAATGTCAAAAATTCACTAAAAAATTCACTAATTGAAGTAAAGATGATAACTTCCCAGGGATTTGGCAAAATCTGCGAATTTTCTGATTTGACTCCACAACTGCAAATTAAAAATGATGTGGATAATCAATTAATTTATTTACCAGGCACAAATTGTCCTCTCAAAACCCATATTTCTTTGTCAGCGTTTACTTCTTATCGCGTTGGTGGAGAGGCGGATTATTATGTTTCTCCCCAG
Organism: Aphanizomenon flos-aquae FACHB-1287; assembly: GCF_014698755.1. Taxonomy (GTDB): domain Bacteria; phylum Cyanobacteriota; class Cyanobacteriia; order Cyanobacteriales; family Nostocaceae; genus Dolichospermum; species Dolichospermum flosaquae. Next base: position 24,251 of record NZ_JACJTO010000045.1, on the reverse strand, counting down.
AATTTAGGAGCTTTACAAGCAAGTATTGAGTACGCAAAAGAAAATGATTTAGCAATCACAATTTTAGGTGCAGGTTCTAATTTGTTGGTGAGCGATCGTGGTATACGTGGTTTAGTTATTGCTACTCGTCATCTCCGTTATAAACATTTTGAGCCAGCTACAGGTCAATTAACCGTATCTGCTGGAGAAGCTATTCCTACTTTAGCATGGGATGCAGCCGCTTTGGGATGGGAAGGATTAGAATGGGCTGTGGGTATTCCTGGAACTGTTGGAGGTGCGGTGGTAATGAATGCTGGGGCGCATAATAGCTGTATCGCAGATATGTTAGTTAGAGCCCAAGTTCTTTCCCCTGATGGAACTTTAACAACTCTCACCCCAGAGGAATTAGGCTACACATACCGGAGTTCACTGCTACAAGGTGGTAAGCGGATTGTCACTCAAGCCACCTTCCAACTGCAACCAGGAGCAGATCCTATGCAGGTGATAGATAGAACTAAGGAACATAAAAAACACCGACTTAGCACTCAACCTTATAGCTATCCTAGTTGTGGTAGTGTGTTTAGAAATCCTCAACCTTATACTGCTGGTTGGTTAATTGAACAAACTGGACTCAAGGGTTATCAATTGGGAGGAGCGCAAGTTGCCCAACTCCATGCTAATTTTATTGTCAATCGAGGAGGAGCTAAGGCCAGTGATATTTTCTCTCTGATTCGTCATATTCAAAATGAGGTACAAGAACACTGGTCAATTTGGTTAGAACCAGAGGTGAAAATGTTGGGAGAGTTTCCAGTATTTTGCTAAATAGAAGGGATAATAGGCAATAGTCCAGGGTTTATTAGTTATCCAATAACTCATAACCAATGACTAATGATTAATGACTCATCGCATCTATAATTGAATTTGATTTGTAAGTAATCGTACGGCGGATAACCAGTTATGGCAGAAAAAGGACAGGGATTTGGCTTTGGCTTAGGTAAAATGAAAGAACTAGCCGAAGCTTTTAAAAAAGCGCAACAAGTTCAAGAAGGTGCAAAGCGTCTTCAGGAAGAATTAGAGCAAATGGAGATTCTGGGAGAGTCTGGTGGTGGTCTAATTAAAGTTGTGGTTACTGGCAACCAAGAACCCAAACGAGTAGAAATTGATCCATCTGCTTTAGCCGAAGGTGCAGAAGTGCTTTCTGATTTGGTGGCGGCGGCCATGAAAGATGCCTATAAAAAGTCTACCGAAACCATGCGGGAACGGATGGAAGATCTCACCAGCGGACTGGAATTACCTGGAATGTAGTCATTAGTTGGTGGTCAGTGGTCAGTGCTATAAAATAACTGACAACTGACACAAAAATCAAAATATATGACTTATAAGTTACTGTTTGTATGCCTTGGTAATATTTGCCGGTCGCCGTCGGCTGAAAATATTATGAATTATCTGATTGACCAAGAGGGGTTAAGGAATACAATTCTTTGCGATTCTGCTGGTACTGGTGGTTATCATACTGGTGCTCCACCGGATAGACGCATGAGCGCGGCGGCGGAAAATAAGTTAGGATTTAAACTCAGTGGAAAAGCTCGTCAATTTCAAGTCTCGGATTTTCAGCAGTTTGATTTGATTTTGGCCATGGACCGCGATAATTATGATGATATCCTAGCTGTTGACCCTTCTGGGCAATATCATTCTAAGGTGAGGTTAATGTGTGATTTTTGCTCTACACACACTCTCAAGGAAGTTCCAGACCCCTATTATGGTGGAGTTGAGGGCTTTAATCATGTCATTGATTTATTGATGGATGCTTGTCAAGGTTTGCTGAAACATATCAAAGATAAGTAATTAAAAATACTATCATCAATACCTTGTCCAAGAAAGTAGGAAATGGACAACGTATTGCTCATATCCCTGACTTCTTTAAGAAGTTGGGGTTCTAATTAATAATTAATTCATCTAATTTCATCTGTCAGTAATGCGGTAGGTTAGACTAAATAAGAGTGAATCTAAACACCTCAAGGTGATTAAAGCCGCTATGCAAAGTACAGAAATAAATCTACAATTGCGCTTGTGGACTGTGGAAGAATATCACCGCATGAATGAAGCGGGTATTTTTGCACCAAATGAACGGGTAGAACTGTTAGAAGGAAAGATACTTTGTAAAAGTGCAAAATCAACAGCGCACCGTTCAGCAACGGGAAGAATAAACTATGTACTAAAAAAAAAGATTGGAAAATCGTGCTTGGGTATCTAGTCAAGAACCTGTAAAGTTAAATGAACGGTCTGAACCAGAACCGGATATTTCCGTTGTGAAAATTCATCCTTTAGACTATGCAGATCATCATCCTACACCATCGGAAGTTTATTTAATTATTGAAGTTGCCGATAGTAGTTTAAAATTAGATTGTGAAACTAAAGCTCAAGCTTATTCTTTAGCAGGAATTAAAGATTATTGGGTGTTAGATGTGGTGAAACGGGAATTACACATTTTTAGAAACCCGACTGAAAACGGTTATGAAAGTCAGGTAATTATTATGCAAAGTGAAACGGTTTCACCTTTAGAGTTTCCTGATTTGCAAATTCGTTTATCTGATATGTTACCACCTTGTTAAACTGTGGTTATTGGTGAGATTTAAAATTTAGTTGCAAGTGAATCAAAATACATTGGAGAATTAGTTAAATGCTAAAAGAACTTCATTTAAGGTCTGTAGGACCATCTCCTCAATTTGATGTTGAATTTGCTGATAGAGTCAACATTTTTACAGGGGATAATGGATTAGGTAAAAGTTTCTTACTAGATGTTACTTGGTGGGTACTTACTGGAAACTGGGTAGAACAACCCGTTTATCCGCAAAGAAATACAGAAAAACCTCCAGAAATTATCTCCCAAATTATCATTCTAGATGATGATGAAGGAAAAAATTATTCCTTTAAATTTAATTTTTCTAAACAAAAATGGCAAGATTTAAGAGTTCCCTTTCATAGTGTTCCCTTATTAAAAGGAATAATTATTTTTGTTCGCGTTGATGGAAGTTTCTCTATTTTTGATCCTGCTCGCAACAATGAAGATGCCTATAATTTTACCCCCGATACACTTTGGAATGGGTTAAAATTAAAAGGAAAAGTTATTTGTAACGGTCTGATTCAAGATTGGGTAACATGGCAAAATCAACCCCAAAAAACGCCATTTCAACTTTTATCTGATGTAATTAAACAACTTGCACCTCATCCTGATGAATGGATAGAAATAGGAGAACCAACGCGAGTATCTGTTGATGATGTGCGTGATATTCCGACAATTAATCTTCCTTATGGTAATATTCCCATTACCCAAGCATCAGCAGGAATGAAGCGGATTTTGGGACTTGCTTATTTATTAGTATGGACTTGGTATGAACACCAAAAGGCTTCTGAATTAAAGCAGCAAGAACCAATGAATCAAATAGTTTTATTAATAGATGAAATTGAGTCTCATCTCCATCCTCGCTGGCAAAGAGCGATTTTACCGTCTATTTTATCAGTAGTCAATCAGTTAAAATCAGATATCACAATACAAGCTTTAGTTACTACTCATTCTCCCCTTATTTTAGCTTCGTTAGAACCAATATTTGATGAAGAACAAGATAAATTATTTCTATTTGAACTACAAGGAAAAGACGTTGAACTAAATGAAATGTCCTGGACTAAACAGGGAGATACTGTAGGATGGTTAACATCAGAAATATTTGGACTAAAACAAGCACGTTCCCAAGAATCAGAAACCGCAATTGAAGCAGCAGAAGCGTGGATGCGTAATGATGATATGAATACTTTTCCTGAACATTTGAGAACACGATCACAAATTCATCAGGAATTGCAAAGACTTTTACCGGGACATGATCCATTTTGGCCACGTTGGATAGTTACAGCAGAAAGAAGAAATCAAAAATCATCAGACTCATAGTAAATATGTTAAAGTTCATTCCTCCACCAGAACCAGAAAATTTTGATGCAAAAGCACGACAACCAGGTAATAATTGGTTAGAAAAAAATCCAGATAAAAAAAGACCAAAAGATTATTGGTCAAATTTTAAAAGTGATTTAGCTGATGGTTTTGGTAATCTTTGTGGTTATACTATTATGTATGAACCTGTTGGCACTGTAGACCATTTCCTATCTTGTGAAAATCATCGTGATTTGGCTTATGAATGGAGTAATTACCGTTTTGCTTCTGGTTGGATTAATAGTAGTAAACGTACTCTTGATAACCAGATTCTTGACCCATTTGAAGTTGAAGATGATTGGTTTGAAATTTTGTTACCTTCCCTACAATTAGTAATAACTGATGCAGTACCAGAAGAGAAACGCCAAAAGGCTGAATTTACTTTACAAAGATTACCTTTACAGGATGATGAAAGAGTTCTTCGTCAGCGTCGAGAATGGTATAAGTTGTATATTGATGGTGATCTTACCCTAACAGGATTAGAAAAGAAAGCTCCTTTGATTGCTCGTGCAATTAGAAAACAACAAGCTAATTCTCCCTTAGAGAATGTTTGAAAAATCATGAAAATGTTGGGTTTCCTTGCGTCAAACCAACCTACATAAATTAGTTTAAATTAAATCATTAATAGAAAATTGTCGCTGTTTTTCCAAGTCGTGTAAATGGATTTTTTCTATATACATAGCTTCAGCATAATATTTATCTTTTTCTGGTTCAGTTTCCGGATCTATTTTCTCCCATTGTTCCATAAAATAACGATAGCGTTTTTCTCTAAATACTCTCTCCATACAAGCTAATGCTGCTTGAATAACGTGGGGAGTTCGCAATATTTCTGTTTTATTTTTTTCATTAAGATGAAATATATGGGAAACTATGTCTAATTCTTCCCCTAATTCTAAATATCTATTTTGCACACTAGAAATTAAATCTATTTCATCAATTGTAAATTCTGCCATTTGTTGCCACAAAAAACGATGATGAGAAAGACTAAATTCTAAATTACGGGCTTCTAAATCTTCAATAATTATTTGTCTCTGCTCGAAAGAATGAAGATATATTATTAATAATAATGCCTCGGCTCGTTCTAGTAGACTTCGCTCAGTTGTTACTAAAGATAGCTTTGGGGTTTTAGGTTGTGGGTTAGTTGTGCGCGGACTCAGGGACTTTACACTACTAGGTTTAATTTGAGTTAGGAGATTTTCAACTCTTAAAGGTTTAAGTCTACTATCTCCTAAACTCAATATTTCTGCACAGTAGGAAACATAATAATTAAGTGTATCACTATTAACGATATTTTGTAATAGTTTAACGATTTGTTGGGTGACTTGTTGAAAATCGGTAGCTTGTTTTAAATCTCGATTTTTAATAATATTTTGAATTTGCCAATCTAGCCAAAGTGGCGCATTTGTTAATAGTTGTTGATAATCATCTGAAGTATGACCATGTAAATATTCATCAGCATCTTTACCATTAGGTAAATTAAGAATTTTTAATTGTACTTCTCCTGTATAAGCTAAATTAGCAATCTCACCAATTGCTTTTTCTGTAGCATTTATTCCGGCTTTATCTGCATCAAAATTGAGGATTAATTGTTTGGATTCTGTATAACGTAATAAGAGCCGTACTTGTTCTATACTTAAAGCTGTACCCAAAGAAGCAACAACATTATTAATGCCGGCTGCATGGAGAGAAATTGCATCAAAATATCCCTCAACAACTACCGCTTGATCAACTTTAGAAATACCCTCTTTAGCTTCATCTAAAGCAAATAATATTTTCCCTTTACTAAATAATTCTGTTTCTGGAGAATTGAGATATTTCGGTTGTTCATCTGTTAAAGTTCTGCCCCCAAAAGCAATTACTCTACCTTGAATATCACGAATGGGAATCATTAACCTATCACGAAATACATCATAATATCCCCCCCCTTCTTTCCGGGGTTTAATTAATCCTGCTTGTTCTAATAATTGCACCGGATAATGTTTACTTTCCACCAAATAACGGTAAAGAGTTTCCCAACCAGCAGGAGCATAACCTAAACCAAATTGTTGAATAGTTCCTTGTTGAAATTGACGAATTTTTTCTAAATATTCTAATGCCTTTTGTCCTTGAGATTGCCTTAAAGTGTGTTGATAAAATTGAGCAGCAGCAGCAAGAACAGTATATAATTGGTCACGTAAAGATATCTGCCGTTGTAATTCTTGTCTTTGTTCAGGTTCTAAAGTTTTAATTGGGACTTGATAACGTTTTGCTAAATCTAGCACCACATCTGCAAATTGGCGTTTTCCCAAATCCATCACAAATTTAATTGCATTACCCGCAGCTTGACAGCCAAAACAATAATACATTTGCTTATTGGGACTGACAGTAAAACTGGGGCTTTTTTCATTATGAAAAGGACATAAGCCGACAAAATCTTTACCCCGTTTTCGCAACACTACATACTCCGAGACTACATCAACAATATCAGCCCGGATTTTAACTTCTTCAATAGTGTCTGGATGTAAACGAGGGATTTGCATGAGGAACTAACGATTATAACTAACATCCATTATATAGCATGAGTTAGGAATCACCCATTAAGGGTTTAGCACTACTAAACCCCCACATCTATTCTATATTACATATCAGATGCACCAGTAGCAATTAAACGTCTAAATAAGGCTGCTGACCAACCAGTTTCTTTAAGTACCGCAGCCGAAGAAACTTCTACATAGGCTTGTTCAATAAAAGCTAAATCAATCATACAAATTTTGGCCAAGGCATCTTTTAATTCATCTGATTTACCATCAGCTTTGAGTTTTTTACCGACCTTATCAACAACAACAGCCATTGCCGGAACTACGTGCTGAGGAGCAATACCAATTTTTACATGAACTAAGCCAATATGCCAACGACATTTGGCATATTCATCACCCCAATTATCTATACCTGTGAACATCTGATTAAACCAATCAATAAAAGTTGCGTGTAACCGATGAACCCGTCCCTCAGTGGCATTTAAAATGGCATTCATTTCTTCATCACGTCCCAGGTAAGCATAAAAATGATTTGCCATTTCTTCGGCAACTGCCTGTCCCCAATCTGTATTGGCTTGCATTACAGATTTATCTTCAGAAGTCAGACCAATCCGGGTTTCCATTGTGGTCAAAAAAGCGCGAGGTTCAATAGCCATGATCAATCCTTAAAAATAGTTAAGTGGGGATTTAATTAATTGATTAATTAACTTTTATTGATACTCTATAAAAGATAGAGTATGAAAATTTCTGAAAATTTGGTATTACTCAAAAGGGGTGAATTCAAATACATCATAAGCACCACCTCTGAGGACTGATTCAGTATGGATTCCTCTGAACCGTTTACCAATTAGTTGTTCAACAGCACCCCAAACAGCACCCATAGTAAAAGTGCATTTACGGGGTGAATTTAGTGGTTCACCAGCAGAACAAAAGGTTTCAGAAGTATAGACTTTAATAATTTCTCCTTCTGCCACAATTTTATCAACAATACATAAACAAGTTCCTTCTTTACCTAAAGCCTTTTTTAACTTATCTGCTGCATCATCTAATGAAATTGAACCTGCTGTTAAACCTAATTCTTCAGCTAATTTTCTGCCCCTAGCACGACCGGCTGTAGTCAGGGCAATAGCTGTGGCTTTTTCTCCTAAAGCTTCTTCCATGCCTACAATAGCAGCTTTAAAACAGATAATACTATTAAAATTTCCTAATTCTTTGCGTAAAACTGACATAACTTAAATTCTCAGGTGGGGGATTCTATACATTGATAATTGGGGATTTAGTTTCCTTTTATTGATACTTTGTAAACATAAAGTAGGAAAATTTTTCAAAATTAAGATAGTATCAGTGCCAGTATAATTAAGTAGTTTTACTCCGCAAAAAACCTACTAAATTTTTCAGAAATGATTGACTAACCGCTGGCTTATGAGCCGATTCTGGAACAGATTCAACTAAAGGTATTTTGTAAGTATCAACATCTTCCATCATGGGGATAGAAGTAGCTGTAACCATAAAATGTTCTTCGGCTAAACCAATGACAATGAGACGGAAAGCTATTTGCAATACTATCTCTACAGTGAGATTAAGTTGATTGGCAATTTTTGCCAGAGGAACTTCACCATTGGCAAATTCCCATACTTGCCATTCTTGAGCATTTAACTGTAATTTAGGCTGTTTTGCACTTAATCCTGATAAACCAGAAGTAGGATCTGGTAGTTTCTCTGCTAAAGCATTCCAGTCTCGCAAGGCTCGTAAACCAATTAATATAACTTCAGTAGCGGACATACTTAAACCTGTCATTTCTCCCAATGGTAATACTACGATTGGTTCAAATTTAAAACTACCATCTTTAATTTGAAATAAAGCACAAACAGGACGGAGGACTTGAGAATTAAACAACAGTTTTAGTTGTTCTGGTTGTATTAAATTTTGGGATTTTAGACATAGTCCCAAAGGTGAATTAATAAAACAAGCAGAAATATGAGTAACCCTAGAAATTACCCGTTCACTTATCCATCCTCGTTGAGCAATCATCAAAGTTAAACCTTGTTGGTCTAAACGGTCAGATGCAGCTACAACCCGTCCTTGATGTAGCCAAATATAATAAGTTGGTTGAGCATTAGTTTGATTTTTATCAGATGATAATTCAACGTGAAGTACACCTGTCTTTTTGCCTTGGTCTAAAAATTGCAGCAGTTCTGGCAAAGAAAAATCTGCAAAGTTACCAGTAATAGACATAATCGCCCTCCTTATTCCTCAGAAAACTATAAAAATCTAGAATCCCAATATGCAGTTTGAAAAAAGCTTTTAGTTTTCAACTACGCAACTTTCCATTAAGTGTTGGACTAAATGAATTACCGCTTCAGCTACTGAGTCTCTTTCATTGGCATTAACCTTAATTAAAGGAGGTCGATTTTGTTTATCTACATAACCAATTGCTAAACATATATCTTCCTCTGTCCAAGCTCCGGGACAATCTGTATGAGTGATACCGATAATCATAGGCACACTTACTCGCGCTTGCATAAAATTGATAATATTTCGTGCTTGGCGAAATTCTCTCGGTCTATGGGCTGCTACGAGGACAATATAAGCATGGGCTTTATGAATAAGAAGATCCCACATAAAGTCAAAGCGAGTTTGACCAGGTGTTCCGTAAAGGTGCAATGCCATATCTGGACCAAATTGCAATCTACCAAAGTCAAAGGCCACAGTGGTTTTTTTCTTCAGCAATGCTGTTTCATCAGTTGCACGGGTATCTGTATCTACAACTTCAATCTCACTCACAGCACGGATAAAGGTAGATTTACCTGCTCCTACAGTTCCTGTGACAATCAAGCGCATAACTTCCATCTTCCATCCACTCCGATACAAAAATGCTCAAGATTGCGTTACCCCGGCAACGTCGGCGCTCTCCAGTCCACAGCTTGACACGAACGAACACATCAAATTAAGTAAAAAATTCCCTAGAATGAGCGGTATTTACTTATGAGGTATTATAATTTACTGCACAATTAGCTTTAATTCTGTGAGAACTCGCTTGATTTCTAGCATTAGTAATCCTTGTTTGGCACTTTCACTAGCTAAAACCAGAAGAACAGCATCTTGACCACAACCAGTTAAGATACCAAAACCTTTATTCCCTTCTACAAAAATCCGGTCAATAGTTCCTCTGGCTAATTCCATGCCAATTCTCTCCCCCAAAGATAACATAGACGCTGACATCGCCGATACTCTTTCTTCATCCATTCCTCCAGGTAAACTGGCCGCTAAAGGTAGACCGTCGGGAGTAACAAGTGCCGCTCCCTGTACATCAGTAGTACCACTGACAAAATTTTGTAAAACCATGCCGAGCTTTTCTGCATTGATAGCCATAATGATTATTCTCCGTTGTTTTGAATTGGAAATTGGGTATAAAAATCAAGCAAATGTTGAATATTTTCCCATAATATTCAAACATAAGACTTATTTCTTATACTTAGCAAGCTTTATGAGATTTTTTTTTGAGATTTAGCTTATAGCATTTCCTTGTTTAATGAAGTACAAAATTATCTGTGTTCATCTGCGTTTATCTGCGTTTAATTCTAACTTCTTAATACATCAATTGCATGAAAATTGCTATATATTGTTATTTTAATAGACTTGGCATACTGAACCCTCCACTTAGTTTTAATCACTCTAATTACTAAGAAGTTAGAAATGTCTGAACCACTAGAAAAGAATTATCTTTATATACAATGTTTCCAATTCATGTTTATAAAATGATGGAACTGTGTAAATAGATGCTGGTTTTTTAGTGACCTGGCAATTTGAATTATGCCCCAGTTATAATGAGGATGATACCGAGAAAATACTGAATTTATATTTTTTGATTATTAATATAAGTTAAGACTATTATGTATTTTTTTGTGAAGTGAGGCTCTATAACTCATATATAATCAGCTTTTCAGGTGATTTAACTAGATCAATTTTTATTACTGTGTATGAATTTTCTCAAGAGTTACAGATCCCTAACTTCTCTAAAATTGGGGATTTTGCTGTTAAGAATCGGGTGTTATTTATTGTAAATGTCTGATTATAAGTAGTTAAAAAAACTATTTGCTAGGATAGCGGCTTGTGTACGATCTCTTAAATTTAGCCGATTCAAAATATTTGTAATATGATTTTTGACTGTTCCTTCAGAAATGTACAATTTTTGGGCAATTTCTCGATTATTATTACCAATAGCAATTAATCGTAAAACTTCTTTTTCTCTAGGTGTGAGTTCTGGTAAATTTGCTGGTACAGATGTTAGATTTTGAAGTGAATTTGCCGGAAATTGAGTAATAAGTTTTTTAACTATTCCTGGTCCTAGTTGAGAATATCCTTTATTAACTGCACGAATAGCAACTGCTAATTCTTCCGAGGGTGTATCTTTAAGTAAATAACCCATTGCTCCATTTTGCAGTGCTGCTTTCACATATTCATCATCATCAAAAGTTGTTAAAATAAGAATTTTGCAGTGAGGGAATTGATTATTAATTTCTTTAGTTGCAGCAACTCCGTCCATAATAGGCATTCTAATATCCATTAAAATTACATTTGGTTGTAATTCTCTAACTAAATTAATAGCAATTTGGCCATTTTCTGCTTCTCCGACAATTTTCATATCTGATTCTAATTCTAATAAGGCTTTTAAACCTTGACGAATTAAATTTTGGTCATCTACAATTAAAATAGTTATCATGGTAATTGGTAATTGGATTCCCGACTTTTCTAATAATTCGGGAATCTGAATTTTGAGGTATTTATATAATAGGAAAATGAGGGATTATATCATCTATCTCTGTCATTAATTTAATTGTTTCTATGACGACAATAATGATTTGTTGATAATGAGTAATTTCCGCATCAGATAAATCTATGTTAGCACTTTTTCTGTCTTTTAACCATTTATCTAATACTTGATAACCACCAATTTTAAATTCCCATACTATTGGAGAAACTCCCGAAAAATAACAGTTCTGATTAATCAAGATTTGCTGTTTATTTGTATTATATTTAACTTGATTTATTTCATTTTTACCATCACCTTGATAATGAATAGCACCTCTTTCTTCTCCATTAAATAAAGGTAAATTAGCAGTAGTAGAAGTTTCTGATTTAGTCATGGGAGTTGGGGGCAGATTTTTCATCAAATGTAAATTAACTAACTTTTCTCCTTTGATAACTAATTGATTAAATAATTCATTATTGCTAGTTAAAGGAAGACGCGGAAAATCAATCTTTAAAAACTGGGAGTATCGTTGACGATATTGAGGAGAATGAAACACAGCATAAATATAATAAAAGATATTTTCTGCTGTGGGAATATAACCTAATTTGGACTTAAGTGCAGTGATAAATTCTGGAGAAAAATTAGGTTTTCTGTCTTGGGTTGTTTCGTTTTCTGGATAAATATAGAGAGGAAAAAGATAACCAATACCTTTATTACTGATAGTAATTCTACTTTCAATCATATTTTCAGTGATAAAACAATGATTAAAAATCCCTTCTGCAACTTGTCTAACGGTAATTAATCCTAAATTATCACCTAATAACATATTTTTCATCACATCATTTCGAGGCATACAAATAAATCCCCTTGATTTACCTGTATAATAGGTGTATTTGATATCAAAAGGACGATATAAAATCCGTTTAATCGAATTTCTATTTATTGTATTAATTTTATTTTGTTTAACTCTGCTTTTTTTAATATCATCTTGCGCTAAAGCAACCTGCCAATCTCTTGTATCTTTTCCTAAATTATACTTTTCTCTTGCTTCTTCTGGTGGTAAAAATCCAAAATCATTAACAATTTTTTCCACGTCTTCAGGAGTTTTCTGAATTGTTAAAGAATCTCGTGCTGTGACAATTCCCACAGAATTAACAAGCATGATATCAGTTATTTTCCAACCTCGATTATATTCTTCTAAAGCATAAACATCTTGAGGAGTCAACAAATAAAAAGGAGAAATAGGATTGATTTTTTCCCATGCTACGGTTTTCATCGTTAATTCTTTCAATAACTCATATTTATGTTCACGATTTCCCCATAAATCACCATAAAAAACGCCATTTTCTGGTGCATTTTGTTGATTAAATATAAGCTGATTTTTAGGAATATCCTTAACAGCAATTAAAATCGCTACTCCCTGTTGAATATCAAAGACATTTTGATCTATACTTCCATCTGGAGAAACTTCTTTTTTCTTAGTATTACCATGTAAATTCAGAATATAAATTCGATTAAAACTTTGTAATAAACTTTGACGCATTCCTCGAAATGTGGGGTTATCTAAATAACCATGATTGGTAACAAAAGCTAAAATTCCTACTCCTGTTTTATCAATTCTCCATTGTCCAAAGCGAATAAATTTTACATAATCATCTTGTAACCATTTGGGATTTTTTTCATCTAAAGATAATCCATCTATGTGATAATAATCTTTAACTAATCCTTCTATCCATTCATTTTTATTTTCTGAATGTCCCGAATAGGGAGGATTTCCTAAAACTACATGAATAGGAATTTCCGTTTTAATTGCTGCTGCTTGGTTTGCTTCTGCTGAGATATACTGACCTAAAATTAATTCTGATTTTTTCACTCCTTCATTTAAAGCATTAGTTAAAAAGATATTTAGTCTTTCTTTTTCTTGAAATTCATAACCTAAGTTTTCTAATAATAATCCCAGTTTTAAATGTGCAATTGTATAAGGAGTCATTAATAACTCAAAACCATATAAACGTTTGAGAACTTGTTTATCTCTAAATAATTGATTCCAACGGTTGACTCCATATTTTTCAAAGTTAAAATAAATTTGTTTAATGACTTCATATAAAAAAGTTCCTGTTCCCGTAGCTGGGTCTAAAATTGTGACGTTTTTACTACCTAAACCATCATCTAAATTAAAATCATTTTCTAAAATATGATTAACTGCTTTAACAATGAATGAGACTACAGGTTCAGGAGTATAATAAACTCCTCTACTTTTTCTTAATGATGCTTCATAAGCTGCTAAAAATGTTTCATAAAAGTGGACTATGGGATCTTGTTTTCTCGTTTCTTGTCCAAAGTTTTCTAGAATATTATTCATATCAACTTTAGCTAAAATTTCCACTAAACTATCAATTGTCCAATTAATTTTACTGATGATATCAGTGGAAATGACTGTACTAAATAATCCTTGTAAAAAGGGAATTTTATCACTAATATGAATACCCGCATTTTGACGATTAAATTGATATGTTGTTTGTCCATGACAATGGCCTATCCTAGCGGTAAATAAACCATAAGCTATAGTTTGGGCGTACATATCAGCAAAATTATAATTATCTAAATCTGGTAATAGTAACTCTTGAAATAATAACTTTAATTGAGTTAATTCTCCTGTTTGTTCTTCAGTTTTCAAGGCTTCATTAATACTATAACGAATAGCTTTAGTTGCTGCGGCCATTTTCTTGGCTAAATCATAGTAGTTATTAATAGTTTTTTCTTGCTTACTGAGAAATGATCTAATTAATTGTTCTGTTTCTAATATATTAGAAACAGGAATTATTTGATTATTTTCAATTGTAGCTAAGGTGGTTTTTAATTGCAGTTTACCGTCAAGATACCAATGAAATTGAAGATAATTAGTCAGGATAAGATTTTCACCAATGGATGATTCTAAATAACGTTGTAATTGTTCAGTTTTTTCAATTTTATCTAAGTTTTCTCCGATTTTTTTGGCTTCAATATAACCGAGTAATTGATTATTCTTTCTCACGGTAAAATCAGGAATACCTGCTTGATTTCCCAATTCTTCAACGGTGGATTTTATTCCTAAAATAACACTATTAATAAGATTTTCTAGTGTAGAGTAATGAGTGCGTTCACTGCCTTTTTCTAGTTTGCTTTGCAGTTGTTGTAAGTAGTGTCTAAAGTCCATATATTTTCCGTGTTTTTCAAATAAATATGTGATGTTATTGATGATAAGTTGCTAGTAAAATACATGGTCAGAATCAAGATATCCAGGAATTATATTACTAATTAGCAATTAGTAAGCTCTACTAAATAACTGGTAACTTTATGATTATAATTGATTTTAAAGATGAAGGTGGTGAAATTCATTAATTTTTAATATTTCTTTACTTTATTTTCTGAGATAAATTTTCTAAAAACTATGATTTTGATAGTAAAACAGTTTAATAGTTAAGTAAAGAAACGTGCACAATAATTTGACAACCTGCACCTGGATGAGTGTTAATTTCAAATTCTCCTCCTAATGTTAAAATGCGATCGCGCATACTTTGTAAACCAAATCCAGTTGTATTTTGCCCTAAATCAAAACCTCTGCCATTATCCTGAATTATTAACTTTAAAGTTGCTAAAGTTGTTATTAACTCTAGTTTAATTTCTGTTGCTTGAGCATATTTAGAAATATTTGTTAATGATTCTTGAATAATTCGATAAATTGATGTACTAATTTCCATAGATAATGGAGATATAATAGATATTTGACAATCGGGTAAAATACCATTAGAACGCTGAAAATCTGCTGCTAGTCTATAAATTACCTGTTCTAAAGTTTGTCCTTGCAAAGGATGATATCTCATAGTAGAAACAGATTGACGGACATCCTGTAAAGCTTTTGAACCTAGTTCTTTAGCGGTGGCTAAAAATGTCATGGCTCTAGATATATCAGATTTTGATAATTTTAAAGCAGTTTCTAATTGTAAATTTAAAGCTGTGAGAGAATGTCCCAAAGAATCATGAATTTCTCTAGCAATACGGTTACGTTCTTCTAAAGTAGCTTGATTTTCAATTTTCAGAGCATATTGACGGAGTTTTTCATTTGCAACTTGTAATTTATCCCGACTTTCTCGTTCAGATAATACAGCATTCATTAATAGTAAAACAAATACTAAACTCAACCCAAATAAAACCGCTAAACTAAAACTAAAAAATCGAAATCTTTCTTGTGCTAGAGGTGACAACCTTGCTGGATGTATATGATGTCTGAGACTAAATAAAAATAGAATAAATGACAAAAAAGTAACAGTCAATCTTCCTGGAAGTTGAAAAATTAAACAACTGCGAGTTACTAAAATTAAATAAAGGAAGGGAAAAAGTCTGGCACTTCTACCACCAAAAAAACCACTAATTAAAATTAATGCTACTTGAATAGCTGTATAGATAATTTTATTAATTTTATTGTCAGTAGGCAACCTTAAACCCATGAAACCAAAAATCATCAAACTGCAAATTGTCAGTTCTGGATACATAACAGAAAAACGCGGAGAGGAAGATGGTATTAATGCCATTAGCGCGGAAAATCCTAATAGTAGCCATTCTAAATACAGTAGAAATCGAAAAGGATGATTATTAAACTGAATAGGACGATTCATAGCTAATTGATAAGTGATATAATTGCAGGAGTAGAATTTTCAACTGGACTTAAAATATTTGTATCACGATTAAATTCAAATAGAATGGGGTTAGGAATCTAAATGCTAATATCATGACTAAAGTAATGGGTGCAGACGTGACTTTTGCCTCATGTCGTGACTGGGTGTTAGTCTCTACGATAGGAGCATAGAAAACCGAAATAACCAAGAGTTAATTATGAAACTGAAGACATTATCACTGCTTGCTGGTACTCTAGTTTTGACCTTAACTGCAACTCCCTTTGCCGTACAAGCACAACAAAATCCATCCTCACCTCAACCTCGTCAAGAATGGCAAAAAAAAGGTCAATTCCAAAAATTGAATTTGACCACCGAACAAAAAGCGAAAATCAAAGAAATTCGGAATAATACCCGCGCTCAAATTGAAACTGTTTTGACGACTGAACAAAAAAATCAGTTAAAATCTAAAAAGGATGAACGTAAAGCTCAACGTCAACAAGGACAAGGGCAACAGGGGCAAGAACAACGTCGAGAAGGACGAGGACAGAAGGGTGATATTTTTGATTCTTTGAACTTAACTGAAACCCAGAAAAACCAAATTAAACAAATCAAAGAATCATCAAAACAACAAATAGACGCTGTGTTAACTCCCCAACAGCAAGAACAAATGAAGCAAAGACGAGAAGAAATGCGTTCTCGTCGTCAACAACGCAACCCCCAATAATTTTTAACCATTTAAATAATAATACTTAAGTGGGGGTGCGTATAAAAGCCCATCCCATTTTGTATAACTATCACTAACTATAAAAGTTGACATAATCAATAAACCCAGTCGGTTAAAAAATTTATTTGCCCCCGCATATCTTGTATCTCACTCAACCGACAACCGCTATAATTGAAAGGAGCTATATTTTTAGGGGAAAGTTAATCCTCCCCCTAAATTGTTTTTCAACTAAATTAATTACTAAATTTCAGCTAATGCTCTTTCAATTAAACGTCGTGCTAAAGTCTGCGTTCCTGTGTGTTCATAATAATTTGTAGACACATCTAAGAATGCCGCCACATAGTCCAATTTATCATCAGCAAAGTCTATAAAACCTTTGCAATGTATTAAGACACTTTGGGCTGTCAAAGCATTAGCTGTAACAATACCATTCATCCAGCCTTTAACTCCATCTAGACTATTACCAATAAAGTCCATTTTCCCACCAACACCATTACCAGGAATTTTATCTTGGATAGCACTAAAAGTTGAATTTTGTTGTAACTCCTGGGGGTTCATTTGACTGAGCATTGATAATGATTTATTAATAAAATCAGGTCCTAAGGGTATTAAACCATCAACACAAATTAACGCCACCATGCGAATCAGGGACTCTCCAGCATACTCACCTAAAGAAGCAACAAAATCGCCAATACTATCTCCAGGAATACCATTAATTTGACAAAAAGCCACTAATTCAGCAACTATTTTCAAAGTGAGATCAATAGTTTGGGCTTTGTCTGCTTTGGGAGTAACAGAATTTAAAAAACCGAAAAGAGGAATTTTTTCCCCGATTTTATTAGCTAAAGCGGCTGCACCTAAAACCTTATCTGTACCGTCAACAGTTTGATACAGCCAGAGCGCGGTTTGATATCCTTGGGATTTATCATTAAATAGATAAATCGCTCTTTCGCCAATTTGTTGAATTAGATCTTCGTCGGTTTCACCTGTTACAGTTTTAATGGTATTCACAAAACCAACTGTATTTTGCCATTCACCAGGAGCAACGAAATCCAAAGCATTTAATAGAGAAACTGTTAAGTTATTGGTAGGAAGTTCATCAACTAACTGGAAAATTGGTTTACTCACAAAAATCTCCTTATTTTGTATTAACGTCAGTTGTCAGTCAGGAAGGCGGTGAAACTATTTCAAGTTAGCTAAACCATCAAGATTAAATTTCTCTATCCATATTGCCCGATTACTGGCTGTAAAAGATGGATCTTTAGAAATAACCTTGACTTGGTACTTATTCACTAAAACTGAAGTTTGAGTTTTTCCCAGTTGTACGGAGGGATAACCGCCTATTTTCTCAGTGCTATTAGCAAATTTTGTGGCTGCTCCTGGTATACTGCTGGTATCAGAAATAGCCAGTTGAGCCACAACTTTACCATCTTTTTTCAAGTTTGCTTCTGAAAAGCCTTTTTTCTCTTGAGTATAAACTCGATTATAGCCATCTCCACTACTAGGGAAGAATTGATTTAATTTGCTACCTTGAGTCGCATTTTTAACTACAGCCTGTCCGCTTCTTTGTCGGGTACTTTCTTGTTGTACCTGATCAAAACGACTAGGTGCTTTTGGGGAACAAGCCGTAGTCAATAACATCAATGATAGGAATACAGCAGCTAAAACTCTCCGTCCATGATTTGTCACCATTCTGGCTTCTCCTTGATAGTTAAGCTTACGAGGTAATTATCAACTCTATTGTCACCCATAAACCAAAAAATTTACTTTTAAATAATTATTCAATGTATTGGGGATCACATATTTTTTGATACTTTCGGATGACACACTAAATTAGCCGATGAGCTATAACAGCATAAAAAGGATCTCCTCCGGGTACTCCCAACCACTGTAAAAAATTTGGGGTTGTTGACTTTGGGGAAATCACTTCTGGGTTTGAGAATCCTGGTACTGACCTAAAGTAGCCCTTGACCAATTCTACCCTAAAAACTTCCGAACTGTCTCGCCAAATTTGAATAGCTTTTTGAAAAAACATCCGGTTAGAAAAACTAATAATTGCTATCCCACCAGGTTTAAGAATCCGGTGTATTTCGGAACATACAGCCTCTGGGTATTGGATATACTGGATAGAAACACAGTTAATAACAGCATCAAACTCTTGATCTAAGCAAGGTAATTGAGGATTTGTGTTGAGATTTTGGACAAAATAATGATTTAATTGCGGATTTCGGGCTAATTCCTCAGCATTGAGTCCATGGCCTTCTACATGAGCAAAATCTATATCCGTGGGTAGGTGCGATACCCAACTACTCATCATATCAAGAATCCGCGTATTAGCTGGGATTCGCTGACGATATAAATCAGTTAATTGCTGAATAAAACCCTCATCTACATGAGTGACAAAGCGGGGGTAATTATAGAATAACTGATCATCTGAGTCATCTAATTTAATTCGTTGATTTGGTTGCAGTAGCATAAATGTCTTATTTGGTAGATTGGATAATTTTGACCAGTATCTTAATTGACATATAAAAATTTTATATCAATATCAAAGAAAAGCATAATAGAGTATGTTAAAATACAGAAATATTCTCAACTGGTGCAATTTCACCATGAAAAAATCAATTTCCCCCATTGCTTTAATTTTTAGCTGTGTATCTTTGATAGCTTGTACTAGCGCATTAAAGGATACATTCAAAGAAGAGGCTATTGCTACTGTAACACAAAATCAAACGAAAACTACTCTAGTAGTATCAAGTGAACCACAGAATAAACAAGTATCTTCTCTACAATCAAAAACACAAGAGAAGCAAGAACCCGTTGGTAAAAACCTAGACAACAATAAGAAGACTAAAAAAGGTACATATCAACAACCAACGGAGGGAACAGTTAAAGAAATAGTCAGTGGTGATTTAATGTGTTATGTCACTTTAGTAGATAATAAAGGAATACAACACAATGTTGGCGCGAGTTTTGAAGTTTGTGACGAGAAGAAGTTTTTGAATAAAAAAGTCCGCGTTACTTATAAAGTAGAATCAGTTAATGATTGTCAGAGTTCAGAACCCTGCGGGAAAACTCGCAAACAATCAATCATTACTAAAATGGAAGTTGTGAATGAAAGTTCAAAAAAAGATTCCTACATCTTGAGTAATGGTAAATGGAAGATTACTATTAGTAATAGCAACTCTTGGAATGGGGTGAATGGTACAGGAAATGTGAGTTATCAAGGATGTGACGTTAATGGTAAATGTCTCAGGTTAACAGGTGGTAAAATAGTTTGTCGAGACGGTGTATGTCGTACAGCTTGGAAAAATGCAAATTACACTTACATTTTAGAACAACCCATAACTGAAAATGGTAATGCTGATTCTACTTTGATAGTGAGAAAAGATAAAACTGAGATTTTAAAAGTTACAGGGTTGAAATAGATAATCAAAAAAACTAGTTTATTTTTACTCAATTATTCAATATTAATTGATTATTAAGCGTTGCATAATAGCGGTATGAATTGTTTTTTCTTCCGAAATCAGCAACGCTAATTATTACTCTTCCGGGGTAAAATTTTGGTCAAGGAAATTAAGAGCATGGTTGCGGAGTTCAAAATATTCTGTAGAGTTTCGCATGGCCATTCTATCTCTAGGATGTGCAAAAGGAACTGTTAAAATTTCTCCAATATTTGCAGATGGTCCATTAGTCATTAAAATAATCCGATCTGACATATAAATTGCTTCGTCAACATCATGGGTAATCATCATAACTGCTTGACGATTATGTTCCCAAATATCTAATACTTGACGTTGTAATTTACCGCGAGTTAAAGCATCTAAAGCGCCAAAAGGTTCATCCATTAATAACATTTTAGGACGAATTGCTAAAGCTCTAGCAATACCCACTCTTTGTTTCATACCTCCAGAAATTTCATCGGGATATTTATCGGCCGCTGCTGTTAAGTTTACCATAGCTAGGTGTTCATTGACAATGGTAATTTTTTCGGCACGATTAGCATTTTTTAATACTTCATCTACAGCTAAACGGATATTTTCGCGGACAGTTAACCAGGGTAATAATGAGTAATTTTGAAATACCATCATTCTATCTGCTCCTGGTTTACGAATCTCTTTTCCATCTAAACGTACAGAACCAGAAGTAGCTTTTTCAAAACCGCCAATTATTTTTAATAATGTAGATTTACCGCAGCCGGAATGACCAATTACAGAAATATATTCATCTTCACCAATAGTTAAATTAATATTATTTAAAACGACAAATTTGCCTTTATCTGGGGTGGGATAGGATTTAACTAAGTTCTCAATTTCTAAAAATCCGGTTCGTTGTCTTTCTGTGGTATTATTATCTGTTAAAATTGGATATGCCATGATTAATCATCCTTGATCTAATTAACTTTTTTTAAGACATAAAAAATCGAGCGGGAGCATTAGCGCGGATATCAAAACTATGAAGATATCCGACAGGATCACTAGGATCAAATCCTTTTTTATCTATAAATGCTTCTGGGGGTTCAACCTTAGAATCATTTGCGGGACATTGAATACCCATTTCTGTGGCTATTTCTCGATATAAGTCTGTTCTCCAACCCTGTGCGGCTACTTGTTCGGCGTTTTTAGGAATTTCTTTAATTTGTCCCCAACGGGCTGCTTGAGTCATTAACCACAGACTACGAGAACGCCATAAAAATGTCGAATGTTCTCCTACTTCGTGGGGAATAGTGTTAGGAAGATCATAAAAAATTGTGGTATCATCTGCTTTTATAGTACGGTCTTGACCATCAAAACCACCATAGTTATAATTGCCAATAATTCCCGGTCCGGTAAACTTGGTAATAGGAACACCTGATTTTTTGGGTTTTGCACCTGTAAATGATCTTTCTGTGAGTAATTCGGCTATTTCTTGACGATTTTCGGGTTTGCTACAATATTGACAAGCTTCTATCATGGCTTTTACTAAAGAACGGTAAGTTTTAGGGTAATTAATAATAAAAGATTCCATTACTGCTAATAGTCTGTCTGGGTGTCCGTGCCATATTTCCTTACCTTGAGCAAAAGTAAAACCAATACCTTCATTACCAGTAATTGCTCTAGTATTCCAAGGTTCAGCGACCATATAGGCTTGCATTGCGCCAATTCTCATATTTGTCACCATTTGTGGTGGAGGAACAATTATGACCCGAAATTCTTTAAGAGGATCAACACCCGCAGCAGCGGAAAGATAACGAGCGAAATATTCATAAATAGCAGAACTGAGGACTACAGCCCAGATTTTCTTTTCTGGGGGTTGTTGGTCAAAATAACCGCGAAAGTCCCTTCCAAAGGCTTCTAAAGCCCCCTCAGCGTATTTTTGTTGATATTCGTACCAAGGACGGATACCATAGTCCCACATTTCCTTATTCATGGTCATAGCGTTACCATGTCGGTGGATAGTCATTGCAGCACATAGGGGAGCATGACGGGCACCTTCAGCGCCAATTCTAGCATTAGTAACAGCGCCGGAGACGACAGGAGAAGCGTCAAGACGACCAAAAATCAAACCGTCGCGGGAGGTAGCCCAACTAGCTTCCCGGTTGAGTGTGACATTTAAGCCATATTTACGGAAAAATCCTTTTTTCCAAGCGATCGCAAATGGTGCACAATCATTAACAGGAACATAACCAACCGTAATATGAGGTTTTTCTAAATCTTGAGGTCTAACTACCGGTGTCACCGCTAAAGCTTCCTCTGTTAGTCCCTGAGCAGACCTATTTCCAGAAACAGCACAGGAAGATAATATAATTCCCGCAGTAGTCGCACCCATTCCCGCAATAAAATCCCTGCGAGTTAAATAATTTTCACTCATAATAATTAATCATTAATAATTGAAAAATTCTCTTAAACCTCTCCGCGCCTCTGCGTCTCTGCGTGATCAAAAATCATTAACCCCCCGGACGGTGAGTAACTAACTCTTGAAGTTTCCCCACAGCATAATCTAAAATCAACCCAGTTAAGCCAATTATAAACACTGCTAAAAACACAGAACTCAGATTTAAACGACTCCATTCGTCCCAAACAAAAAAGCCAATTCCTATACCTCCGGTGAGCATTTCTACAGCTACAATTAC
The DNA here is from genome assembly GCF_014698755.1 of Aphanizomenon flos-aquae FACHB-1287. Classification (GTDB taxonomy): domain Bacteria; phylum Cyanobacteriota; class Cyanobacteriia; order Cyanobacteriales; family Nostocaceae; genus Dolichospermum; species Dolichospermum flosaquae. The sequence goes on along the minus strand of NZ_JACJTO010000045.1, from coordinate 1,530 downwards.
TAGCCAAGCAATGCCTAAACTAATTCTCAAACCAGTAAAAATATAAGGTAAACTAGCAGGTAAAATTATTTTAGTAATCTGTCGCCAACGGGGCATTTCCAAGACTTGCGCCACATCTAAATAATCTTTAGGGACGCTAGAAACTCCCAAAGCAGTATTAATAATTGTTGGCCATAAGGACGTAATGAAAATGACGAAAATAGCGGAAGGATCTGCTAAATTAAAAAGAGATAAAGAAATGGGCAACCAAGCCAATGGAGATACAGGTTTAAAAATCTGAATAATGGGATTAAAAGCCAGCATTGCCGGTCTAGACATTCCGATTAAAAACCCTAAAGGAATTGCGACTAATGCTCCTAAACCAAATCCTAAGATAACTCGGCGTAAACTGGCTAATAATAACCAACCAATTCCTAAATCACCTGGACCTCTTTCGTAAAATGGATGTAAAATATAGTCCCAATTAGCAATTAAAGCTTCTGGTGGTGTAGGCATTAATTCATGATTAGCTAATGCTACCACCCACCATAATAAAATAATTCCTAAACAGCCTAATGCTGGGAATAAAAAAGTATCTTGAAAAATTATTGGTTTGGCTTTTCTCCACACAGTTTGACTAGCAACTGCTATAATGGCTGCTAAATTTAGTCGCAATATCATTTATTTTACCTCAGCAGAGTTAAGCGTGGGTACAAAGAAATTAAATTAGATAGTACCAACCTTGGACACTGATGAAATCAGAACATTATGATCATTAATCATTATGATTCTGTCTCTTCAGTCTTTTCTCAATGCCTACGAAGTTAGCTGACGGGCTAGGGTTGAGAGATACCCTTTTTTACTTGATTTTAGAGGATTTTTGAACTTTAAAGCACAAAATCATAAATTAATCAAGACAAAAATACGCCCCACAATTTGGTTCCTCCGTTCCAGTGCTAGTGTGGTAATGTACTGGACTAGGCTGACTTACTTGAAAGTAATAGCACCATTATAACATTGATATCTAGTGATAACATCAGTATTTATCATAAATATTGGTTACTTGACTACTGAATTTTATGTATTTTTAGGGAGAAAGATTCAGAGAAATTACTGATACTCAACAATTATTAACCAGAATAGTGATATCAAATCTGAAAATCTATAGTTAAGCTTGATATAATTTAGATGTTTTTTATAATTTGATGTAATCAAAATTCAAATAATATCATCAGAATTTCATTTATAATAAAAAAATATAAACTCTAATCTAAGGGGTAAAATACCATGGTAAAAATACAACCTCCAATTGTAATTGATTTTCAACCAGGAATTACTGCTAAAGATAAGGATGATAAATCTATTTTAATGATAGATGTGAGATTTTCCGCATGGTACAACAGAGGAGTTAGAATTTTATGATTATTTATTTAGAAACCAGAAGTGTTGAATGTTAAGAAAAGCCTGATAAAAATAGCCAAAAATATGTTAAATTTTGGGCGAAGGATTAAAATATTTTGATTAACCATGATCATAAACTCATTTCCCAAG
>NZ_JACJTO010000044.1 GCF_014698755.1 Aphanizomenon flos-aquae FACHB-1287 | reverse complement strand
TTTGTCTTATATCAGTCGAATATGCTGCTGCCATATATATCTCAATTATTTTCTTTTTTTTCCATCTTTAAAGTTTACCATCTTTGTACCGCTTTTGATCTCAAACTGCTGTAACTCGTCTTTCTAGTCGTTCTCTACAAATTACAACAACATCAAATACCCCAACTGCTAGAAAAGTATTAGCATTTGGTAATCCTAAACCCAAGTCACCTTTCTCACTAAATGGTACGGAATCTGAAGTAAAAGCCATTATTCCGATTTTCCCAGAGAGTGAATATTTCATTAATAATAAAGCCACACTCAGCAATTTTAAAACGCAAATTTCGCGCTTTTCTATTCTACATTTAGCAACTCATGGCTGTTTCCAAAAAGGTGAATGTACCTTGATCACAGGGGGTAAATTAAAAGAGAATACTTTACTATTTGCTGATAAAAGTTGGCACATTCAAGATGCTGGTTTATTAGGATTACAAAATGTGGAATTAATTACTTTAAGTGCTTGTCAAACGGCATTAAATACCAATTCTAATGGTGAAGAAATTTCTGGACTGGCTTATTTATTTGAACGTGCGGGTAGCAAAGCCGTAATAGCCAGTTTGTGGAGTGCAGCAGACGAAGAAACTAAAGAAATTATGGTGGAATTTTACCAAAATCTTAAACAGGGAATGAGAAAAGATGAAGCATTCCGTCAAGGGAAACTAAGTCAAATTAAAAATAATGTTCATCCTTTTTACTGGTCACCATTTGTATTAATTGGTGACGGGAGATAACTACTTCGTATATCACCTTTTCTCCTGTAGTGAGATATAAATTACCCCACCCTAACCCTCCCCTTGCTAAGGGGAGAGGACTGGATTCTCTTATTTCCCCCCAAGGGGAGGGGACTGGATTCTCTTATTTCCCCCCTTAGCAAGGGGGGACTAAGGGGGGTTAAATATCCCACTTTCTACGGAATTTTACCCCACCCTAACCCTCCCCTTGCTAAGGGGAGGGGACTGGATTCTCTTATTTCCCCCAAGGGGAGAGGACTGGATTCTCTTATTTCCCCCCAAGGGGAGGGGACTGAATTCTCTTATTTCCCCCCTTAGCAAGGGGGGATTAAGGGGGGTATTTCTTGAGCTTGGGAATTGCTATAAAATTGGTATCAGTTGTCAATTTTTCCCCCATTGACATATAGAACCTGGGAAGATTTCAACCATTGAGCATCAAAAGCATTTAAATGAGTAGTAGTAATCAAAGTTTGAAATCGGTCTTGAATAGCATCAAGTAATTGATTTTGGCGAGATGGATCTAATTCTGCTAAAACATCATCTAATAATAATAAAGGTGGTTCATTAATTACTTCTTCAATTAATTGTAATTCTGCTAATTTTAAAGCTAAAACTAATGTTCTTTGTTGTCCTTGAGAACCATATTGTCGCGCGGGAGTTTGATTAATAATTAATTCTACTTCATCGCGGTGGGGTCCAACTAAAGTTATCCCTCGATGTAATTCTGCAAATGCTCTTTGTTGAAGTTTAGCAAAAAAAGCCGTTTGTAATTCTTGCGGAGATGTCTTTTCTAGGGGAACATTAGGAGCATAATTGATTTGCAGAACTTCGGATGATCCACTAATATTAGTGTGCCATGTTGAAGCTATGGGGGATAATCTTTGAATAGCTCTATTTCTTCTGATAATTACCTTTGTACCCGCAGTTACTAATTGTGCATCCCAGATAGCTAATTCTGATTTTAGAGATTTTTCTGGTGAATTTATATAGCGTTTTAAAAAAGCATTACGTTGGCGTAAAATTTGGTTATATTGATGTAAAATATGGGCATAAACTGGTTCTAATTGAATTAATAATGTGTCTAGCCAGTTGCGACGAATTTCAGGACTACCCCGCACCAATTCTAAATCTAAGCTAGAAAACTCCACCGCATTGAGAACCCCCAGAAAATCCATTTGTCTGGGGACTGTAACGCCATTTATAGCTACATTACGACGAGAATTACGACGGAGTGTGAGAGTTAAATCACTATGGCTATTAATCCGTTCTAGAGTGGCATTAATTTGGGCTATAGATTCACCTTCTTTAATTAAATCACGATCTCGTGACCCACGGTGCGATCTTAATGTTGCTAATAACTCCACAGCCTCCAACAAATTCGATTTTCCCTGAGCATTATTACCGACTAAAATTGTTTTAGCCGCAGTAAATTCAACTTTTTGGTTTTGGTAATTCCGAAATTGTTTGAGGTGTAAAGTTTTTAAGTACATAATAGCTAAAGAGTCAAAATCCCCGACTTTTATAATTACTAAAAGGGAGCAGGGAATAGGTAAGAGAAATATTCTTTTACAACGGACAAAGAACAACTGACAATTGACCACTATCAACTGACCAAATTTAATTGATACTCTTGAGAATCGCTTTCAATACGTATAAATTCATTTAATGGGTTATAGGTTTCAAATTTTCTCAGATTTTCCTCTTTATTAACAGCATTCTCCAAATAAGCTAGGGCTAATATTGAAGTAATATAAATATTGCCATGTTGATTGAAAGCTTTTACTAATTCAGATTCTATGGGATAATCTTTTACTAAATGTTCCGCTAAATATCCTTTAATAATTATTCCTCTCAAGCCAGTTTCTTTGTAACCTTCCTGAGCTATCATCAAGGATATACCGTCAGCATTAAGATGAGATAAATTATCGTAATCTTCAAAAAATGGGCAAAAAACTTTCATAAGATTTTTGACAGGATTTTTAACTTTCCCATAGTTGGGATCTTGCTGTTTTCTCCGTTTTGATTCACCCATGATATTTATTTCCTAATATTGTTAGTTGTTAGTTGTCAATTGTCAGTTGTTAGTTGCAAAAGAATAGTGATCAATTAATGTCAGAATCAGGATCAAAAAATGCCAAAATCATAAATCCTGATTCTGACAATTTACCCATTAAACATTCTTTTTGCCCATAAAGCGGAAGAATATTTTCTCACCTTCAATCCAGATAAACATTAAAGCACTAAATCCAATACAAACTGCCAATTCGTCTAAACTAAGTGGATGAGTACCAAAGAAACTTTGCAGAGGTGGAACATAAATTAACATCAATTGCAAAATCGTGGTGAGAATCACAGATCCCAAAACAAAGGGATTAGAAAAAGGATTCATTTCGATGGTAAGTCTATTATTAGAACGAATAGCGATCGCATGACCCATTTGCGCTAGACATAATGAAGTAAATACCATTGTCTTCCAAGTATCTTCATGTCCTTGATACCCAGGTGCATGAGAATGTTGATAAGCCCATTCCATGAGAATAATGGTAATAATGGCGAAAACAATCCCAATACGGATCATGTAAGCACCTAAACCCCTAGCAAAAATACTTTCACGGGGGCTAAAGGGAGGACGTTCCATCACATCAGGTTCTGGAGGTTCTACAGCTAATGCTAAAGCGGGTAAACCGTCTGTTACCAAATTCATCCAAAGAATTTGTAAAGGAGTCAGAGGAACGCCACCCAATCCTAACAATGGCGCAGCAGCAATCGTGAGAACTTCCCCAATATTACTACCCAAGATGTACTTAATAAACCTGCGAATATTAGTATAAACAACTCTACCTTCCTTAGTCGCGGCGACTATAGTAGCGAAGTTGTCATCTAGCAGGATCATATCGCTGGCTTCCTTGCTCACATCTGTACCTGTGATGCCCATGGCAATGCCTATATCAGCTTGTTTGAGGGCGGGAGCGTCATTAACACCATCGCCCGTCATAGCCACAAATCGCCCGCGACGTTGTAAAGCCTGGACAATTCTTAATTTGTGTTCAGGGGAAACTCTGGCGTAAATACTAACTAAATCTACCTGTGCCTCCAATTCCTGGTCACTGAGGAGTTGTAATTCCTTACCTGTGAGAACTCTATCACCTGCTTGAGCAATTCCCAAATCAATAGCGATCGCTTGAGCAGTTAATTGATGGTCGCCAGTAATCATCACAGGACGGATTCCCGCGTGACGACATTCTTGGACAGCGGCCCTCACTTCTGGCCGAGGAGCGTCCAGCATTCCCACCAACCCCAACCAAACCAAATCTAGCTCAGAGGTATCATGAGAACCATCTGGGGGAACTTCCGCCAAAGGTTTATAAGCAAAACCTAAGACCCGCAAACCCTTACCCGCCATTTCGTCATTGGCCAGCAAAATTTGGCTGCGGTGTTCGTCGCTAATAGAAATTGCGTGATTACCCAAATGGATTTTTGTACACCTTTCCAAAGTTAATTCTGGTGAACCCTTGGTAAACATCAGGTATTGTTCCGACTCCACAAAACCAGCAATAGCCGGGTCAATAGCAGTTAAAGAAGATTCACCAGTAGCGACAGCCTCCAATTGACAAATCACACTCATGCGTTTCCGTTCTGAAGAAAAAGGAAATTCCGAAACACGAGGTAATTTACTACTCCATTGGTCTTGTTCAATTCCGCCTTTTCCAGCTAAAGCAACTAAAGCTCCTTCCGTAGGGTCGCCTAAAACTACCCATTCCCCCTGTTGTTGTTGCAGAACAGCATCATTACAAACAGCACAGGAAACAAGTATGGCAGAAATTTCCGGGACTTCATCTAAATTAGCTTTTTCACCATGTAACTGAAAATCGCCAATGGGAGTATAACCCTCTCCAGTAACGCGAAAGGTAGAATTATTGGTGTATACAGACTGTACCACCATTTTATTTTGAGTCAGCGTCCCAGTTTTATCAGAACAAATAGTAGTTACAGAACCAAGAGTTTCTACCGCTGGGAGTTTGCGAATTAAAGCATGATGTTTAACCATGCGCTGAGTTCCCAAAGCCAGGGTAACAGTAATTACCGCCGGTAAACCTTCAGGAACTACCGCTACCGCCATACTTAAAGAGACTTCCACCAGTTCTTGTAAATTCTTCCAACCTATTCCTTTAGTTAGATCATGAATAAGTCCACCACCAATTACTATGGCGACAAGAATTAAAGAACCACTAACGAGAACGTTACCTAGTTGGGTCATGCGTTGCTGTAGGGGTGTAGGTTCACCGTCTACAGACTGCAACATAGCAGCGATTTTGCCTAGTTCCGTTCTCATACCGGTGTGAGTTACCAGTACCTTAGCCCGACCTTGGACAACTTCCGTACCTTGAAAAACTGAGTTGAGGCGATCGCCTAACGGTGCATCTTCTGGTAATGTGAGTATGGCTTGTTTGTTGACAGCTTCGGCTTCACCTGTGAGAGCCGATTCTCGCACCTGCAAATTAGACTGTTCTATTAAGCGACCATCAGCGGCTATTTGTACGCCAGCTTCCAGCAGCATCACATCCCCCGGGACTAGCTCTTTAGCCGCTACATCCCCCAGTTTACCGTCACGTAGGACTCGCACTGAGGGAGAAGATAGTTTTTTCAAAGCTGCTAAAGCTTTTTCCGCTCGACTTTCTTGCACATAGCCCAGAATACCATTGAGGATAACTATGGCCATAATGGCAATGGTGTCTTTAAATGGCACTTCACCGGGTTTTAATGTTCCCCCAGTCAAAGCCATTAAATCCAAAAAGCCGGAAATGAAGGCAACTGCAATCAGCATCAATAACATAATATTGGTAAACTGATCTAGCAGAATTTGCCAAGGACTACGACCTCCATGTTCTTCGAGTTCATTGAGGCCATATTTCTGACGACGCTGTTCAACTTCTTGGGAGGTTAAGCCGCTGTTTGCGTCACTATCAAGCATTTCTAAGGCTTTATCAACTTCCAAACCATGCCAGAGATTGGTAGATTCATGTAAAGAATGAGCAGACATTGTGTAGGTTACAGGAAATGGTTACAAAATTCGATCATAATTTAGTGATGTCGGAAAATGTGGAATTTGTCATTGTTAGTTGTCAATGGTCGGTTGTCGGTTGTCAATGGTCGGTTGTCAATGGTCAGTTGCAAAAGAATATTTCTCTCCCCTGTTCCCTGTTCCCTAAATAACAACTGACGTTAAAAAGTAATAATTTATAACTAATATGCTCAATAATATGAGTTTTTCACTACCTAGTTTAACGGTGAGCCAGATGTTTGGGCAAAAAATAATCAGACCAGTTACTGCTGCTACCCTGTACGGTATTGCTTTCATTGAAGATCGACTTATTGCTATTGATACGGTTAAAGGTCATTTATTAGAAATTGACCCCCTGACCGATAACAGCAAAATTATTAATTCCCACCAAGTCCGCGAATTTCAAGAAGTTACCGGTTTAGCTGTGTGGGAAGATCATCTTTGGGTCACTCGTGGTAACAGTGTCTATTTGTGCAAACTAGCCTCTTTAGGGTTAGAGTATTTTGTAACTTTACCCTATCCCGCTGATGGTGTTGCCGTTTGGGAATCTACAGTTTATGTTAGTTGCCAAAGACTTGGCTATATTTTGATTTTTGACCGTCATACCCGCAAGGAAATCACTAGATTTTATGCCCCTGGTGTCGGTGTCGAAAATTTAGCAGTTACTAAAGAGACTCTATGGGTATGCGATCGCACGGAACAAACGGTTTACTCTATGGATAGGGCTACTGGAGAAATCCGTTTTAGCGTTCTCACTCCTTTTGATTCTCCTACAGGTATCGCCATTCATCGTATTGATGATACAGGTAAAGATCGTATTTATTTGGCATACTCCAGTGAAGAACCTTATATCCGAGATAATCCTAACGCTGACCCCTGTTATGAATTAACATACCGCGATCGCACATTTATCCACGCTCTACAATATCATTACCAAGAAGATAAACGCTACGCTCTCTCTAATGGTTATCTCATAGAAATGTCCTATGTCGAGGAAATTTCCCCCCTTGATGAAGTTTATTTAGCCGATATAGAATGGCGTATTGCCCTACCCTCAGAAACACAAAGGCAAAAAGTCCAACAAGTTGAAGCAATTGGTTTACCTTTCACAGAAGAAATCATTGACGGACAAAGGGTAGCTGTTTTTAAATTTGATCCTCTCACTCCGGGAGAACGCCATATATTTGGCTGGAAGGCACTTGTAGAAGTCCGTGGGATTAAACACCGCATTACCCCCCGTGACGTGGAAAATCTGCCAGAACTGTCACCAGAATTAAAAGCTCGTTATCTCATAGATGATGATGATTTAGCAATGGATACTGATATTGTTATCCGTGCAGCCCGGACGGCAGTTGGTTCGGAAACTAATCTATTACGGAAAATGTACAGTATTCGCAACTACGTCTATGATCAATTATCTTATGGTATTAAACCCCATATTGATTCACCAGATATAGTTTTAGAGCGTGGTGTTGGTTCTTGTGGTGAATATGTAGGTGTATTATTGGCACTTTGTCGCCTAAATGGTATTCCTTGTCGTACTGTAGGTAGATATAAATGTCCTACTTATGCTGAACATCAGGGAGTTCCTCTTCAACCTGATTTTAACCATGTTTGGCTAGAATTTTATATTCCTGGAATTGGTTGGTTACCAATGGAATCTAATCCTGATGATATTGAAGAAGGTGGCCCCTATCCTACACGGTTTTTTATGGGTTTATGCTGGTATCATATCGAGATTGGTAAAGGTATAACCTTTGAAACTTTAAACAAAAATGGAGCCCGTTTAACTAAAGAGGAGATTTCCTTGGGTGATTTGGCTATTAATCATATTCGGTTTACAATTTTGAAGGAATTACCACCTTTTTAAGTTTTAAGCAGGGAAGAGGTAATAGGTAATGGGTAATAGGTAATAGGTAATAGGTAATAGGTAATAGGTAATAGGTAATGGGTAATTACAGAACTTCCTGGTATTATGAGGTATATATCTAGCGGGCAAGATGCCCGCACCACAAGAGTTTCATGATTCAACTTTGTATTTTATCAGAGCGGAAAACGCTGTAACAACGGACAACTGACAACGGACAACGGACAACGGACAACGGACAACGGACAACGGACAACTGACAACTGACCACTAACAACTAACAACGGACAACGGACAACGGACAACGGACAACGGACAACTGACAACTGACCACTAACAACTAACAACGGACAACTGACAACGGACAACTGACCACTAACAACTAACAAGGGTAGGCAATAAGCCCACCCTCGAGTTATTCCTTCAAAACTGTTTTAGAGGCAATTCTAGTTTTCTTGCGGTCACTCGGACCTAGTTCTTCACCAGCTTGTAAACGAGTGGCCGAAACCTGTAATACCGTGGCTGCATTGGTATCACCGATTTGTAAAGCAGTGTTAGCAGCAGTTTGTAACATTGTTGCAGCACCAATGAGATCACCCGATTCCAATTTTACCTCCGCTAATTGAGTTTGCCGATATTTAGCTAATAACAAAATTGAGTTTAAGACCTGGGAATTAAGAACAGGTTCATAACTCTTAGTGAAATTAGCATATATTGGCACTAAGGGAGAAAGCAAACCTTGTTTATTCAAAGACGGGTCATCATAACGAATTTGGATATGGCCAATAACTTGTTTACCTTCTGGCAATTGTCCCAGATAAATATTCGCTAAAACTATCCGTTCCGCGTCTTTCATTAAATCCCCCAACCGCACCACCAAAGTCCCATTTGAGTCCGTTTCTACTGGTAATTCAATGGTATCTGGGGCAACTTGGGCAATCGGTTTGAGTTCCGCAAGACGCACAGCAGGGACTAAGGACAGAAGTAAATGGGCATTTGTTAAACCCACCGATTGCACCCGCCGAAATAGTCTTGCAAATTGAGTTACTGCTTGTTCAGGATTCTCGATATAAGCAAGAGTACCACCGCCAGCATCAGCAATCTTTTCTAATAAGTCTGGATTCCAATCATGACCAAAACCCAGAGTATTAATGGTGAGGTTGAGTTTAGCGGCTTTTTGGGCAAGTTGCAAACACCTTTTATTGTCATTTGGTCCAATTTGCCATTTCCAAATCTGTAAGCCATTATCTCCATGACCGTCCGTAAGGAGGAAGGCCTGGGAAACTGCCCCTTTTGTGCCTTTGAGTAATTCTGTGATTCCCAAGGATAAACCTTCGGCAATGACAGTACCACCAGCAGCCTTTAATTTCTGCTTTAGCTGGGTTTTGATGGTTTCGACATCCTGGACGATTTGGTTGGGGATAATGACCCCAGAAGTGCCAGCAAAAGCGATTATGGAAATCCTATCACCAGCTTTTAACTGATCTAATAATTGTTCAACTGCTTGAATGACGATATTCATCGGTTCACCGGACATAGAACCACTTTGATCGAGAATCAAGCAGAGATTTAAGGGTAAAGTTTGTTCCAATTCAGCGGGAATGGCGGAAATGGAAATTGAGAGTTGACGTTGATTACTTTGTTGGGCAGCATCAACGTTAGTATCATTTAGAGCCGATGTTAGTTGAACTTTCATTGAGGGGAAGCATCTTGCAAAATAGTTTTTGAGACAATTCTGGTTTTTTTGCGATCGCTTTCTGATAGGTCTTCCCCGGCTTGTAAGCAGGTGGCGGAAACCTGCAATACCGTCGCAGCATTAGTATCTCCCATTTGCAAGGCAGTTTTTGCGGCCGTTTGTAACATCGTTGCAGCACCAGCCCGATCACCTTGCTGTAATTTTGTTTCGGCTAACTGGGTTTGACGATACTTGGCTAAGGCTAAAACCGATTGTTGTACTTGGGGATTTGGTGCTGGTTGGTAATCCCTGGTGACATGGGCGTAAATTGGTAGATTGGATGAGTATAGCCCGATTTGGTTATGGGCGGGGTCATCGTAGCGGACTTGAATATTAGCGATCGCCTGTTTACCTTCTGGCAACTGTCCTACATAAATATTAACTAAAACTACCCGTTCCACGTCTTTCATTAAGTCGCCTAATCTCACTCCCAACCGTCCATCATTTTCTGGTTGTACTGGTAATTCGATGGTGTCTGGAGAGACTTGGGCAATGGGTTTGAGTTCTGCTAATCGCACGTTGGGCATTAAGGACAATAATAGTTGAGCATTGGTCAATCCGACTGTTTGCATTCGACTAAATAACCGCCCAAATTCCGATACTGCTTGATCTGGATGTTGAATATAAGACAAGGTCCCCATACCAGCATCTGCGATTTTTTCTAAAACTTTATCATTCCAATTGTCACCAAATCCCAATGTATTCAGGGTTAAATTATAATTGGCGGCTAATTGGGCAAATTTTAAACACCGTTCATTATCACCATGTTCATTTTCTCCATCTGTAAGTAAAAATGCTTGAGAAACGGTATCTTGTTTACCTTTGGCTAATTCTTCAATTCCCAAGCGTAAACCGTCATCAATGGCTGTTCCCCCTTCGGCTTTGAGTTGCTGAATTTGCCTTTTTATAGGTTCTCGATCTGTAATTAACTGATTTGGGACTAAAACCTTGGCGCGGTGGTCAAAAACAACTATACTGAGACGATCTTCAGCCCTGAGACGATCTACCAATAAACAAGCCGCAGTTTTCACTATTTCTAAAGATCTTCCTTGCATTGAACCGCTATGATCGAGAATTAAGCATAAATTCAAAGGCACATTCTGATCTATGGTTTCACCACCAGCAGAAACGGAAATTACTAATTGACGTTGAGTGCTAGTTTGATTTGCGTCTACACCAGCATCATTAAGCGCTAGTTGTAAATTTACTTTCATAATCTCAATTTCCTATCTAGTTTGGATATACACAATTTTATAGATAACTTCATATCTGATCTTATACACTACGGAAAATAAGTTCATGACATTGCAGAGCAGATAAATAATGTTGGGTTTCCTCGCTTCAACCCAACCCAAGTTTTGCGTAAAATAATGGTTTTTGTTGTTAGGAAATATTCGCCATATATTTAACTAAATCATCTATTTGCGAAAAATCTAATAATTCTTCGGCTAAATCTTCCAGTTGAGTTAATCCTACATTAGGAAGTTGCTGTTCTATTTTGGCTGGAATATTCCCAAAACGGCGTTTTAACTGACGGAGAATCAATTCTATTCTCTTCTTTTGCCTTTTTGCTCACTTTTTTGCAGAATATCCTGATAAACCCAAGATTCTTCCATAATATCCTCCTGAAACAGTTACTTAAGTAGATTTCTATTCAATCTTAACCCGGCTAAAAGCTGTGTACAAACGGAAATATTATTCCGTGCTTTCTTTGATTCAATTGTATTTACAGCAGCAGCAATTTGGTTAAAAGATTTTCGGCTGAGTCGGTTTTTGCTAAGGTTGCTAATGGTAGTAGTGCGGGGTTAGCAAGTAGTGACGCTGTTTCTTCTTACCATATCCGTAAATTCTATATTTAACGAACCACAGAGGCACAGAGAACACGGAGAAATAAGAGGTTGATAGGTTTTTTGCGTAGGTCTTATTAGTTTTAAAATATTTACCTGGATTATGAAAAGCCATATTTAACAAAATTTAACCAAAACTGGGAATAATACTCGCAAATAAGTGTAAAATCTAATAGATAATCTCTTGCGGATGCGATTATGTCACCAAACTACGGCGGTCAAAATCTCCGAGGACGCTCTTTTAAAGGTCAAAACCTGACAGGTGCGAACTTTAGTAAAGCTGATATTAGAGGGGCAAATTTTACCAACGCTATCCTTAAAGGTGCTGATTTTAGTGGCGCTAAGGCTGGACTACAGAAGCGTTGGGTAATTGGGTTACTAATAATTACGTTCCTACAGTCAGCGCTATCAGGGTTTTTGTCAATCTTTATTGGTGTATTAATAACATATGTTTTTAATACAAAAAGTTCTGAAACCGTTATTGTTGGAATAGTTAACCTAGTTATAGTGACAGTCTTTTGTATTATCACTATTCGCAAGGGTTTAGTAGCCGTAGCCCTAGCCGTAGCCCTAGCCGGAGCCGGAGTCGGAGCCGGAGCCCTAGCCGTAGCCGTAGCCCTAGCCGGAGCCGGAGCCGTAGCCGGAGCCGTAGCCGGAGCCGTAGCCGTAGCCGTAGCCCTAGCCCTAGCCGGAGCCCTAGCCGGAGCCGGAGCCGTAGCCCTAGCCCTAGCCGGAGCCGGAGCCGTAGCCGGAGCCGGAGCCGTAGCCGGAGCCGTAGCCGGAGTTTTTGTAATTTTTAGTGCTTATATCGGCTGGCGTAGTTTAAAGGGAGATGAAAGAGATTCTTGGATTCGCTCTTATGCTATTGCTTTTGCTACAACAGGAGGCACAAGTTTTTATGGTGCTGATTTAACTGACGCTGATTTTACAGGTGCAATCCTGAAAAACACGGATTTCAGAACAGCAAATCTAACGCGCACTCGTTTTTATGAAGCCAAAAAACTCGATTTTGCTAGACCAGGAAATACTATATTAAGTAACCCTGCTGTTCTCAATTTGCTCGTTACTTTAAATGGTAGAAATAAACCTTATATTGGTGCAAATCTGAAAGGTGCAAACCTAATAGGTGCAGACTTGAAAGAGGCTAATTTTAACAATGCTGATATTATTCAAGCCACTTTTCAAGGAGCTAATTTAGAATGGGCAAATCTGACTCTTACTCAAGCTGTGGGTACTAATTTCACCAAAGCTCAAATGACAGGTGCTTGTGTGGAAGCTTGGAATATTGAAAGTACAACTATATTAGATCATGTAGATTGTCGCTTTGTCTATCTTTTAGAATATCCTAAACCGGGAACAGATAACCGGGAACGTCGTCCGAGTAGTGGGGAATTTCAACCAGGAGAATTTACAAAATTATTTGAAGAAGTTTTAAATACTGTTGATTTAATTTTCCAAAATGGTATTGACTGGAAGGCTTTTGTTAATGCTTTTGATCAAGTTCAAAATCAAAATAGAGATACAGAATTAGCTATTCAGAGTATTGAAAATAAAGGTGATAGTGTGGTAGTTGTTAAAGTTGCTGTTCCTGAAAATGCCGATAAAGAAAAGATTCACAGCGATTTTACTCAAAATTATCAATTATCATTAGCAGCAGTAGAAGAAAAATATAAAGCAGTTTTACAAGCTAAAGATGAGGAAATAAATTTTCATCGTCAACAAAGTGGTAAAATACCAGAAATGATTATATCATTAGCTAATAAACCTATTAATGTTCAAATTGATAATAAAGTGGAGAATGAAAATATGACTAAGGATTCTAGCCGTAAAATTGAAATTGGTAATATTGGTAGAGATTTTAACGCCAGTGGACAAGCTTTGAATTTAGGTGAAATCAGTGGTACAGTCACAAATACTATTAATGAATTAGCAACTGCACCCGAACCAGAAAAACCAGGAATTAAAGAATTATTAACCCAATTAAAAACAGCTATTGAAACTGATAGTAATTTAACAGAAAAAGAAAAAGAAAAGGCTTTAAAACAAGTTAAATCTTTAGCAGAAGCCGCTCAAAATCCTCAAGAAAAACAGGATTTAGCAGATACAGCAATTACAATGTTAAAAGGAACAATTGCTCATTTACCAACGGCGGCGAAATTAGTGGAAGAATGTGGTAAATTATTACCATTAATTGCTGGTTTTTTAGGTTTAAGTTAAAACGTATTTTCTAACCACCCTGTTCTGAAAATATCGTTAAAATGGGAGGTAGAACCTCCCGGAAAGCATTCCCGGTCGGAGACTGGAAGGGATAAATAGATAGAGGTATGAATCATGACTGCTGTAATTTTACAAATACCAAAATCACTAAAATTCACAGATGATAAATTTGTGGAAATGGTTGCGGCTAATAAAGATTTACGTTTAGAATTATCCTCACAAGGAGAATTAAGTATCATGTCACCAACAGGAGGAGAAACCGGAGATAGAAACCTAGAATTAGGTGGACAAGTTTGGTTTTGGAATCGCCAAAATGGGTTAGGAAAGGCTTTTGATTCTTCCACGGGTTTTAAATTACCTAATGGTGCTACCCGTTCCCCAGATGTCTCTTGGATAAAGATAGAAACATGGAATGCACTTACACCGGAACAAAGAAAAAAGTTTCTACCATTATGTCCTGATTTTGTGATTGAATTAGTTTCTGAAAGCGATGATTTAGCCGATACTCAAGCCAAAATGCGGGAATATATGGCCAATGGTTTACGCTTAGGTTGGTTAATTAATCCTAAAAATAAACAAGTAGAAATTTATCGTCAAAATCAAGATATAGAAGTTTTAGAATCTCCTCTAAATTTATTAGGAGAAGATGTATTACCAGGTTTTATTTTAGATTTACAACCGATTTTTTTATAAAAGGTTTTGTTTGTGTAGACACGGTTTCTAACCGCCTTTGGAAATATCGTTAAAATGGGAGGTAGAACCTCCCGGAAAGCATTCCCGGTCGGAGACTGGAAGGGATAAATAGATAGAGGTATGAATCATGACTGCTGTAATTTTACAAATACCAAAATCACTAAAATTCACAGATGATAAATTTGTGGAAATGGTTGCGGCTAATAAAGATTTACGTTTAGAATTATCCTCACAAGGAGAATTAAGTATCATGTCACCAACAGGAGGAGAAACCGGAAATAGAAATTTTGAAATGTGTCTAGATTTAGGATATTGGAATCGCCAAAATGGGTTAGGAAAGGCTTTTGATTCTTCCACAGGTTTTAAATTACCTAATGGCGCTACCCGTTCCCCAGATGTCTCTTGGATAAAGATAGAAACATGGAATGCACTTACACCGGAACAAAGAAAAAAGTTTCTACCATTATGTCCTGATTTTGTGATTGAATTAGTTTCTGAAAGCGATGATTTAGCCGATACTCAAGCCAAAATGCGGGAATATATGGCCAATGGTTTACGCTTAGGTTGGTTAATTAATCCTAAAAATAAACAAGTAGAAATTTATCGTCAAAATCAAGATATAGAAGTTTTAGAATCTCCTCTAAATTTATTAGGAGAAGATGTATTACCAGGTTTTATTTTAGATTTACAACCGATTTTTTTATAAAAGGTTTTGTTTGTGTAGACACGGTTTCTAACCGCCTTTGGAAATATCGTTAAAATGGGAGGTAGAACCTCTCGGAAAGCATTCCCAGTCAGAGACTGGGAACGAGGGAAGAGATACAGCATTTTCCACACTGGTGAGGTACAAAATTGAATCATGAAACTCTTGTGGTGCGGGCATCTTGACCGCTAAGTATGTACCTCATAACATCGGGAATTGCTTGTTATCCCAGTCTGAATTATACACAAAATGGAGAATCCCCTCGGATTTAGCAAGGGGATAATTAATGGCCAATTCAAAAATCTAGCCTAACAACTCAATGTTAGTAAAAATAAAGTCCTGAATTGATATATTTTCTGCTATTTCTGTATTGATTTCCCGACGGTTGAGAATGTAGTAATTACCTACTTTTTCATACTCATCAGTAAAATCACTTTTACCGCCCTTTTGTGTGCCGGTTTCGGGGTCATGATAAACAGAATTGTAGGTGTGAGAAAGATATCCTTCCCCTGTATCGTGACTGCTAAAAGTATCAATAGTTACGAAAGTACCGTGAATTAAACGGTGAACGTGGCAAACTTCATTGTTACGCACTTTGTACTTATCTCCTTCTGACTTTCCACCAACAAAAATTTCTACTGCGCCGGTTGCGTCAGTGTTACCGAGTCTAAAAGTATTTGCGCCGTGGGTTTGCTCAAACGCCCGACGGACACGGTGAACAGCGATTTCCCAAGCTTGTCCATGAATAGCTTTTTTAGCGGCTTCGTCTTCTACATTGAGAACTTCAGCTTTCATATTGGCCTCAATCCGCACTTGACCTGTAATCACTTGATCGTTATACTTGTAAGTAATATCTGCGGTATAGCCAGGGAAATTTTCATCCCAAGTATAACGGTTTTGATAGGCAGCCCGGAAAAGTTCTTGGGCTGAGATTTGAGTAATTGTCATTGTCTTTGTCCTCCGGTTATAAGTTAAAATAGCTTTTTATCGTTGCTGATATTAGGATAGAGGTAATTATCAAGGTTCGCATAGTCCCCAAATGGGTACACTTATGGCTAAAACTCTCCACGCCATTTTCCAAGCGATCGCTAATGTCCAAAATGAGCAAGAATTAAAACTAGCTCTCATGGATACCATTGGCGACCATTTTGCAGTACAACATTGGGGTATTGATCTTCTAGATTACCAATTAAATACTCAAATTCAAGTTCCCCAAATTCCCGCTGTCTGTTTAGAAGCTAACCCCATTGGCCGCTATGTTGTGGAACGTCACGCTCCCACCCATGAGCAGTTAATTTTATCCCCAGAAGACTGGAAAAACTATTGTACTCGTCACGAACACGTTATGACTGGTCCTATAGTTTGTAATGGTCAATTGGTGGGGACTTTAAATTTTGCTCGTGACCCAGGAAGTCAGCCTTTTGATAGTAATGATTTAGCTGATTTAAGTGCGGTCTGTTTACATTTGTCGGCGAAAATGGCGACACTCCAAATACCACTAAAAACCTCTGTATCTACTGGTAGTTGTCCTATTACAGCCCGGGAATTAGAAATTGCTAAATTAGTAGCCCAAGGTTTAACTAATAGGGAAATAGCTGTTAAATTATGGATTACTCAAAATTCTGTCAAGCAAGCTTTGAAAAGGATGTTTCGTAAGTTAGACGTTTCTACTCGTGCGGAAATGGTGGCAAAACTACAATATCAGTTAGTTTCTTAATAGCTACAAGTAGATAATAATAAAATTAAATCCCCGATTTCTTAAAAAAGTCGGGGATTTGGGTATTTAAATATATTACTCTTTGGATACAGCTAATATGCAAAATTTTTGTTAATGTATAAACAATACGATGCTATTTTGATAATGGTAGCTTAGGTTCAGAATTTTGTATTTGTTAACATGATTTTATTCATAATATTATGCACCAATTATTATCTGGAGCTTTATCTATCGAAAAATTGACGGTAAAAATCTCCAATTTACCTCCGTCATTAGCCGGATTAAAGTTGGTACAAATGTCAGATTTTCACTATGATGATGATCTATTATCAGAAAAAATGTTAATAGAAGCAATCGCAATTAGTAATGCAGCAAAACCAGATTTAGTAATTTTAACTGGTGATTATGTTAATACAATTGCTAAACCAATTCATCAACTAGCACTAAGACTAAAAAACCTAGAAAGTCTTTATGGTACTTATGCTATCCTTGGTAATCATGATATTTATTATCCCAGTTCAAAATTAGAAATTACAAATGCTTTGACAAATGTGGGAATTAATGTACTTTCAAATCAAATTGCTTATCCCGTGGGAAAAAAATTAGCTCTAGTGGGATTAGCAGATTTTTATGACCGAGAATTTAATCCAGAAGTGATTATGAATCAACTTGATTCTACTACACCTTGTATAGTCTTATCTCATCAACCAGATACAGCCGAAATTCTGAAAAAATGGCGGGTAGATTTACAATTATCAGGTCATAGTCATGGTGGACAAATCGTTATTCCTGGTCTGGGACCAGCAATGATTTACTATACAAAAATAGTCAAAAGAATACCGAAAAAAATTCGCCGTAAATTACCATTTTTACGGAAAACCCATTCTATATTACGTCACTGGCAATGGTCAGAGGGTTTACATATAGTGGGAAATAATCAATTGTATGTTAATCGGGGTTTAGGAACTTATTTCCCAGGACGGTTATTTTGTCCACCAGAAGTTACTATTATTACCTTGGAAGTTTCTTAATCTATTTCCTTCTTGGCACTAAACAAAAATATTATGGTATAATGGGAAGTTAGCATCAATTTGTGATTTCCTATGTCTGCTACACCCTTCGTCTTTGAGCTAGATTCTCCCAACTCCACTAAATCTGAATTTCTCCCCCCTCTTCTTGGTGCTTCCGTGACAGAGTTAACTGCTTGGGTGCAGCAGCAGGGACAACCTGGTTATCGGGGTAAACAATTGCATGATTGGATCTATAATCACGGTGTACGATCTCTAGCTGATATTTCCGTATTTCCGAAAAATTGGCGGTTACAAGTTGCAGATATTCCCGTAGGCCGTTCTTCTCTACATTACCGCTCTGTTGCCCCGGACGGTACAGTTAAATATCTCCTCAAATTGGCTGACGGGGAAATTGTGGAAACAGTCGGTATTCCCAGCGATAAACGTTTAACTGTCTGTGTTTCTACTCAAATCGGCTGTCCCATGGCTTGTGATTTCTGTGCTACTGGTAAAGGTGGTTATAAGCGTAATCTGACCCGTGGGGAAATTGTTGACCAGGTGCTAACTGTCCAAGAGGATTTTCAAGAACGGGTCAGTAATGTGGTATTCATGGGTATGGGTGAACCCTTGTTAAATACGGAAAATGTGATTTTAGCAATTAAATCTCTTAATCAAGATGTGGGAATTGGTGCGCGATCGCTTACACTATCTACTGTAGGTATACGCGATCGCATTTTGCAAGTGGCCGAACACCAATTACAAATCACCCTGGCTGTCAGTCTCCACGCACCCAACCAAGCATTACGAGAACAACTGATTCCCAGCGCCAAACCCTACCCCATAGAAGACCTGTTAGCAGAATGTCGAGAATACGTAGAAATAACGGGACGCAGAGTTACTTTTGAATACATTCTTCTGGCGGGAGTTAATGATTTACCGGCACACGCTTTAGAACTATCAAAACGGCTGCGAGGATTTCAAAGTCATGTTAACTTAATCCCCTATAATCCCATAGAAGAAGTAGATTATAAAAGACCCACCCGTGACCGAATAGAGGCTTTTGTTAAGGTCCTTCAAGAACAAAATACTGCGGTTAGCGTCCGTTATTCTCGCGGGTTAGAAGCGGACGCTGCTTGTGGACAATTAAGAACGACAAAAAAGTAAGCTCCTCCCTGACAAACTCGCCAATTTCCTATCTTTTAGCATAAATACCTGGTGCGTAAGCCTCAATGACTTTACCTGTGCGAGTGCAAGTTATCATCAGATAGTCACAACTAGGGCATTGTGTCCTGGTAATTTGACTATCAGTAATATAGTGACGTTCAGCCGTACTACCACAATTTGGGCAATGAATCTTTTGTGATATTTGCATTTTAAAACCCCTGAAGTTAATAATTTTTTAGAAAAAGGAACAAAAATTATGTAATTATTGTGAATCTGAAACAGTTGATATCTTTAATTATCATCTTAAACTTGATAATTATTATCATCATGCCTAAGATATATAAATTTACTTTTAGATGTCAGTTTTTTGGTTTAGCTGTGATCCCTATTATGTAATCCTTGAGATAGCCTTGTTTTTTGGACAAATATCAGTTATTTGTTATTGGGGACTTAGCAGATAGGAAAAGGGCAAAACTGTAATCAAAGTCACAAAATTAATAATTTTATATTTAATTAATATTTGCACAGATAAGATTTCTATTTCACAAGTTATACAGTTATTATGGGGTTAATCATATTGTATTTAATGATACTAGTTGACTTAACCATGAATAAAAAAGTAGGTAGTCATACCAAAGGCCAGGACTATGACAAATTTCCGCACCAAACTGGGTTCTAGTCTGCGAGCAAAATGAGCGCATAAATAACCACCTAAAGAACCACCGAAGGACATAATAATAACTTGAGGCCAAGTAATCAAATTAGCGAACATAAAAGGAATAATGGCCACACCATTAATACAACTACCTAATAAGGTTTTAAAAGCATTAATAGAGTGAATATTTTTAATACCTAAAAAAGTCAAAGTTGCTAACATTAAGATGCCTATACCTGCCCCAAAAAACCCACCATATATAGAGATTGCGAATTGAGAAATGAGGAGAATAAATAAAGGTGGAGTTGCTGAAATATCATTTTTATTCTGAAGTTGCAGCCAGTTTTTTAGAGATTCGCTAAATGTAAATATTAATGTTGCTGATAGTAATAAATAGGGTAGCATCTTTTTAAAAAGATCCTGTGATGTATATAATAAAGCCACTGAACCAATAAAACCACCGACTAAACTTATACCAGCTAGTAATAATAATTGTCGTTTTTCAATGTTCAAATCTCGATGATATGCTCTTGCACTAGCTATAGAGGCTATCCACAGAGCGGTATTATTTGTAGCATTAGCATTAATTGGGGCTACACCAGTAAATATTAGGATAGGAAATGTAATAAAACTACCACCACCAGCTACAGCATTGAGACCACCGGCAATAAATGCGGCGCTGAAAAGAAGCAAACTATGAATCAAAGTTAAATTTTGGGACATTGTTTTTAATTAATAAATCTAATTATACTGTTGTATCGTTGATTTAACTAATATCAAACAAATTTTTATCAAAGATTTTCTCTAATTATCTATTGGGTATTGTTAAGCTGGGGTAAATTCTGGAAGGTAGTCCGGGAATTGTTGTCAAATCAGGAGAAACAATGTTTCCATAGTTGGGGTTATTAATTAATGTTTGAATAAGTTGAGAATTAAAACCTAATTGAGGTAAGCTAAACTGGTCTGCGACTGTTATTCCTAAGTTTGATAATTCACGTAATAAATTACCATTAGTAATTTGTGACTGCCCATTTATTAAACCAGATAAAGTACCAATTGTCGATTGACCATTTTGAAGAAAATTACTAACTCCTTTTAATTGTCCATTACCTTGAAAATTAGATATTCTACCGATATCAGTTTCTAAATTAAATGAGTTAACATTTAACCCAGTTAATCTATTAAAAATAGGTACAATAGGATTGTTATAGTCATAATTAAGATTTCCAGATAGATTACTACCTTGAATCATAATTTGTGCTTGAACAGGTAAAACAGCAGCTAAAATACAACTGCTAAATATTCCCATTCCTAAAATATTACTAATAAATTTAGTCCACATTTTTGCAATTCCTATTTATAAAGGTTTAGATTTAAACTGGTAAAATCTCTTGTTAGAAACTAAAAGTTGTGCGGAAAACACCAATGGTAATCATATCACTATTTGGGCTATGTCTTGGCTCAAATATGAAAATTACACCGGGGGTAATATCAATATTATCTGATATTCGATAACGATAGAAAGCTTCTACATGGGTAGTAGTTCCTGGTTGTCCTCCAGCACTACCAATAGAGTCTTTGAGAATCCCTGGAAGATTATTTCCTATTGGTAAATCACTCCTGACAATTTTGGGAGGTTGTCCAACATAAATTCCTCCTAAATTTCCTGTTTTTAATAAATCAGGAAAGTTAAGAAAAGCTATCCAATTATTAGTTTCCACACTACCAGATTGTCCAGGTATGCGAGAATTTGTAAAACCTCCCCAAGCACCAATTCTCAAATTTTGATGGATTTGAAAAGATGCTGTAGCTCCAAAAGCATCTGTTGTTAGGGGACTATTAGAGGTAAGTGTATAGGCCAATAAATCATCACCAACTCCAGTTCCTAAAAATCCTGTTGTTGAGTAAGAATTGATATAATTTAGTGCTAAATCAATGTTATTAGTAGGGGCAAAATTTAATTGCAATCCTGCGGTATTTCCTCCATTAAATAATCCAGCATTTTGGCTACTATCTGCGGGTTTACTGGCTGTATAAACTGCTTGTAAACTAATGTGTTTATTCATTTGCCAATCAAATCCTAGACCACCGGTACCGTTACCAATTGCTAAAATTGGGTTACGTTGAGCAAAGGCAGAAATTGGACCTTTACCTGCACTTTCTATGCGGTTTGCTCCCCGAAAAGTGTTGATAGGATTAACCCCTGCTGGACCGACTATTACTGCGACTTTATCTCCGACTAAAAACCGATAATTGAGGTCGGTTAAAACTAAGTTATTATTTGTATTACCTTCATAAACTAATCTGGTATCATTGGTTAATCGCGGGGCATTGAAACTAGCTGTATTCCCATTACCAACTTGTATTCCTGTTAGGAAAAAGCTGCGGTTTTTAAATTGGGTAAGTAGTGTTAGTTGAAGATTACTAATAACATTAATTTTTGTACCATTATCTCTTGTTTCTTTAATACTATCTTTTGGTGATAAATCTGCACTATTTTTACTTCGTCCTTGAATACCAATAATTGCTTGTCCAAATAGTTTGGTAGTTGTCGAAAATTGATTTACTTCTAATTCTGTGGTTTTTGCCTCTAAAGTATCTACTTTTCCCTGGAGTGTAGTTAATTCTGCTGCAAATTCTTCTCTAAGTTTTTGTAATTTGATTAAATCTTCTTTTGTTATGGTATTACTGATGCCAGTAGCAATCAATTCATTAATTCTGTCCAAACAAGTATTTAAACCAGCAGCAAATTCATAACGACTTAAAGCCCGATTTCCTCGAAAAGTTTCATTAGGATATCCAGCAATACAAGCATATCGTTCTACTAGAGATTGTAAAGCCTGAAATGCCCAATCTGTTGGTTCTATATCTTTGAATTGAGAAACTGATGTAACTTGTTCTATTTCTGATAAATCAACATTTTCAGCATTAGCTATACTATGACAAAATAAAGCATAAGTTAAATTAACTACAAATGCTATTAATATTCTTTTTACTAACCTTATCATTTTTGCTGGCACACCACATATTTAATAAGTGATGATAGATGAATATCTTTGTTTTTGGCAATGCTTATGCAACATCAAAAATAAAATAATCTGGGGTCAACTCAACGGAGAAAAATAATACGAATATCTTTTTCTTGCAATTCTGGTGCATACAATCGGCAAATTAAGCTAAATGTCTAGTTTTTACATTCTTGTGGTTTGTTGTGTCTTTAAATGTGCCATTACCACTGTTCGTAAATGTCTTGTCAATGACTCAAATCCCTGTTTAGAAAATTAGGGCTTTTGATACTTAATAGTCTAATTCAAGATAGTAAATAGTACGGTCAACCGATTTAATGACACGCTCTATCTACTTTATTTCCTATAAAATAGCTAAAGTTTCATAAGGAATAAGCAAGTTATTGTTTAGATATAACTATTGTGATTCTAGGAGTTAATAGTTGTATTTTTAATAATAATCTAGGACTACTTAGTAGGCAAGACAAAAGGTATGTAGTTTTTATTTTTATAAATCATCACTACATACCAATTTGTATTAAATAGAACGAGAGAATTTTGTTTCTCTAGTTCTTGTATGAGTATCAAATAGAACTGCAATATTTCTGATTAGCAATCTGCCAATATCAGTAATGTGGATTTTGTCTGCTAATACATTTACTAATCCATCAGCTTGTAGAGGTGCTAATTCTTGAAGTTCATCATCGAAATAGTTATCAAAGTTGATCTGATATTTTTGCTCAATATCTGATTTATTGAGTTGAAAGTGAGACATAATGGACATAATTACATCCCGTCTAATCACATCATCTTGAGTGAGTTGAATACCCTTACTAGTAGGAATCATACCTGAGGCAACTGCTTGATAATAATCCTTTAATTCTTTGTGATTTTGAGCATAGGCATCTTCTAACATACTAATAGATGTTGCTCCAAAACCAAACAATTCCGTTTCCGCATGGGTCGTATAACCTTGGAAATTACGTTTTAGTGTACCATGACGTTGAGCGATCGCTAATTCATTGTTATTTTTAGCAAAATGGTCCATACCAATAAACAGATACTCGTTATTAGTTAATTCCTCAATGGTCATTTTGAGAATATCTAATTTTTCTTCTGCTCCTGGTAATGCTGCTTGGGGAATCATTTTTTGTACGGGTTTAATCCAAGGTACATAAGCAAAATTAAATACGACAATTCTATCAGCATCTAATGCCATTGTTTTGTGTAAAGTTTCCCGAAAAGTTGCCAAAGTTTGATAAGGTAAACCATAAATTAAGTCTACATTGACACTATCAAATTTAGCCTCTTTAATCCAACTCATTACCTCAAAAAGTAATGATTCTGGTTGAATTCGATTCACTGCTTTTTGTACTTCTGGGTGAAAATCTTGAATACCAAAACTAATACGGTTAAAGCCAATATCCCTGAGAGATAAAATGTAATCTCTATTCACATAACGGGGATTAATCTCAATAGATACTTCTGCATCTGGGGCAATTTGAAAATTATTGGTAATATTTTTCCATAAAGATTCTACTTGATCAATTTCCAAATAATTGGGTGTACCTCCACCCCAATGAATTTGAAGTACCTTTCTATCTTTGTCAATTAAAGCTGAGGTATTTTTGATTTCCTGTTCCAAATGTTCAAGATACGGTATCGCTATATTCTTATTATTAGTAATTACCGTATTGCAACCGCAGAAATAACAAGCACTCTGGCAAAAAGGAATATGAAAATACAAAGATAGAGGGGTTTTTCGTTGATTAGAAGCGGTAATTGCTCTTTGGAAATCTTGAGCGGTGAAAGTTTCACTTAATTCTGTTGCTGGGGGGTAACTTGTGTATCTAGGAGCGCGAGTATCATACTTTTGAATTAGGTCAAAATCAAACTTAACACCAGGTAATAGAAAAACCATTACAGCCTCCAATAAAATGTGAGTATGTGCCTGAGTAGTTGTACTAATTTCTTAGCAATTAATTAAGATTCCCGACTTCTTTTAGTCTCTAATAAATTAAGATCAGAAGTCGGAAATCTGGGTTGTAGATTTAATGCAGAGAACTAAACTAAATCATTGTAAGTAGCTCTACCAAGAGCTTCAATTAAAATGCTTTCTAACTCTCGAAGTATCTGCATATTTAACTGGAAAGCATAGTTAGCTTCTGCAACAATTTTGTCAGCGGTTATATCGTCAATAGAGAGTTTATCTAATGCTTGACGATACTTTTCTTTAAAAAGCTGCTTATCTGGAATTTGCTGAAAATTGTAAAAGGAAGTTCCGTCATATCCAGAAAGTTTTAAGGCTGACTGAGCAATTTTTTGTAGCATTTGTCCACCGGAAAGATCACCCAAATAACGAGTATAGGAATGGGCTAATAATAGTGTAGGTTCATGGGCAGAAATTTGTTGAATACGGGCAATATAAACTTGAGCAGCAGGTGAAGGTGTGATGCGTTTGTGCCACTGACTCCCATAATAAAATAACATATCTTGTTCTAGAAAAGATTGGCGATTTAGTTCGGGAAAATAAACCAAACTAATCACAGGATGCTGTTTATGTTTCTCAATTGCTGCTTCTAGTTCACTGTAAACAAAATAGAAATTCCTTAACAATTGAATAAAACAATCTCTATCGACAACTCCTTTAATAAAACATTTCATGAAGCCGATATTTTCTGAATCTGTATGTGCTTGTTGTGTTCCTACACGCAGTTTCATTGCCAAATTATTACTCATTACTGCTTCCTTCTTGTTTAAGACTCTAGGTTTATTTCCCAAATTTTATCGGCTCGTTTATCAATTCACAGCCGATATAACTACAGAAAAATTGCTATTCTGTATGAATAGGGATTTGAGCATAATTTCTCTGGTAGAGAGATTGTATACAACGTCTCTACAACCGCTCTAGATTTCGGCTATTTTTACTGCTCCTGAAATTATTTAACTATTATTCTTTGTATAACTATAAGAGTATTTATATTTATTTATGGTTTTATCAATACATTTGCTTAATAAATAGGTATTTTGACTATAGAAAAATTCAATATCATTCAGTAATTTTGTAAGAATTAGTTTCAATAATTTAACTGATGACTAATAACAAATATTTATGCTTATATAATTTTAAGGTAGACAATGGTAAAGGGACTACTATGGTTAAATCGTTGGATAACCCCCCGGTTGAGTTATCGAAATCAGGTGTAAAAACACCAGTTCAAGAAACATTATTAACGCCCCGTTTTTATACCACTGATTTTGACACAGTGGCAAAAATGGATATTTCCGGGTATGAGACGGAATTAAGGGCTGTAATTGACGAACTCAAGGCTGATTATAACCGTCATCACTTTGTGCGAGATGATGAATTTAAGCAAGGATGGGATCACATTGTTGGTGAAAAAAGACTTGCTTTTATTGATTTTTTAGAACGTTCTTGTACTTCGGAATTTTCCGGTTTTTTACTGTTTAAAGAATTATCTCGTCGTCTCAAAGATAGTAACCCCTTACTATCAGAAGCATTTGCTTATTTAGCGCGAGACGAAGCCCGTCATGCGGGATTTCTGAATAAGTCCATGGCAGATTTTAACCTTTCCCTAGACTTGAGTTATCTCACTAAAAATCGTACCTATACATTTTTCCCAATTGAGTGGGTTATTTACACGGTTTACCTATCAGAAAAAATAGGTTATTGGCGTTATATTTTGGTATTTCGTCACATGGAAAAAAATCCCGAATACCAGTTTTATCCCCTGTTTCGCAAGTTTGAAAGCTGGTGTCAAGATGAGAATAGACACGGTGATTTTTTTAAGGCTTTATTACGTTCTCAACCCCAGTTATGGAATAATTGGAAATCTCGCTTATGGGCAAGGTTTTTCCTATTAACTGTGTTTGCTACCCACACCATGACAGTCTTTGAAAGAGGGAATTTCTATGAAATATTAGGTATTCATCCTCGTAAATACAATACTCAAGTAATTGAGGAAACTAACAAAACCGCAGCTAAGGCATTTCCGATTATTTTAAATACCAATCACCCCTATTTTTTCTGGTATTTAGAACAATGTGCATTGTATAATCAGAAGATAATTGATCTCAATAACATCAATGATTGGGGAATTGTCAAATTTTTCCAAAAAATTCCCTTAACTTTGATGATTTTTTGGTATATGTTCAAGATTTTTCTGATTAAACCCCTAGATACAGAAGCAACTCGTGAGCAAGTTTGTTAATTAATCAAAATTAGATCCCTGACTTCTTTAATAAATTGGGGATCTAATCCTTATTTTTTACTCTTTAATTGAAATGGCGTATATTTTCCCCCCAAGGCTTCAACAATAGCGCGGGTATTTGCTACCATCATCTTTATATAAGTATCACCATTACTACCTTTTGCTCCAATAGAATCAGAAAAAAGTGGAGTTGGTGCTAATTTTACTCCTGCTTCTTCTGCGACTGTTTTAATTAAAGCTGGGTTAATTGTCGTTTCGGCAAATATAGCAGAAACACCGATTTTTTTGATAGATTCAACTAATTTTTTCACGGTTTGGGCACTGGGTTGTTCCTCTGTACTAATGCCAATTAAAGTTCCCGAAATCTCTATTTTATAAGCATTTCCATAATATTGAAAAGCATCATGGGTGGTGATTAATTTACGTTTATCTGGGGGAATTGTTTGAATCTGTTGATTAATCCAAATATGTAATTGTTGCAATTCATCAGTTAATCTTTTAGCATTTTCAACAAACTTATTTTTATCCTCTGGTGACAACTCAATTAAACTATCTCGAATTGCTTTTACCATAGATATAACATTTGCTGCACTTCCCCATACATGAGGGTCTGGAACAATTTTCCCTTTACCTTTGTCTAACTTTAAATATTTAACAACTTCCCCAACGGGGATTTTTTTGACATTCCCCCCAGTCGCATTCATTAATTTAATAATTCCCGGTTCTAAATTGTAACCGTTATACAAAATCAAGTTAGCTTTTTCCAAAACTCGACTATCTGCGGGTACAGGTTCGTAAATGTGAGGGTCCGCACCTGGTTTGAGAATTCCCGTAATTTGTACTTCTTCTCCACCAATTTCCGCCGCTAAATTAGTAATAATGGTACTCGTTACTACAACTTGTGGCTTGGTATTTTCCCGGTGTTGAAGGTGAGAAGTACAACTAACTACAACCAAAGATGATACAATTCCTAGACAAAGGGATTTAAGTATTAGTTTCATTTATCTCAGTGATGACTTTTGTAAATAGTCTCATATTTATCTCATGTTTATGGTAGAATTAGAAAATAAGTATTTTAACTAAAGTTATGCAAAACTTCTCTTTTTACCGAAAATTTAGCCTATTTCCCCAAAAGTAGCTATATCTACAGGAATTATCACAACCATGGACATGAACTTATCAACAACAATTAACATTACTAGTCTAAGCGTAAATTACCGCGCCCAAAAAGCACTTCTAGATATTAACTGCATAATTAAGTCTGGAAGAATTACAGGAATTTTTGGACCCAATGGCGCGGGTAAAAGTACATTAATGAAAGCTATTTTGGGATTAGTTCCCAGGAATAGCGGTAAAGTTCTATACAAAAATCAGCCTTTAATCCAGCAACTAGAAAAAGTTGCATACATACCACAACGTAGCCAAATTGACTGGAATTACCCCGCTACCCTGTGGGATGTAGTGATGATGGGGCGTGTCAAAAAAACAGGATGGTTGCGTAGTTTTTCGGTAGTTAGCCGCCAAATTGCTAAACAAGCATTAGCAAGGGTGGGAATAGAAGAATTAAAAAATCGTCCTATTGGTGAACTTTCAGGAGGACAACAACAACGAGCATTTTTAGCCAGAGCTTTAACTCAAGAAGCGGAAATTTTCTGTTTTGATGAACCTTTTGTTGGTATAGATCAAAAAACCCAAACTATCATTTTTGAAGTCTTTCAAGAACTAGCAAAAGACAATAAAATCGTCTTAGTAGTTAATCATGATTTAGGTGAATCTATTACCCATTTTGATGATTTAATCTTACTCAATTGTGAATTAATTGCCACGGGTTCACGTCAACAAGTCTTAACAGAAGAAAATTTACATCATGCTTATAGCGGGAAAGTTATGTATTTTTCTGATCCAACATTATAATATTTTCTTCTCCTCTCAATATCCTGTACTTTATACCGTTGTGGCTTATTTTATCTATGGTTCAAATACTAATAGAACCGTTGCAATATGGCTTTATGCAACGTTCCCTAATCATCGCCATATTAGTAGGTTTATTATGTGCCATTGTCGGCAGTTATTTAATGGTACAACGGCTGGCATTGTTGGGTGATGCTATTAGTCATTCAGTATTACCAGGATTAGCGATCGCTTTCATGATTGGTGCTAATATCTTTGTAGGGGCGTTTATTGCTGGTATTTTGAGTACAATGGCCATAGCCTTAATTAAAACACGTTCTCCCATTAAAGAAGATGCCGCTATGGGCATAGTTTTTTCTGCCTTTTTTGCCCTGGGTGTCACCTTAATTACAGTCGTTCAAAAAGATAATAAAATTGATTTAAATCATTTTCTTTTTGGGAACATTTTGGGCGTAACTGTGAACGAAGTCAGAGACACAGCTATAATTGCAGCTATGGTTTTAATAGTGGTTTTCTTATTATATAAAGAACTATTATTTTACACATTTGATCCTTTAGGTGCCCAAGCCGCTGGTTTACCAGTTAATCGCTTAAACTTTGGTTTAATGTTATTAATTGCTTTAACGATTGTTGCTAGTATGAAAGCTGTAGGCGTAATTTTAGTATTATCGCTTTTAATTACTCCCGGCGCAACTGCTTATTTATTAGTCACCCGATTACATCAAATGATGATTTTAGGGGCGATAATTGGGATAATTTCTAGTATTAGCGGTATGTATCTCAGCTACTTTTATAATTTACCTTCTGGTCCGGCAATTGTATTAGTAGTATCCGGTTTATTTACCTTGGCTTTGTTGTTTAGTCCCCGACATGGGATTTTGATACCTAATTTACATAGGAAATAAAAGTGGCTCTTAGGTACTTGTCATGCTAAACTATTAAATAAAATGCTAAATTAATAAGCATCTGATTTGCAGGGGAAACGCATTTAATTTTTTATGAATAGAGAATAGGAGTAGTATTACAAGGGCAATATCAAGTTAATATGTGAATATAAAAAATTCATGGTAAATTCGTTTCGATAAGAATCAATAAAATGGGTTAAAGTGATATTCTCTCTTAAATTCAAAGAAACAAATCCTAGATATCACTTAGGCTGAACGTAAATGGCGTAACTTGAAACCTTTGTACAGTCCTGACTTGGGTAGGGAGTCTTATCTCCCCAGCAAAGACATCCCAAGCTATATCTAAGGACTATACAAGGTAAGTATCTAGAACATCCCTAAAGCACTAATCAAGACATGATCTAACCTTGTTCAGGTGCGACAGAAGGGCAAAAAATCGTCCGAAAACCAATATGATTAGTGGAGGTATCAGTATCCTCCGGATGTCGAGCCGCTGGACGGTAGCGAGCACAATAGTTAGGAGCGCAGAGAAAAGAACCTCCTTTTAGCACCTTGCGCGGTTTCTGCATAGAGGGCGACAACCTGCGGTCATAGCTATCTATTTCCTTTCCGCCTTTAGGATTTTTGGGAGTACAACAGGCTTTGGTCGGATTTTCTAGATGTTTCTCTCGATACCAATCCTGAGTCCACTCCCAAACATTACCAATCATATCGTAAAGTCCATAGCCATTAGCAGGATAGCTACCAACCGCTTCTGGACCTGGTGATTCAGATTTGAGATTTTCTGAGGGAAACCTTCCTTGCCAGATATTTGCCATTGGTTTACCATTAGGCATAAATTCATTTCCCCAAGCAAATTCCGCACCATCTAAACCGCCCCGTGCTGCCAATTCCCATTGGGCTTCAGTTGGTAGTTCCTTTCCTGCCCACACAGCATAAGCTAGAGCATCTGCATAAACAATATGCACTACAGGGTGATTTTCCCGATTTTCCAGGGAACTATTGGGACCTTCAGGATGCCGCCAGTCAGCACCAGGGACATAGTGCCACCAGCATGAAACCTGGGGATTAACAGGCTGATCTGGTTTGATAAATACTGCTGAACCAGGTACTAACATGGCCGGATCTGCATCAGGATAGTCTTCTGCCTTTGGAGGCTTTTCCGCAAAGGTAATATATCCCGTTTCTTTAACGAATTTTTGAAATTGTTGATTAGTAACTAGATAGCGATCCATCCAGAAACCACTAACGGTTACAGTGTGAACAGGACCTTCCTCTGGATATTTTGAGTTATTTGCTCCCATCTCGAAAGTCTTTTCAGGAATCCATATCATATCTTCATCGGGAGGTTTCCCAGCATGAGAGGGCGATTCTTTAGATATTTGTGAATTTGAAGTCATTTGAATATTATTTTACTACTTTGTTAATGTGTAATTCTTAACTATTTATAGGGGCAATTGATCAATTGCCCCTAGAGACGGCGTTTAAGGGTAACTCCTCAGAATTACAGCAGTTCCCGCTATTCTGAAGTACAGATACCAATGATTAAACTCTTGTGGTGCGGGCAAGATGCCCGCATAAGGTGTACCTCACTCAAGCTAAAAGTGCTGTAAAAGGTTAGTCACGCTACAACCTATCTATCCTATTGAATCCCCATAGCAATGCGTGCGCGCAATTCATTAGGAACAGAGCTTGTTGCGGAGTTGGTGGGAATTTCTATTTTTACCCAATTCACCTCTCCATTAAACTTGTTTCCATTGGAAAATCCATAGTCTGTCACAGGAGAACCCGATTCAAAACCAACATCACAGCATTCATCGGCAGAAAATATACCATATTCTGTTTGAAGAACGTTTGTATGGGTTAGCTCTTCAACTTTGAAATCTTTCTTCAGATTTGCTTCGTCTGTTTCAACGGAAAGGGTAACTAGTGCTCCATTCCCTAAACCAGAATCCTCGGCGAACCCATATAAAAAGTTGTGATCATCATCATACGAGTATGTACCAGCAACGTCATAATGAAACTTCATCTGGACATAAAGGGTATCGGCAAAGGTACCGGCGCTAGATGGGAAGTCACATTCAACTTCATATTTTTCCCACCCAAAAAAGTTGTAACAATATTTCAGCTTGTCATTCTTAGCATATAAAGTCCAACCACCGAATCTACCACCAACGGCAATAATAACGCCTTCTGCTGACTTACAGCAGTTTGAGATCAAAAGCGGTACAAAGATGGTAAACTTTAAAGATGGAAAAAAAAGAAAATAATTGAGATATATATGGCAGCAGCATATTCGACTGATATAAGACAAA
>NZ_JACJTO010000043.1 GCF_014698755.1 Aphanizomenon flos-aquae FACHB-1287 | reverse complement strand
GGTTAATGCTATTACTGATGAAAATGCTCTCAATTGGTTTAATCATTGTGGATTGTTTTTTGACCCTATTTAGATAGCTATTCTTGTACTGGACTTGATATCAAACTGCTGTAAATTGGAAAAATAACATTTATTAACCAAGGTCAGCCCATTTTACCGTCTGTAAAGCGTTCCCAGGTTGTTACCAGTGCTGAAACAAGATGTCATGCAAGCTTCCCAGGATCAGCCTATTTATTCTGAGGCTCCACTCCAATTATTGCTGTTTGTTGATGGACGGCCTCAGTCCCGTCAACAAGTTCAGCAAATTCGCGCTTATTTGAAAGAATTAGAGGATGGGTATAGTTTTGAACTACAAATTATTGATGTTGGCGAACAACCCTATCTAGCCGAACATTTTAAGTTAGTAGCAACCCCCGCTCTAGTTAAGATTCATCCAGAACCCCAACAGACTATTGCTGGTACTAATATTATTCCACAATTAAAAACCTGGTGGCCACGCTGGCAAGGTGCTGTTGACACTTTTTTGAAGTTGCAGGAAGATTTAGAAGAATGTCTGGATGAAGAGAGCCAAGTAATATTACCTAAGTCTACTATTCATTCGGTTGCGAATTCGGCGGAGGTGATTCAACTTTCGGATGAAATTTTTCGTCTCAAGCAGGAAAATGATAACCTGCAAGAACAACTACAGTTTAAAGACCGGGTAATTGCGGTTCTGGCTCATGATCTTCGCAATCCTCTGACGGCTGCAGCGATCGCTATTGAAACTCTTCAATCTAATTATAATCCAGATACGGGGGAATTTCAACGCCTAAAACCGGGTCTGGCTATACATTTATTGAAACAAGCTCGCACCCAAACTAGAATTATTGATCGGATGATTGCTGATTTGTTACAATTGGGGCGGGGTGAGGATACGGAATTACCCATTATCCCACAAAGGTTACAATTAGGAGAACTGTGTTTACAAGTTTTGGCGGAATTGAGCGATCGCTATACTGCTAAATCCCAAACGGTGAAAGTAGATATTCCCCAAGATTTACCCTATGTGTATGCTGATCCTGAACGAGTTCGCCAAGTTCTGGTTAATCTGTTGGACAATGCCATTAAATATACACCTGCTGGTGGTATAATTACTGTAGCAGGACTACATCGCACTAGCCAAAAAGTTCAATTTACGGTTGGTGATACGGGTCCTGGTATTCCCGAAGAAGACCGCGATCGTATTTTTGAGAATCTTGTTCGTCTACAACGGGATCAAGGTACAGATGGATACGGAATTGGCCTTTGTTTATGTCAACGCATTATCCGCGCCCATTACGGTCAAATTTGGGTAGACTCATCTTCCCACGGTGGTGCATGGTTTCATTTTACATTACCAGTGTATCCATCTTAGTCAGTTGTTAGTTGTCAGTTGTCAGTTGTCAGTTGTCAGTTGTTAGTTGTTAGTTGTCAGTTGTTAGTTGTCAGTTGTTAGTTGTCAGTTGTCAGTTGTCAGTTGTTAGTTGTCAGTTGTTAGTGGTAAATCAATTATCAATTACTTATTACAATTACCAAAAATGCCAAATCAATTAATGTATCAGCAGGACGATTTTGTTGTTTTAGAAACAAATCAGCCAGAACAATTTCTCACTGCGGCTGAGTTATTAATCAAACTGGAAACAACCTTATCACAAATTTTACGGGAGGATTTACCACTGGATGTACAAAAATTTCAGTCCGTCAGTGAACAAGCACAATATTTGCTAGATACAAGTTGTAATTTAGATGTGGGGACTGGAGAATATTTACACTGGTATGCGGTCAGGCTGGAAAAATAAAATTATTTTGGTTTATGTTTGTTCAGACTCAAAGGTTACGCGCTCAGACTGATATGCAGGTGGCTCAACATGAATTAAGATTCTAACTGGACTGAAACGTTGTTCTAGTTGTCTTTCTACTTCTTCTGTAATGTTATGAGCCGTTTCTACATCGCGTGCATCTACAATTAAGTGCATTTCTATAAACACTTGACGACCGATGACACCACGGGAAGCAATATCATGACAGTTAAGGACACCGGGTACTGATACTGTAATTGTATGAATAGTTTCTGGAGCGATCGCCATTTGGTCTACCAGCCAAGGTAAATTTTCTGTTAACACTGACCAACCACTCCAAAATACCAGTAAAGCCACTGGGAAAGCCAGTAGCACATCCAACAATTGATAACCCAACCAAACCCCAATTAAACCACCAATAACCGAGATTGTCACCCAAACATCACTCATAGTATGGGTAGCATCAGCGACTAAAATGGAACTACCTACTCTTCTCCCCACATTACGTTCATAAAAGGCTACAAAAATATTTACTCCTAACACAATCAGTAATAACCACAGTTCTGGAGGTGATACTCTCACAGGTTCACCACCTTTAATAATTCTTTCTACTGCACCTTGGACAATTTCAAAACAGGCTATACCTAAAAATGCAGCAATACCTAAAGCTCCCACCGCTTCAAATTTATTATGTCCATAAGGATGCTCTCGGTCTGGTAATGGTGAAGAAAACTTAATAGCAACTAATCCTAAGACATTGTTAGCACTATCCGTTACACTATGCAAGGCATCGGCCATTAAACTTAAAGAACCTGTCCAATAACCTACAAGGGCTTTTAAACCCATGACGAATACATTCAGCAGGAGAGTAATAATTAAAACTTTTCTAACTTCAGTGCGGTTATCGTAAGTCATATATTTATAATTGTCATTTGCGGAAAAAAGAATGAAGAATTTGTTTTCTTTAACTCTTACTGTACAACAATAAGTATTTATTTCTAGGAATAAATATATAAGAAATAGATCAAAAATTGCTAATTAAGAATTAATCTCTTTATTGTAGAAACAGATATTCAACTTCTGTCAAAAGTCGGGTATTTGGGATCATCTTCAGGTAATATGGATAATTACGAATTATTTTTAATAAGTAGCTTATGTCTTCTGTACCTCTAACACTAAATCTAGTAGAAGGTTCTGTTTCCTTCAGTTTTTCACACCAAGCAGCGCAAGAATTAAAAGCAGAAATCAATGAATTAATGAAAAGCCTCAAAGCTGTTGCTGCTAAAACTCCCGGTACAGGTAAAGTTAGTCCTCAACCTTCCTTAGAGTATCGTTATACTGGGGATGTATTTGTAGAGATATTTTGTAATCCTAATATCTGGCCTACTCCCTTTGCGGCTAAAGTTTTGTTAACAATTCGCAATTTAGGTATTCGGTTGACAACAGAAGCGGAACTTACCCGCGTTATTGAGGATCTTAATCAGTATTTAGAGCAGTTTTAAATTAGGTAGTAGGGAAAAAGGGGAATTTTTGCCAATAAACATCTGGTGAAAATTAAATGTGCGTATATCTCACCCCATACTCTGTATGGGAATGAGATAACCAGATAAATCAGCAACCTTGACTAAACTTGTCACCAAATTCCAGTGAAGGTATTGTTATTAACCTATTTTTTGTTTGGACTTGCTTTATTAAATATTTTATGTATATACTACGTAATAGGATTTTCAACTAGACAAAACCCAAAGTAACCAACTATGGATTTGGCAATATGAGCAACTCAGTATACAAAGTATTTGAAAAAATTGAGTTTAAAGCCAAGCTACTGGCTCAATATTGGGATAACTTTCAGACGGAAATATCTCAGCACTTACCAGAGAGTTATCAGTCGGAAATACAAGAACTATCCAACAACTTAGAAAAAGCCTTAAATCAACTCATTTACGAACTACAAAATCCTACTCTTACTTTAGCCACCACAGGGACTACAAGTAGTGGTAAAAGCACCTTAGTTAATTTATTATGTGGTGCTGAAATTGTCCCGGTTGCAGTTAGTGAAATGAGCGCTGGTGCAGTGACAATTGAGTACAGTAAAGAAAAATCTCTTATCATTAAGGAAACACCGGGGGCGTTATGGGAGTGTGGAGAATGGAGAGGAATTAGTGACGATAAAATTTATCAACGTCTTTATCAAGCAATGATAAGTTATATCGAAAATAGAGAAACCCAACCTAATTTAGCCTGTCCCCAATCTACAATTACTTATCCTTTTCGACTGTTAAAAGAATCTCAATTACAATTACCAAAAGCAACAAGAGTAAGAATACTTGATTTACCTGGTTTAGCTTATGTGGGTGATCAGGGTAATGCTAATGTGATTAAACAATGTCGAGAGGCTTTGTGTATAGTTACTTATAATAGTGCTGAGACAGATTCTCAGAAGGTAAAAAGTTTATTGCAAGAGGTAGTACAGCAGGTAAAAGATTTAGGTGGTTCTCCGGCGCGGATGCTTTTTGCACTGAATAGGATTGATGTTTTTCGAGCCGATAGAAGCTGGCCAGAATCAGAAAATCGGTTTGTTGAAAAAGCTATTCGTGATATTAAAAATGAATTAACTGAGCAATTAAAGGAATATACAGAAGATATTGAAAATTTAAAAGTAGTTAAACTGAGTACATGGCCTGCTTTGTTGTCTTTGCAAATTCAAAATCAAGATGATATTTACAGTGCAGATGCTTGTAAAAAAGCCGATAATCATTTTAATGGCTTAATTGAAGATATTTTAGAAGATTTGCCACGTAATACACAAAAATGGAATAGACACGATAAAAATAGAGTTGCTGAAGCATTATGGGAGAAATCCTATGGTGAGGAATTTCAGGAAAATCTCAGGGAACATATTAATAAACATTTTCCCCAGTTAGTAATTCCCCAAATTATAGAACGTTTTAATATAGCTGCTGGAAATGCGATCGCGGAATGGGCAACACAGACAACAAATGCTGTGCTTAATAGTTCGGAGGAACGGTATCAAGAAGAATGTGAAAAGATATCACAGATTAGATCATCAATTGAGCGTTTCTTACAAATTAGCGATACAAATTTAAGAGAGCCATTTGAAAGAATAGATACCAAGATTAAACAAGTTATAGCAGAACAGTCAGAAGATGATCCTGTGCTATATCTTGAATCAACAATTTTAGAACTTAAAAATGTAGAACCTTATAATCTATTAGGAGATAATCTATTAGGAGAAAAATTATATCCCCTTTATGGATGGAGACGGGAATTAGGTCAAGGAATTAACCAAGTATTAGAAGTAATAGCACAGTCTTTAGAAACTGGAAAGGTAGATTTAGACAGTACAAATTTTAAAAAAGCAAATCTTTTAAATGTCAATTTGCTAGGAAGAAACTTAAACCGACTTGTAAATTTAGGTTATACTGCTTCCGTAGCTAAAGAAGGGAAAATAATGGAAGCAAGAACAGATTTAGAAAAGAATCAACTTAAACAAATAAATGAAGAATTAAATGAACTAGCTATTCATTTGAATATTGTGATGGAGGATGTATTAAAGCAGATTTCCAGCCAAGAATTAAATAGAATGTACCAAGCAGTAGTAGAACTTTTTAATTGTCATTTATCTCATATTGAAAAGGGAGCAAATGATATTTCACCTAATATAGCAATTAAATTTCCAGAATCTCAACTTATTAAAGTTGATAGTCAACTTACATTTAACTTTCGTTTTGAAGCAGGGTTTCCTATTAATCAAGGAACATGGAAAGAAGAAATAAAGATTGAAAAAAAGCGAAGAGATTGGTACACATTATGGCTTTGGGAAGAGACTTTTTATGAAACCCAATATGAAACCCGTTCTAGTGATAATGCCGAAATACCTAGTGTGAACAATTTACTGAGAGGTTGGCTGATTCAGTCTAAAAAGGAAGAAAGAAAAATAGTCAACAAAATTGCAACTTGGCTACTAGAACAAATTGATTGTCTAAAAAAAATGTAGATAAACTTCAGAATGATATTATTGACCGTTATCAAGCTAGACTTGATAAAGCTAACCAAGAAATTACTCTAGATTATGAAAACCAAAGAAATATTTGGCAACCTATGCAAGAAAAAGCTCAAAACCTTGCAGAAGAATTTTGTAGGTTAGAGATAGTTTTAAAAAAGGAGTCTTAAAACCTAGTGGTAAACCAGAATCCTAAGAATCTATATCCTCGAATTTTTAATAACGTATATCCTCAAATAAACGGAATTAAAAAAGGTATTTTATATAAGACTATTCAAATAATAGTTAATGAAGAACAATCACAATTGCAAATAGAGACAATCAAAATATGTAATTTGTTTGGTATACGACCTAGTGCTGATAAAGAGGACGATAGAAAAATTATTGATGACTTGTTGGATGAAATCTTAAAAAAATCAATAGCCAAAGAACCGGCTAGAATGGCAATAAGCGGTTTTTTAAAAGGAGACAATATGTTTTTCAAAGGAGAAAATATGGAATGGATTTTTGTAGCAGCAGCTTTTACATTCGTTGGCTTATTTTATTATAAACAAATTCGTGATAAAAAAGATCAGGAAAAAATTAAACCAACTATAACAGCAACACAAGAACAACCAATTTATCAGCGTCCAATTCCTGCGGATTTATGTCTTGTTGTTCCAGCATCTATAGCTAGTAATTTCATAAATCGTTCAAATTTAAAGGTTGATGAGCTAATCTACCTCATAGATAATGCTTCTTACTTCCTATGTACTAGTGTTAAAGTTGCTGACGCAAATGAGCAAAATTTAGAAATAACCGATGATAATATTTCATCTGATAGCATACGGGAAGTTTATATCAGAATCAATATTAATGATGGTCGTAATATGATTAATCAAGATGTACGTTTTTCTTTAAAGAATAATCTACCAAGTCAAGCAGATTGTACAGTTAAGAAATTAGCTTGTCTTGGAAATTTATCTGGTTTAAAAAAATTTAACCGTATTTAAGGAGTATCTACAATGGATTGGAAAACAGCATCTTCCTACTATGAAACCCGTTTAACCGACGCTTTAAATATCCAAAGACACGCGGTTAATTTAGCCAACTTACCTCAAGCAGAAGTTCCCCCTAAATTAAAACAAATCCTATTACAAGAAGCACAACCCGCACGTCGTCAACTGGAAAGACTCAAAAAACGGGAATTTCGCATTGCAGTAGTCGGGTTAGAAAAAGCTGGGAAAAGCACTTTTGTGAATGCTTGGTTAGAATGTGACTTACTTCCAGCGAAGGGAGGAAGATGTACATTTACTACCACACAAATTTATTCGGTTGAACATGAATCAGAACAAAGATTAGAAGTACAAGCAAAGACAGAAGCTGAATTTATCAACTTACTCAAAGAATTAGAAAAAGCTCAAGCCCAAGAAGATATTAATACTATTCGCACCAATGAAATCACTTTACAAGAAGTGAGACAAGAAGGAAATCTAACATTTCCATTTACGAGATTAGAGGATATTCGAGAACCTTTAAAAAAATATGTAGCAGATGAAAAATATGCTCATGCTGTGTTAGAAGCGAGACTTTATACTAACAAACTTGCACAAGCTGAAGGAATTGTATTTTATGATGTTCCCGGTTTAGATTCAGGTTTAGCAAAGCACGTTGACGAAGCACAAGAAATGTTATCAGATTGTGATGCTGTGATATTAGTACAGCGTTTTACCAGTCTGCGAGAAAAGGAATTAGAAATTATCAAATTTACAGAACAGGGAGATAAAAACGTCACTGTTGCTGATAAATTATTTGTATTTTTAAGTCGCATTGATTCATTAGGTAGTGCAGAAGCAATGAAAACCCACATTCAAGAAGCTGCTCAAGATTGGTTAAAACGGGCAAATTTACCAAATCATAGAATAGTTTCTGGTTCTGCTGGTGCATATTTGCTATTAAATAATATAGCCGGAGAACAAACTAAATTAGAAATAGGAGATACCCATATTATTCAATCTCATTTACAGAGATTAACAGGTATTGATGATGTGGAAATTCTCAAAACAGATGCTACTGGTATTCCTGTAATTAAAGAGAAAATCTTTGATTATATTAATACCGAAAGAGTCGCTATTTTAAAGAAACGGTGTGAAGCTTCTCTAAATACAATTATTAGCACATCTGAAGAAATTTATCGTTTAGTTAGTAAAAATCATCCAGAAAATCCTGAACAAGCAAAGCTATTTGCAGAAAACAATCAACGGGTTTTATTTGCAGAATGGTGGAATCAAAAATGGTTAATCATTAAAGCTGATTTACAAAAATACTATGATGCTTATATTATCAATAAAGCTTTAGACAATTTAACCGCTAATTCCTTAACTCAAATAGAGAAATTTCGAGAAGGATATCTAGAAATCGTTGATCAAGAAATGCAGAAACTCCGAGAGGAAACTTTTAAAAAGAAAGATACTATCTTTTTGGCTAATTCCAATCCTGAATTTGATAGAATGAAAGCTAATTTTGCTTGGAGAGAGGATTTGTATAATGATATAAGTAGACTTTTATCTAATATTGCTAGACAATTGGCTTTAGAATTACAAAATGAATCCTTAAACTTAGTTGCATATATGACAAGTTTATTATGGGGAAGTGATCAAGTAAAAGCTAGGTTAATTGAAAATTCAGAAGATTATTTTTTAGCTAAATTAGAAAATAGTCTCAGTGTCTTATTTTTGCGGTTTGCGCGACCTGTCGCAGAAGCATTAATTAGAGGTCCTATTAATAGTGACACTCGCAATAAAATCATTAAAAGTCTGGGGGTAGATATTGAAATTGTTGACAATTATTATAGTGGTAAAGAACCTGCTTATAGTCTTTTGAAAAGATATGTAAAATATGGTGCAGATTTACTTTTTAACTTAGAAGTTCGTCAACAAGTATTAGGAATTACGGGAATAGTAACAGGAATAGCAACAGCAGCTATTAATAACGAAATACCACAACAAGCGGTAATTTTTGAAGTGGAAAATGATATTAATGCTTTTGAAGAATATTTAAAATTTGCAATTTTTAACGCTGCTAGTTTTGAATCCTATTGTATTCAAGAACTCAAAGGTTTAGTTGATAGTTTTCGAGAAAAAGAAGGAACTTGGACAGGGGTAGCTTTGAATGAATGGTTACAAGGAAATCCACTTTTATTAGCGGAAATACCCAATAATTTAAAATCGCAAGCATCTAATTTAGAAGTTAGTGAAAGATTACGACAATTATCTATTGCTTTAAAAAGTAATATTCTAGAAAATAGGGAGAAGAATATCTAAAA
This sequence comes from Aphanizomenon flos-aquae FACHB-1287, assembly GCF_014698755.1. Lineage (GTDB taxonomy): Bacteria > Cyanobacteriota > Cyanobacteriia > Cyanobacteriales > Nostocaceae > Dolichospermum > Dolichospermum flosaquae. Next base: position 23,242 of record NZ_JACJTO010000043.1, on the reverse strand, counting down.
GCATTGTGTCATTTCCAGCCTATCAGAAGCCATAATCGATAGTCAAAGTGTAAAAAGTGCCGTCGTGGTGAGTCAGGAAGTAGGATATAATGTGGACAAACAAATCAAAGAGCGGAAGCGGTTTATGACCGTTGATACATTAGGTTTGATTCTGCGGGTGTTAATCGCCGCCGCCAATGTGCCAGAGCGATGCTATGATTCTGATCATAGTCAGGTAATTAGCATAAAATTACCTCTGAAAACTTTTCAAAAATCCTCTAACTCAAGGGATATTAAGCCGGACAATAGAAGAAATGATTTAGGGTAATGGAAACAGACTCTTAGCGGCAAAGGTAGCAACCTGTTACAATTAATTAATTCCCTGGCTTCACTTTCGGAAAAATTAACAAGATGATTCAACCCCGTAAACAGTTTGCTCAACATTGGTTAAAAAGCGATAAAGCTTTAAATGCAATTGTGCAAGCGGCTAATTGTCAAGAAACTGATAAGGTTCTGGAAATTGGACCTGGTACGGGAATTCTTACTCGTCGTTTATTACCGCTAGTGAAATCTTTATTAGCTGTAGAAATTGATCGAGATTTGTGTAAGTTACTGGCTAAACAAATGGGTGAAAAAGAAAATTTCTTATTATTACAAGGGGATTTTCTCACTCTTGATTTACCATCCCAATTAACGGCATTTGCTAATTTTCAAAAGCAAAATAAAGTTGTTGCAAATATTCCTTATAATATTACTGGGCCAATTATTGAAAAGTTACTGGGGACAATTTCTCATCCCAACCCAGAACCTTTTGATGCTATTGTTTTGTTAGTACAGAAGGAAGTAGCAGAAAGATTATATGCTAAACCTGGTTCTAGGACTTTTGGGGCGTTGTCGGTGCGAGTACAATATTTGGCAGATTGTGAATTAATTTGTACAGTTCCCGCTGCGGCCTTTGTACCTCCACCAAAGGTAGATTCCGCTGTGGTGCGGTTGATTCCGAAACAGATAGAAATTCCGGCTCATGACCCGAAAAAGCTAGAAACTCTGGTAAAATTGGGATTCGGTTCAAAGCGAAAAATGTTAAGAAATAATTTACAATCGGTAATTGCACGTGATAACTTGACCCAATTACTGGAACAATTAGAAATAAATCCCCAAGTCCGCGCTGAAGACCTGGGTATTGCCCAATGGGTATCATTGGTGAATATTATAGGAAATGGTGAAGAATTTCCTAGTTAGTGGTTAGTTGTCAGTGGAAAGATTTCCTATTCCCTATTTCCAATTCCCTATGCGTTCTTACAGTTTAATTGCACCTGCCAAAATCAATTTGTATTTAGAAATTATCGGCAGTCGTTCTGACGGGTATCATGAATTAGCAATGATTCTCCAAAGTATAGACTTATCCGACCAAATTGATATCCATTCTGCCAGCACTGAAAATATTCGTGTTTATTGCAATCATCCCCAAGTACCCACAGATCAAACTAATCTAGTTTATAAAGCAGCGATATTAATGGCTCAGGAATTTCCTAAAGCTTTTAGTAATTTTGGTGGTGTGGATATTACTATTAAAAAGTGTATTCCTGTTGCTGCTGGTTTAGCGGGGGGTTCTAGCAATGCCGCAGCGGTGTTAGTAGGTATAGATTTACTTTGGAATTTGGGATTAACTCAGTCAGAATTAGAAGAATTAGGCGCTAGTCTTGGTTCAGATGTACCATTTTGTATTGGTGGAGGAACGGCCATTGCTACTGGTAGAGGAGAACAACTTTCTCCTTTGCAAAGTTTGGATAATTTGCATATAGTATTGGCTAAATATCGCAGTTTAGAAATTTCTACACCTTGGGCATATAAGACCTATCGGCAACAATTTGGCATTAACTATATTCAAAGTTCAGAAGGTTTAGCGGCTCGTGCTAGTGCTTTTCATTCAGAAGAAATGGTAAAAGCTATTGTCAATAAAAATACCGAAAAAATTGTTCAAGAACTACATAATGATTTAGAAAAAGTTGTCCTACCAGCTTATCCTCAAGTATGGCAATTGCGGGAATTATTCGCCAGTCAACCAGAAGTTTTAGGAACAATGATGTCAGGTTCTGGTCCTTCTGTATTTGCCATTGTTGAATCTAGAAATCAAGGAGAAATTGTCAAGCAGCGGATACGTAAAGCCATTCCTGATGAGGATTTAGAATTGTTTGTAACTCACACAATTAAACATGGAATTAAAATCGCCTAATTTATTACTAATATCGTTATGAATCAACCACAAAAAACGCCGTCAGCAGATAGTTCTACTCAAGTACAAGCAACTCCTTTGCGCTGTATAATTGGTTCAACAATTTCGGGAGGATTTGCATTTGCTACCTATTCTTTAATGATAGCAATTGCCACTACTTTTGCTAATAAACCTACCCATTCAGATAACCAAACTGTTATCAATATTGCTTCTGCTGTGCGTACCCTAGTTGTGGGTATAGTAGCTTTGGGAGCGGGAATATTTGGGTTAGTAGCATTAGGTTTATTTGCCTTATCAATACAACTTTTTATCCAGCAATTAAGTAATCCTAAAAGTAGTTAGTTTTATCTAATAAGAAATAAGGGGTATTTTTTTCTGCCTCTTGAACGGGTACAAAAAAAAGGGAACAGGGAACAGACAATAAAGCTCTGCCAAAAAAAAGATGTTTTTAAAAGATGCGTAGCACGAAAAAAACATTGTCATTATTTTAATCTCATGTTTTTAAACATGATTTTTTCCTGTTAGAAAGTTGTCCGTTTCCTGTTCCCTCTGAAACAATTGATTAATGATTAGGGATTTTTAATAAGTTGCAACTTAGTATTTCCAGAATCTGCTGTTAACTGATATGTTTTTCGCCAATTTCTGGGGGACAAACCATAATGTTGGCGAAACTGTCGGGAGAAATGACAAGCATTTTGATAACCCAAATTAGCTGAAATTTCCTCAATTGTCTGATTGGTTTTTTTTAGTAAAGGTAGGGCTGCGGTCATGCGTTGTTCAACAATCCAAACATTTATTGCCTTTCCTGTGTGTTTGGCAACTTGGTTAGTTAAATATGCAGAAGAATAACCAACGTATGCAGCAACATCAGATGAAGTAATTCCTTTTTGATAATTAGCTTCAATAAAATCAAAAACCTTTTTTAGATGAGGAATATTCGGAAAAATTGATTGAGAATTTACTGATTTGTTGGGTAATTCTGTTAATGCTAATTGATGGGAATTTATGCCATACCAATATTTTAAAAGAGCTTGTTTTTGTAATTTAATATCAATCGCTCGCAATAATTCATCCGTGGTTATAGGTTTAGTTAAATAATCATCTGCTCCTAATTCCATGGCTTTTCGTAAAGAGGCTTTTGTGTTAATAGCCGTCAGAAAAATAAAAGGAATAATGCTTATCAATGAATCTTCCCGCAGATTACTTAATACAGTATAACCGTCCATGTCCGGCATTACCAGATCACAAATTACCAAATCAGGTACATATTTTTTGATTAATTCCAGTCCAACAATACCATTTTTTGCATCTATAGTATCATAGCCTTCAACCTGAAGACAATTTACAACAAAATTCCGGTTGACAATGTCATTATCAATGACGATAATTTTTTTTGTTTTGTACATAATTATGCCAATCACTAAATTTTTTTACTCATTACTAAACCCTGGATGGATTTATGTACAAATCTAGATATAATCTGGACAATAGGGAATAGAAAATGAGAATAAATAGTTAATAAAGTTAATGAAATCTTGATAATTGCTATTGTCTCAATGAGGGGTTAATCTTTGACAAATTTATATTTAAGGGTGAACAAATTTGATTTTATCAATAAAAAGTAAATACTTTCAATTTAGTTGCATCAAAACATAATTGTTGTTTGTCACCCTGAAATTTGATCTTCATTGCCATACAAGTTCGATTCTGTCAACTAATATTTGTCTAGATTTTTGGTTTTTGAGATTTTATAGTTAAATTATCATTTATTTACCTGATTTCACTAAATTTACTTTCTTTTCTATTGGACTACGAAAGAATATACAAAGTCATCTGTCTATAGAAATATCTTTATGTCTCAAATTAGATGTTCGTGATTTAACATCCTCCCAAGGGAGGAGAAATGACTGGTTAAATTGATATATTTGTGAGAGAGAACAGTTAACAGACAAGGAATGCAGTAATTTTTACTTATTCTCACTGTGTACGTAACTAGACGGGGAAATGATATAAACCAAACAACAAACTTAATTAAAAAATCTTAACTGAATCTTACCAAAAAATTAACCTAAAAATAGACAGAAATACTATATAGTCTGTTGTGCTAAATTTAAACTTAAAAATCCAAGATTTTGACAGTTAGGTTAAATGTAAAAAATAAGAACTAAAAAATTATCAAATTCATCAAAAAATAATTCATGTATTGGTAGTGTAACTTTGGGTAGTCTTAAAAAAGAGGTCTTTACTAATCAATATTAGAAAGATTCTTAAAACCATGATTCTTATTATCAACAGGAGCGACAGGAGTATATATTATGAGTGAAAATTTTAGCAGTTATAATTTATCTGTTAACAAAAAAATCAAAACTGAACAAATAGAACAAATAATCAAAGCGATTATTGTGGGTAAATATTCTTGGGCTTGTGTTCTAGTTTTACAATTTGCTGGTTATAACCCTATGGACTACATACCCTACCGTACTTATATCAGATTACTTAAAACTAACTGCTTACTTGGTAATTCCCAGGAAAATTAACCACCTATCAGACAAGTTAATAGATTCGATTTTCGATTAAAGTAGTTGCATTTTTAAATCCATTTAAATTTCTCCTAGAAAATAAAAGGGAAGGTGAAGATTCATCAATAAAAATCGCTCACCATTATACAGGTTCTATGATCTACCAAACTACAAATAATTATCAAATGCAAGCAATTATTAAAGAAATTGTGTGGCATAAAAAACTAGAAGTTGCACAAATACAACAGGATATGTCTTGGGCTTCCTTGCAACGTCAGTTAACTGCTGCTCCGACGGTACGGGATTTTTTGACAGCTTTGCAGTTGAGTATCTATAAACCTAGTTTAATTGCAGAAGTGAAAAAAGCATCGCTTTATCATAGTGTAATTAGACCAGATTTTGATCCAGTTACTATTGCTCAGGCCTATAAACGAGGAGGAGCATCTTGTGTATCTGTGGTCACTGACCAAAAGTTTTTTCATGGTGGTTTTGATCATCTACGTGCGATTAGATATCGGGTCGGAATACCTTTACTTTGTAGAGATTTTATCATTGACCCTTGCCAAATTTATTTAGCACGTTCGGCTGGTGCAGATGCAATATTATTAATTGCCGCCATTCTTACAGATAAACAACTACAGAACTTTTTACGAGTAATTCACTACTTAGGCATGAATGCCGTAATTCAAATTGATAACTTAAATGATTTAGATAGAATTCTCGCATTAGAAGATGTGAGAGTAATTGTCATTAATAACCAGAGTTTGAGTGATTTTAGCATTAATATTAACATTACTCAGGAATTATTAACAGCTAGGCGATCGCTAATTCAAAAATTAGGCATTGTGGTGATTAGTGAATCAGGAATAGAAACCCCTGATGATTTAGCTCTATTAGCAGGAGTGGGTGTACAAACAGTAATTATGGGAGAATCTTTACTTAAAGAAAATGATTTAGAAGTAGCCGTCAGAAATTTACTTCAAGCCAAATTTCCTATTAATTATCAGCGTAATTACACCTGAGCCTTCCAGAGGTCTATGATCTCACACTTAGCTAGTAGAATTAACAAGGGTAGACAGGGCATTTACGCCCTATTTACACTTGATCTTATAAACTTTTTCCAGTATAGGCGCTCATGGGTTCTTTGATAAATCGGATATAAAGATGCCTAAAAGTAGATTTAATCACACGGGGCATAGCAAAATCTATGGGCATTAATTTTTCAGGCAATTGCCAATCTGTAATTTGTAATAAATCTGGTGATAAATTCGGAAAGTGAATATCACTTAATTCTGGACATATTCCTAATCTTTGGGAAGCTGCAACTGTGGGAACTTGTGCGGGTGCAACTTGGAGAACTTCTAACATTGCTCTATCTAAAGCAAATACATTAGTTGAGGCCGCTAAAATTTCTAAATTCCGGGGTTCTCCGCCACTTGGTCCATTACCTTCATGACCAATAATTCCATCTAAAATTGTTAAAGTTGGATTAATTGCTCTGGCAGTTTCTACTAACATTTCTCCGAATTTATTAGCATCTTTTCCCGCTTCTAGATGCCACCAAGCTTTCATTTTACCAGGAACACAACCAAAGAGATTTTTTACTCCTAAAGTTAGAGTTAATTGCAGATGAGATTTAACTTTGGGAAGATTAATAATCACGTCTGCTTCCATGGCTTCTTTAGATAAAAGCAAGTGATTGAAATTATCATTTACTGTTTGATAACGTTTACCATGAAATTCAACAAGTGGTAATTTTAATTCTTCTAAAATCGGCAATAAACCATTGGCTATGGCCACACCTTTAGCACTACCAAAAGCGGGACTATCTCCTAAAAATGGGTTACCACCAACAGCAATTACCATTTCAGCAACAGCACGCACTAATTCTGGACGGGTAGTACATTCTTTAGTCGGACGAGAACCTGTGAGGAGATTAGGTTTGAGTAAAACCCGGTTTCCTGGTTTGACAAAAGCAGCCATACCTCCTAAAGGTTCTAGCAGTGTTTCCAAGGATTCTTTTAAAGCTTCTTGTTCGTAGGATTTAGCCCGAATTAGACTAACAGATGGTTTTTGTGTTTGCATGGGGAATAATTGCATTATATGACATTCAGCATTATTAATACTGTATCAAGAATTTGAGACTCTAGGGGAAAAGTTCTTGAGATTATCTTTAATTAAGCAAACCTTCCAAAACCTGTTGTAAATCAGTCGTCAACTCAGCCACAGATTGTCTAGCAGCAACCCGACTACTTTTATAAACAGCATAACGGTCAGAAACAGAAATTGGTTCACCTACAGTTATCTTCACCTGTTGCTTACCCAATTGTGGACGATTTAAAGGTATATTTCCCTTAATTTTATTAACCATATCCCATAAAAGTAAAGTCGTTTCTGCAAATCTTTCTACTGTGGGTTTTTCGCGGATATAAATCCCAGAAACAGCTACAAAACTTTCCACTAACCTCATGTGCCACATCCGAAAATTTGCTTCTTCAGCAACTCTATCTCCCAAACTTTTCTCAATAGTTGATATTAATTTAATATCTTTAAAATCTTCCCTAAATATGTAATTCCAACCGGCTTGTTCTACCCGTCTACATCTATCATTCCAATTACCTCTAGATGGTAAATCAAAATATTGTTCAGCAATAAATAAAGCAATATTCATCACAGATTGTAACCGATAAGCTAAAGCCTCATTTCTATCTATAATTTCCCCATTAGTAATTTTTTCATCTGGTAATGTTTGATGATAAAATTTAGTGTAAAATTGCTCCATTATCCCTAATAAATGTTCAGCTAAACCTAATAATCGGGGATAAAGTACAGCAAAATTAGCTGCTGTTTTTTCCTGATTTATAAATAAACCACTGGCTGTTTCTAATTCAGTTAATAAATTTGCTATATTATCCCAAGGCTCATTCTCATAACTATATTTAATCCCAATTGGTAAAATTAAAACTTCTTCATCTCTTCCCGCTTTTTGTAAATCCTCTGCACACCAAAAACCCATTTGAGCGATACCCGGTTCTAAAGGACTAATAATCTCCGATAAACCATTTGTAGCACCTTCCGGGGCAGCAGCCATGGGAAACCGACCATTAATATACAAATCCCGCGCGGAACGCAACCCCGTCCAGTCAGCCTTACCGCGTTGAATGGGAGTCCCCCCCAAATGGGAAATGACCCAACCCACATGAGCGCCAGCCCAGAGCGGAATACCCCGATCATAGATAAAATGAGCATGAAGCGGATATTGTAGCTGTATACCCCCAATTCGTGCTACTTTAGGCAAGATTTGGGACAGTAAATAAGTTAAACAAAGCGGGTCTGCTGTTTGAGGATGACGAAATGCTAACATAAACCGGATTTTACCATCCTGAAATCGTTGATAGCAATTCGCTAAAGTTTCAACGTTGTTTGCTTCAATGTTACCAATGGGTGTTTTCCACTGAATCCAGTTAGGTAAAACTAAATGTACCAATTTTAACAATAAAGGGTTGAAAGCTGGCGGAATAAATTCTAAAGGTGGTTGTGCTTGATACATTTTATTGGTAATAGATAATGGGTAATAGGTAATAGATAAACATTTTCTGCACCCTGTTCCCTATTTTCTTCTGACGTGGAAACATTTTAAACCTACGCGATTTGAAAAGTTAGTAAGTAAAGGAAAAAACAATGCGATTATCACAAATGTTATTTGTTACACTACGGGATGATCCGGCTGATGCGGAAATTCCTAGTCATAAATTACTACTCCGTGCTGGTTATATTCGTCGTATTGGTAGTGGGATTTATGCTTATCTTCCCCTAATGTGGCGAGTTTTGCAAAAGGTTTCTCAAATTGTGCGGGAAGAAATGAATGCTACTGGCGCACAAGAATGTTTATTACCGCAATTACAACCTGCGGAATTATGGCAAGAGTCGGGAAGATGGGATACTTATACTAAGGCTGAAGGAATTATGTTTTCTTTAGTTGATAGAAGAGAACAACAATTAGGATTAGGTCCAACTCATGAGGAAGTAATTACTACTGTTGCCCGTGATATGATTCGTTCATATCGTCAATTACCTGTACATTTATATCAAATCCAAACTAAATTTCGTGATGAAATTCGTCCCCGGTTTGGTTTAATGCGCGGACGAGAATTTATTATGAAAGATGGTTATTCTTTCCATGCTGATGAAGAAAGTTTGAAAAAAACTTACCAGGAAATGTACACTGCTTATAGTAATATGTTACGTCGTTCTGGTTTGGCTTTTCGGGCTGTGGAAGCTGATTCTGGTGCTATTGGTGGTTCTGGTTCTACAGAATTTATGGTGTTAGCAGATGCGGGAGAAGACGAAGTTCTCTATACTGAAGATGGTAAATATGCAGCAAATGTAGAAAAGGCAGTTTCGTTACCAGCAGAAGTAGAAATTTCACCTTTTACAACTTTTGAAAAACGGGAAACTCCAGGAATTGATACAATTGAAAAACTTTGTAATTTTTTGAAATGTTCTCCTACCCAAATTGTCAAAAATGTTTTATATCAAACTGTTTATGATAATGGTTTTACAGTTTTGGTGTTAATAAATATTCGCGGAGATCAGGAAATTAACGAAGTTAAATTACAAAATGAATTAACTAAATTAGCTCCTCAATTTGGTGCTAAAACTATCCTAACTTTAACTGTACCAAATGTTGAAACCCAAGCAACATGGCAAGCAAAATCTTTACCTTTAGGTTATATTGCACCAGATATTAGTGATGATTATATTGCGGTTAATAAACAGGTAAATTCTCAGTTTGTCCGCTTGGTAGATAAAACTGCTGTGGAGTTAAAGAACTTTGTCACTGGTGCTAATACCAGCGGTTTTCACGTAGTTGGCGCAAATTGGGGTGAGCAGTTTACATTACCTGCGATAACCGTAGATATTCGTAAGGCTAAATTAGGCGATCGCTCCCTTCACAACCCAAACCAAAGCCTACAAACAGCTAGAGGCATTGAAGCCGGTCACATCTTCCAACTTGGTACAAAATACTCTCAAGCTATGGGTGCAACTTATACCAATGAACAAGGGGAAGAAAAGCCTCTAGTTATGGGTTGTTACGGTGTTGGTGTGTCAAGATTAGCACAATCAGCCGTAGAACAATCTTATGATAAAGATGGCATAATTTGGCCAATAGCGATCGCACCATATCACGCTATTATCACAATTCCTAACATTAAAGATGTTCAACAAATTGAAGTCGCAGAAAAACTTTACACAGAACTTAATAAAGTAGGAGTAGAAACCTTATTAGATGATAGAGATGAACGAGCAGGTGTTAAATTCAAAGATGCGGATTTAATTGGTATTCCCTTCAGAATTGTCACAGGTCGCGCCATTACAAATGGTAAAGTCGAAATAGTCAAACGCGCAACTCGTGAATCTCAAGAAATAGCCATTGAAGAAGTCATTAATACATTACAACAATGGATTAATGAGGCAATAGCAGGTTAAGACTCAAATATTGTGGGGTGGGCATCTTGCCCGCCCTTTGATAAATATAACTACTTATGGTAATTTATTTTTATAACCATACAAGTAGTAAGTTTTATGTCAGCAGAATTTTTTACCCCAGACAGCCTATGGATTATTACTGAAGAAGTCGCGGAAACCTCAATGACAACCATTGACGGTGCTAGAAGCAGTGGTGATATAGGTGGAACACTGAAAAGTAAGACTACTGAGGAACAAATAATAGTCACTAAAGAAAAAGACAAAGTAGTAATTACTAGACATAAAGTTGAGGTTACAAAACTCAAGCAGGAAATGAGGGGATTTATACAAGCTATGCGGGAATGCTTGGATGAAGCTGATACAGATGATTCTAAAATTCGCTTAGATGAAGTAGAAGTTTCTGTAGAAGTCAATGGAGAAGGACAACTGAGTTTATTCGGAACAGGGGGGAAAGTAGGCGGGAAAGGCAGTCTGACCTTTAAATTCAAGAGACAATCATAGAAAAATAGGCCTCTCTGGTAAAGTATAGAGACATTCCATGGAACGTCTCTACAAAGGTTGTGGATCACGCATATTTAATTTTCGGAGCTTTCTAATGGGTAATAATTGGGCAATTAGTATCGGCATTAATCAATATAACAACCTGCAAGCCCTAAACTTTGCTAAACGGGACGCGGAAGCAATGGCCGCTTGGTTTCGGGAAGAAGCGAAATTTGATGAGGTGTTTTTGTTTACAGAGGACTCTCCACCCATTAACACCAGTCCACCAATTCCCACTCAACCAACTTACGGACAGTTGCAGCGATTTTTACAAGCACAATTTGAAAAACCTCTATTAAAACCAGGGGATAATTTATGGTTCTTTTTTGCTGGACATGGTATCCGTCATGAAGACAAAGATTATTTAATGCTTGCAGATAGTAACCCTGGGGATATTAAAAGTACAGCTATTTCCGTTGAATACATTACTGAAAGATTGCGTCGTTGTGGCGCTGATAATGTAGTTTTATTTTTAGATGCTTGTCGAGAAGAAAGTAGTCGTAGTGGTTTAGGAATAGGTTTAGAAAAACACCAAGGAGTAATTACTTTTTATTCCTGTACTGCTAACCAGAAATCTTGGGAAATTGCCGAATTACAACATGGTTCATTTACATATACCTTATTAGAAGGTTTACGATTACATGGTGAAGCTAATTGTGCCACTGTGGAACGATTAGATAGATATCTCAGGTATGCTGTTCCTGACTTAAATATTAGACATCAAAAGCAAGAACAAAATCCTTATCTCAAGGTAGACCCGCCACATAAAGTGAATTATATTTTGTTAGAGCAAGCTGCTACTCTTAAAGATGTTGAGCCATTGAAATTAGAGGCATACAGATATGAAAACGAGGGAAATTTTCAGTTAGCAAAACAAATATGGATTAGGGTTTTGGGTGTTCCTGGTGTTGACTTAGAGGCAATATCGGTTCTTGAAAAAATTGCTATAAAAAATAGCAATCTAACAAGGGAAAATGACAATCTAATAACGGAAAATAACAATCTAATAACGGAAAATAACAACCTAATAAGGGAAAATAAGAATCTAAATGACAATCTAATAACGGAAAATAACAACCTAATAAGGGAAAATAAGAATCTAGAAGTAGAAGTTTATAAGATTAAACAAAAATATTTGATACGTCGCAGACAATTTTTAATCTATTTAAGTTTAGCCTATTTAGGAGGGATAGCGACGAAACCATTAAAAGATTATTTTCTACCGCCGCCAAAAGTAAACTGTAAAGAAGATAAAGAAGATAAAGAAGATTTGGGTAATAATATCACCCTGGAAATGGTACAAATCCCTGGCGGTTCTTTTATGATGGGTTCACCAGAATCAGAAAAAGGTAGGAGTACAGATGGAAGTGAAAGTCCACAACATCAGGTAAATGTACCTGGTTTTTATATGGGTAAATATGTTGTGACTCAAGAGCAGTACCAACAAATCATGGGTAACAATCCTTCTAGTTTCAAAGGAGCAAAACGTCCTGTAGAACAAGTATCTTGGAATAATGCTGTGGAGTTTTGTCAAAAGTTGAGTAAAAAGACAGGACGGGAATATCGTCTACCCAGCGAAGCAGAATGGGAATATGCTTGTCGTGCGGGGACGACTACACCCTTTCATTTTGGGGAAACGATTACAACTGACTTAGCTAATTATACTGACTACGCTAATATTAAGCATAGTTATAATGAAACAACAAATGTAGATAAGTTTCAGCCTAATGCTTTTAGATTATACAATATGCACGGCAATGTCTGGGAATGGTGTCAAGATGATTGGCATAATAATTATGCAAATGCGCCTAAAGATGGTAGTGCTTGGACAAGTCAAAGCGACAATGACAAGGCGAAGCGGGGTGGTTCGTGGGCCAGCAAGCCTGAAGTTTGCCGTTCTGCTCATCGCAAAGGCGACAAACCCGACTACAAAACCCACGCTATTGGTTTTCGTGTTGTCTGCGCTGTTGGGAGGACTTAATAGCCTTTTGCACTCTCGCGCTTTTGCCCTTTGCTCTTCTTTGCTTTACCATTAAGAGTGTAGTGAAACGAAGCGATCTAAAAATTTTTTTGAGCCTTATCCTGGGAAACAGAATCTAGTTTAAACTTCAATTCCCGCATCTCGCAATCGTTTCTCCAAATCTGCTAAACGTTGTAAAGCAACTTCCTTTTCTCGTCGTTCTTGTTCCTTTTCCCGTCGTTCCTGCTCAACTGACTCAAACCCCCACAATAACAAATTACCCTGTTTATCCCACCAGCGCAACCAGTAACCATCACGGTTTTCCCGCTTTCCTGACCACACACCAATAAATAAATCCATTTCCTCTAACCAATAACGGTCATTTTCATCTTGTATCAGGGAGAAATTCCATCACCACCACAGGAAGTTCACCCTGTTTGTGAGGGGTATAACTGCGTTCTACTTCCTCTCTAGAGATGGTAATTTTCGGTATATCTATCTTCTGTCACTTTCCGAATTAAGCAAGTAGTAAATGAACTAAATTATCCAGAAGAATAAAAGGGAAGAAATCCATTCATTGCATCAATAAGCTGATTAAATCTAAGCAGTAAATAGGAATTGGGAAAAATATCAAACCAAGGATAAATCAACCAAAATAATAAGAGTGGTTGAACAATTAAGCAATGTTTCAGGATTTGTAATTCTACACCATTGCCCTACCTGCCTTGTAGAGTTTTTTCTTGATTCTTTTATTTATTATACTCGGAAAGTAACAGAAGAGGGGTAAGTTTAAATGAGGAGAATAAGTCGGCAGTTCAAAAATTTAGTTAAATTCATAAGATTATCATAATTAGAGTTTTTTGCGGTTAGTTTTTTAAACATTGTCAGGATTTATACACAATACTCCTAAGCTTTGGGTTCTACTTATTCAGCCCTTTTTTAATGTTACTCCTAAAGGTAAAATAGAATTATCTGCATATTCTTACTATGAAATAAATAATGAGATAAATCGTTGGTTATGATACGACATTTATATAACTATCAAGAGATAATAATTAGATATTCAATCAGTCTTGATTACTATCTAATCCAAAATTAACAATTAGTTTCACAACTAATAACTAATAACTAATTAGGTCTTGTTCTAATGTCAAATATTTACAATACCCAAGAGTTAATTCAAATTTTGGCAACTGAACGCCAAGCTTGTCTAAAAGGAGAACGGTTAAAATTAGATATAACTGTTTCTGGTAATCCCATTATAGATCAGTTTATCAGAACCGACGGGCTACAAAAATTCACTGCTTATCAAGATTTTAAAACCTCTATTCATGAATATCAACGAGAAAATCAAGTTTCTGGAATTATCTGGAAAGATATCACTATTAAGAATAAAAATCTCCATTATCCAGAAATTGATCCCGAATTAATTGCTTTAGAAATTGATTTCCAAATATTGAAACTTGCCAAAAATTCAATTTTAGAATTTTGGTATTTAGTGACAGAAGAAATGGATTTATATTTAAGTTTTAGTAATGGTAAACAACATCAAAAAATTGCCAAAATAGATGTAGAAAGAATTACCCAAAGAACACAATGGTCAGCTTTATTAAAATGGGAAAACCCGAATTTTTTAGAACTCATTTTACAATTAGGTTGGGGACAACCCCAAGAAGCCACCTATAAACGGGGAAGACCACTAGCGGGGAGTGAATTTATTCACGCAGTTAATCCGGGATGTTATCCTATCGGTTAATATGAGGATTTTCATCAGGGTGTGGGGGTTGGTTGTGGTGTTATTTCGGAAGTAGGAACACCCATATAAAAAAGTAGAAATACTAAAACAAATACTGCAAATGCTCCCGTGGCTTTAACTTGGGTTTTTGTCCTCATAAAAGGTATTGAAGATTCTAAACCAAGATCACCAGAAACTAAATAACCGGCAATACCAGCAAATGCAGATGCTAAAAATCGTACAATAGCTAAAGCATTACCATTCATACTTCTAGGGTTGAGAATCAGGACGATAAAAGCTATTAATACTAGTAAAGCCATAGCCAAAGCAATACCCCGTTCAGCAGAAGAAATAGTTGGTTTTTCAGGTTTTGGTTCCATAGTCGGTTCGCGTGGTTTTTGTGATTCTATTCTCTCACGATTTTGGCGTTTTCGTCTTTCTGCTTCTGATTCAATCCCATTTAGCAGTTCTAGCGCATTAAATGTTTCTATTAGTCCTTCGGGAATGTAAGGTGAATTTCTCTCTGCATAAACCAGTAAATTTTTATAATCTGCAAATATACCAGAATATCCGGGAATTGGTACTTTTTCTTTCGCTTCTAAACCTTTAATAGTTTGATGAATACTATCGAACTGAGAACGAATCATTGAGAGTAACTCTCTGCGGGTGAAACTATTACCACTAATAAAAATAAAGATTTTGCGGTCTTCTTGATCACTTTTTAATAATGCTCGATTGTTGCCAGATTTTAATACAATACCACTTCGCCACCAAGTTTTTTTATCTGCTTGATGGTGCATTCTCACAATAAAACGGGAAATAATGCTGCTAGGTAAAATATTATAATGATATTCAAAAGCCAGAACATTCTCCCATTCCCCAGTTGCAGGTTCTTCCTTTGGTAACAAGTCAGGAATGAGATATTGATTTTTATTATCCAAAGGAAAACAGAGTTCAAACTTCTCCATCATTTTGATAATAAATTCTGGCTTATCGTCGGGATATTTAACAGAATCTAAAATTCTTCTTAGTTCTTTAAGTGTCAATATACCCCGAAATTGAGTCATTAATAAATTGTCATTGAGAATTTTATAAACACCACTTGTTACCCATTCCGAATTAAGTACCGGAACACCTTTTAAGCCGAAATCATCTCTAAAATTGAGAACAATACCCAGTTGATGCAGCAATTCAATTAAAGTAGATTGTTTAAGTTTTTCATTAATTTTTTCACTCTGGCAAATACCCTCATATTCGTGGTAGAGAATATAGTCCTTTTCCATATTTTCTAAATGGGTTTTTACCTGAAACCAACTGTTAGGTAAAGGTTCGTTAATGCCTTCTAAATTAGTAAGTTCGCGTTTAATAATTGATAATAAATTTTCTATACCTTCTCCAGTTTTACAAGAAATAGGAACTATATCTTTAATATTTTCGTATTTTCTGCGTAAGCCTGTTTGATCAAGATCCAAAGGATGATCATCAATTTTATTGCCAACTAAAATAATCGGAGAATCACCGCCAAAACTCTGAATAATTTTTAGCCAATATTCCAATCTATTTTGTTGTTCATTTTCACGGGCATTAATTACCAGCAAATAAAGGCTTCGTTTAGTGAGAAAAAATTGGTGGGTAGCGTGCATGATTTCCTGTCCACCAAAATCCCATATATTTAGTCGAATGTTTTGCCCATTAACTTCTAAATCCCAATTTTCAATATTGATGCCTTGGGTTTTGCTTTCGTTGGCATCAAATGTGTTATTAATCAGTCGTTTAACTAGGGAAGTTTTACCCACAGTTCCTTGACCAACTAGCAATACCTTAGCTTCATTGAGAGGTTGTTTCTCCTCGGTTGCCAGAGAGAAATAGTAGGTGAGAATCTGTGACGGTTTACCTAAGCTATCCCAACTGCTCCCTAAAATTTCCGCGGGAATATTTAGCTGATTCCCACGTAAATCGAGTTTTTCGAGTTGAGATAATTGTTTAATGGCCTCTGGCAATGTTGTCAGTTGATTGTCACTGAGGTAAAGCCCCCTCAGATTGGAGAGTTGGGCAATGGCTTCTGGCAATGTTGTCAGTTGATTGTAACTGAGGTCAAGCCCGCTCAGATTGGAGAGTTGGGCAATGGCTTCTGGCAATGTTGTCAGTTGATTGTTTCTGAGGTCAAGCCCGCTCAGATTGGAGAGTTGGGCAATGGCTTCTGGCAATGTTGTCAGTTGATTGTTACTGAGGTCAAGCCCCCTCAGATTGGAGAGTTGGGCAATGGCTTCTGGCAATGTTGTCAGTTGATTGTCACCGAGGTCAAGCCCGCTCAGATTGGAGAGTTGGGCAATGGCTTCTGGCAATGTTGTCAGTTGATTGTAACTGAGGTCAAGCTCCCTCAGATTGGAGAGTTGGGCAATGGCTTCTGGCAATGTTGTCAGTTGATTGTTACTGAGGTCTAATGTAATTTCATTGTTTCTAGCAGCTTTTTCAATGATTTGCAGCAGTTCTTGATCAGTCATGGCTAGACACCAACAGAGAAGAAAAAAGATTAGTATAAATCATATAGCATTTCCTAGTCTAATTAACTACAAAATTATCTGCGTCCATCTGCGTCCATCTGCGTTTAATTATTTCCGCTTCGATAGAATGGGAATTATTATATTGTTAAAAAAATAAGCAATATTTCGGTTTAATAGATAAGTAAGTAAACGGAAAAAAACCATAACAAAAAGTCAAATTACCCAAAACCTCTTCCCTGTTATCTTGTCATAAAGACAATTTTCAACCCCAACCTACTTAGTAATTAAACGACTCCTACGATCATCTCATCAACTAACCGACTCTTGCGCTTCCCGATACAATCTTTTAGCTATCCGAAATAACTCTTGTCCTGTGTGTAAATAGCGATGATCATAGCTTAATGGAAAGTATGCTAATTCCTCAATTCCATCTCCCACTTGACTCATACAATAGTAAATATGCGCCGCTGCTGGTGCAAAACTAGCAGGATTTGGTAAAGAACGAAATTTAATTTGTGCGTCTTTCAAATCTTCTCGACAAGATGCTAAATAATCTTGAAATTCGTCTAAAAGATCATCATCAAAAGGATCTGCTGCTAATTCCTCAATTTGTGCTTCTAAAGAATTGAGAATTGTCGACAGTATCCGATTTACTGGTTTATAAACTAAACGTAACCATTCCTCAATATTTTCATCAATATCTTTTCTAGTTTTCCTCGCTGCTTTGTAATCTTGTTGGGCAGATTCCGCGCGTTTTTGGCGAACATGATGGAATTTTTCCTGACCGTGACGAAGTTTTTCATCATAATCAAAACGACTTTTACTATCACTTAAAACCTCATAGGCAGCATTAACACGAATAATTTGCTCATTATCTGTAATGTCTTGATTACTATCAGGATGAAAAATTTTCACCAAGCGGCGATAAGCTTGTTTAATCTCCGCTTGACTGGCATGATTACTAACTTTTAGGGTCTCGTAGTGGTTAAAATTGGACATAATCCCATAGATTGTTAACTGACACTAGTTGCTGTATTTGCTTCTAGGTCTTGGAATAAAGGTGTACTTAAGTATCTTTCACCGAAACTAGGCTGAATCATCACAATTAAACGATCTCGATTTTCAGGACGTTGGGCGACCCGAACCGCCGCACACAGGGCTGCACCACTAGAAATTCCCGATAGTAGACCCTCCTCCCTAGCTAATTTGCGACTAAAAGCGATCGCCTCCTCATCAGTAACCGTAATTACCTCATCAATCAATTCAACTTTTAATACCGAGGGAATAAACCCCGCCCCAATACCCTGAATTTTATGAGCACCCGGTTTACCACCGGATAATATAGGGCTATTAGCTGGTTCAACAGCGATCGCTTGAAAACTTGATTTCCGCGCCTTCAGCACCTCGGCCACCCCAGTAATCGTTCCTCCAGTCCCCACTCCTGCCACAATCATATCTACCTGGCCATCCGTATCTGACCAAATTTCCTCAGCCGTAGTTTCCCGGTGAATTTGGGCATTAGCCGGGTTACGAAATTGCTGTAACATATAAGAATACGGTGTTCTATCCACAAGCTCCTGCGCCCGACGAATCGCCCCACCCATCCCCTCAATCCCCGGAGTGAGTTCCAATTCGGCCCCATAAGCCCTTAACATCGCCCGCCGTTCCGCACTCATGGTTTCCGGCATTGTTAGAATCAATTTATACCCCTTGGCCGCCGCCGCCATTGCCAAAGCAATTCCCGTATTTCCCGATGTTGGTTCTACTAGAATTGTCTTACCGGGCGCAATTAATCCTTCTTTCTCAGCCGCAGTAATCATACTTACCCCAATTCTATCTTTTACCGATGACGAGGGGTTCATACTTTCCAGTTTTACCAAAATTTTCGCCACACAACCTAATTCTTGAGGAATCCGGTTTAAGCGTACCAGAGGTGTCCGTCCCACCAATTCCGTAATATTCTCAACAATTCGCATCATAAATTGTTCTCTCCTTAAATATAGTACATAATATCCAACTGCTTTCGGGAATCTCGTTTTTCACAAAGATCCTGAAGTGAATAATTGTGTAACACTGAATTGGCCGCCTGACGTGCTTCTTGCCAAATTTCTAACACCACAGTATGATCTAAACTGCTAAGGTTAGTATTTTGTTCACCAGTCTGCACATCTAAACCTTCCAAACATTCTAAAATTTCCAAGATACTAATTTTCCGAGGTTCTCGCGCCAATAAATAGCCGCCTTTTGAACCCCGTTGACTTTTAACTATACCCCCACGCCGCAAAGTTGCTAACAGTTGTTCTAGATAACGATCAGGTATATTTTGTTGCGTAGCGATTTGCCGAATTTGCATCGGTTCACCATTTTCATAATGAGTAGCCATCTCTAATAACGCCAAAATTGCGTATTCAGATTTACACGATAGTTCCACAGGCAGTAATCCAAAATGAAAGTTGAAGCATGAAGATAAACAAAACCTGACCAAAAATCTGGGATACAAGCCCCGTCCTTCTAGGACGGCTTTATGTTATAATTTGGGTATAGTCGCCATAGGGCATTGGGAGACTTTAAACGGACATAGAGGGACGATAAGACCACTTGTGGCGTGTTCCAGTGAAGTGTCAAGAATCACCGCTCCTTTAGGACGGTGAGTATGTCAAAGTTTATCTCTTTTCCAGTATACTCCCATTCTCCACTGGGGTTTTTATTGCCCATAAAAAAAACCCCGCCATCAGGCAGGGTAAAATAATTTTGGCGTAGCCATACCGAGCTATTTCTCAAACTCTTGATCTTTGCGCCTTAGCGTCTTAGTGTGAAACAAATTCATATTTTTGCTCACCAGCACCTAATTTTTTAAATTACAGTAGCTCTTATTATTATTAAGTACAAACATTCAGGATAAAACTCCTGTGGTGCGGGCATCTTGCCCGCATAAACTGTACCTCACTCAACTTGAACTTGCTATATCAGCAGACCTTTAACAGCCTAGAAACTGAAAGTTGTTCTCAATGTACCAATAAAGGCATCATTACTATTAGCAGCCTGTCCAGCAGATGTTAACCAAATCACACCAGGAGTAACGGAAACATTTTCTGAAACCTGATACTTATAAAAGCCTTCAACTTGGTATGGTGTCTGACTAACACCCGTACTGAGTGAGTAAGGTTGAGCACCACCAAATATACCCAAGACATTACCTTTTTTACCAAAGTCCGGTAAAGCTAAACCAGCACCATAACTCCAAGCTTCTCTACTCACACCAGGACCTTCAGGAATAACATCATGGTAAGAAACGAAACCACTCAAAGACAATTTTTGGCTAGGCTTGATAGCAGCAGAAATACCATAGGAGTTACTAGAGCTAGAACCAACCACAGTTGGAGTATTAGCCTGTGAAGTACCTACTACCGCAGACCCACCAAGTCCAGAATCAAATAAGCTACTATTTGCTTTTTGATAACCATGTACATAGGTCGCAGCTAAAGCCAGGCGATTACCAACATTAAAGTTTAACTGCCCCAAAGCCGCATAGTTACCGTCAAATAAGCCATTACTGGGGCTAGGATCATTAGCATTTGAAGCTAAATAACCCAATGTGAGAGAACTTGGTTTTAAGAAACTATCACCAGCTTTTCCAAAGGGTACATTTAATGCAATACCAGAACCGCCACCAATCCGGTAAATTGGGCTTTCAGATGCAAAAGTGCTTAAAGCCCCCTTACCACCATCTGTTTTATCAAAAAAGTAAGGATTGTTAACAGCCGCATAATCACTATGTTGTCCACCACTAGCTGCAAGATAAACTCTTGCCGGTCCTATAGGAGCTTCATAGGTTAACTTGTCAATTTTTACGCTGTTATTATTGGTACTACCCACTTCAAATGTTTGCCTACCCATTCCATTAGAACCGGGATTAGTAACAGCATTTTTAGAACCGCTAATAGGAGTATTAGCAGTATCTCGCAAATCAAAGCCTGTAGCATTACCAGCAGCTAAACGGGTTGTTAGTATATCCCTACCTGTAAAGCTGGTCTCTAAGCCTAAACGAACTCTATCTTGGAAAACTGCTCGATTCGCTTTACCCGTCTCATTACCAAAAGTATCAGTAAAGGCAAAAATAGCTTCACCTTTGAGTTTAGTAGTGGTAGAGAATTGATTCGCTTCTAATTCTGCCGTCCGCGCTTCTAAAGAATCTACACGACCACGTAAAGTGGCCAATTCAGCAGAAAATTCTTCTTGTAACCGCTGTAATTTCGCTAAGTCCTGTTTTGTCACCATATCAGCCGTTGCTGTGGCAATTAACTCATTTACACGATCTAAACAAGAATTTAAACCAGCAGCAAATTCATAACGGCTTAAAGCCCGATTACCGCGATATGTTCCATTAGGATAACCCGCAATACAACCATATCTTTCTACTAAAGACTGTAAAGCCTGGAATGCCCAATCTGTAGGTTGAACATCAGAGAGTTGAGAAACTGATGTGACTTGAGGAGAAGTATTGTTTTCGCGGCTAGAGCGGTTAATTTGCGCTAAAACTTGAGTTTCTTCGCTTTCTGTACCCAAGATTGCCGGCTGTGGGGAAACTTCTGTGGCTGCGGAAGTTTTGATTGATAAGACTTCCTTGGTAGTTCTGGTCGCGGCAATTGCTGTTGAAGATACTAGCAAAGCTGCTCCCAAAATTGCTGGACTAACCACCAGGGATTTCCACAAGATATTAGACATTTTCCTTTTTATCCTCACACCTTATGTAGCTAAATGTTTAAAAATGAGAAGTCTTGTTGAAACCTGTGTAATAGGCATGGCTGCCACCAATACCACGATCATAGCTTTTGTAAGGCTAACAATTGATTAACTAATTGTTAAACTTTCATGCAATTAACTTATACAAAAGCTTTTAACTATATCCGATAATTATATGATAATTTTTTCTAATGATTAATATAAGATTTTTAAATAACGTATGTGTCAATTCTTCTGGTATTATCTTGATGGAATAAATTCATATTCAAGCTAAAACGAGTTTCGGGTATTTTTTAGTAATTCAAAATACTATCCTTCTTAAAAAATGATCAAAAAGCTCGTGCAAAGATCAGTTATAGCTTTTACCATTACCCCAATATCGCTAATAGCACTTTCAATTACTTCTAAATCAAACGCTCAAGAATTACCACCTGATCAAGTAATTCAATCTATGTATGCTGGTGTTGCTAACATACATGGTTATCAAGCTGTTCCTAAAGTCTACCGACCAATTCCACCGGGCTTTAACACTAGTTGCGGTCCCATGGTTAAATTAAACGCATTCTATTGTCGTCGAGATCATTCAATCTATATTAGTATCCCCATGGTCAGATGGGCTTATCAATACGGCGACGCTGCCTTAGCATACGTCATTGGACATGAATACGCCCATGCGATGCAAAACGTCTACAAATTTAATAGCAATAACGGTCCAATATCTGAACTACAAGCGGATTGTCTTGCGGGTTTCTATATGGCAGCAGTCCAAAACCTAGTTTTTGATAATCGAGATATTGCAGAAGTTAGGAGCTTTGCCTATGCTTTGGGTGATTTTAGTAATGTATGGACAGAGCATCATGGCACACCAAAGCAGAGAGTGGCAGCAGTAACTTTTGGGATGAGAGCAAATAGCCCCATAAGGTGTAGGATATAATAGCACAAAGCCACTTTAAAAACTATCCGCCCTGATTTAGATCAGATAATCCAAATCAGGGCGGTCTAGCGGGTCTTCAAGTTGCAACCAGACTGCCGGAAGGGACTCCGACCTTTAGCCTAGCTAGTTGAGCTTACTTAGTATCTCAAGAGAACTAAGGCTAACTTTTAGAGAACAGCCCCGGCACACAGCCGGCTAACTGCAACTTGATGACCCATGGGTATACTACTTTCTATCATGGGCATCACCTCCTTGTTGCCTAAATGGTCTTAGTTTCAAAAGGGGCAAAGCAAAATGCTTTGGGTTTTTAACCTGTAATCACTATAACACAATTACAAAAATTTGCAATACCCAATTTTTGCCACAAAAAAACCTCCACTAATAAGTGAAGGCTAAGTAAAAAAAGAATAAATCCTGAATGAGTATTAATCGGGGATTAATTTTTAGAGAGCGTTACCGCGAGGTAGCACTTCTTCAGGGAATATAAATTGTTCGTGGGGTTGATCTTGAGGAGCCATCCAAGCGCGGATACCCTCGTTCAGTAAAATGTTTTTGGTATAGAAAGTTTCAAACTCTGGATCTTCTGCTGCCCGTAATTCTTG
>NZ_JACJTO010000042.1 GCF_014698755.1 Aphanizomenon flos-aquae FACHB-1287 | reverse complement strand
TTGGGAAATGAGTTTATGATCATGGTTAATCAAAATATTTTAATCCTTCGCCCAAAATTTAACATATTTTTGGCTATTTTTATCAGGCTTTTCTTAACATTCAACACTTCTGATAGAAAATATATTTTTCTCCAAATCATAAATTATCATCATTAACTATTCACAGAAAATCTACAAACTACAATCCTCTACATCCTTAAATCCTGGTAATCCTGATTCTGACAACCACTATTAATAACTAAAAACTTAAATCGAATAAATACCCTTGTCAATAGGGTTTGAGATGCGCTTACCGTGCTTAGGAAAGGGATATAAAAAAGCATTTCAGTATTTACAGTTTACGATGAATAAATCGAGATACTAAAGTTTGAAAAGTTCGTAAAATCCTTGGCTGAGGAATAATCCAATATTCTGTAAGTATAGATTCCTGTCCATTGATATTCCCAAGCTAATTTAGCTGAAAAGGGCAAGTAAGCTGACGGCTGGTCTAATTCAAATTGACAAATCTGAACATATAAATTTTGCTGTTCTGGTGTCATTTTCACGTCATTCATCAATCAACAACCTCCTCCACAGCTAATTTCTGGTGGCACTTTTGGAGTTGGATAAATAACTTTCATTTCTATCCCTAAAAAATCACTTATTTCCTGTCCTAGCCATAATAATTCACCTTGAGATAGTTGATATTCATCATCACCAACTTCGTATTCAATACCATGTTCTGAGTACATAAATAACTTGGGCTGAATTGTTACTGTCTGATTTACTACGCTCCCTCGGTCATTTAAATAGTTATCAAATGTATAGCCGGCGTTATACACTAAAAGATTGATAAAAGATGAGTTTTGCCATTGTTTAGGTTCTGATATGTCATCAGCAAAGCCTAAGCCTATCCTGATAGTCGAGTTCCGATTAATGGATATGATTTTATAAAATGTTGAAGCATTTAAATTCGGATTGATGATGTTAATTATTATTGGAATTACCTTAATTAATATCCCAATCATTAACAAGGCGAGAATTATAGCACCTCCTGCAAATATCATCCCAAAAAACAAAAATATTACAATTACTGTAGTAATTTGTTTTTTCCGCTTTTTTTCAAACACTATTTCTAGTTTATTTTGATCTCGGTATAGTTTTACCTTGCTACCGACAGGTCTAAGATGGGAATCATCGCTATGACTTTCATTTTTAGATTTAAGTTCAGCTATTGCTACTTTTGCAGAATCAAATCGTTGATCAGCAAAAGGATGTGTCATCTTCTCCAACCATCGGATCAACTTATTATTAATAGCAATATTTTTGAACTGTACTCTTCCATTAACTTGTGGCAGTTCAGCAGGGTGAACTCCCGTCATTAAATAAATTAGAGTCATCCCAAAACTATACAAATCTGAAGCTATTGTTGTTTGTCCAGAGAATTGTTCAAAAGGCATATAACCATAGCTACCTACTATAGTTATCGTCCCGCTATCTTTACTCGCTACAGTTTGTACTGAACCAAAGTCTACTAAATAGAGATTGCCGATACTATTACCAGAACGGTTAGTCAAAAGAATATTACTTGGTTTAATATCTCGATGAATTATTGGTGGGATTTGTTCGTGTAGATAGGTGAGGATATTTAAAAAACTTTCAGCTAGTTCAATAACTTCAACTTCAGAAAATTTTCGTCCGTTACGAATTACTGTTTCTAGAGAAGGAGCATCAATATAGGTTTGGATGAGAAAGAAACTCTTAATATTATCAATTTCTGATTCAAAGTAATCCAGATATTTTGGGATTCCAGGGTGGTTTAAATTTTGCAAAGTTTTTGCTTCGCGCTCAAATAGTTTCAAGTCATCCCACTGAAATTCTTGACCAAGTTGTAAAGTTTTGATGATAACTAATTGTTGAGTATGTAAATCCTTGGCTAAGAATGTCTGTCGTGCTGCCTTTTTACTAAGCTGTTGGCAGATTTCGTAGCGATTGACTAATATAGTTTCAACTTCCATTTTTACCTCAGTTAAAACTTTTGTAATTATCCAAAAACTGTATCCCCTCAATATTTCGGGGTTAAGAGTTATTGGGGCTTAAATGAATAACCAAGGGAATGAAGAGAAGACCGCTCATAAATAATATTTGCCAAAGAGGGAATATTAGACTATAAGCAACTCCGAAATTTTCGGCAGCGTTAGTTGTTTTCGCTCATCCAACTGGGGTTAAATACGACTAACCCCAGTATACTATGTTATTTTGAGATTAGATCATTTTCACAAATCATCAGTCATATTATTTGATACGAACCACTCCAGGCGCGGAGGACACGGAGGTGGAGAGAAAGGAGACTGTTAGATTTTATTTAGCAACGTTATTTTTATAATTATTTGCTTTTCATCCTTTTACTAAAAATCCGATAGTACAGCCAGGTGCTAAGTTCTTTGATGGGAAATAGTATATAGGTCAAGGGGTTGACTGTGACGATAATATTTCTGAAATCCCGTTTTGCAAAAAATAAAATTCCCTTTGCAACTTGATTTGCTGACATTACACCATAGGGGTTTAGTTGACTTTTGAATGGTCCTAAAATTAATTTGCGAATTACACAATTTTGATCTAATCTTTTGAGGGTGACAATATCCCCTAATGCTCTTTTGCTTAGTTCATACAAGGGACTTAAGGCTGGAGAAACTTCGGCTTCTGATGTATTTACCCATATTTCTTTGGTGGCTTTGTCTTGGGGTCCGGTGACGGTTGCAGAAAAAATATCTATCAATTTTAATGCGGAAAAGGTGTTAATTTGATAGGAGTTATAAATGTCGGTAGAATTTCTATTTCCATAGACATTTACGCCATGATTGATAATGAGAATATCAACTTTTTCTAAACTTTCTTTTAGTTGAGTTTCATTACCTAATTCCCATTTTACAACTTTAACCCGCGGTTGAATTGCGATTTTTTCCGGGTTGGTTGTTAATGCCACAATTTTGGCGTTATGCTTTAATAATTCCGCTGCTAATGCTTGTCCTAATGCACCGGAAGCACCTGTTAAAGCGACAGTTTTACCTTTGAGAGAAAGTCCTGTTCCTAATATTTTATCCACTAGGGGAAATACACCACTATAGTAAGCGTTAACATCATCAAAATGATGTCGCCAATGATAGCTTCTATTTACCCACAAAACGGAGGGAATTGTGTCTAATGCTCCGGGTAAATGATTATAATCTGTGTCTATTGTTCCTTGGAAATATCGCAGAGATGCACCGTATAAAAAAGTAACAGCATAAGCGACTCCTAACCACAATCCCCATTGATGCGCTAGTAAGGCAATTATTGTTAAAATTACTACTAATATGACAGATTCAACGATATCATGATACAATTGGGAATCTACGTAGGCTTTTTGGGAAATTAAAGTTAAATCCCGTTTATATACAGCATGATGTTTATTATGCCATTTCGCTAACCATGTTATTTGATGACACAAAGCATGATAAGCGTCTCTGACAATTTCTGCGAGTAGGAGGGAGGAAAATCCCCAGGTTGTGAACTGGATACATTTATTTACTAAAACTGTATCAATAGTTAAGCTTTGAGCCAAAATCATCATTTTTCTAGTAGTAGCACTTTTTCTGATATTGTGTATTTTTCCTGATCTATTCTAGCAGAATCAATGCTTCTAGCGATCGCTAATTTGCTCAATTAATCGCTGTTCTAGTAAATCTAATAATTCATCTATATCTTTTCCCAGTTCTTGAAAACAAGTTTCTGGTGATGATTTGGGTACAAATTGAATTAACTTAATTTCCCCTTTCCCAATTCCAATCATGACTACTTCTGTTTCGGGTTGGTTATTATCAATAATTCCCAAAATTTCTTGGAGACGATTTTCAACTCGCTCATTTAATTTTTCTATTTCGGTTTGCGGACAATAGACAAAATGGGGAGTTGGTTGTAAATCAATCCCAATAGTCCCCTGACGATTACCATTTTCTAACCACAATCCCCAAAAAAGTGCGGCTAGTTCTAACTGATTATTTTTGACAAATCTATCTAACTGTCCGCGCCATTTGTTCTCTGCTGTTTCGGGTTGAGGAATACTAAACATAATCATTAATTGGTAATTTTATTTTTCTATTTTAACCCAGATTGCACCCGCCAGAGGCTTGTGTAAATACCATTTTTCTCTAATAGTTGTTCATGAGTTCCTGCTTCTACTAATTTACCATGTTCCATGACATAAATACAATCAGCGTTGCGAATTGTGGAAAGACGGTGAGCTATGGCTATAGTAGTTCTATTGACGGTAATTCGTTCTAAAGAACGTTGAATAGCAGCTTCAGTTTCATTGTCTACTGCTGAGGTAGCTTCATCTAAAATGAGAATTGGTGGATCTTTTAATACTGCGCGAGCGATCGCAATTCGTTGTCTTTGTCCTCCAGATAATTTTTGTCCCCTTTCCCCTACTATTGTCTCATAACCTTGGGGCAAACTCATAATAAAATCATTAGCCTCTGCGATTTTTGCCGCTATGATTATATCATCATTGGTAGCAGTAAAAGTCCCATAGGCAATATTTTCTCCCACTGTACCATGAAATAAAAATACATCCTGACTCACTAAACCAATAGAGCGGCGTAAATCTTGCAAATTTAACTGTTGTAAATCAATTCCATCTAAAGTAATTTTCCCATTTTGCACTTCATAAAACCGCAGTAATAGTTTAACTAATGTGCTTTTTCCTGAACCTGTTGAACCCACAATGGCAATTGTATGGCCTGCAGGAATTTCTAAAGATAAATTGTGAATAATTGGGTTTCTATTTTGATAAGCAAAACTCACATTTTGAAATTCTAAAGCCCCGCGAATCATATCTATAGGTAAATCAATATTTCCAGGATGAATTGCCATGGGAGTATCTAACAAATCCATAACTCGATTAGTAGAAGCCATCGCCCTTTGATATAAATCAAAAGTATCTCCTAATCTGGTTAATGGCCACAGTAAAAGCTGGACTAAAAACACCAAAGAACTATAAGCACCTACAGCCAATTTGCCCTCTACTGCTGCCATACCGCCAAATAATAGCAATATTGTAAAAGCTATTAAAATGAACATCCGAATAATCGGAATATAACCGGCAGATAAAGCGATCGCTTTGGCATTACTTTGACGATAGGCATTACTTTCTGATTCTACACGCGCTGCTTCATAAATTTCTGCCGTAAAACTTTTAATGGTAGTAATTCCACTCAAATTATTAGATAATCTGCTATTGAGTAATCCTACTTTTTCCCGAACCTCAGCATAACGAGGTGCAAGAAATTTCTGAAAAAATACCGAACCAATGAGAATAAATGGCATGGGCAAAATTGCCAGACCAGCCACACTAGGCGCTAAAATAAAAAAAGCACCGCCAACGATAATAATAGTAGTAGTTACTTGAATAATATCGTTTGCACCCACATCCAAAAACCGCTCTAATTGGTTAATATCATCACTGAGGATAGACATCAAACCACCAGTGCTACGTTCTTCAAAATAAGCTAATTCTAATTCCTGTAAATGTTTATATGCGTCCAACCGTAAATTATGCTGAATATTCTGTCCCAAATTGCGCCATAGTAATTTATAGGCATATTCAAACAATGACTCCAACACCCAAGTAATCACCGTCAACAAGGATAAAATCAGAAATTGCCCATAAATGTCTTTTACCCCTAATCGGGCAATAATAGAATCCTCTTGCTTAACTACCACATCTACCGCAATACCAATTAATACGGGAGGTGCTAAATCAAAAACTTTATTGAGGATAGAAGCACCGACGGCCAGACGAATTTGTTGAATATACTGATGTCCATATTCAAATAAACGCTGGAGGGGACGAACAGAATATTTACGCTTTGTTGATAATCGGGGAGATCTAAATGGCATAGCCACATTAATTAATAATTACTTGCAGCTAATAGTACCACATAATTGAGTTCATTTATTATCAATATTGAATCAATAGATACAGTTATCTTCCTTTAGCAATAGAAGAGATAATTTTCAGAAATTAGTAACTTGTAATTTGGCAAACTCCAGTTTTGGGAATTATATTAGAAAATATTGTCGCTAAAATTATTGTTCCCAGCAGCAAACAGCAGGGTATAATAACCGTGTCAACAAACCAGATGTGCTAATTTTCAGCAAAGACTACCGATACAGCCAACATTTCCACAAAAGTTTAGGGAATATGTCATATCAATCTTGATTTTGTTCAAAAATGCCAGTAATGTGAGCAAATCTCACCCCCAAAACCAGAACCCGACGTAAAACTAGACAAATCAATATTATGTCTACTCCCAATCATCAGCAACTCTCACTCCCAGAAGCCAAGAAAATACTCAACAAATTTAACTGTCTGGATATTGCCCCCGTTCTTAAACCGTCAGAAAAAGTTCCCACCCGTGAGGCACTAATTTTTCTTACCAGTCTTACCGATTATCAAATTTTAGGTATTTGTGCTGATACTGCTGAAGAGGGAATTTTAGCCATGAAAACCTATTCTCGCGCTTTGGGTTATCAAGCACCAACTGATTTACCACAACCAGAAGGACCAGTTTACATCAAATTAAATGGCAAAAATGGCTCGTGTTATCTCGATTCCTATTCTGGTCATCATCGGGGAGTGCTAGTATCTTGTCAGTCCTATCAAGAGGGAGGAGTTAACGAGATGTATGGACATTTACCCCTCGATTTATTTGTCTAGAATTTCGTTTACAATCATCTGTAGGGTGGGCAATGCTCACCCCATTCTTAATCACTAAATTACTAGATAATATGAGCCTTGTTACATTACAATCAGTTAAAAAAGATTTTGGCATTAAAGAACTTTTAAAAGATGCTAATTTTAGTCTTGATACTAATGATAAAGTTGGTTTAATTGGTACTAATGGTTCTGGTAAATCAACTTTATTAAAAATGATCGCCGGCTTAGAATCAATTGATAGTGGGCAAATTTTAGTTAATTCCGGTGCGAAAATTGTTTACTTACCCCAACAGCCAGATATAGACGAAAATCACACAGTTTTAGAACAGGTATTTGCTGACAGTGGTGAACAAATGCACCTAGTTAAAGAGTATGAAGAATTATCTGATAAATTGGCACATTATCCCGATGATAGTCAATTAATGTCTCATCTTTCCAGTGTAGTGCAGCGCATGGATGCTACAGGTGCATGGGAAGTAGAAACCAACGCTAAAATCATTTTAACAAAACTAGGAATTGCTGATTTTGATGTGAAAGTTGGTACACTATCAGGAGGATATCGCAAGCGTATTGCTTTAGCCGCAGCCTTAATATCAGAACCTGATTTATTATTAATGGATGAACCGACAAACCATCTTGACGCTCTGTCTGTAGAATGGTTACAAAGTTATTTAAATCGCTATCGTGGCGCACTTTTATTAATTACTCATGATCGTTATTTTTTAGATCGGGTTACTAATAGAATTATCGAAATTGATCGAGGTGATATTTACAATTATACAGGTAATTATTCCTATTATCTAGAAAAAAAGGCCTTAGCTGAAGAGTCCGCTGTTAGCACTCAACGGAAACATCAAGGAATTTTACGACGAGAATTAGAATGGTTAAAAAAAGGACCAAAAGCTAGAAGCACGAAACAAAAAGCCAGAATTGAACGCGCTCATGCTTTGCGAGATACTGAATTTAAACAACTTAATGGTAAGGTTGATATTTCTACCGTTGGCCGTCGTATTGGTAAGAAAGTTATTGAACTGAAAAATGTTAGTAAAGCCTATAATAGTAGAACCTTAATTAAGGATTTTACCTATGAATTTAGTCCAGAAGATAGAATTGGTATTATTGGTGGAAATGGTGCCGGAAAATCTACTTTAATGGATATTATTACCGCCAGAATTAAACCAGATTCTGGTATTGTAGAAATTGGAACTACAATTCATATTGGTTATTTTAACCAACATTCAGAAGAATTGTTAACGGCTGTGAATGAAGATCAGCGAGTAATTGATTATATTAAAGAAGAAGGAGAATTTATTGAAATATCCGACGGAACTAAAATCACTGCTTCCCAAATGTTAGAGAGATTTTTGTTTCCGGGAAATCAACAATATGCACCCATTCATAAACTTTCTGGAGGAGAAAAACGCCGTTTATTTTTATTACGTATTCTCATTAGTGCGCCCAATGTGTTGATTTTAGATGAACCGACTAATGATTTAGATGTACAGACATTAGCGGTATTAGAAGACTATTTAGAAGATTTTAATGGTTGTGTAATAGTAGTTTCTCATGATCGTTACTTTTTAGATCGGACGGTAGATAGAATTTTTGCTTTAGAAGAAGGTGGAGGTTTACGTCAATATCCGGGTAATTATTCCATTTATTTAGATTATAAAAAAGCTGAGGAAGCAGAAAAACAAGAAACACAAAAACCTGTAATTGTCGAAGAAAAGGTTGTCTCTCCTGTTACAGAGACTAAAAAACGCCGCAGATTATCCAATTGGGAAAGACGGGAATTTGCAGAATTAGAAGGAAAAATTGCCAAATTAGAAGCTGATAAAACAGCATTAGAAAAGAAGTTAGCAACTGTAGCTGGAAATTATAGCGAAGTGCAAAAACTTTATGAACAGGTGGAAACTCTCAAGAAAAATATTGATTTGTCCACAGAACGTTGGTTAGAATTAGCGGAAATGGATTCTTAGGTTGCAATTAAATTAATCGTCTTGTTGAAATCTTCAAATATACGTAGGGTGGGTTAGCAAAAGCGTAACCCACCATCTGATTAGGTAGTTATGTAAAATAAATTGCATATCTCATATAATTTACGCTTATAAGAGCTAATACATATATCTAAATTATTTAATAATTTAGGAATCTATTTATATTTAAGTTAATAGGCAAAAGTGACAAAATTGCAGCAATTATGTCCCTTTTTTTGGCTATTTTTAGTCCGTAGTTGTCTGTTTCTTAGTGATATTTTCAACCTAAAAGGGCAATTTTACGGATATTTGTGCGGAAAATGCTGTTATCATCAAGCTATTGAAAGTGACAAAACTGAAACAATTATGTCACTTTTATTTTGTCTAAGTCTCTAGACAGATGTTTTTATTTTTAATAGGATGTAGTCAGGAAATGAAAAAGTACAACGTTTCCGGTTTTCTAGATTTTTTGACTTTTTAAAACCAAGGAGAATACGAAGATGGCTAATATTGTAATATCTGAACTACATCCTGCTGGTTCTGATTTTTTTATCGATTCTGAAAGCTTTTTGTATGAGCTAACTGATAACGAAATTATGGTAATCTTAGGTGGTAAAATATGGCCTCTTTATAATCTGGAGGGAAAACTAATAGGGTATGTTGATGATGGGAAGTAACTATCCATTAGCGCAGTTGCGAACAGCCCAATAGGGAATGTTGCGAACGGGAAGTAAGTATTTGTAGGGTGCGTTAGCATGAGTCATAACGCACCAAGAGCATCAAACTATTTTTTCTCGTTCCCAGTCTCCGACTGGGAATGCTACTGAGAGGCTCTGCCTCCATAACTTAGTATCAATGAAGGCAGAGCCTTCCGTAATTCATTCCCATACAGAGTATGGGAACGAGAAACTATCATATCAATTGTTTATAGTGAATGATGAAGAATAAAATACCCCATTTTAATATTATTAAAAATTATTAAAAAAGGGGTTTTGTCTATTCTGCAATTAGTTAAATACTAATACTGTTGAGAATAAGTCTGGGTTGGAGATATTCGTAATTTACTAAACGTCCCTTATTATTCAATTCAATTTTTCTCTGTACCATATTCAATTCTTGCTGAAATTTATTCACAACTTGGTCAGCATTTGGATCTGTAAATTCTTCCTCTTCATAATATCCCAGTCTGTCATAACGATAGTCTGAAAGTATGTACACAGTTGATAATTGGGTATTTGTGGGCTTTGCTGGTGGTAGAAAATCTATCAGGGCTTGACGGTCTTCAATATCACCCTTTTGTTGAATTTCTTGATAAGCAGCTAGGGGCATATTAGGAATAAAACCCATGTATTCATATTGGGAGAAATTAACCGCCGAATGCTGAGGACCACAAATATATATGATAGTAGTAACAATCTCAACTAATTGTTCTAAGGTATCAATGCGGTCGCTCATACCCTTAACTCTACCACCATCCTGAGCCACCAATTCCCGCGCCCAAGCTTGCAGTTCTCCGTCTGCTTTCAAGTCTGCTGGACTCTTATAATAAAGCTGCAAATAGTTAAATACAAACTTATTAATCGCATTCCATAACAAAATTCCATCATCCCGATAAGGATAATGTGGCAAGTTTTTCACATCATCTACACCGCGATTTTTGAGTTCCCTGGATAGAGCAAACTGGTCCAGACTCCAACTTTTATAGGCATCTACCACAATTTGCAATGATTCTTGCAGAGTTCCTGCTAATAATTCATCCACAAAACCGCCCCTACTAACCAGACGCTTGCGGGCTAAATCATTATTAGCCAACATAAACCGGAAATGGGGTCTGAGTAATATTCTCAGAGGATGATTTTCAGCCAGTTGACGCGGGGTGACAACAGCAAAGGGTTCCATTACCAGGTGAGTCCGGCATAAATGGCTGCTCATTTCATGATGATTAGCATCAGCAATTTGCACACAGGACTTAGCATAAAACCAGGTTAAAGGGTCATCAAAAGGAGTTAGCAAAGGGCTGACTTTACCTGCTTTGGGGACGATTTGAATGGCTACAGGTACTAATTGGCCTCGATCTTGAAAGCCTGAACTGCGCCAACAGAAAAAGGCTAGAGGTGCTGGTAGGTACTTTTTTCCTTTGGCATAAGTGCCACCTTGAACGAACGCCAAGGATCTATAATCAGCGACATATAGATTTCCTGTGGCCAATCTTTCGATTAAATTAATAGAATTGCCAAACTTATCCTGTAATTCTTCGATGGTAAAGGCAAAGTTAGCTGGCATTTGCTTAATTTGACGTAAAACCATCGGATTTACCCCACAAAGCCGTTGTTCCGCGAAGGAATCATCGGTTTCATAGGTTTTCATCACATTAGGTTTTTGCAAAACTGGGAAAAAGTCCTCATAATCTTGCAATTCATCTAAAGGATCCCACATAGCATGAGTTTTAACAGCCATCATATTTAGAGGAAGTTCTGCTGCCTTTAATGTCCGTTCAGCAATATACTTAGTAGAAAAATTCTCTGCGGGAGGTACGCTTTTGATCATTGCCATAGGCGGCAAAAAATCATACATGAATTGATACTCTTTGCGGCCTTTCTCTAGAGAAGATTGGCGTTGTGCGGGGTTTGGGTCATTTTGAGGTAGAAATGGCTGCATGATATTTATTTATAATATGGACTAGGATATTTGGCTTAAGTAAGAGCGACGAGCTTTACCCACGGTAATAATAACATTGGTCAGCATTTCTAATGCTAAGTCTTTCCCCGGACAAATGCGGCCAGCATGACGAGAACCAACGGAATTAAAACCCATGTGAAAAGGGCAAAGATTTTCTCTGTTTGCATTAAATTCATAAGCAGTTTTTCCCCAAAAATCTTCACTTAACATCCCCAAAAGCATAGGAATTAAAATTTTAGTTCCTTTCGGAAAGGTTCGCGCTTTACCCGCAACTGTCACCGTAAATGGTTCTGTAGCAACTCGGTGGGAGGCACTTACGGGCATAAACAGACGAGCGCATTCTAACAGAAAAAGTTGAATACTAGGACGATCATTAAGATCGAGTCTGTCCCAATAATTCTTAATGTCAATTTTATCAGTTTGACGACCTTGGTAAGCAGGAAGGGATTGATAACCTAATGCTGTTTTTCCCAAGTGTAGCGGCCCTTGCAACCCGGCAATACTCATTAAAGACACCATCAGTTTTGCAAGTTCTCGCCGCGTCATTTTATGATATTTAGGGTCGTTCTCTTCAAAATTAGCTAAGGCTGGAGAATTTTCGTAAATCGTCGCTACTTGCTCTACCAGTTCAGGAACTTGACGAAATCCCCATATATTTAACTTTTCTAAACTACTGCTGCCAGCAAAATAATATAATGTTCCCCTTTTGGTATAGTGTAAGGTTGTGATAATTCTGATTGTTGCTTCATCATCAGGATTAATGCCAAAAATAACGTAGTGAAGATACCGGACTAAAAAGCCCATCCAATCTCGTTGATCATTATTGAAAAATTCTTCTAAACTATTATTGGTAATTCTATCTACATAATCAGCCGCTAACTTATTGAACAAACGTTGTGCTACTTGATCATTTTGACGCATTACCATGTCTTCATTAAAGAAGTAATTATCAACACACTGACGGAAAGCATGATGATTTTCCCCACCGGCTGCTGGGTCTGAGAGAGTAATTAAAAGAACATTGCGACCTCCTTGATCAACTCCTGGACTATGACTAGAACTAAGCATGGAAGTTCCCAGTCTCCAGTCACGGGCTTGGGGTGAGGTTAGGGCGGTTTCTAGGGTTTTAAAGTCTCCTAAGACTACTTCCCCTGCACAACAAAAAGCCTCCCCCAGCACTTGCCTTTTTCTATCTAGGTAAGGTGGATCATTGGCAATTGTTCCCTCTACAAAACTGATTATAGGCAAAAAGGTACGGCTGACTGGGTTTTGAGGGTTCTCTATTGCCCAAGCTTGAAAGTGATTCAGGGTTTTGTCTAATAATGTTGGTTGCATAAAGGTTATTTTTCTTTTGAAGGATAGTTAAATTTAGTCGAAAATCCAGTTTTGATCAATATTTTTTAATTTTTGATATTTATTTGTTCTATCACATCTTCATAAATATCTGCCATTGTCAAAGTTAAGTTAACTGAATCTAAATGTAATTTATCATCTTTTCCTAATACTTCCGTTGACCAATTTCCTTGATCATCTTGACGACAAACCTCCACTTTTATTTGATTTTGGTAAACTAGAACATATTCCTTTAGACTGTCTATAGTTTGATAATTAATGCGTTTTTCACGTTTGTCTATTGTTGCTGTGGAATTAGATAAAACTTCTATAATCAAATTAGGACGAGTTTTAAAGTACCTTTCCTTATCTTCAGGATCACAAGTAACAATAATATCAGGATAGTAGAATATATTAGCATTTCTGATTTTAACTTTTACTTTCATATCTGACACGAAAGCACGACAGGAACTCCCACGCAAATGGGGACGTAATATAGCGATAATATTACCTTTTATCAAACTGCGATCTTCGCTTGCACCCGCCATTGCAAAAATTTGTCCGGCCACATATTCATGGCGAATATCGCTAGATTTTTCAGCGTCTAGGTATTGTTCAACACTAATAATACTTAATGGAGATTGCATAATTTTGATTTGATGGCTGAGAAATTAGGTATAATTCTATTTTATTATATTAAAAAAACTTACCATGAGCCAAACTGCAATAAATCTGGTTGCTATATCTGTTTTTCTGATGACTTTTTCTACTTTATTAGGACCGTTAATACATCTTTCTCCCACAATACCAGCTTTAGCTACAGTGACGTTTTTAGGAATTGCAACTTTAGATAATTTCAGCTTTCAAGGTAAGGGAGGAACGATATTTTTAGACTTTCTAGCGCGATTTTCTCCAGAATATAAAGAACGCATTTTACATCATGAAGCAGGTCATTTTCTCGTGGCTCACTTATTAGAAATCCCCATAACTGGCTATACTCTTAGTGCGTGGGAAGCTTGGAAACAAGGACAACCAGGACAAGGGGGGGTATCAATAGATGATAGGGAGTTAACAACGCAAATAGAAAAAGGTGAAATTAGTGCCCAAATTTTAGACCGTTATTGTACAATTTTAATGGCGGGAATTGCTGCGGAAAATTTGATTTTTAATTCGGCTGAAGGTGGTAATGATGATAAAATTAAGTTAATGCAATTTTTGCAAGGTCTTGGTTTTTCTGAGGCTATTTATCAACAAAAACAACGGTTTTATTTACTTCAATCTAAAAATCTGATCCAGGAGAATTGGGAAAGTTATCAAGCTTTGGTGGAAGCAATGAGAAAAGGGGTTTCTGCTATGGAGTGTTTGGAAGTGATTATCTCACGCAGAAGCGCAGAGACGCAGAGTGCAGAAGAAGAGAATATTTAGAAATGTTAAATGATTTAAGTCACTATATATTTCATATTTACTGTGATAAGTTACAGATAATAATACGGTGATCAAGTGCGCGTCATTATTTTCTCTGGCGTTTCGATGGAATTATGTGGGGGAACTCATGTTAATAATACGGCGGAAATTGGCGTTTTTAAAATCATTTCTGAAGCCGGAGTTGCGTCTGGAGTGAGAAGAATAGAAGCGGTTTCTGGGGCTGCGGTATTGGATTATTTGAATGTGCGTGATATGGTAACAAAAGATTTGTGCGATCGCTTTAAGGTCAAACCCGAAGAAATACCCGACAGAATCACCACTTTACAAACCGAACTTCGCAACAATGAAAAAGAAATTCAAACCCTGAAATCACAAATAGCAATTGTTAAATCTGACAGCTTATTACAAACTGCGGAAATGATCGGAGAACATAAAATTATTGTTGCTCAAATGGCAGATATTGACCCAGAATCATTAAAAGCTGCTGCGGAAAGATTACTGCAAAAAATCGGTAATGGGGCGGTGGTTTTAGGTTCTATTCCCGAAGCCGGAAAAGTGAGTATTGTTGCAGCTTTTAGTTCTGAAGTGAATAAAAAAGGAATCCAAGCGGGAAAATTTGTGGGAACGATAGCGAAAATTTGTGGAGGTGGTGGTGGTGGAAAACCCAATCTCGCGCAAGCTGGGGGACGTGACGCGAGTAAGTTACCGGAGGCTTTAGAAACTGCAAAAAATGATTTATTAGCAGCGTTGAAATAGGATTTTGAAGAATGATGTAGAGACGTTTCATGAAGCGTCTCTACAATGTATGCACCAAACATCAAAATTGACTGTCTAAGACTGTAAAATTTCAAAAATTTTGTTAATCACTTCTGTTAATTTTTCACTTTTAATTTGACCTGCTTTATATAGGATAATTTGCTTTTCAGCAGTAAAAAGCCGATTTGGTCTAATATTACTTGGCTGATTTAAACCACCTGAGTTAAAATCAAAATTATCTATTCCAATAGCATACATATCATTAACAGATTGACTGGTAATTTGACAAAGAATCATGTCATTTCCCTGAAGTGTAGCAATAACTAAAGCTGGTCTACGTTTTGTTTGACTTAAATTTGAAAATGGAAAGGGAACAATAACAACATCACCTTTTATAAATTCTGCCATGCTGCATCTTCCTCTGGTTTCAACCAATCTTTTGCTAGTGAAGATTCACTCATAATCGTAATTTCTAGCATCTTATTTTGTTGGTGCTTGGTTTGCAAAAACTGGACAAAATCTAAGATTTCCTGTAACACAGGTTCAGGTAATTTTTCTAATTCTTGTGTTATTTGTTCTTTAATTGTCATTTGAATGTTACCCTTTACTAATTGTCAACAGATATGATATCAGCTTCCGCCGTAATTGTATTTATATCGTCACTGCTATTTTACCAACTTCTGTAGAAGGTTCAGGTATAGGTTTTCCATCTTCTTTCAATACTTCCAAATACAATTCTATAGCTTCTTTAATATTTTCCTGTACTTCTGCTAAAGTATCCCCAATGCTGACACAACCGGGTAAGTCAGGAACATAAGCACCCCAGTTTGTTTCACCACGTTCATAAATTACTGCATACTCAATCATTATATTTCTCCTAATTTTGCTTGCTTCCAAATTGATGAAAGTGTACCTATGGGAATGTCATCACTTGGTTTTCCAGGTACAACTACAATACCTGATTTATTTTCATTTTTGAGGATACGGTGACTACCTCTAATGCGGTCAATATACCAACCATCATCTTCTAGAATTTTGAGAACTTCTTTAACCTTCATTGTTTACTATCATAGCGTGATTAGTGATTTGATAAATTTTTGGTAAAAACACTAATATATTAAGTATAATATATTTAATCTACAGAATAGAGAATGTTATTTATTAAGTTAGTTTAAGGAGTTGTATGATTTCTAGTTACATTAAAATGGAGGATAGAGAACTTTTAAAACTCTACAAACAGGGTGAGACAAATTTTATTTATCATAGATTTTATAACAGAAATAGTCAATTTATTAGGATAGGTATCGGAACTTTTCTTGAGCGTAATGTTCCAGATTTTAGCAATGAAAATCTAACAAAAATCATCTTAAATAATTCAAAACTATATGATGCAAATCTTAGTGGTACAAATCTTAGTAGTGCAAGTTTAATTG
Organism: Aphanizomenon flos-aquae FACHB-1287; assembly: GCF_014698755.1. Classification (GTDB taxonomy): domain Bacteria; phylum Cyanobacteriota; class Cyanobacteriia; order Cyanobacteriales; family Nostocaceae; genus Dolichospermum; species Dolichospermum flosaquae. The sequence goes on along the minus strand of NZ_JACJTO010000042.1, from coordinate 17,977 downwards.
ATGCGGACTTTAGTAGTGCAAGGTTAATTGATGCAAATCTTAGTGGTGCAAACCTGAGTAGTGCAATTTTAATTAATACAGACCTTAGTGGTGCTAATCTTTCTGGTGCTGATTTAACAAATGCTTGTTTAGATGGTGCTATTTTAAAAGGTGTTATTATTGATAATAATACGAAAATTGATAAAAAGTATTATTTAATTTGGAGAATTTTTAATGAAGAATTAATGGATCGAAATTTATCTGGAGTTGATTTAACAGGTGCTTGGTTAGAGAAGGCTAACTTAAATAAAGTTAATTTATCTAATGGTAAGTTACATGAAGTTTGTTTTAGCAACGAAATGGATAAAATTTACACTCTTGACAGAAGACTAGCAACAAGACTAAAAGGAGCAAACTTAACAGAAGCAAATTTAGAAAATGTAAATTTAAGAGGAGCAGATTTGAGAGATGCAAACTTAACAGAAGCAAATTTAGAAAATGCAAATTTAAAAGTAGCAGATTTGAGAGATGCAAAATTAATACGTGTAAATCTGAGGGGAGTAGATTTAACAGAAGCAGACTTAAGAAAAGCAAGCTTAACAGGTGCAAATCTTAGTGGAGCAGACTTGAGAGGATGTAGAATTAGAGGATCTAATTTTGCGGATGTAGATTTTAGAAACACTAATTTAACTGGGACTAAAACTCAACTTACAGGTGTTAGCACTTTACGAGGAGCAATTTATAATGATGAAACTAAATTTCCTGAAGGATTTGATCCCAAAACTGCACAAATGATCCATGAAGATGATATTAAAACTAAAAAATATCATAATTCCCAATGGATAGAATTATTAACCAAGAAAAAAGTTAAAACAGTAAAATCTCCACCACCACGAGAAGGACAAGAAAAATTTAAAGAAGAACTAACAAAAAAATATGGTTATAAATGTTTAATTAGTGGTTGTGAAATTAAAGAAATTATTGAAGCAGCACATATTATTCCCTATCGGGATCTTAATTCTCATGATGTTGCTAATGGCTTACTTTTGAGAGTAGATTTGCATAGACTTTTTGATGCACACCTCATAGCTATTCATCCAACAACCAGAGAAGTATTAATATCTGAACAAATAGCGAAAGACTATCAAGATATTAGAGGAATAGAAATAGAAAGTTGTCTAACTGGTGAAGATGCTACTAAACAACAGGACGCGCTAAGATATCATTATGAACAATGTAATTGGATAAATAAGCGACTTCTTGAATAATTCAGCGATCTGATATAATAAATTTAGTTATTATTTCTCTGTTATCTTCATTTAACAAACCATGCTAAAAAGTGTAAAAATAGAGAATTTTCGAGGTTTCAAATCTTTTGAACTTCAGCAATTAGGTAGAATTAACTTACTGGTTGGTGAAAATAATAGCGGTAAAACATCAATACTCGAAGCTATTCAGCTTTTATGTTCACGTTGTAATTTAGAAATACTGCGTGAAAGAATGAATAACCGCAGTGAATATTTTTATGATGATGAACTGAGGAGAGAAGGTGAAATTGGAAGAGATGGAGAACTTGATATTCGTCACTTGTTTTATGGTCACGAAATTGAAGCAGGAAGTCAATTATCTATCATAGATAATAACCAAAATAAACTGAGTTTATTCATAGAATTATCTCCTAGTGATGAAAAAATACCAGATGAACTACAAGAACTTCAATTTAGAGTTTCTTGGACTCCTGAATTAGCAGATGAAACTTTCATATTACCTTTATCATCAAATGGTGGACTTCCTGTATTTCATATACGTAAATTTCGTACAAATTCTAAAAACCCACGACCAAAAACACTATTTATTACATCATCATCTTTAAAAACAGATCAAATGATAGAGTTATTTAATCAAGTGGTACTAACACCTGATGAAAAAATTATTGAACAAGCACTGAATAAAATAGATTCAAAAATTCAACGTATTGCTGCGGTTAATCCTCAAAGATTAAGATATTCTCCATATTCACGCAATGGTTTTGTTCTACTTATTAGTGATAAAAAACAGCGTGTACCAATTGGCAGTATGGGAGATGGAATTTGGCGAATTTTAGGACTTGCACTAGCTATAGTATCAGCTAAAGATGGTTATTTATTTGTAGATGAAATTGACACCGGACTTCATTTTACTGCAATGTCTGATATGTGGAAAATGATTTGGGATACAGCCAAAAAATTAAATGTCCAAGTTTTTGCAACTACACATAATAGTGATTGTTGGCAAAGTTTAGCTGATATTGCAGAACAAGAAAATGTAACTGATGATGGAATTAGGATTCATAGAATTGAAAAAGGTAAAGAAAAAAGTATAGTCTTTAATGAAGCACAAATTGTTATTGCTGCTGAAAGAGAATTAGAGGTACGTTAGCAATGGCAAAACATTATCACCCCAAAAGGCTATTAGTTGAAGGTCAAGATGATTTACGAGTCATACCAGAATTAATTGAAAAAAATGGAATTAATTGGGGAGCAAAAAAAGAGGAAGCAATTATATCAATTCAAGAATGTGGAGGTTATGAAAATATTACTTATGACCTGATATATACAGAATTACAAACTGGAAGATGTACACATTTAGGTTTAATGGTAGATGCAGATGATAATGCTTCTTTACGTTGGCAAAGTATCAGAAATGCTTGTTTGCAAATAGAAAGTATTTCTCATCTTCCTGAACAAATACCAGAAACAGGATTAATTATTAATACACAAGATGGTAAAAAAATTGGTGTTTGGATTATGCCAGATAATATCATCGAAGGGATGTTAGAAACCTTTTTAGGTTATATGATTCCAGAACAGGGAGAACATCTTTGGCAATATGCTCAGGAAGTAGCAAGAGAAGCAAAAAATAAAGGTGCAGAATTTAAAGAATCTTATATTGATAAAGCCGAAATTTATACCTGGTTAGCATGGCAAGATGAACCAGGGAGACAAATACATCAAGCTATCAAGTATAATATTTTAAATCCGCAAACTCCCAAGGTTCAAGGTTTTATCAATTGGTTTAAAGATTTGTATGATTTGTAATCTCAAAATTTAAAGATAACAACAACAATATCAGCAATCGGGGATCTGAGTATTATAATGATCTTGCCCTCATTATACTCACTATGAAAATCAATACCATACTCAATGCAGAACCAAAACCCCAATTTTGACTAGCACCAAGAAACTGATTATACACTAACCGCGCAGCAGTCATACTCGAAGCACCACCAAGTAATTCTGGGTCTATAAAATCCCCCAACCCCGTCACAAAAACTAGCAGCGAACCAGCAATAATTCCTGGTAAAACTTGAGGTACAGTTACTTGCCAAAATGTTTGTATTGGATTTGCACCCAAATCAGCAGCAGCTTCTAACAACTTTTTATCTAACTTTTCCAAAGAAGCATATAAAATTAATACCATATAAGGTAGCAAACTGTAACTCATACCAATTAATACCGCTGAGTTACTATTAAGAATATTCAAAGTAGGTAAGCTAAAACTAGTTAATATACTATTTAATAATCCTGTCGGACGTAAAATTGTAATCCATGCGTAAGAACGCAATAAAGAAGAAGTCCACAAAGGCAAAACAAAACCCAATACTAATAAATTTTGCCAACGTTTTGGTACTATTAAAGCAATCCAATAAGCAACTGGAAAACCTAAAATTAACGTAATAATCGTAGTCCCAAATGCCAACAAAAGTGAGTTGAATATCACTTTTAAATAAATCGGTTCAAAAATGCGAATATAGTTACCCAAACCACTGGGATTTACTAAATCACCTGGTCGAATATCCGGTACTAAACTTAACTCAAAAATTATGAATGTTGGCAAAATTAATAACATTAATAGCCAAATACCAGATGGTGCTAGTAATGCTAAGGGAGATAGCCAATTTCTCCAACTAGGTTTTAATTTCTCTGTTTTATTGAGATTGTTAAAAGATGCCATTTGCAAATTATTAATTATCTATTATTTATCTTTTTACCTATGATCAATTACCCTTTTTTTAAGTTAGTAATTGAGTCCAATAGCGCTCATAAATTTCTGCAAATTTTCCCAAAGGAGCTACACGTTCACACTTTACTAAAAGTGATGCAGGTGGAAATAAGTTAGTATTTTCTTGAATTGCTTTTGGTAACAGTTCAAATCCTGCACGATTAGGAGTAGAAATATATAATCTTTCCGAAATTCTTGCTGCTACTTCTGGTTGCAAAATCAAATTAATCCAAGCATAAGCACCAGCAACATTAGGATTAGATTTGGGAATGACAATAGTATCAGTCCATATTGAAGAACCACTACGGGGAATGACAAATTTGAGGTGGGGATTTTCCTGACAAATTTTCACAGCATCAGCAGAATAACACATAGCGATCGCTAAATCTCCCGCCAGAATTTTATTTTGCCAAGCATCAGTATCAAAAGCCGCAAGAGCCGGTTTTAATATCTGTAATTTCTGATATGCTTGTTTCACCTCATTTTCATTTTGTGAATTATAGGAATAACCTAACATTCGTAAAGTTGCACCCATTACCTCCCGCACATCATTGAGTAAGGTAAACCGTTTATTTAGTTTAGCTTGATTTTGCCAAAGATATTCCCAATCTTCAGGGGAATTTGTGAGTTGTTCTGAATTATATAATAAACCAGTTGTTCCCCAATTAAAAGGAATACTGTAACGGTTATTAGGGTCATAAGTAGGATTATGAAATTGTGAAAATAAATTATCTAAGCCAATTAAACGACTATGATCTATTTCCATTAATAACCCTTTTTCCGCCATCTTCTGTACCATATAATCAGATGGGTAGATGATGCTATAAGTACCACCTCCTCCGGCTTGTAACTTAGCCAACATCACATCATTGGATTCATATACATCTGCTATTACCTTTATCCCCGTTTGGGTCGTAAAGAGGGTTAACAATTCTTGATCTGTATATTGTGTCCATGTATAAATATATAGTTTATCACTTTGATTAGAGCTAATATAGTTTGACCCTACCTTAGCGAGTTGCCAACCACAACCACCTAAAGATAAGGTAGAAAAGGCCGCCATTTTTTTGAGAAAATTACGTCTGTTAGTCATCTAATTTGCGTCTTGACTAATAGCTAAACAATCCGCTTTTTCCCACCAAACATAAATAGGTGTATTTCTATCTGGTAAACTACCATAAGTATTAGGTTGTAAAACATTGAGATTAATACCATTGATTAATTCCACAACATAATTAACATGAGTTCCTAAATACATGACATTAATTAGTCGTCCTTCAAAACAATTTGTGGGTATATTAAGTGGATATAGAGAAAGTTGAACCTTTTGAGGACGGACACTAACAACAACACTTTGGGATATTCCCAGAGGAGTTTGTTCACAGCGACCAACGATAATGGTTAAACCTGTTTTAGTAGAAATTTTTACAGATTCTGCATCTACATCTACAATTTCACCACTAAATAGATTAGTATCACCAATAAAACTAGCCACAAAAGGAGTTTGAGGACATTCGTAAATTTGACTGGGAGTACCAATTTGTTCTATTTTCCCTTGGTTCATTACAGCAATACGGTCAGATAAAGATAGCGCTTCTTCCTGATCATGTGTCACCATTACAAAAGTTAACCCTAAATTCTTGTGAAGATTGGATAACTCAACTTGCATCTCCTTACGAAGTTTCAAGTCCAATGCTCCCAAGGGTTCATCTAAGAGGATAACTGCGGGACGATTGACCAACGCTCTAGCTAAAGCTACCCGTTGTTGTTGACCACCGGAGAGTTGATTAGGAACACGGAATCCCAAACTTTCCATTTTGACCAGTTTCAAAGCTTCAGTAACACGACTAGCAACTTCTGATTTAGATATTTTTTGAAATCGCAGTCCAAAAGCAATGTTTTCCCAGACATTCAAATGATTAAATAAAGCATAACTTTGAAATACAGTATTTACAGGTCGTCGATAAGGAGGAACATCAGTCATTAACTGACCTTGAATGAGTAACTTACCAGCATCCACCCTTTCAAATCCAGCAATCAAGCGGAGTGTAGTTGTTTTTCCACAACCAGAAGGACCTAAAATACTAAAGAACTCCCCCTGTCTAACATTCAAATCTACTCCGTGGACTGCGGGTTCTTGGTTAAAAAACTTGAATACGTTACGCAATTCAATATCAAATGGTTGTAATGGTTTTAAACCTCTTTGATTCTGCATCGCAGTTTGAGCCATAATTTTCAGTAGAATACCCTGTGGTATGAATAAAATCAACTTAATGTAGTTGGTGGTTAATTGTCAATTGTCACTTGTAAGTTTTTCATTTGTTACCTATTACCTATTTACCCCGAAAGTTTTTTTGGTCTTATGGCTATTTTACCATCATTACTTAGTATAACAAAAAATACACGCACAGTTGGCCGTGGTGTCCAATCTACATTTATAATTTTATTCACATTATTAATGTTATCTGGAATCGGTGCTAGATTAATTTATTTGCAAATTGTGGAAGGAAAAAACCACAGACTACGAGCAGAATCCAACCGGATTCGGGTTATTCCCAAACAACCGGAAAGAGGTAACATTTTTGACAGAAAAGGTAAATTATTAGCCAGCACTCGTTATCCTCGGTCTGTGTACTTATGGCCAATGGCACATACCAAACCCTCTTGGTCAGTAGTTGGCCCACGTTTAGCAGAAATTCTCGACATCCCCCAAGAAGATATTGAAACAATACTGAAACAATCTGCTGTCAATCCTTCCTCACTCATTCGGATTGTTCGGAATTTAAACGAAGCACAGGTAACAGGACTAAAAGAATATGAAAACGAACTACCAGGAGTAGAAATAAATACGGAAGCTGTTCGTTATTATCCTCATGGTCGAGAATTAGCTCACATACTTGGATATACCCGGGAAATCACGGCTAAACAGTTAGAAAAAAAGAAAACAGAAGGCTACCGATTAGGAGATGTGATGGGTCAAATGGGGGTAGAAAAAGCCTATGAAAAATTGTTAAGAGGTGAATGGGGCGGTCAGCAAGTAGAAGTAGATGGCCGCGGTAGACCTCTAAGAGTGTTGGGAAGCAAACAAGCAAAAGCAGGTAATGATCTGCACTTGACAATAGATTTAGATATACAAATAGCCGCAGAAAAAGCTTTAGGTAAACGTAATGGCGCGATAGTTGCCATTAACCCTAAAAATGGGGCTATCTTAGCAATGGTGTCTCATCCCACTTTCGACCCGAATATCTTTTCTAAACAAAAACTTTCTCAAAAAGATTGGGAAACTCTGCAAGGTTCTGAACATCCTTTAGTCAATCGGGCTATTAGTGTCTTTCCTCCAGCGAGTACCTTTAAAATCGTCACGACAACGGCTGCACTAGAATCAGGTAAATTTTCTCCTGATACAGTATTGCAAACCTACGGTTCTTTAACTATTGGTGGGACTAGGTTTGGTGAATGGAATCATGCTGGTTTTGGACCATTGGGTTTTGTGGGCGCACTACAGTGGAGTAGCGATACTTTCTTTTATCAAGTTGCTAAACGAGTTGGTGGACCAACATTGATTGAATGGACTCGTAAATATGGATTTGGTCAAAACACCGGCTTTGAATTTACTACAGAAGAGTCCAAGGGTTTAGTTCCTGATGAAAATTGGAAACAGAAAACATGGAAGAGAGCTTGGAGTATCGGTGACACTATAAATATGTCCATTGGCCAAGGGGCTTTACAAGCTACTCCTTTACAAGTAGCTGTGATGTTTGCTGTTCCTGCTAATGGTGGTTATCGAGTGCAACCCCATTTATTAAAGGATAATGAAGAATCTAAAAGCTGGAGAGAATCATTATATCTCAAACCCAGCACCATCAAAGTTCTGCGTCAAGGATTGCGGAAGGTAGTTCATGAAGGTACAGGTAAAGTATTAAATGTTCCAAATCTTCCCCCAGTAGCTGGTAAAAGTGGTACAGCGGAAGCGTGGAAGAAAGGAGTTAAAGAAAATCATGCTTGGTTTGGGGCTTATGCACCTGCGGATAAGCCAGAAATTTTAGTGGTGGCCTTTGCTGAACATTCTGGTGGTGGTGGTGGTAGTGTTGCAGCACCCATGATTTTAGAAATAATGGAAAAACATTTTGCTCGAAAATAGGTCATTGTGATTGCTAAGTAGTCGCCCAAAATAAATTTTCCTAGTCTAGTCAAGCTAAAAAAAAGACCCTGAAGATAATTTCAGGGTACATACACGTTTTTCAGGCATTAATAAACTCAATACTACTCAACCTCAAGAGATACTGCTACTACCTAAAGTAGAGTTAATAGACATATTTTTGCTTTTGGTGAATAAGAACTTACATTTAATCCACATTCCCCACAGGTGATTTATAAATAAAGACTTAAGATCAGCAAAATTGACCGAAAAGACGGGACACAAGCCCCGTCCTTCTAGGAAGGCTTTATGTTAAAATTTGGTCATAGTCGCCTTATGGCATTGGGAGACTTTAAACGGACATGGAGGGACGATAAGACCACTTGTGGCGTGTTTCATTGAAGTGTCAAGAATCACCGCACCTTCAGGTCGGTGAGTATGTCAAACTCTAGAAATAATTTATAGCAATACCCCGTAATTTTAACGGGGACAATGTAAGCTACAAAACAACGATTATAGATTAAAGGATTACATAATCACTCAATCCGTACAATCTATGATCGTTTCTTATATTTATCTTGATCATCAGTTGCGATCGCGTCACAATAATAATTAAAACTATGTAATTTATCTTCACAATGTCCCTCTCCCAACTTACTCCTACCCTTTCTTCTCCCCACACCCCCACAGAAACCTACTGGGGATATGATTATGATTTAGTCATAGTCGGTGGTGGAATTGTCGGTTTAACCCTGGCCGCAGCTTTAAAAGATTCTGGTTTAAATATTCTCCTGATTGAAGCTAGAGTTGCATCAGCCGCAGTGGCTAAAGGACAGGCCTATGCTGTACATATGTTATCAGCCCAAATTTTCCAAGGAATTGGTGTATGGGATAAAATTCTCCCCAATGTCGCTAAATATAATCAAGTTCATCTCTCTGACGCTGATTATCCTGATGTAGTTAAATTTCAAACTGATGATTTAGGTACACCGGAATTAGGCTATGTAGCAGAACATTACGCACTATTAGAGCCTTTGCAGGAATTTGTTCGCAATTGTGCAAATATAACTATGTTGTGCCCAGCAGAAGTGGTAAGTACACAAAATCAGAGAGATCTAGTAATTATTAATATTAAAATGGCCGAGGAGAGTCGAATAATTCGCAGTAAATTATTAGTAGCTGCTGATGGTTCTAAATCGCCAATTCGTCAAGCTGCGGGAATTAAAACTAAAGGCTGGAAATATTGGCAATCATGTATTGTAGCTTTTGTCAAGCCCGAAAAATCTCACAATAACACCGCTTACGAAAAATTTTGGTCAAGTGGTCCCTTTGCAATTTTACCTTTACCGGGAAACCGTTGTCGCATTGTTTGGACAGCACCCTGTGAGGAAGCAAAAGCTTTATGCGCTTTAAATGATCAGGAATTTTTAGCGGAATTAACTAAACGCTATGGTGAGCAAATGGGTAAATTAGAATTATTAGGGGAGAGGTTTATTTTTCAAGTACAATTAATGCAGAGCGATTGCTATGTTCTCCCTAGATTAGCATTAATTGGCGATGCTGCCCATAATTGTCATCCTGTGGGAGGACAAGGTTTAAATTTAGGTATTCGTGACGCAGCAGCATTAGCTGAAATCATCCAAACAGCGCGGCAAAATCGTCAAGATATTGGTAATATTTCCATTCTCAAAAAATATGAACGCTGGAGAAAAAAAGAAAACCTCGCAATTTTAGGTTTCACTGATTTATTAGATCGAGTTTTTTCTAATAACTTTTTACCAGTGGTAATAGTTCGTCGTCTCGGTTTATGGATGATGCAAAAAGTCCCGATGATCAGAATATTTGCTCTGAAATTAATGATAGGATTAAAAGGAAAAACACCAGAATTAGCCAAACGGTGAAATCATCAAAACATTCGGCTATCATAGATTGATATTTTCGTCTTTTTTTGATAGCTGATTGCTAAAAATAACATCAACCTTATCAATAGTAAAAGTGAGAGATATCATGACTCAAACTTTAGAAAATTCTCTGAATTTAGTAGAAAAAGAACAACATTTCTACCGTCCTGGAATAACTTGGGAAAAGTTCCAAGCAATTCAAAAAGCATTTGAAAATGTACCAGGAGTGCGTTTATTTTATTGTGAGGGAGTTTTAGAAATCGTGACTATCAGTAAACCACATGAAGCAATTAGTAGTTTAATGGCTGTATTACTAACCAAACACTTTGAAATAGAAGAGATTGAATTTTTTCCCAGTGGTAGCTATTCGCAAATTATTCCTGGTATAGTTGAGTATCAAGCTGATTTATCCTATTGTTTTCAAATTGATAAATCTAGACCAGATTTATGTATTGAAATTGTGATTACTAGTCGTAGTCCTATTAAATTAAAGAAATATAAATTAATGCAAGTTCCCGAAGTTTGGTTTTGGGAAGATGGAACTTTAGAAATTTACTGTTTACGAGAACAAGAATATGAGAAAGTTAATAATAGTGAATTGTTACCAAAATTAGATTTATCCCTATTAAATCGTTGTCTTTTGTTATCTTCTCCCCTAGAAGCAGTTAAAGAATTTCGTCGAGGTATTTAATGGTTATTCCTCGTTTTTCTCGTTCCCAGGTTCTACCTGGGAATGCCATCTAGAAGGCTCTGCCTTATGCTAACATTAATATGAGGCAGAGCCTCATTAACCGTATTCCCTGTCAGAGACAGGGAACAAGTAAATAAATAACCCATTTATTGCGTCTGACGTGATATTGATTTATGGCAATTCTGGAAACTACTTTTCTTATGTGGTATTATAAGTATGTCTAGAATATGACTTTCTTCATCAAGACACGACCACATCTAGCAATTATATGGATCTGAGTAATTTACCAAAACCTGTTTGGTATATCCTTACAGGAATTCTTTTATTGACTGTAGGCTATGGGGCTGCTACCCACGTCCCAGGACTGAATGATTCAGATAAGGAAAAGTCTGAAAATAACGCTTCCACAACATCAAATTCTAGTAGTGTAAAAGTTAGTGTCTTTGATGAAGCCACTCAAGTTCCCATAGTGGGAGCAAAAATAATAATGGAATCTGAAGGTGGATCAGATACAGATACAACTGACAATTTAGGTGCTTTTCGAGTTCAAATACCAGCTACAGATTACGTTAAAGTTCACATACATAAAAAAGGATGTGAGCCTTATAAGCAAGATTTAAATCTGAAAAGTAACCCTGATAGACCTAAATCAATTTTATTGAAATGCTCAAGTCCTACAAAGAAAAGCCCTAACAGTTAAATCATTTACTATCTTCAAATGTCATCCCTGCGCCAGCATTTTCAGCATATTAAAGAAATAGTTGACTGGACTTGGACACTAGCCATAATGTGTCTGGTTGGTTATATATCTCTAGGACAACTTGCCCAATTATACTGGGCAATGGTATTTTTTGGGGGATTAGCAGCTAGTTTTGGTCTATTTTACGATTTTTCATGTGAGCAATTAGCAGCACTAAATTATATTGAGGATTCATACCAGCTTCAAAAAGCAACTGCTGATGCTGCAATTGCCCAAGATTTACTTCGGAAATTTCATAACAGAAACCCTGAAATTGCAAATCGTTTTCCTCAGTTTATACAAATAAAAAATCAAGTCAGCCAAATAAGAACCACTTCTGCTAATAAATCCAAACAGCAAGTTTATCGACAAACACAAACACCTCCCAGAAACTCATCACAATCATCGTCTCAAAAACCAATACAACCAATTAAATTATATCGATTACCTAAAACAGAAACACAATATCAGTCGCAAAATCCAGTACAACCGATGAGATCATCTTCACCACCAAAGAGACAGTCACAAAAGCCTCAAAAAAGAACAAATACAGGAAAGACTGTATTTGTCAAACCTCACATGAGAAATGGTAGTTGGGTCAAGGGTTATTCCAGGAAAAAACCGAGAAAATAATTGTTCTCTGTAATTGCTTACTATATGTTTATCTGATATAGATAAATGTTTTATTTACTATCTTCAAATGTCATCCCGGCGTCAGTATTTTCAGCATATTAAAGAAATAGTTGACTGGACTTGGACACTAGCCATAATGTGTATGGTTGGTTATATATCTCTAGGACAACTTGCCAAATTATACTGGGCGATGGTATTTTTTGGAGGATTAGCAGCTAGTTTTGGTCTATTTTACGATTTTTCATGTAAGCAATTACAAATGTTAAATATTCAATTAAAAAGATCAACAAATTATACCGAATATAAATACAAGCTTCAAAAAGCAATTGATGAATTAGATTTAGTTCAAGATGTCTTTAGAGAATTTGATCACAGAAATCCTGAAGTTGCAACTCGGTTTCCTGAGTTTGTTCAACTAAGAAATTATGTATATGTTAAGCCTCATGTGAGAAATAATGTATTGGTAAAAGGGTATTACCGAAAAAAACCAATAATTTAATCTGAAAATTTGGATTGTTTAGTATGTTTTCTACTGCCAAAAGTCTTACATTATATACTTCCTCGTTCCCAGGTAGAACCTGGGAATGCCATCAAAAGGCTCTGCCTTATGCTAACATTAATATGAGGCAGAGCCTCATTAACTGTATTCCCTGTCTCTGACAGGGAACAAGTATTAATCTAGTAAAGATTGTATTGGTTTTCTGGCCTATATTTGGAAAATTGACAAAGGCATTGACTTATTTAACCCATTTTTATTTAGTCTTGCTTGACTGACATTTAAAATAAGATATAATATAATATATATGTTATGGTGATAATTATGTCTAACCTATCCTTAGAACGCAATCAACTTAAACAAACCCTGAAAGAATTAATCATAGAACTGTTTTCAGAAAACAAAGAAGAATTTTCAGCTTTATTTACGGAAATAATTGAAGATATTCCCTTATCAAAAGCTATTGAAGAAGGAGAAAAAACAGAATTAACAGATAGAGAAACAATTTTTGCAATTTTAAACCAAGAACAATGAAAACCGAATTTAGGAAAAGTTTTGAAAAAGATTTAAAAAATATCAAAGATCCTAATTTACTAGAGCGGGTTAAATCAGTAATAGAAGAAATAGAAAATACTGTTACTGTACAAGAAATTAATAACTTAAAAATGATGAAAACAGCAAATAATCATTATCGCATTCGGGTTGGTAATTATCGAATTGGGATATCTGTCAATAATGATTTAGTAACATTAGTAAGAATTTTACATCGCAAAGAAATTTATAGATATTTCCCCACAAGTGTTGAATCCTGCAATAAAACTTTACAATCTTTGCGTTTTACCCAGGTAAAATCCATTGTCTATTGAGAATAGAGTCATTAATTGACCAAATTTGGTATCACCAATACCAATGCACAACTTGGACACAATCCTCAAAATCTTAACATTCAACACTTGTGATATTTCCCTTAATAAATTTGTCCATTTTCTCCAAATCTTCCCTCAATCATATTCTGCCACTAACTCCCGTTTCATTAATGCCAAAAATATGATAAATTACATGAGGATACTTGTCTCTAGCCAAATATTCGCCCTGAAATTACAGCGATTTTGCTGGTAAACGAACCAAGGTTTTTGTTTCGCTCAAAGACGCAAAGTAGGGAAGGCGCGAAGGAAGAAGGTAATCAAAGTCTGGTTTAATCTCGATAACTTAGCCAGCCCTAAATAGATTTTTGATATCTGACGCACCTTAACACTATTATTTATTTACTACAAACATTAGTTAAAAAAGAGCCACAATGCCTAACTCGGTAAATGAACTTTTCAACCAAGTCGAACGATTGAAACAAATTCTTATATCTCGTGCTACTGGCAATTTTGATGAAGGAGATAATGAGGAATATAAAAAATTACGGTTAAACTTGTTGCAAATTCCACGTATCAATAATCAAATGCCTGAATGCGTAAAAAAATGTAGAGATTTAAAAGAGTTTTGGGATTTTGTTGCTTCCAATCTTGGTAAAAGTTATTCAAGAGCCTATCAAGAACGAAGAATGTATCTTCAGAGAGAATTTAATCCTCTTCTAACCTTACTAGAAACTGAAGTAATTGCATCCACAAATAGCGGTATATTAGAAATATTAACGATGGTTGACTCAGAACATATTAAAGAAGCATGGCAGAAAGCATTAGAACGAAAATCAACAGATATAGATGGTGCAATCACTATGGCAAGAACTTTGCTAGAAAGCGTCTGTAAATATATCCTAGATAGGAATGGAGTGACATACGAGTTTGGCGCAGATTTACCCAGTCTCTATCGTCTAACTGCTAATGAACTTACTCTTGCTCCAAGTCAACATACAGAAGAAACATTAAAGCGAATTTTTGGAGGATGTCAGACAATTGTAGAAGGGTTAGGAACACTCAGAAATAGGTTGAGTGATGCTCACGGTAGGAGTATGAATGATGCTAAACCTGCTCCTCGTCATGCTGAACTAGCCGTTAATTTAGCTGGAAGTATGGCTATTTTTCTGATTCAAACATGGGAAGAGACTAGCTTCTAGTTTCGTAGTTCCAATTTTCTAACTGAGAATACAGTTTGATGGTGCGTTAGCGATAACGTAACGCACCATCAAAAAAGCAATTAAGAAACTTCCGTCTTTTCCTTACCTGCATTCAAAGTCACAACATCTTGCAATCTTTCCTCGTTCCCAGGTAGAACCTGGGAATGCAATCAAAAGGCTCTGCCTTATGCTAACATTAATATGAGGCAGAGCCTCATTAATTGTATTCCCTGTCTCTGACAGGGAATAAGTATTTAAGTAATTAAACTTCGGCTTTTGACTGATTCAAATTAACCACGTCCTGCAACCGAGAAATCACAAAAGACTTCTCCAAATAAGACAACAAACCACCAGCTTTTGGACCCTTTTCTTTATTTAAAAAAGATAGATACAAAGCCTTAAAAGCCATTGGTTGTTGAACCCCTAACTCCTTCGTAGTCGAGAAAATTATAGTTTGTAATTCCTCAGCTTCCCAGTTACCAATATCCTGCAAATTCTCGATCAATTTTTGCAAATAAGCAACTTGTTCCGAATTTAAATCATGAGCTTTTTCGGGAACTTGTTCCAAATAAAGAACTAACTTTTCTTCCTCGTCAGCATAATCTTGTAACCACTTTTTAGCCGCAGCAATTCTTTGATCAATAATTTGTTGATCATACTCATTTAAAGGCTGTAAACTGCGTTGTACAACCTCTTCCTGAATATTTAAACGGGGAACTTGTAACAAAGAAATTAATGTACTAAAATCAAAAGGTTGAAAAGTTTTAATTTCATTCCCTAATTGGGCGTAAAATAAAGACATTAATTCCTCCGTTAATTCAGGAGCATGAGAATACTTATTAATTAAAGTATCGTAATCTCTAAATAACCGGGTGGTAGTTTCATAATTTGGTGCGAAATTAATTACAGTTCTGGGTTGAGTTCTTAACATTAAAAATCTCAATAATTCAGAAGGTAATAAATCAGCAATTTCCCGAGCACTCGAACCTACACCCTTAGAAGAACTCATTTTTGTACCATTCACAAGAATAAATTCATAGGGAGAATGGAAAGGAGGTTGTTTTTGTAAAACCTTGCGACTAATAGCATTAGCAACATCACGAGAACCACCCTTTTGAGAATGATCCTTCCCGGCCATTTCAATAGTTACACCCAATATATCCCATTTAGCTACCCATTCAACTTTCCAAGGTAATTTACCATGACCATTAAAAGGAGAAACCCAACCAGAATGTCCACAACCTTTTACATAATCAACTCCATCAGGTTTACAGGTGTAAAATACTTCTGAACCGTTATAATCTGTAGTGACAGTAGTAGCGATTTTACCGCAATTTTCACAAATAACTTGAAAAGGATACCAATTATTTGCACGTTCAGCTTTACTTACTTCCTTATAAGCTTCCCGCACCAAATGAGCATTTTTCAGGAAAATATCAATATAGGAATTAAGTTTTCCTGAACGATATAAATCACGTAAAAAATACGTTTCTGGTTTAATTCCTAAATATGCAAAAATTTCAAAAAACTCACCAATAAAATACTTAGCATAATCTTCCGCACTATCACCAGGAGAAGGAACATTACACAAAGGAAAACCCAAATAAGGCTGAAATTTTTCTTTATCTAAGTATTTAGGAACAGTATCTAGCGCATCATAATCATCCACACCATACAGAAATTTTACAGGCTTTCCTGCGTGTTTCAAAGCACGGTAAATAACGTCATGGATAACTACACCACGTAAAGACCCAACGTGTACTCGTCCAGAAGGAGTCTTAGAATCATTAACTACCTGTTCACCTACTGCATCAGCAGCAATTTTATCAGCCCAAAACATTTATCTTTTATTATTTCACAATTTCTCCATTTTAACTGCTGTCATGGAGAATAAAATCATTTATATTTTGATCTAGATATTTAATAAAAATCGCTGTCTTTCCAGAAGCACTAGCTAGAAAAGGATGATTTTGAGCAGTCGCTTGTGTCGCTATCGCCAGATTCTAAAAATTGTTGTAATTTAGTGAGATTAGTTGTCATTTGGGACTATTGTGTAGGAATAAAAGTGATACCGCGAATTTCAATGTCAACATGAGCATTAGGAACAGTACACTTAGGATCTGGAAACTGAGATTCTGGTCTTACTCTACCTTATGCACCAGCATTTTTAGCTTTATCATCCAATTTCCGTTGTTTTCAGTTTTTTAGCTGGAACACTAGCGCGAAACTCAAAAGTCTGATATCATAGTTTTATCAGCGGGTGAGTAGCTCAACGGTAGAGCAGTTGACTCTTAATCAATTGGTTGCGGGTTCGATTCCCTCCTCACCCATTAACAAAAATTTCCTCGCAATTCCCAATGCTCCTAAAATCAGGACTTTTTTTGAATTTGCACTGGTAGCGAAATCATAAAGATAGAGATAATTGCTAGTCATCAAGTATCAAATTGCATTAATTACAGAATCAATCACAGTAGAAACACAGGGAATAGCGATCGCATTACCAGTTAATTTTCGCATAGTTTGATAACTTCCTACTATTTTATAAGATTCTGGAAAACCTTGCAATCTCAACATTTCTCTTGCAGTTAATCTTCTTTCTCCATTGACCAATAAATAATTATAAGATGCTCCTGCTCTCAATGCACAGGAATAAGGATGTATACTAATATTACCAGATTTATTTTCATGCCATATTGTTGGTTGATCATATTTTTGCTCAGGTTTGACTTTTTGTAACCGATTTTGGCGAATTTTTTCGGAAGCATAATAAAATTCAGAAACAGATTTTTCTAATATTTCTGATAAGGGTTGCATGGATATTTTGATTAATGGCCAATTAAAGTTATAATAATGATTTGGATTTTTCAACCCAACTATCAAAATTCTTTCGCGTTTTTGTGGTAAACCAAAATCAAGAGCATTGAGAATTTTATAATCTGTATAATAGCCTAATTCTTTTAATGTGTTAATAATTACTTTTAATGTTTTTCCCTGTTGATGTCCTTGTAATTGTTTGACATTTTCTAATATAAAAGCAGAAGGTTGTTTATTTTTAATAATTCTGGCAATATCAAAAAATAATGTTCCTCTGGTATCTTCAAAACCTTTTAATTCTCCACAAATACTAAAGGGTTGACAACAGAAGTGTTGAATGTTAAGAAAAGCCTGATAAAAATAGCCAAAAATATGTTAAATTTTGGGCGAAGGATTAAAATATTTTGATTAACCATGATCATAAACTCATTTCCCAAGATTGTCAAAAATATCCTGGAAGGACTACCCAAAAATGATTAT
>NZ_JACJTO010000041.1 GCF_014698755.1 Aphanizomenon flos-aquae FACHB-1287 | reverse complement strand
TGGGCTGACGTAATCAACCGCGCTAACTTAGGTATGGAAGTAATGCACGAGCGTAACGCTCACAACTTCCCTCTAGATTTGGCTGCTGCTGATGTTGCTCCTGTTGCTTTAAGCGCTCCTGCTATCAACGGTTAATAACTAGAGTCTAGTTAAATAGAAAACGCTCTCCACAAGGGGGGCGTTTTTATTATGAAAAATAAATTATTGTTAATCAGATTTTGAATTATAATGTTTGTGCTAGAAAACGAAAACGAAGTAAATACAGCAAATAAAGATGATATATGAGTCAAATAAAAGTTAAAAATTTCGGACCAATTAAATCAGGTTTCGCAGAAAATAATGGATTTATAGACATTCGTAAAATTACTGTTTTTATCGGTAATCAAGGAACGGGAAAAAGTAGCATTGCTAAGTTAATTTCAACATTTAGCTGGTTGGAAAAACAGTTATCTCGTGAAAATTTAGAAATAAATGATGTTACAAGCAATAAAAGATTTTTTAATACGTGCTTTAAATATCAAAACTTAAAAAATTATTTTTTACCAGAAACAGAAATAGAATATCGTGGTAATGCCTATATTTTTAATTATGTCAATGGAAAATTATATGGTTTACGTAATAATAATAGTCAAAAGTATATTCTGCCAAAAATTATGTATGTACCAGCAGAGAGAAATTTTTTTAGTGTAGTTAAAGGCGCAGAAAAATTAAAAAGATTACCTCAATCATTATCTACTTTTTTTGAGGAATTAGAACGTTCTCAACAGGAATTATCAGAAAGTTTGACTTTACCAGTGGGTGATGTAAAGTTGGAATTTGATCAAAAAAATAATACTTTAAATATTATAGGAAGTGATTATAAATTAAATATTTCCGAATCTTCAAGTGGGTTTCAGTCTTTTATTCCTTTGTTTTTAGTTTCTAGAAATATTGCGTTATCTATTGGTCAAAATCAAGATTCTTCACAAAGTGAACTGAGTGGAGAAGAACAAAAAAGATTAAAAATAGAAATTGAAAGAATCCTATCCAATGATAATCTTTCTGAGGAAGTTAAAAAAGCTGCTTTGGAAGTATTATCTTCTAAATATAAAAATGAATGTTTTTTAAATATTGTTGAAGAAATAGAACAAAATCTGTTTCCCAAATCGCAAAAAGACGTTTTATATAAATTATTAGAATTTGCTAACCTTACAGAAGGTAATACACTAATTCTCACTACCCACAGTCCTTATATTATTAATTATCTGACATTAGCAATCAAGGGATATCAGGTTTTACAGAAAATTCTAGATTTACCAAACAGCAATTTACTAAAAGAACAACTAGAAAATATTGTTCCTCAAGTATCTTGTGTATCTGATAAAGATTCAATTGTATATGAATTAACAGAGACAGGGGAAATTATCAAACTTTCTACTTATGAAGGATTACCTACTGATGAAAATTATCTCAATACTTTCTTAGCAGATACTAATAACCTTTTTGATGATTTACTGGAAATTGAGGAACAAATATGAGTATAAATTTTTTTGATGCTAATTGTCAAAGTCAGACAAATCAGTATAAATTTGGACTTTGTGATGATCCTAACAAAGATAAAGATCCTGCTTATATTGACACTGTTGATTGTAGTAAATGGATTGCTATTGTTGAAAATAATCAAGAAATAGAGGTGATATTTACCGCTATTGATAATTGTATTGAAATTTTCAGATCAAATGGTGAAAGGGAAAATCGTTGTGAGGGTATGCTGACTTACAATAATCATATTATTTTTGTGGAATTAAAAACGAGAAAGTCTAAAAATAGGGATTGGTGTGGAGACGGAGAGAACCAACTAAGAAAGACAATTAATGTTTTTATTGCAAATCATGATTTAGCAATTTATAAATCTAAAAAAGCATATATCGCTAATAACAAAAAACCTAATTTCCAGTCTTCACAAAGTGAAAGAATGGCCAGATTTGAAGCTGAAACAGGTTTCAGATTAATTATTCAGAATGCTATAAAAGTTTCCTAAATAACGTTATAAACTAAATTTATGTATCAATACCAAGATTTTATCATTCGCAATTGGCAAGAAAAAGACTGTACTTTAGCCTCACAAGTCATTAGTTCTGTATTATCAGAATACGGTTTACCTTGGCAACCGGAAGCAGCAGATAAAGATGTATTAAATATTCAAGAATATTATTTAAAAACCGGTGGGGAATTTTGGGTAATTGAACAGGAAAATCAAATTGTCGGGACTGCTGCCTATTATCCCATAAATCGCGGCGAAAAAGCGGTAGAAATTAGAAAAATGTATCTTTTACCAAAAGTGCGGGGTTTAGGATTAGGAAAGTTTTTATTACAACAATTGGAAACGGTGATATCTGCTCGTGGGTTTCAGCAAATTTGGATTGAAACTGCTAGTATTTTAACGGAAGCTGTTAAACTGTATGAAAGAAATGGTTATCTACCAACAACACTAGTAGAAACTAGTAGATGTGATCTAAGCTATGTCAAATATCTATGATGAAGATATTCCAAAATCTACTAAATCTTTTTCTCAAATCTGATTGTCCCCTGTGTCAACGTCCTACATCTAGGGAACTTTGTCCATATTGTATCAAACAAATTCAAAGTTGTCACCAAGAAAATCCCGCTTATTTATGGAAACAACCATTACCAATATTTGCTTGGGGAAATTATGGTGGTGTTGTCAAAAGAGCGATCGCTGCGTTAAAATATGAAAATCAGCCACAAATTGGTTATATTTTGGGACAATGGTTAGGGGAATCATGGTTATTAAATTCACCACAACCCCAAAAACAGCTTTTAGTTGTTCCTATTCCTATGCACCCCAAAAAACAAAAACAACGAGGTTTTAATCAAGCTGCATTAATAGCTGAGGGTTTTTGCAATGTAACAGGATACAAATTGAAAATCAATGGTTTAGAACGCATTAAGGAAACTGAAGCACAATTTAATTTATCCCCAACGCAAAGACAAGAAAATTTAACAAATGCTTTTGTCCTTGGTAAAGATTTGCGTCGTCCTCCAAATATACCAGTATTGTTAGTGGATGATATTTATACTACTGGTGCTACAGTGAAGGCGGCCGTACAGACCCTTGAAAAACATCAAATTAAAGTTTTAGGTGTAGCTGCTGTGGCCACAACCAAAAAAGACAAATGAAGTTATATTAGACTAGTTAACCTGTGTTGAGGAGAATAGTATTTTAATTTATGAAAAAGAGCTTTTTAACAAGTTTTAGACAACTTTTAATTATTCCTATCACATTAATAATCATAGGGATTGGGAGTAGAACAGTTTCCGCACAAAATAAATTATATAGTCCTATTCCTTTAACTAATTTTACGAAAATTTCTGATACTTTATCAAACAAAGATATTCCCACAGGTCAGGGAGGATTTGCTCGTGATTATTCGGTAAAATTAAACAAAGGTGATAATTTAGCTGTTGATTTATCATCGGAAAACTTTGATACTATCATAACACTATTAGCTCCCAATGGTGCGACGGTTTTAGAAAATGATGATGGTCCTGACGGTACAAGTAATTCTGTGTTATTTACCCGCATTACAGACGCAGGAACTTACATTATCCGTGTTCGTTCTTTCGGGGAAACTGGGGTAGGAACCTTTGAACTCAAGGTAACAAAACTGCAACCTGTAAAGTAATATCTTCCGAGTAACCCAGCATATAAAATACCAGTTTTACCATGAAAAATCGTCTTTTATTGCCTTATACTTTAAGAAAATAAACCATTTTCATGATAGCATAGCAAATAGAGCAATAGTTTTATCTCCTAGCGTCAACTAATCATGATATTTCCAAATATTTCCAATTCCCTGAAATATCAAATTATTATCTACAATTAATCGGGTTGCTATATCTGGAAATTGTTGATAAATATAGTTGTTTAAAACCTTACTATCACCTCCAGTCATTACAATCTGACTATTAGGAAATAACCCCCACCAAGCTTCAATAAAATCCTTTATCCCACTTAATAAAGTGTAAATTACTCCACTTTGAATTGCCTCTAATGTATTCGTCGCAAATCGTGGAGGTAAAGTGGTCATTAAACTAGTTTCTAATAATGGTAATTGTCCAGTTTTTTGCCCTAAACTACTCAATTGTAACCCCAAACCCGGCAAAATTGCCCCACCAATTAAGCATTTATTATCGTCTACACCTGTGAAAGTTAACGCAGTACCAGTATCAATTACTAATGTGGGAAATCCCCAACTTATTCCCGCCCCCCATACCGCTAAAGCCCTATCAATTCCTAGTGTTGGATACATTCCCTTTAATGGTACATCTTCTAGCGTAATTAACCGCAGATAGGGGTAAATTTGCCAAAGTGTAGTTTGACTAGGAACTACAGAAGCAAAAATCAGCGGAATGGGGAAATCTGGAATGATAGGAACATTCCTAGGTAGAGAAATAACTGTTAACCAATTATCTAAGGTTGGAGATTCAGCTAATTGCTGGATAATAGATTCAGATAAATGAAATGTGTCCCCACTTGCGGATAAGGTCTTATCTATGAATAATCCCCAATGGAGGCGGGAATTTCCCACCATTAGGGCTATAAAAAGATGATATTGGTCTTTCTGGTAATGATTTTTCACCTGATATTTCTCACTAAAAAATCCGTAAAGATATAATTAAAAGTATTTTGACTTGCATATTATCAATTAGTTATCTTTGGGTTAATAGAGTCACAATATACCTGAAATATTATCTCACACTCTCTTGTACTTATGCGTTTAATTACGAAATCCTCACAGTGAGGAATACCTCACCTATTTTAGGGGTATACACACCAGAAAATAATTTGCAACTTCTCTTAACAATCTGTTATATTTATTTACATAAGGTTACAAAAATTAAAAAACGAGGTTCTCCAATGGCTATTTTAATTTCTCTGTTGGTTATTGGTTGGGTAGCTGTTTCCGTTATTGGTTCTTTAGCATACTTCATGGGTGAACAAAGCAAGCCCATTCACGAACGTAATTGGGCTTCTGACAAATTTGCAGCTTTGGCTAAATCTATCACTGGTATGGATCTAGACTATACCAAGCGTACACCAGCCTATGCTATAGATGCTTACAACAGCCGTAATTTAACTAGATAGTATATATCAGCAATTTGACAAGATGTATATAAAAATAACCCCCAGCGACAAATATGGGGGTTTTGCTTGTCTATATCTAGATTCCCAACTTTTTCAAACAGTGGGGGTGGGTATTACTCCATTAAAATGCTGGACGATAAACACGATAGTTAATATTGGGGAAAATATTATCCATTGATTCGACTTTTTCTAACCAACCACTATCAATCTTACCAACTTTTACATCCTCATATAACTTATTAAACCGCATTAAATGCGATCGCGTTCTTCTCACCGCATAGGGAACCATTGTTCCTGTCCGCATAATAAACGCCCAGTCAGAAGATTGTGCTAATAACAACTCTCTTGCAGCTTGATTGAGTGCTTTTAACTGTAACTCATCTTCAGCTTCAATTTGGGAAATTTCAATCATTCGTTCCGCAGCTTTATGTAAATGAGGGTAAACCCAAGCATTAGTATCATTCAACCAATATTCATGGAAACCCTTAAAGCCCCAACTCGACTGAGCAGGAATACAGACTTGCTGATGAGGATTAGCCCGTAAATAATCGGCTAAATGGGTCATTTCATAGGTTTTTTGGTCATACCATGACTTACGGAACAGATAATCAATGAACCAAGGACCCTCATACCACCAATGACCAAACAACTCCGCATCATAAGGAGAAACAATAATTGGTGGTCGACCCATGATATTATGTAAATGTCCAGTTTGCTGCTCACGATTATACATGAAGTTAGCAGCGTGTTCTGCCGCCTTTTCCTTTGCCCAGTAAGGATCATAAAGAGCTTTATCCGTAAGACCTAAGCCCCCCCCAGTAATTTTATGATACTTAATGCCTGTATTTTTCCGCTGACCATTGGGCATAATATAGGGCTTAATGTATTCATATTCAGCCTCCCAACCCAAATCTTTATAAAATTCCCGGTATTCTGCAGCACCGGGATAACCCACCTCAGAAGACCATACTTGCTGGGAAGATTCATGATCTCGACCGAAAGCTGCTACACCAGTCTCCGTAAAAATCGGGGCATAACTACCGAAGCGCGGACGGGGACGAGCGTATAAAATACCATGTCCATCAGTGAGGAAATAACGTAAACCAGCATCCGCCAGCATTCGCTCCACACCTTCATAATAGGCGCATTCTGGCAACCATATCCCTCTAGGGGCTTGTCCAAAAGTTTCTTCGTAATGTTCACAGGCTACCTGAATTTGCGCCCATACAGCTTGGGGGTACATTTTCATTAATGGTAAGTAGCCGTGAGTCGCACCACAGGTGATAATTTCTAAATTGTTACTATCTTGGAACTGTTTAAATGCTGTAACTAAATCACCGTGATAACGTTCCCATAACTCCCGCGCTTCATTAAACTCAGTTGCATAATGTTCCGCTAAATAACGAACATGACCATTATGAATATTACGCTCGGATTCTAGTTCTATAAGCTCTTCTAATTGTGATAAGTGAGCATCATAGCGTTCTTGTAAAAGAGGGTCACGAAGCATAGACACCAAGGGAGGTGTCATACTCATGGTGAGTTTAAAATCAACGCCATCTCGTTTTAACCCTTCAAATACTTTTAATAAAGGAATGTAAGTTTCAGTAATCGCTTCATAAAGCCATTCTTCTTCTAGCACATAGTCACTTCCTGGGTGACGAACGAAGGGTAGGTGTGCGTGAAGTACAAGCGCGAGGTAGCCTATAGCCATAATATTTTTCTGTGTGGTACTTGGGGGTTACAGACAAAAAAGTCTGTGTGGGGAAATTAAGAATATTTTAAGATGATATTGGGTTTGTGAAAGAAGTTTTATCAGAACAAGCAATCTAGGGGTAGATAGTTGTCAGGACTGGGTCCAAAGTAACTTACTTGACTTTTTTTCGCTCGTTTTCACTAAAATATCTTTTTTCGCTGATTACCAGTACCATAATATATTCTTTTTGACAAGGATTTAAATCACTAAATCTATTTAAATTATCTTAGGCAAAAAGATTTTTCATTAATTTAACTAATACATAAAGTTTACATAAACTATCAGCGGCAATAAAGTGTTAATTTAAACAAAAGTAATAAAATTTCATTATTTACTCCCAAACCACCAGCCAAGATTAGAAAACTTAATTTTTTGTTACTTTCTTGATTAAAGTTGAGAGTAAATTTACTTGCTATCCAGCCAACTAGTTAGCAAAATAATTTTGTGAACTTTTAAGTATCAGTTCATCGTGGCGATTTTGTTAAAAGAAAGAACTGTTCAAGTTGAGCTATTCCAAGAAAAGCAGTTTTTTTAATTCCATTTTTGCAAATATCAATAATCAGGATAAGGCATTTTAGATGAGTCCACACAGCATATTACCAACCCCAGAAGTCACAGATGAATTAGCAGTAGATACAGGAAAATTTGCTAATCAAACAGAACCAAATATTATTAAACTCACTCATGGGGAAAAGTATCTAACATCCAGTTGGTACAGAGGTTCAGGGGAAATAGCACATAAAAAAGATGGGCGTTCTTTTGAGGTTACTGCTAATTTCACGCTCACCTCAGAAGTCAAGGTTGTAGAAGGGGTTTTTAAGCCTGAAAATGAGATTTTAGCTAATATTTATAACAGTCTTGGTCGTTGTGTAGCAGTAATTGACCAAACAGTTAATGAGTTGTATGGTGAGCAGGTTCGTAAATATTTTGATGCTCATGAAATTCCTTTAGAAATGATGGCTTTTCGGGCTTGGGAAGTAGATAAAACCCCAGAAACAGTCCATCGCATTCTAGGGTATTTAGGGAAAGATGGTTGTGATGTTTCCCGCAGCGAACCTGTTCTAATTATTGGTGGTGGTGTTCTTAGTGATGTCGCTGGGTTAGCTTGTGCTTTACAACACCGACGGACTCCTTATGTTATGGTCGGGACGACTGTAGTTGCAGCTATTGATGCTGGTCCTTCACCTCGCACCTGCACCAACGGTAAGCAGTTCAAGAACAGTATTGGTGCTTATCATCCTCCTGTACTCACTTTAGTTGACCGGAGTTTCTTCCGCACTTTGGCTACTGGTCATATCCGTAATGGAATAGCGGAAATTATTAAAATGGCCATTACCGATGATGCTGTTTTGTTTGAATTGTTGGAAAAATACGGATCTCGTTTAATTGAAACTCACTTTGCAACTTTAGGAGAAAATCAGGAGTTAGCAGAAATTGCAGACGATATTATTTATCGAGCATTGTTCTCTTATATGAAGCATGAGGGAACGAATATGTTTGAGACTTATCAAGATCGTCCCCATGGTTATGGACATACTTGGAGTCCCCGATTTGAACCTGCGGTGAAAATGATGCACGGTCACGCGGTGACTACTGGTATGGCTTTTGGTGCAACTTTAGCTGTGGAAATGAATTGGTTAAAATCAGAAGACCGCGATCGCATTATTGCATTATGTCAGTCTCTTGGTTTAACTGTTTATCATCCTATTCTCGAAGATATGGACCTGATGATTGAAGGTCAAAAAAATATGCGTCGCAAGCGTGGAGACGGTGGACTTTGGGCCCCTGTTCCTAGAGGTGGTATTGGTGCTTGTGACTATATCCAAGAAGTTCCCCCCGAATTACTCGAAACTGCGGTCGCAGCACATAAAGCCGTATGTAGCACATTACCTAATCATGGTGCAGGAATAGAAATGTATCTTAGTGATTTGGGTTTGGAATAGGAGTTGGAAATAATAAAAATGACTGAAACTTTAGTGAAATCTATTACTCCTAGACCGGTTACTCCCTTGGGTATTTTAGTTGAAGAACTAGAAACAACTTTGAAAATAGCCAAGCAGGAAAATGTTTCTGATGAACTTGCGGCTTCTTTACAAAAAGTCTATGACTTAGCATCTGGAATTGATCCTTATTTGGATAAACATACAACCAATGAATCTCCAGCTTTAGCAACTTTAGCAAAAAAAACAGCTTCTGAAGATTGGAGTCAGAGATTTGATGATGGAGAAACAGTCCGTCAGTTAGAACAAGAAATGCTTTCTGGACATATTGAAGGACAAACTTTAAAAATGTTTGTGTCCATGACTAAAGCTAAACGCATTCTAGAAATAGGAATGTTTACCGGATATTCGGCTTTAGCAATGGCGGAAGCTTTACCCGCAGATGGTGATATTATTGCCTGTGAAGTGGATGATTATGTGGCCGAGTTTGCTAAAAACTGTTTTCAAACTTCTCTCCACGGTAGTAAAATCAAAGTTAAAGTTGCTCCTGCTTTACAAACATTACGCGAATTAGCAAATGCAGGAGAAACCTTTGATTTAGTCTTCATAGACGCTGATAAAAAAGAGTATGTTGATTACTTCAACTTACTTTTAAATACCGGACTCCTGGCTGAAAATGGTTTTATTTTTGTAGATAATACCCTCCTCCAAGGACAACCTTATTTAGTCCCAGCAAAGAGAACAGCTAACGGAGAAGCTATAGCACAATTCAATCAAATTGTAGCCGCAGATCCAAGAGTTGAACAGGTCATTTTACCATTACGAGATGGTTTAACCATCATCAAACGTAAATAACACAAAATTGTAGATTGGGTTAAGCGACAGCGCAACCCAACACTCTACAAATTTCATAAAATGTTGGGTTTTCTTCCGTCAACCCAACCTACATAATTCTATTTACCACAAAATTATGAAGTCGATTATTTCTCTATTTCAAACTCTGGGAACTTTGCTTTTACTCTCTTTGATTTTACCGATTAATTTAATTATTGTCCTCATTTCCTTAATTATTAATTTCCTCACCCTTCCTTTTCAGAAAAAGATTATTTGTGAAAATCCTCAAAACATCCTCTTAACAGGAGGAAAAATGACAAAATCTTTACAACTTGCGCGTTCTTTTCATCGCGCTGGACATAAAGTATTTATGGTAGAAACTCACAAATATTGGTTATCAGGACATCAATTTTCTAACGCAGTGACAAAATTCTTTACAGTACCCGCACCAGAAAAAGATGCAAATGGCTATTTGCAAGGATTATTAAATATTGTCAAAGCAGAAAATATAGATGTATTTATTCCTGTTTCTAGTCCCGTAGCAAGTTATTATGATTCCTTAGCAAAACCCATTTTATCTCCCCATTGTGAAGTATTTCATTTTGATTCTGAGATGACCAAAATATTAGATGATAAATTTAGTTTATGTGATCAAGCGCGGAATTTAGGTTTAACAGCACCAAAAGCATTTTTGATTACTTCCCCAGAGCAAATCCTCAATTTTGACTTTACAAAAGATCATAGTCGCTACTTACTCAAAAGCATTAAATATGATTCTGTAACTCGATTAGATATGACGAAATTACCCTTTGAAGGAATGGAAGAATATATCAAAAGCTTACCAATTAGTGCAGAAAGACCTTGGGTAATGCAGGAATTTGTCAAGGGACAAGAATATTGTACTCACAGCACCGTTAGAAATGGAGAAATTCGTTTACATTGTTGTTCTAAATCTTCTCCTTTTCAAATTAATTATGAACAAATTGATAACCCAGAAATATTTCAATGGGTTAAACATTTTGTCAAATCATTAAACTTAACTGGACAAATTTCTTTTGATTTTATCCAAACAAAAGATGGTAAAGTTTACCCAATTGAGTGTAACCCCCGCACTCACACCGCAATTACTATGTTTTATAATCATCCAGGGTTAGCAGATGCTTATTTAAAAGCTAGTGAAAATCAACCACATATAGAACCTTTAGCAACCAGTAAACCAACTTATTGGTTATATCATGAACTTTGGAGATTTACAGGAATTCGTTCTTTGGCTCAATTAAAATCGTGGTTAAATAAAATTACTGCAGGTACAGATGCTATTTTTCAAGGAGATGATCCTTTACCATTTTTAATGGTTCATCATTGGCAAATTACTTTATTATTACTACAAAATCTATTAAAATTAAAAAGTTGGGTAAAAATAGATTTTAATATTGGTAAGTTGGTGGAAATAGGTGGTGATTAGTAATTTTAAACAAAATTCAAACTGAATGTCATAATTAAAGATTAGAGAGGAAAATAAATTATGTCAAAACTTCGTATTCTTCATTTAGTTGGATCAGCACAAAATGATTTTTACTGTAATTTATCGCGTCTTTACGCTCAAGATTGTTTAACAGGAATAGCAGATCAATTACTCTATGATTTTGAAATTGCATACATTACACCTGATCTTTTGTGGAGATTTCCCCCTTCTCTAAGTTCAGAAGATATTGCTATCACAAAACCTATGTCTCTATTTAAAGCTATAGAGTTTCTAACAGCGCGAAACATTGATTTGGTATTACCACAAATGTTTTGTATTCCGGGAATGACTCACTACCGCTCCCTATTGGATTTGCTCAAAATTCCCTACATAGGTAATACTCCAGATATTATGGCCATAACAGCCCATAAAGCCAGAGCAAAAGCCATTGTTGCCGCAGCAGGGGTAAAAGTTCCTCGTGGAGAAATTCTGCGTTCTGGAGACATTCCCACCATTAAACCTCCAGCAGTCGTTAAACCTGCAAGTTCCGATAACTCTCTAGGAGTAACTTTAGTTAAAGATGCTACTGAATACGAAACTGCTTTAAAGACAGGGTTTGAATATGCAAAGGAAGTGATTGTAGAAGAATACATCGAACTTGGTCGAGAAGTCAGATGTGGTATTATTGTTAAAGATGGAGAATTAGTGGGTTTACCATTAGAAGAGTATCTAGTAAACTCTCACAAACCCATCCGCAACTATGCTGATAAACTCCAACAAGGAGATGATGGCAACTTATATTTGACCGCTAAAGATAATATAAAAGCTTGGATTGTAAATACGCATGACCCCATCACCCAAAAGGTTCAGGAAATGGCTAAAAAGTGTCATCAAGCTTTAGGTTGTCGTCATTATAGTTTATTTGATTTTCGCATTGATCCAAACGGAGAACCTTGGTTTTTAGAAGCTGGTTTATATTGTTCTTTCGCGCCTAAAAGCGTGATTTCCTCTATGGCCAAAGCCACGGGAATCCCTCTCAATGAGTTATTAATAATTGCTATTAATGAAACTTTGGGTTAATCCTCACTTTCTCGATATAACTCCTGTAAGTCTTGTAATTGGGTTTTACGAGAAATTCGGCGATATTTTTTACTTTCCAGTTTTGGTTCGTACTGACTCTGACCTTTACCTTTAGATATTAATTTCAGACTTGATTCGGGGTCAGCTTGTTGGTTAGTCTGGTTTTGATGGGCTAAAGCATCATCTAAAAATTCTAAATAATGCTGATATCGTTCCCAGTCACCACTAACAGCACAGTCTGGCTCATCTTTATGGATACAATCACTAAAGCGACAATGAGCCGCTGCTAGGCGTTCTCTTGCTTCTGGGAAATAGTGAATTAACTCTTGGGGGCCACAATCCAAATCAGGTTGATTAAAACCGGGAGTATCTGCTAATAACCCACCTGTAGGCATTTCAAACAATTCTACATGACGGGTGGTATGACGACCGCGGGCTAGTTTACCGGAAACTTCACCGACGCGCAGGTTAATATCGGGAATCAAACTATTAATTAAGCTGGTTTTTCCCACACCAGAAGGACCAGCAATCACTGTAATTTTATCCTGCAAATAGGTGGCTATTTGATTGATATTAATGTGATTCTGAACGCTAATAAATAAAGGTTGATAACCCCAAGCCAGGAGACGGTCATTAATTTGCTGTTTTTCCTGCTCAGAAACTAAATCACATTTATTCAAACATAATAGCACATCAACTCCCGTAGATTCAGCTTTAATCAAAAATCTACTTAATTGTATAGGTTCTAGGGGAGGATCTGCAACAGCAAACACCAGCAGAATTTGATTTACATTAGCGATCGCTGGGCGATTTAATTGGCTATGACGGGGTAAAACCTCAGCCACAGCCCCCCGTCCTCCAGCCCAATCTGGTTCTTCAACGATTACGCGATCGCCCACCATCACTTGTTGACCAATCTTTTTTAAGCGTGTTCTTCGAGTACAGAGGAGGATAGGGGCAGGGGTGAGGGAAGAAGGTGACAGAGAGGAAAAACCTGCTATTATTTCTGACTCCTTACTCCTTACCACCTCATCCATCTGCACTCGATAGAAATTCGCCTGTACAGCTACAACCGTACCCAATAACTGTCTAGGAGAAACATTTTCCCTGGTCATGCAGCAGCGACCGGACGGCGGACAACTAGAGAAAAATAACCAGAATAATCCGTCACTTGTTCTACTTGATAACCAGCCATGGTCAGGCTATCAGGAACTTGTTCTATCGGTTCACCTGGGTCTAACCAAACTTCCAATAAACCTCCCGGTGGCATTTTTTCCAAATATAGTTTTGTCCGCACAAAATTAATTGGACAAGGAGTACCACGTAAATCAAGTTGAGCGTCAGGGGTTAATACAGAAGACCCACTCATGACTTAAACAAGCCTCCTAAGAATCCTTCTAAACCGCCTTTACCTATTCTATCTCCTTTAATTTTAGCCAGTTTCTCCAGTAGTTCCCGTTCTTCTGGGAGGATTTTGGTGGGAATATCAATTAATACCGTTAACAGATGATCACCGCGACTAACAGGATTACCTAGACGGGGGACACCACGATTTTCTAATTTCATTACCGTATTCGGTTGAGTTCCAGGGGGAATAATTAACTCTACTGGACCATCTACAGTATTTACCTCTAAATGGCAACCTAAAATCGCTTGCAGGTAGCTAATTTTAATTTCCGAGTTAATATTAATTCCTTCTCGGTGAAATTCCTGATCTTCATTGACGAACAAGTAGACGTATAAATCACCGGGAGGCCCACCACGTTGACCCGCATCTCCTTCTTGGGAAATCCGTAATCTTGTGCCATTGTCTACACCAGGGGGAACATTGATTTTGAGTTTTTTTGTAACTTGGTTCGCGCCTCTACCGTCACAAGCATCACATTTATCTTCTATAACCGTGCCTGTGCCATCACAGGTGGGACAAGTTGATACTTGAGTAAAACTACCAAAGGGGGTTCTTGTTGCCCGTCTGACTTGACCTGAACCATTACAGGTGCTGCAAGTCCGAGGACGGGTTCCTGGTTTAGCGCCAGAACCATTACAAGTTTCACAGGTTTCTAAATGGGAAATGCGAATTTCTTTTTCTCCACCAAATACCGCTTCCCGAAAATCTAATTTTAGGTCTAGGCGGAGATCATCACCGCGTGTTGGTCCACCACGCCGTTTTTGTTGGGGTTGTCCACCAGCAAAGCCGCTGAAAATGCTTTCAAAGATATCGGCGAAACCACCCATATCACCCACGTCTTGGAAACCAGCACCAGCCGCCGCCGCACCGGAAATACCAGCTTCACCAAAGCGGTCGTAACGAGCGCGAACTTCTGGTTCAGACAGGACTTCATAGGCGCGGTTAATTTCCTTAAATCGTTCTTCCGCCCCAGATTCTTTATTTACATCTGGGTGATACTTTCGGGCTAGGCGGCGATAAGCCTGTTTAATGTCTTCTTTGTCGGCGTCACGAGAGACACCCAGGGTTTCATAATAGTCTCGGGCCATATAGCAAGTTTAAGAATTAGAAGAAAGCAGAAGTACGGAAAATGGTAGCTAACAGGTTTAAGGTAACACTCTAACAAAAATAAAGAAATTTAGGTGTGCTGATAGGGTTGGCGTTAGCCATACTCTTTTTTAATTTTTGTTAATAATTAATTTTGCCGATATTTTCTTGTTGGTGTTCGCTTACAAGTTAATTAACTCAGTTTTTTTTATTGTTGCGTATTGTTATACGCTAAAATCATTTTATGCGATACCTGCGGTGTGCGCGGCTATCCTCGTCTATTTTACAATACTTTGATGATTTACGGCAATACTTGATCAAGAAAAGTCTTTTTAACTTCCTTTCTGATTCTCCCCCATGTTTTATAAAAACAGATGTAGAGACGTTCCATAGGACATCTCTACAAGGGTTTCAAACGACGCACATTTAATTTTCGGAGATGCTAATTATTAAGCAGTTACTTTCTGCGTTTCCAAACGGGCTAATCTTTCAGTTAACAGTTGTTCTAAGGAAATCAAGGCCTTGGTAAAACCATCAATACCTTCTGCTAGTTTATCAGAAGCCATGCGATCGCCATTGTGCATTTGCTCAAAAGTAGCTTGATCAATAGAAATTTTCTCAATTGATAAATCTGCTACCTTTGCAGGATCAAGTTTCCGAGGTAATTCTCCTACAGTATTTTGTAATTCTGCTAAGAAAGCGGGAGAAATTGTCAACAAATCGCACCCAGTTAATTCAGTAATTTCGCCTGTATTTCGGAAACTAGCCCCCATCACTTCAGTCTTATAACCAAACTTTTTAAAGTAGTTATAAATTGTAGTGACAGATAATACACCTGGATCTTCCGCTGCGGGATAGCTATTCCGGCCAGTATCTTTTTTGTACCAGTCAAGAATGCGACCAACGAAGGGAGAAATCAAAGTTATACCAGCTTCTGCACAGGCGATCGCTTGGTGCAGACCAAATAGTAAAGTTAAGTTACAGTGAATGCCTTCTTTTTCCAAAATTTCCCCAGCTTTGATACCTTGCCAAGTAGAAGCAATTTTAATCAAAACCCGTTCTTTAGAAATACCAGCAGCTTGATACTGACCAATCAAATACCGGGCTTTAGCTACAGTAGCATCTGTATCATAGGATAACCGCGCATCTACTTCTGTAGACACACGACCGGGGATAATTTGCAAAATCTTTAATCCAAAGGATACCGCTAAACGGTCAAAAGCCAGAGATACTACTTGTGCTGAACTAGCACCTATACCAGCATCTTTTTTAGCTTTGAGTAATGTTTGATCAACTATATCCTGATATTCGGGCATTTGCGCCGCTGCGGTAATCAGTGAGGGATTGGTGGTAGCATCTTGAGGTTTAAACTGTTCAATTGACTGGATATCTCCGGTATCCGCTACCACAACGGTTACTGCCCGTAGCGCTTCTAGTAAGTTGTTAGGCATAACATACTCCAATGTCTGTAGTCAGTGGTTAGTGGTCAGTGGTCAGGGAATAGGAAACAGGGAATCAGAATTTCCTAATTAGGAATTATCAACTACCTATTTTAGATGTGTTAAGGCATAATTGGCTGTCCAATACAATGCACTTTAATTAAGTTGGTTGTTCCTGGTGTACCAATGGGGACACCAGAGGTAATTACAACTTTGTCTCCTTCCTGGACTAAACCACTATCCACAACGGTTTCTACCACATTCATAAACATTTCTTCGGCATTGTGAACAGGTTGAATGAGTAGGGGTTCTACACCCCAGGATAATGCCAATTGACGGTAGGCTGTAGAATCTGATGTTAGCGCAATAATCGGTGTGCTGGGACGGTATTTAGAAACTAGTTTGGCTGTACCTCCTGATGTTGTATTACACAAAATTGCTTTAGCTCCTGTTTCATAAGCAATTCGACATACCGCTTGAGATACTGATTCTGTTACTGTTAAGCTACCGGCTGTCGGCATCCAAGAATGTCTTTGTCCTTCTTGTAATGCTGTTTCTGTTTGTAATGCAATATTGTGCATTGTTTGTACTGCAGCAATCGGATATTCTCCCATGGCTGTCTCTCCAGATAGCATAACTGCATCTGTTCCATCTAAGATGGAGTTAGCAACGTCTGTGGCTTCGGCGCGAGTGGGATCTGGCGCACTAATCATTGATTCTAGCATTTGCGTTGCTGTAATTACGGGTTTACCAATTTGGTTACAACGACGCGCAATTTCTTTTTGAATCAACGGAACTTTATAAATGGGCACTTCTACTCCTAAGTCCCCACGCGCAATCATAATTCCGTCGGCAGCTTCTAAAATAGCATCTAAATTTTCTACTGCTTCTGCTCTTTCAATTTTTGCAATAATCCGAATTTTTGAACTGGCACTTTCAATCATTCTCTTTGCTGGTTCGAGGTCTTGAGGAGAACGAACAAAAGAAACTGCTACCCAGTCTACTCCTAATTGTATTCCAAGTTTTAAATCAGCTAAATCTTTTTCAGTAATTGCACTAACTGGTAATGGAGTTGCTGGTAAATTCACTCCTTTATGAGAGGAAATCAAACCCCCAATATTTACATAAGCCTGAATTTTATCTGCATCACGACTGGTAACGGTTAATTTCACTCGACCATCATTAATTAAGATTGGTTCACCACGACGAATCATTGCGAATAGGGTAGGTAACGGTAAGGGTAGTTTATCAATAGTTTCTCCCTTTTCTTGCAACAGAAATGTTACTTCGTTACCAGCTTCTAACATTAATCCTTCTGGTGGTAATTTTCCTAACCGAATTTTTGGACCACATAGATCTTGCATGATTGCAATTGGTTTATGTAAGTCTTTGCTAATTTGTCGTAAGTTATGAAAAGTTTGAGTATGAAATTCATGTACACCATGAGAAAAGTTTAGCCGCGCCATATTCATTCCTGCTTTTACCAATGCTTCCAGATTTTCTGGTGAAGATGTTGTAGGTCCGATAGTACAGACAATTTTGGTACGTCGCATAATTGTAGAGAAAATAATGATAAAGTAATAATCACCATTAAGCTTTGATTAAAAGCAATTAACAATGAATCGTCAAACAATGCCAATTGATTGCCAACAGTTAACAATAGATTATTAACTATTGACAGTAGATGCTTAACTATTATTAGTGGGTTAATATCTATTCTTAATAGATAATTACAAACTAACAAATGATAATTATCTAAATTAATTTTTCTTTTTGTGCCATTGATAAGATTAAATCAATAACGCGATTAGAGTAACCCCATTCGTTATCATACCAAGAAACAACTTTAAAGAAATTAGAATTGAGTTCAATTCCTGCACCAGCATCAAAAATGCTAGAATGACAATCACCTTGAAAATCTGTAGATACTACTTCTTCATTTATATAAGCTAATACACCAGTTAAATTACCTTCTGCAGCTTCCTTCATTGCTAAACAAATTTTTGTGTAAGAAGTAGCTTTAGTTGTTTTAAAAGTTAAATCAACTACAGAAACATCAGGAGTAGGAACTCTAAAAGCCATACCAGTTAATTTACCTTTTAATTCTGGTAATACCAAAGCCACAGCTTTAGCAGCCCCTGTAGATGAAGGAATAATATTTTGAGATGCACCCCGTCCACCACGCCAATCTTTACGACTTGGACTATCTACTGTAGATTGAGTTGCGGTCATAGCGTGAACTGTAGTCATTAATCCTTCAGCTAAACCAAAGTTATCATTAATGACTTTAGCAATAGGTGCTAAACAATTTGTAGTGCAACTTGCATTAGAGACAATTAAATCTTTTGCGGGGTCAAATAAATAATGATTTACACCTACCACCATAGTTTTTATCATTTCCGGTTCTTTTGTGGGTGCAGAAATTACAACCCGTTTAGCACCAGCTTTGAGGTGATTTTCAGCCCCAGCATAATCGGTAAATAATCCTGTAGATTCAACAACATAATCTACTTCTAATTTACCCCAAGGTAGTTCTGCGGGATTTCGCATAGATACACAAGGAATAAAATGATCATCAATAACAATACCATCTGCTTTAGCTTCAACTTTACTTTTTAATTTACCGTGAGTAGAATCGTATTTGAGAAGATATGCAAGATTATCGGGGGGAACTAAATCATTAATTCCCACAAACTCAATATAAGGATTGTTTAACCCAGCACGTAGCACAAGTCTACCAATACGACCAAATCCATTAATACCAACTTTTAACTTAGTCAAAATTAAATCTCCTGTGTTGGGAACTTCAGTAATAACTGGCCGGGTTAATCCTAGTCCGACTTAGTTAGGTTTTACTGTTACAAAAGATATAAAGTTGATGTAACTAAGACATTTTAAAGTTTAATTATTAGTTATTGATTATTTAAATATCTGTATATGTATGAAGAATTACTAAAAAAACAGTGTTATTATTTTAATTTCATGTTTTTAAATATGAGTTTTTCCTGTTCGTTCTGAATTTGATAAAAATATGCTATGAGTGAGAAGGAAGAATATTTAATTTAGTAATAAAAATTGATAATTTTTACAGCAACCCCACTGTTAAAAGCAATGTTTAATAAATATAAAATTTAGGAACGCAGATGAACGCGGATAAACGCAGATTAGTGTTGTTAATGGTGGGTTTTGTTGTGTTAACCCAACTTACGAACTACTATTTTTTAATACCTTTAATAAATGCTGTTTTTGCATCAATAATGGAAGGTGTTAAAACACAATTGGTCAATAAATCTATATCTAGTTCTGGTAATAGTTCACTTTGATTAATTTGTTCATAATTATCATTTTTGAGATGATATAGGGACAATTGATTATTTTCCCAAAACCAGACTTCGGTAATATTAAACCGTTTATATTTTTCTAGTTTATCAATACTCCCACTGGTAATATTAATTTCAATTGCTAAATCTGGATTTGCTTTTTTCTCTCCGATGTAATAAGATTCATCAGGTTCAAAGGAAGCATTTTTTTCTTTTGCGCGACGAGTAGCATTACCTACTGGAATCAGATTTATACCTATTTCACAGGAATATAATTCTAGTAAAAAACCAAGAATGGTTTTAATCATTTCATGTTGTTCACTCAGCGTCATAAATTCGATGTACCCATCAAGATAAGTTATCCGCAAACCTGCTGCGTCTGCGGTTAAGGTTTCTATTATTTCAAATTCTTTCCAGGTATAATGGCCAGGTAGAAGAAATTGCTGTTGGGAAATTGTGGTGGTTTTGTCTAAGGTTTGGATAGTCATAGTAATTTTATGGTTATGACTTTAATTCTGATTATAACTCATAGCCCGGTGATAATTCTCAGGTGAGGTGAATCTTGCGGTGGTGTATCTGTCATGCTGCGAACTACTTACAGCAGTGCTTCGCTATCGCTCTAGTAATCCCTAGTAATACTTGAGTGAGATAATGTAAACATATACAGGGTTTTTGGGTTATAATTTAGTGTTATTAATGGTGGGTATTGTTGGGTTTCCTTGTGTCAACCTAACCTACAAACTACTACTACCATAACCCATTATTTACATTACAAGAAATCTACCATAACAAATTTAATTGGCTTGATCATAAAAAACAGAAACGTATAGTGGCTGTTTATTTAATTCTGGTTGTACCATATCTGAAGGCTTTAGTTTTTTATTAAATGAAAAGTTTGGATGAGCATTTGAGCGTAAAAATTGTTGACCATCAAATCTCACTCCATGCTTTATATTAAAGTCATCGTTAAAATAATAACTAAATACATTTTCTCTTATGTATATTCTGTCTTCCAGAGCCAGAGTTTTTGGGAATATAATTTTCTCAAACATTTCAAATTTACTCTGACCATTACCTGTACTATCAGAACCGATAACTATTGGCAATGGAGAAGAATTAATATCAATTTCAAGCTGGTCAATAATATTAAAAGAATGATATTTTCCATTCACCTCTATTGAAGTAATTGAGTAAGTATCGCCCCTGCCAAATTCAAGAATAAAATACATCAACTGCTTTTTCTCAAATATATTTGAGACACCATCAATTTTTGACGTGTGAGAAGTACCATTATTATCAATAATCTCAAAACAAAAATTACCAGAGACATCTAAATAGACTGACACGCTATTTTTTCGAGAATTACCACCAATCGCTACTAAATGATTTTGATATTTTCCTATCCAATCACTAGGATTAAGCAAAACAATAAAATGAAGGGTTAATCCTGGAAGATCCTCATATTGTGTAAATGTATTTACCTTTAGAAATTCTAAATTATTAATAATATCATCATAGGTAATTAGTTCTACCTTATAACCTCTATCACTTAGCAGTTCAGAAACTTTATATCTATCTAAGCCCTCATTCCTTCCTACTATTAACTTCGCCTTGGGACTTGAATCAATACGTATATTTGTGTCTAGTAAAAACTTTTCTATATTCCATCTATCATTAAAATATCTAGAATAATCAATACATTGTTGCATATATTCATGCAATGGTGCATAAAATGTTTGCCGTGTTTTCTTATCTTTCAGAATTTGTGTATTTGGTAATTTTAGCTCAAAAATTTCCCATAAGTTATCTATTCTCTGTACAATAAAGTCTGGAATTAAAGTATCTTCATCTTCTAGCTTAAGAACGGGGTGTGCTAAATATGTTTTATAACCAAGGGCATTAAATACTATTGGATTGTTCTCAAACCACTCTTGAAAATGTCTTTCTAACGCGTCTTCATCAGAGAGAAGTTGCTTAAGCGAAGAAATAGCTTCTTCTATTTCTTGTCTTTTTTGATACATATTTATAATTAAGCAAAGCAAATAATTAATAACTTATTATAACACTATCTTTTAAAAAAACTTATGACTGCTCAATCCCCACGCAAGTAAAAACTTAGATGGGGTATAAAGTTATCTTAATGCACCAACTCAATAGCCCGCTTAGTCAACGCTTCCGCAGTCAAACCATTAAAAACCATCAACTCACCCGCACTAGCCGTAGTTTCCCCACGCTTCCAGGCAAAAGAATCACGCTTACAATTACTGCGTAACATCAGACAATTAATTGTTATTTAAACTCAGATACCGACGCAAAATATTTTGTGCTTGTTCTAATAATTCTGCTTCTAATTCTCCTAATTGTTGCGTTAAACGAATTTTGTCAAAAGTCATTGGTTCAACACATATCAAAAGACTATCTACAGAAAGTCCGTTTTGTGCTGATGCAGGTACTTCCACTACTGCTGGTGAAATACGGGGGTTATTAGGTTTTGCGGAAGTAAAAGGTAAAACTGTAACTTTACTGCGTTGGTTGTTAAACAAAGTCCCAGAAATTATCACTGCTGGACGAGTTTTTTGAATTTCTGTACCTACGGATGGGCCAAATGTTACTATCCAGATGCTTCCCATTCGGTAATCGCTATATTTTGCCATTCACTTTCCCAACCTAATTCTAATTCATCAACCAAAGCGCAAGCTGCGGCTAGTGCTTCATTTTGTTTTTGTTCTTGCCATTGTTTCAAAAGACTTTCAATTAACGCACTACGGTTATCAACTTTTTGGTCAATGTAATTTAGTAGTTCATCTGGCAATGAAATTGAGATTTTAGCCATATTCTACCCAGGGTCATACTATAAGTAGTATAGCCTAATTTGATATTTTTAGTCTAGTAGTTTGTAAATATAGAATTTGATTTAGTTCGGGTGATAATTTTGGTGGTGAGGTGAATATTTACACGATCTGCTTGCAGCAGCGCTTCGCTAATCCCTAGTAATTCTTGAGTGAGATAATGTGAACAGATACAGGTAATTACTTCAAAATAGCAAATTTTCAAAAGGATAAGTTTGCTTCCAAAGATAGGTATTAAAGTCACGCTGATCTACTGAAAAAATGCGTCCATGCCCTAAATGTTCAGCTAAAATTACTAGGGAAGCATCAGCTAAATCCATCCGTAGATTAGCATATTTTTGCATTAATTTAATAATTTGCGGAGTATGGTGAGGCTCTAAATTAAAGATTGTAAATAATTCTTTTTCCAGACTATTTAAAAAAGTAACTTGAGCTTGAACTCCTTTGCGAGTTAGCAAAAGATAACAGGTTTCTGTGACAACACACTATGTTGTAATTAAAGGTTCATTGTATTTTTTTAAAGCCTGTTTTGCTCTTTCGTGGTAGGTGTCTTTTTGATCAATAAGAGCTAACCAAAATCCTGTATCAACTATGATCATATTTATTGGGTAATGTATTAGCTAAAACTTCTTTATATGTGGTTGATAAATTTTCTTCCACAGCACAACAACCAATTAATCCAATTTCATCAAATTTTTCATAGATGGTTTTTTCTTGATGATGATTTTCTGGTTGTGGATAACGTTTTTTAAGTAATTGAATAAAATCTAGTAGTAAGATTTGCGCTTCTTCTGGTAAGGTGTCAATATCTTTAGATACTTCTGCAATTTTTATTACCATGATTACTACCTTTTTTGAATTATGTTATTACTATAATACTGCTTGACGAATATCTTCCCAATCTTGTGCAGTCATTTCTGTTGCATTTCCTGAGTTTAATCCTTCTAAAAGCATGGTTTGTAATCGTTCGTTGGCTCTCTGTTTTTGGTCTTGTCGCATTAATTCCCGAAAATATTCACTAGCACTGCTGTAACCACCTTGCGCTACTTTTCTATATAATCGCGCATGGTGTCAGGTAAGGAAATATTCATACTTTTCATAATGTGATTTCGCTGAATTTTCTTTTCTATAGTATGGCAGTTTCTGTCATTTTCTGCCATGATAACGGTAATGATTATTTGTAAAGTATTGTAAATACTAATCAATGAGTTTTCAAAATTACCAAATTTAGCGTATATTGTGGATTGACAAGTGTAACCTTTTAGGTTACAGTAAATATTGTTATTTTACTTATGATCAGAAATTTCAAGCATAAGGGGTTAAGAAAGCTGTTTGAAGATGATAATAGAAGTGGAGTTAATCCGAATCATGCTGAAAAACTGTTAGATTTATTAGATAGACTAGATGCTGCATCTGTAGCCGAGGATATGAATTTTCCTGGTTCTAAGTTTCATCAATTAATAGGAAATAGGAAAGGTGAATATTCAGTTACAGTTTCTGGTAATTGGCGTTTAACTTTTGTTTTTGAAGATGGGGATGCTTACGACGTAAATTACGAGGATTATCATTAGGATTATTAACATGAATACTAACAGAAAACCAAGACATCCTGGTGCTTTGATTAAACGTCAATATTTAGAACCTTTAAATATGACGGTGACAGAACTTGCTAATATTTTGGGTGTGTCTCGAAAAACGGTTTCGGAACTTGTGAATGAACGTGCAAATGTAACACCTAATATTGCGTTGCGGTTAGCAAATGCTTTTCAAACTACGCCGGAACTTTGGTTAAATCTTCAGCAGAAGTTTGATCTTTGGTGTGCGAAAAATGAATCTGAAGAGTGGAAAAATATCTCACCTATTGAAATTAGTTAAAATAGTTCGGGTAATAATTCTTAGGTGAGGTGAATATTTCCTGGTGTATCTGTCATGCTTCTATTGTCTTCTCTTATTTACGCGATCTGCTTGCGGCAGCACTTCGCTATCGCTCTACTAATCCCTAGTAATGCTTGATTGAGATAACGTAAACAGATACAGGATTTTTGAGTTTTAATAAGTGCGTTATTAATAGTGGGTTATTTTGTTATTAACCCACTGAAAATATTACTTATTTCCTAAAAATTCATCTACGGTAATTCCTGCTTGTCTAATTAAACTTCTGAGTAATCCTGGTGCTAGTTCTTTATGATTGGGAACTGATAAAATGGGTTTTGATTCGTGCCACAGTATGATATGACTTCCGGTTTGATGATCTACAGCATAGCCAAATTTTTCAAAGATTTTGACTGTTTGTTTACCGGAAATATTTGATAAACGTCCCATTTATACTACTACTTCCCCTACAAAAGATTGAGATTCTTTGGTTACATAGGGTTTACCATGTTTTTCTAATACGTGAAGATAGCCTTTGATAGCATCTTTGATATTTTCAATTGCTTCATCTAAGTTTGTACCTTGACTGACACAACCAGGAAGTTCTGGTACTTCAGCAACGTAACCTAGATATTCTGAATCATAGGTGAATATTACTTGAAATTTCATACAGGAGGGGTTTGTATATTTGTGTGCTGATTATTAATATATCTAATTTTCTTGGCTAGTTGTTTGAGGATTTGATTTAGTTCGGGTGGTGAGGTGAATATTTACACGATCTGCTTGCAGCAGCGCTTCGCTATCGCTCTAGTAATCCCTTGTAATGGTTGAGTGAGATAATGTAAACAGATACAGGGTTTTTTGGCTGTAATCTAGCATTATTAATGGTGGGTTATGTTGTTGCTAACCCACCATATAAACTGGTTATTATGACTTCAAAAGCGGTTATTCAGGTTCAAAAAATTCTTACCCTGGGGTCGGGAACTCTAAATTGTGATCAAGCCTAATTCACGTTTTGAAGGCCTTATCCAACTCTTTGCTCCAAGGAGTACCCAAGGCTCACACATTCATAGTATCTAAGATTTACAGGTTTGTCAAGTCTTTAAAATAAATATTTCAAATTTCCGTAACTCTAAGTTATATACTCATCTTTAACGCATCTGTCTTATGACATAATTAATACTTAAATTTTTAACATGATTAACCCTAATACTTATGATAATCTTTGTATCATTTTTTCTGAATCACGCCTTTCAACGTATTTAAGTGCGACCAATGAAGATAAGATAGAAGCCTTGAAACTATATACACTGAATATGAGTTTATCAGAATCTCTATATTCATTCCTATGTGTATTTGAAATAGCTTTACGAAATCGTATTAGTAATGTACTTGTTAAAGAATTTGGGGATAATTGGTTTGAGGAAAAAGCAGGTAAGTGGTTAAATGGAAAAGCTGCAACGGAATGGCACGACAAAAATGGTAATACTCAAAGAGCAAGATTATTAAAACAGATAGACACAGCAAAAAAAGAAATTAACAAGCAGAATAAAAAAATTAATAACCCAATTTACCATAAAATAGTTACATCAGATACTTTAACTCCAGAGCTAAACTTTGGTTTTTGGACAGAAATTATGGGATCTGACTATGACAGAATTATATGGCATATTGGTTCTCCTCGTTATATTCATGAAGTTTTTCCAAATGCTCCTGAAAAACACAATTTTATGCGCGATATGAAACGAATAAGAAGAATTTTAAACGAAATAAGGGTTATACGTAACCGTGTATTTCATCATGAACCTGTTTTCAATACTAGAAACTTATCATTTGATGAATTACTGACAACCTACGAAAATGCTAAGGAATTACTAGGTTGGTTA
This sequence comes from Aphanizomenon flos-aquae FACHB-1287, assembly GCF_014698755.1. Lineage (GTDB taxonomy): Bacteria > Cyanobacteriota > Cyanobacteriia > Cyanobacteriales > Nostocaceae > Dolichospermum > Dolichospermum flosaquae. Next base: position 13,167 of record NZ_JACJTO010000041.1, on the reverse strand, counting down.
AGTGAAGACGCTTTATGTTTTTTTGAAGAAAATAATCAATTTGAGAAATTGGTAAATTCAATACCATCTAGCATGAGATCACTATCATAATATAATACCCCCATCCAATCAAACATTTAAATGGTGGTAATATATCTTAATGCACCAACACAATCACAGCGAACTGCTTGCAGCAGCGCTTCGCTATCGCTCCACTAATCCCTAGTAATGGTTGAGTGAGATAACGTAAACAGATACAGAGTAAGCTTTTCAGGTGCGAACTGCTTGCAGCAGCGCTTCGCTATCGCCCTAAACATCCCTAGTAATAGTTGAGTGAGTGAGATAACGTAAACAGATACAGGGTAAGCTTTTCAGGTGCGAACTGCTTGCAGCAGCGCTTCGCTATCGCTCCATTAATCCCTAGTAATGCTTGAGTGAGATAACGTAAACATATACAGGGTAAGGTTTTCAGGTGTGAACTGCTTGCAGCAGCGCTTCGCTATCGCTCTATTAATCCCTAGTAATGCTTGAGTGAGATAACGTAAACATATAAAGGGTAAGGTTTTCAGGTGCGATCGCTCTAGTAATCCTTAGTAATGCTTGAGTGAGATAATGTAAACATATACAGGGTAAGGTTTTTGGGTTGTAATAAGTGCGTGACATGATAAAATATAAACGCAGCGCAGTAAATATTAAATTATCCTCCAGGACAAATCAAATGACCGTTGAACAAATAATTATAGATAAGGTAAAAAAATTACCTGCTGATAAGCAACAAGAAGTATTAGATTTTGTAGAATTTTTATTAGTAAAACATCAAAACTCAATGATTAAAAAAGGCAAGTTTATTGATTTTTATCTCCCGTATAGCCAAGATGGTAAGAACATTTCTGCGAAAAGCCAAGCGGAAAAAATTTTGGAGGAAGTCGATACTTTGCTGAAAAAAGGTTCTTTTGGTGTTGCTATCATATATTCTGCCAATTATGGACAGACTAAAACTATTAGAGAAACTTATGCAGAAGGTGGATATAAAACAGGAACTTCAGGAGCAAATCAGGCTAATGTGATGACTGAGATGGAAAAACTGTTAGATACTCCAAATTATCAGCATTTACAAAGTAAAATTCGCATAGCTCCCATTACTACTATGACCTATTCAGACTATGATGGAAAAAATCATATAACAGTGGTAAAGGATGATTTAGCTCAGATTCAACAAATGCTGGAAAATGGATGGGATATACTGGGATGGCAAAATCAGACTACTAAGAAATACGCTGTGGGTGGCGGTATTGCCAACTTATCTCACGATATTTCAGATAAAATTCAATCTACTTTGCTTTCCCTATCCTCTCAATACAAATAAAATAAATTGTGGGACAGAATAATTCAGTTAGCTGAACTTGGTTAAGACTGTCCTACAATTATCAGAAAACTTGCCAACCATATTTAAAGATTACATTCTTCACATCGAGAAAAAAGACGGATGTAAATTTTTATAGCGCCTTGTGGACTAGTTACCATACCCCAAGCCACAATAGCAGGAAGATGACCAATAGGAGCTTTGAGTGTAAAATTTAAAGCAGCATGAGCCGTATTCCATTTTATTTTGTCCATAAAATTTTCTAAACATTGTGACATTTGCTCATCATTTCCGTTTTTTTGAAACCCAAGTTTTCTTAAAATATTTAACTGAACGCTGTAACCAAAACGCCCCTTACTGTATTTAACCCAAAGATTATTAATGGTATGTAGATGTGAGCATGGTATATTGACGATTTCTTCTATATTTAACCATGTAGAATCGTAACATTCATAACCGCATAAAGATTTCAAAATTTCAAATGTTTCTAGGTCAGCTTCCCGCCATTTCTTGGTCGCTAATAAATTCTCTAACTTGTTGTAGTTTACATAATTTTTCAATTCAAATAAATGAGATACATGATTACCACCATTAGACTGTAGAGTGGCGATATGAATTAAATCTGTATAACCTATAGGTTCTCCTGTCCGAAACCAGCAAAATGTCCTTTTTTTACCATAGATATCATCTTTTTCCTTTTGAGAGTCAATCAACATCCATAAACAGGGTTTATCCTTTTGCATTTGTACAGCAAGAATTTGAGCATCAATGGGGAGATCAAGGTCAAATTCACCACTATCAGGTAATTCACATTTTTTAATAGTTTTTAAATTTTGTGTAATTTTTTTTGGCTTGTCATAAAAAACGTATTCATCTGGAACATAGGAAAATTTTATTAATGACCAAAGTTCGATAGGGTCTAAATCTTCATTAATTGGATTATCTGTGTTAGCAAATGCAACTATAGGACAATCACCATCTGTACCGATTTGAATAATTTTTTCCCCCGTGTTTCTAGTTCCTAACTCTAAGAAATTATTTGGACTAAAAAATACGCTATCTGGCCATTCATCTCTATTGATTATCGGCATATTATCTCTCCAATCGTTAAACTGTGAACATCCCTAACCTATTTTAAAATAGGCAGGGATATAAAGCTATACCAAATCCTTAATGCACCAACTCAATAGCCCGCTTAGTCAACGCTTCCGCAGTCAAACCATTAAAAGCCATCAACTCACCCGCACTAGCCGTAGTTTCCCCACGCTTCCAGGCAAAAGAATCACGCTTAGAATTACTGCGTAACATGATTGGTTCTAACATCGCCGCAGCGCCACCTGTCACACCAATTAAGGCATCTCCACCAAACAATTGCTCAAAATCGGCATCACTTAAAAAACCGTTATCAGGTTCAGAACAAGTATCCCAAGCAGTATCATGAGGACGATATAAACGACGAGGATTGATAATAGAAACAATCTTCACCCCAATACCTTCAGTTTCTAAAAAAGCCGCCGCTTCAAACACAGGAATTAAAGTCAAATCGCCAATTACAGCAAATACAACAGTCTTCCCACCAGCCACTTCATGTAATAACACCGCACCATCAATTAAGCCTTTTTCAGTTTGGGCAAAAGTGCTACGAATTGGCAAAGGAGACTTACTAGCAGTAATGACAATGCCCTTATTTTTTGTTTGCAAAGCCCAGTCATAACAGACTTGAATACTGTTAGCATCAGGAGGAAATAATGGGAAGACATTTCCGGTTCTCATCAAAGAAGCAAAATAAGCTTCAATTTCTGGTCTTTGGTGAGTCCAACCGTTGCGTCCTTGTTCTAAAGCCCCGGCTGTAAATAATGTAATTGTTGACGGTGTTTTGCGGCGTAATTCTGCCATTGCTTGGGTGACTGTTTGCCAAATTGGTAAACCATTGATAGCAAAAGATTCATAGGAACACCACAAAGTTCTCGCCCCCATTAAAGATAAACCAGCCGCTAATCCTGCACAAGCATCTTCGCTCAAAGGTTCGTAAACTTGACCTCCTGGGGCTTGATGATAGGTGTCATCGGTGGTGGGGTGAATGATTTTTAATGCCTCATTAATATTACCAATTCCTGAAGCGGCGTTACCATCGGCGTTAGTCACAAGGAAGTTTTTATCTTTATTTCCTACTACTCCCACCAGCTTACCCATGACAGTTGTAGAAACTTGGGTAACTGCCCCAACTTTATATTCTTCTAATGGTAATTCGCCAATTTCTGCTAAGGGTAATTCAAATTCTGTGACTACAGTTTTCGCTGCCGGACCACCTCCAGCCCGTTCCGCATTTGTACGGACAGTTTGCCATGCTTCGGCACATAAAGCCCGTTTTTGTAAAGCAGTGACAATATGAGGCGCGTCTAATGTGTCTTTAGGATACAAGTTATGGGATTTTGCACCTAAATCATGAACCCCTGCCCCTTTGAGTTGTTTGATAATAAATACGGTCAATTTTCCGCTAAGTGCTGACCGAGCAGCTTTATCTATACCTACTAATACAGCTTTAGTAAATTCTAGGCGGTTTGCAAAGGAAAATACTGTACTATCTACGTATTCACCGCTTTGATTTTGATCATCAAAATCTTTAGCATTTACTAACACGACTTCGTTAAAACCGTTACCTTTCCAGTAAGCGATCATTTCATCGTTGGTTTTTAAAGATACCATGCTATGATGTTCTTGGCTGTAACCATTCCACACTAAAACTGGTAAAAAGTTTGTCACACTGGGGTAAGCGGTGTTAAAATGTGCCATGGAACTCATGATATAGGGTTCACCTAGTCCCCCGTCTCCCACGGTAAAGGGGAAGAGTTTGTCACGGTGTAACAATGCGGCGGACATGGCGAAATGTTGCCCTTGTCCTAAGGGTCCAGCAGGGGCAAGAATACCAGGAATATAACCGGATAAGTGTCCTAATAATCCGTGTTTTTCCCGAAAGCGATCGCGTAATTGTTGTACAGTAAAAATGCCCATATCTTCTAAAGACCGGTCTAAAAACATGGCGCTATAAAAACCGGGAGCATGGTGTCCCACTTCCGTGATAATGTTTTTATGTCCAAGCATGACCAAAGCTGCATAAGCTTCCGCTTGACTGGCAAAACCGCCGGGGTGTCCAGAAGCCTTACTAGCACTGATTTGTAGGGTGAGATAGCGTAGAGCATCAGCCGCCAGTAAAGTTTGATATACTGCATTTGTATCGGTAGGATTTGCTACTGCTTTTTGACCAGATGCGATCGCGGGAATTATACCATAAGTTTGAAAATCTGGCAATACTTCCCCAAAATATTGTATCCCTTCACAAAAATTCGGAACTGCGGAAGTTGTATTTTGCGTAATTGCTGTCATGCTGAGTACCTTAATAAAATCGGAAAAAACTAGAGATTCTGGTTTAATTTAATCAATATTTTACATCTTTGCGGAACTAATAGTTAATTGCTTTTTCCGAATATTACTATAACTAAGTGATGATTTATTTTTCGGGTATTTTGTGTTTGGTTGCAGATATTGATGAAATGAACCATCAAGGTAGCAAGTACAAGAAGGAAGAAGAAGGGAATTAATCACCTGTTTAAATTGTATTGAAAGTTTGTTTTTAGCGAGTATCTGTAGATAGAAATTGAGAATAATTTGGCTGGCTTTTAAATTTTTTTTGGGTGAAAAGTTCTAATTACTCCAAAATGATTTATAATTGAAGTTGAGTTATTATACAATTGACTTTTTGATCACAACAGGAGAATATTATGCAAATAATACCAGGACCAAAAACATCATCTACTATTCAAGTTTTAAACTGGATATTCAGACCCATGCCTTATATGGTGGAATGTGCTAAAAAATATGGAGATATTTTTGCTCTAAAATTACAGGATAATTTACCACCAATGTTATTTATTCATTCTCCTGAAGCTATGCAGGAGGTATTAAGTAATGATCAAAAAGAATTGGAAGCACCAGGAGATTTAAACAGTCTTTTTGAATATTTACTGGGCAAAAATTCTGTTATTAGTCTGAGTGATAAAGCACATCAACGTCAACGTCAATTAATTATGCCTCCTTTTCATGGTGAAAGAATGCGAACTTATGCAGAATTAATTGAGAATATCACCACAAAAGTTTTTAATCAACAACCAAAAAATCAATTTTTTAATATTAGGACTATTACCCAAGATATCACTCTTCAGGTAATGATGGAAGCTGTTTTTGGCATTTATGAAGGAGAACGTGCAGAAAAACTTAAACATTTACTTTGTGCAATTTTAGAACAGGGTAACACTCCTTGGAGAGTGATTTTTCTCTATTTTCCTAAATTAAAAGAAACCTTTGGGATTTCGGAAATTTGGAAACGACAAATGAAGAAACAGGAACAAGCTGACCAACTCATTTATCAGGAAATTCAAGAAAGAAGAGAAAATTTTGATCCTGACCGTACAGATATTCTTAATTTACTTATGTCTGCTCAAGATGAAAACGGTCAAGCTATGATAGATGCAGAATTAAGAGATGAATTGATGACTTTATTAGTCGCAGGTCATGAAACTACAGCTACAGCTATTTCCTGGGCTTTTTACTGGATTCATAAATTCCCAGAAGTTCGAGAAAAGTTATTAGCCGAATTGGACAGTTTAGGAACAAATTATGATTCTAATACTATCTTTAAATTGCCATATTTAACTGCTGTTTGTAACGAAACATTAAGGATCTATCCCGTAGGAATGTTAACTTTTCCCAGAAGAGTTAAAACCCCTATTTCTCTCTGTGGTTATCAACTCCAACCAGGTACAATTGTCGTAGGTTCAATTTATTTAACTCATCACCGCGAAGATATTTATCCTGAACATGAAAAATTTCGCCCAGAACGCTTTTTAGAAAAACAATTTTCACCTTATGAATTTCTACCTTTTGGTGGTGGTGCAAGACGTTGTATAGGTTTAGCATTTGCCCAAATGGAAATGAAATTAATATTAGCTAAAGTTCTAAAAACATGGTCAATGAAATTAGTTGATACCCATGAAATTAAACCTCAAAGACGGGGTTTAGTTACAGGACCAAATGCTGCTATTAATCTACAAATTCAGAATCTTCGTCAACAACCATCTGTAAATCTAGAATCAGTAAAAGTTTAAAATCACAGGTGATTAAAAAACATGGATACACAGATAAAATTCAGATAGTATGTAAGTGAAAATCCTGAGTTTTTCCACCAAGGTGGACTTTAATTTTGTAGAAGTGATTTTTAATCGCCTTTTTAAAACCTTGCTTACATTCTCTAAATATAATAATATAAAAGAGCCAGGTTTTTATGTCATCAAGATATGCAAGAATACGACGTTATTATCATCGGTGCTGGTCACAACGGGTTAGTTTGTGCGGCTTATTTACTTAAAGCAGGTTATAGTGTTCTACTATTAGAAAAACGCCCTGTTCCCGGTGGTGCAGCTACAACCGAAGAATGTATTCCAGAAGCACCAGGTTTTAAATTTAACCTCTGTGCCATTGATCATGAATTTATTCATTTGGGTCCAGTGGTGGAAGAATTAGAACTCACAAAATACGGCTTAGAATATCTAGAATGTGACCCAGTTGTATTTTGTCCTCACCCCGACGGTAAATATTTCTTGGCACACAAATCCTTAGAAAAAACCTGTGCAGAAATCGCTCGTTATAATCAACGAGATGCTAAAAAATATGCCGAATTTACCAATTATTGGCAACGGGCAATTAACGCCATGATTCCCATGTTTAATGCCCCACCCAAATCAATTATAGAGATTTTTGGTAATTACAATCTCCAACAAGTTAAAGATTTATTTTCTGTTGTCGGTTCTCCTGCTAAAAGCTTTGATTTTGTGCGGACAATGTTAAATAGTGCAGAGGATATTCTTAATGAATGGTTTGATGAAGAATTTTTAAAAGCACCACTTTCTAGATTAGCATCAGAATTAGGTGCGCCACCTTCACAAAAAAATCTCGCAATTGGAGTAATGATGATGGCTATGCGTCATCATCCTGGTATGGCTAGACCTCGCGGCGGTACAGGTGCATTGGTGCAAGCATTGGTGAAATTAGTTAATAGTAAAGGTGGGGTAATTCTCGCGGAACAGCACGTGGAAAAGATTTTAATTGATGATGCTAAAGCGGTAGGAGTCAGGGTGACTGGTGGTAAGGAATATCTAGCAAAACATGGAGTAATTTCTAATATTGATGCCCAAAGATTATTCTTACAAATGACAGAAAAAAGTGATATTGATGCCGTTGATCCTAATTTATGGGAAAGGTTAGAACGGCGCATTATTAACAACAATGAAACCATCCTCAAAATAGATTTAGCATTAGATGAACCTTTGCATTTTTCTCACCACAATCATCAAGATGAATATCTCATTGGTTCAATTCTAATTGCTGATTCCATGAATCATGTTGAACAGGCTCATAATAAATGTACAATTGGCGAAATTCCCGATTCTGACCCTTCTATGTATGTGGTTATGCCTAGCGCCCTTGATCCTAGTTTAGCACCTCCTGGTAAACATACTTTATGGATTGAATTTTTCGCTCCTTATCAAATTGCTGGTGCAAAAGGTACAGGTTTAAAAGGTACTGGTTGGACTGATGATTTGAAAAATAAAGTTGCAGATAGGGTAGTTGATAAATTAGCAACTTATGCCCCTAATGTGAAAAAAGCAACTATTGCTAGAAGGGTAGAAAGTCCAGCAGAATTAGGAGAAAGATTGGGAGCATATAAAGGTAATTATTATCATATTGATATGACTATGGATCAAATGATCTTTTTCCGGCCTTTGCCCGAATTAGCTAATTATAAAACCCCCATTGATCATCTCTTTTTAACTGGTGCAGGAACACACCCCGGTGGTTCAATTTCGGGAATGCCAGGACGCAATTGTGCGCGGGTATTTTTGCAAAATAAGCAACCATTCAGTCAAGCTTTAAAGGATGCCGGAAATTCAATTAAGTCTACAGTTGGTTCGGTTTTTGGGATTGGATAGCTCTTACTTAGCCACAGGATAAGTTATAGCACATCAGTATCAGTTCTTAAACTTAGCGGCTGTGCTACCTGTATCTAGCGGGCAAGATGCCCGCACCACAAGAGTTTCATGATTTAATTTTGTAGTACCTCATCAGTGGGGAAAACGCTCTAATTCTCGCTTGGTTAGCCAGTTACCAAAAAATTTTTCAATTAAACCTAATTCCCTATTGCCAAAATAAAAAAATAGGCTATAATCAGAAGAGTGACACCCAAGGGCGGGTGGCGGAATTGGTAGACGCACCGCACTCAAAATGCGGCGACCGTGAGGTCATAGGAGTTCGATTCTCCTCCTGCCCATTTTTAATAACAACCTGAATATCCTGAAGTATTATAATTTACTCCTAGCTGCTAGTTACCGATTTATGGGATCTAGATAAAGCCAGGAGTATGATCAAACATTTAAATTACATCGGTAGTATCAGTTAACTTCTTCATTTTTTGGTATATTAGCACGAACTACACTTGACTTGGAAGTGTAATTGTAATTGTAATTGTATGCCACTCCTCGGAATTTCTCACCGTTCACAACTAATCCCAGTAAATTGACGGGAGATGTTTTAAAAGTCTCAAGGACGTGCTTTAAGACTGTTTTATCTGTTTTATCAATCCTTGCAACTAGTATCACACCATCAGCACGAACTGCCACTAATCTAGCATCTACTAGTGACGATAAAGGTGGAGAATCATAAATCACTAAATCAAAATTCTCAGAGAAATAGTCCATCATTTGACCCATTTTATCTGATGACAACAACCTGGTAGGATCGGGTGGTATGGGACCTGCAGTAATTACAGATAAACTAGCTAATTGAGGTATTTCTTGAATTACTTGCCCCACACTCATATCTGAAGAAATTAAACTACTTAATCCCCACAAATTATTTAACCTTGCTAGTTTATGAACCTGGGATTTGCGGAGATCACAGTCTACAAGTAATACTTTTTTCCCCATAGCCGCAGCTGTTTGCGCTAGATGAAATGCCACCGTACTTTTACCATCTCCTGAAATAGCAGAGGAAACAACGAAAGACTTAATTGGCCGACCAGAATTAAGTAGTTGAATATTATTATATAAAATTTGTAAGGATTCCCAAAATGATCCCTGACCATAATAACGAGAAGACCGATGATGAGGAATGTTAGCTAGTTTATCCACACCTTTAAGAACGCCGTCTGAAAATATATTTGTGGGATTTGAAGATTGATTCTTAACTAAGTTTTTATCAAAGGGAAGTGAACCTAATAAAGGTAGTCCTGTCTTATCCCGAAGATTGTCAACACTATGATAGGTATTATCAGTCTGTTCTCTGACTTGAGCAGCGCCTATACCCAACAAAAAACTAGCCACAAATCCTAACAGTAAATTGCGGGGAATATCTGGTGAAATTGGATCTTGGGGCTGACTAGCCGCTTGAATTAATTCCCAAGGTAGTTCTGTTTGGGCTATTTCTATTTGCAATTGTTCACGAGCAGCTAAAAACCGATTTAAACTTTCATTAGCTATTTGAAGATTCTGTTGGATATCAACATATTGTCGAGATAAAATTGGTAACTGATCTAATTTTTGTTGTAGTTGTTTTTCTACTTGTGCCAGATATTGATTATCTGTTTCCACCTGTTTAACTAGGGTTGCAGCTTCAGATATTCTAATATTAATAGTGCGTGTGGCTTCTGCTTGAATAATAGGTAAAAGGTTAGCTCTTTTTTCTTCTAAGGTGAGGATAACTGGGTTATCGGGTTGAAATCTGGCTAATTCTCCAGATATCTGAATGTCTAATTGGCGTTGTTGACTAATTAATTGTTGATAAAGAGGAGCATTATTCAGGATTGCTAACTGTTCCTCTTGTTTGCTTAACCTGACATAATTAGCCCTCGCAGCGGTTAACTTTTGATTTATATCTAGTCTTTGTTGTGTTAGAGATTGAACTTGTACAGAAATTACTTGAGATTGGTTTTCTGGATCAATAAAATTGTATTTTTGGCGAAATGCTTGCATTTCTCTTTGCAATTGTCCTAGCCTAGTTCGGATATCAGGTAGTTTTGTGTTCACAAATTGGAGTCCCTGACGTAGCTTAGTTTGACGCTTGTTGAGGCTATATTTTAAATAGAAATCAGCAAGTGGATCTAATACAAGTTTAATTTTTTGACTATTATCACTTTGATAGTTGACTTGGATGATTTTTGATTGTCCCAAGCGACGAATAGTTAAACCTCGCAAAAAAGCAGAATAAGTTATGTCAGGATTAGATTTTTGTAGTTTCTTGATGAAATCTTGCAGCAGTTCTGGACTTTTAAGAACTTGAATTTGACTCTCATAATCTAATCCAGTTGAACGAAGAGGATTATCGCTTCCTAGGTTGATTTTCCCTAGTTCACTGTCACTATTAACAGATTCAACTAATATTTGAAAGCTACCTTCATATATTGGTACTTGTTTAAATGTTGAATAAATAACACCAGTCATAGCCAGGGTAGTCACCCCGAAAATGACAAACGCTCGGCGCTGCAAAAAACCAATAAAGGATCTGAAGTTAAAATCACTAGCTTCTTCTGAAAATTGGGAAAATGTGGAATTGGGAAATAATGTAGAAGTAGGAGTGATATTATGGGGAGAATTTATATTATTTGTAATTTGCTGTTCGGGCATAGATTTTTCGGGGTGAATAGCCGGGGAACGGTACAAGTAGGTTGGTGTAAAAATTTCGTGGGCATAAAAAAGGGAAAAAGTAGTTTTAGCCTTATTCACCTTTGTTACAATACCTAATACTTAACTTAAATAACCCATCCGGGCAACTTTGTTAAGCTAAAACCTAATTTATACACTAGAGCAGGAATGCCCAGCCCGCAAGAATTAAACTTAGATATACAACCCACCTACTCAATTCAATATTATATAAAACTACGATTTATATAATAACACCCCAAAACTAAGCTATCCATATTTGTCCTTAAAAAACATTGGATAGCTTCTTGGGGTGTCCTCACAATAGGTTCATTTTCGTTCAAGGATGTATTTAGAAGTAAAGGAATACCTGTACGCTGGTAAAATGTATTAATCAATTCCCAGTAAAGAGAATTGGTATGGCGACTGACACTTTGTAATCTTCCAGTTCCATCTACATGAGTCACAGCGGGGATTTTTTCTCTTTTTTCGGGACGAATTTTGAAAACTTTCTCCATAAAGGGGACGGGTTCATCAATTTCAAAGTATTCCCCGACAAATTCCTCCAGAATACTGGGAGCAAAAGGACGGAATTTTTCTCGGAATTTAATTTTTAGGTTGATGATATCCCGCATATCAGCGCGACGTGGATCAGCTATCAAGGAACGATTACCTAATGCTCTTGCGCCAAATTCCATTCTCCCCTGAAACCAACCAATCACCTTACCGTCGCAAATAGCATCTACAATATGATTTAACATTGCTGCTTTTTCAAGCTTTTTAGGTTGTAAATTGAGAGATTGCAATGCTGATAGACATTCTTGGCCAGAAAATTCAGAACCCCAATAAGCATGACTTAAAATAAACTGACGATGTTCCTTGAGAATTTGATTCCAAACAAAGAAAGCAGCACCGATACAAGTACCATTGTCAGCAGCACCTAGAGGAATGTAAGCATTTTTAAAGGGAGTATTTTGGGTAATTTTACCATTGGCTACAGAATTCATAGCTACACCACCTGTTAAACAGAGATTTTCGCAAGGGTAACGCCGATATAGTTGATTGAGTAAATGAAAAATGATTTCTTCTGTGATAGCCTGTAATGATGTAGCAATATTTTGATGTTTGGTTGTCAGTTCAGAATTGATTTGTCTGGCTGGCCCTAATAGTTTTTCTAGTTCTGGACTATGGAAAAGTGCGACGGTGGGTGCACCATTATCCCACTTCATGGCGATACCTTGCTCATGATGATTAAAGTAGTCTAAATTTAGCTCAAAACTATCCCCTTTGGGAAAGATAATTTTTCTAAAGGCTTCTAGATATTCTGGTTCTCCATAAGGAGCTAGTCCCATAACTTTGTATTCGTCACCATAGGCGGGAAAACCTAGATACAGAGTTATGGCATTATATAAATAACCGATAGAGTGGGGAAAATGAGTCCGCGTAAAATATTCTAAATGATTACCCTCTCCTGCGGCTGACAAGGTGCTGACAAAGTCTCCCATACCGTCAATAGATAGAATTGCGGCTTTTTCAAAGGGGGAAATAAAGAAACTGCTGGCTAGGTGTGTGGTATGATGTTCTAGGGTATGAATGGGTGCTGTAATTTCCTGGGGTTGACAATTACAAGCTGCGGCTAGTTGTTCCAGAAGATTGGCGGATTTACTTTGTTTGTTAAATCTATCTAGAAGTGATGATAATGATGGACGTTGTTTGAGGGTAAATAGGAGTTTACGATTAAGATTGGCTTTAGGATTAAAGGATAATGCCACATGATCTAGGTCTTTGGCACTAATACCACCAATTTTAAGACAATAACGAATAGATTCGGCAGGAAATCCAGCCCAGTGTTTAACTCGATTAAAACGTTCTTCTTCAATGGCTGCTACTAATTGACCATTTTGGACTAAAGAAGCGGAAGCGTCACCGTGATAAGCGTTAATTCCTAGTATGTTCATTGGTTTATTACAGCAGTTTGATATCAAGTCCAGTACAAGAATAGCTATCTAAATAGGGTCAAAAAACAATCCACAATGATTAAACCAATTGAGAGCATTTTCATCAGTAATAGCATTAACC
>NZ_JACJTO010000040.1 GCF_014698755.1 Aphanizomenon flos-aquae FACHB-1287 | reverse complement strand
CTTGGGAAATGAGTTTATGATCATGGTTAATCAAAATATTTTAATCCTTCGCCCAAAATTTAACATATTTTTGGCTATTTTTATCAGGCTTTTCTTAACATTCAACACTTCTGAGTAACTATCAACCAATTCACATTAGTTATGGACAACAACATAAACGGGATATTTGGACATTTAATAACTTAGGAACACCGACAAAAAAAGGAATTGAAAACTGGATAAACCTAGCAAAACAAACTTAAAAAAACTCTATTCCTCCTCCCTGGGACTCTGCGACTCTGCGTGAGCAACATTATTCTTTTTTTGTCGAGTTCTCAAAGCTGCTTTAAGTGCTTTCAACTTATAAGCATCACCATCCTTGCACCATGATAACTTATAACCATTGATCACAGTACAATTTTCTTGCAAACATTTTTTCCAGCCAGAAACATGACTAATACTGCGCCAATTATCTAAAAGTCCCCTATCTTCTTCTTGACGAGTTAACTTAGCAAATTTCTCATATTGGGGATAGTCGGGAGTAACTAAAGCATCTATTTGGTGCAATATTGGCGGGTCATCTTCGAGATCATAATCTTGATAAGTGACCTGTAGATCTCGTAAATCAATTATCATCACCTTTGATAAAATTGGATGGGGATTAATATCAAAATCAGGATAAAATAAATAAGAAATCTTGGGTGTTTTTAGATGAAATTTAATCACATTTGCTGATTCTAACCGTCCAATAGTGCGACTCGCACAACCTTCATAAAGACGTAATAAAGGGTCAACAGCTTGTAATGCAGAAATGTGAACCCAAAGAGAATTAGGTAATTTTTTCCCGACTTTACTTTCTTGACAACGTTTAATAATTAGTTCTGTATTTCCTAAACTACGTAACATTTGATCAGCATCTAAACAGGCTTGTTTATAACTACTATATAAACCAACTATGTCCTCCTTTACCGCTGGTGCTAATTGTCCTAATTTGGGACGACGGCTAAAATTACATAGTGCTAAATAAACCATGAGATCTTGACGGCGTTTGTCAGCGATCGCTTGCCATTCTTCTGAGTCAGTTGCCTGTATAATGAGATTAAAAGCCCGACGTAAACTCCCAAATTCCTCAGCAATTGCGGCTGCTTGAGGTAATTCTCCCTGAATAGGTAGTCTTCCGCGTTCCGTCATAAAAGTCATCAACGGCGTTAATAATTCCTGATGTTCCTCAAACCGTTTTACACAAATACGTATCCTGGGAGTAGTCGCACGGGAACGGAAACGAGAAGCGCGAAATAACTCCGCGTCAGCTTCATCTTGAAAGACAAAATAAACACCCAAGCCCACGGGAATAGAATCCACTCCTAATACTTGGTCAATGTAAATTTTTAATTCTTCCTGTTCATAATATTTCTGAAATGTGTTACGATTAGTAATAATGCCATCACCATAGGCAATTACACCCCTCTTCATATCGGCTATCAAGACCTGAGCAGCTACCAGCAGCACTTTTTGAGTCAGTTCCCAAGCTTGGATTAAGGCTTCCCGGCGCTCACTTTGGTCTTCAATCACATTAATCACAAAACCAATATTCACAATATCCGCAGCTATCCGCGGTGTATTTGCGGAGTAGTAAGGGTCCCAACCAGAACTTATATAACCCTGGTCAGCAATGCGGGTAACATCTCCACCATGTCCACAACCATAATCAAAAAAGGTAGTTTCTGGACTGAATAAGCCAGATTCTAAGGCTAAACGCACAGGACGAGATAAATCAGGACGAATAATAGCGGCTTTATGACGATCTATTTTTGGGACTGGGCTTGTAGTGGTAGAAACCCTATCCCGTTTAATTAAGCAATGTCCTTGAACTTCCACCCCATAAACTTGTAGTCGTTGTTCCCAACCCAACTTAGTGCCAATTCCTTTAGTATGATTCAGTAATCCTAAGGATACTTGAGCGCGAGTCAAAGCAGCAAACTCTTCATAGAGGGGATATTCTGGGGTAACAAAGGTTTCCTTGCGGTGCAAAATGGGCGGATTTTCCGAATTACTGTAATCCCGATAACCGACTTCTAGAGTTTCTAAGTCAACCTGGATACTAGCTTGTAGAGCCGGATGAGGATCAGTATCAAAATCAGGATAAAATAGATAGGAAATTTTCGGTTTATTAGTGCTAAACTTAACTATAGTTGGCACTTGAACTTTAGGTAAAGCACTCCGGGCACGGCTTTCATATTCTTGAAGCCAAGGATCAAGAGTATGTAATGCTAAAATATGAATGTAAAAAGCATCAGGTAACATTTTGCCAACAGGATTGTTCTGGCAATATTCGGTTATGTTACTCAAATCTATAGGATGAAACATGAAGGTATTTCCGTCAATTACATTTCATTTATTCTCAAATTTAACCATTATCATCTCATTTGCCAAAATTATATAGTGGGGAATAGGCAAGAAGCAAGAGGCCGGAGGCAAAATCGTCTATTTTTTTTATAAGCTTTGTTGAGGAAAGTAAATTTTTGTTATGGCAACCACTAAGTTAATTATGAACTGGAATTGATGATCAAACTTCCTCCACAAAACATTTTTCCTTTTGAATCCTGACTTTTGGCTTAATTCATATAACTTGACATTTCTTGATTTTAAGTAACATATTCCGTTACTTATTAAATTTTTAATAATAGTTATATCTAGTTGTAGATTTGTACAGTCAATTAATATCAGAATTGTGTAATGTAAAAAGAACTAATTTAATGATAAATAGAGGTCTAATGACTCCCACAATCATGCGTCAGTTTTGGTCTATAGTTGAAGATACACATACAGTAACCCTGCTACAGCTTGATGATGCTAGTTTAGTACAGTGGTTGGTTAAACAAATAACTAATCAAGCCTTTTTAGATGCCAGTGAAATTGATTTCCTCTGTGGCTATATTCAATCTCGGCTGAGTCTGATTCGTGATTTAGCTTATGAACGCCAACAATCATAGTTGAGTATCCATGCTACTTATTTAATTAATTACTCGTGGTAAATAACCTTCAACTAAGCAATCATCACCGATAACACGCCAACTTAACCGCTCTAAAGTTAACGCCTCAGTCATATTGGTGAAACCTAAATCCCCTACAGGTGTAGGAGCATGATCACCACCAATAATTTTGGGGGCGATAAATGCCATAATTTTTTGGACTGCCCCTTGAGCGATAGCATTAGCGGCCAAAACCCCTCCACATTCCCATAGCACGCTGCAAAAACCGCGCTCATATAAATGAGTCATTACTGTTTCTGGTGTCAGTGAGCTAAATTCCAGCACTTCCACCCCTTTTTCCCACAGCATTTTCTGAAAAGTCTGTGAACTACCAACTTGAGTTAAAACTAAAGTTGCAGCTTCCTGAGTATCCCATAGCCGAGCTTGTTCTGGTAAATTTAGACTACGACTCATCACCACTCGCAGGGGATTATGAGCCTCCACTTGATGGCTAGTTAAATACGGGTTATCTTTTCTAACTGTATTACCACCAACAATGACAGCATCACAAGCGGCGCGGAGACAGTGTACTTGAGTGCGGGCATCTTTATTTGTTATCCAAGCACTATGACCAGTAGTAGTGGCAATTTTGCCATCTAAAGTCATAGCATATTTCAAAATCCCTAAAGGTCGTTGATAGAGAATACGATGAATAAAACCTTCATTTAATCGCCGACAAGCTGCCTCCTCTACACCAACTACCACTTCTATACCAGCGTCCCGTAACCGTGCAATCCCGCGACCTGCTACTAAGGGATTAGGATCAACCATTCCCACCACCACTTTAGACACACCAGCATTGATTAATCCCTCGGAACAGGGAGGAGTTCGTCCGTAGTGGTTACAAGGTTCAAGATTCACATACACAGTACTTCCCCGCGCTCCTGCTCCTGCGGCTCTAAGTGCAAAAACTTCTGCATGGGGTTCACCAGCACAAGGATGAAACCCCTCTCCTAGAATCTGGCCATTTTGGACTACTACCGCTCCGACTAATGGATTTGGGGAGGTACGCCCCAAGGCAGTGCGAGCTAATTCCAGACAGCGTAGCATTATGAGAGAGTCAAATTCATTTATGTCATTAACTAGAGGCTGTTCTACAATTTGAGAATCTTGGGGTAAAGATGCAGGTGTGGGAGAGAACCCTGGGGAATTATCCATTTGACTTATGAGTTACGAATTAATTTGATTTGCTGCCACCAGCGACTAAGAGGATAATAAACTACAGGTGCCCACAAACTACTGAGAATTGCCGAGGTCAAGGTGGCACGCTGGTAATATGTCCAAATGCTCTCTAGATAACGATTTCCTTCTAAAGATAACTGCACAGCAAAAATGGTGTCTGCCACCGCAACCATTCCAAATACAATTAAAGCAATAGAAATAAAGTCTTCTTGAATAAACCTATGTTTTTGAATTAGTGCTGTTAACATCCCGACTATCCCCAAACTCAAGGCATGAGTCGGATGAGGTGATGTCATTGCATCTTGCAATAGCCCTAAAATTATCCCGGCTAGTATACCGGAAAATACTGAGCGATTGACGCTCCAAGCCACTACCCAAATCAGTAGCCAGTTGGGACTTATGCTTAATAGTTCTAAACCAGGGAACCGAGTTGGTAACATAAGTAAACATAATAGCACTGTTCCCAATATCACCATCCAATCCGTAAATTGATGCCACCAGGGATGCCAAAGCACTAATGGGGGAATTAAAGCATAGGATTTTCGTCGTGGGGAAGTTGCCTTTTTATCTTTGTCACCAGGAAATCCAGGTATCTTCATATTTTGGTGATTTGTGATTGGTTACAAGCATATCTAAGGGTCTATCATTCTCTAATTTTAATGTTTATGAAGCTAATTTGACCACACGCTGATTTATTGTCTGGGACTCCCATTTGATTTTGGCAAAAATCTCGCTGTACCGGAATTTTCTACGATTATCTTGGTCTTATCTGTTACTTTTCTTTTAATTACGTAGCTTTTGCCAAATAATTGCCGATATTTTTGCCAAAAGATACAAATAAATGTGCAAATTTTTGCCAAAATAGAAATATTATTTTCTAGAAATTAACTTAGCAAAAATCAGCATGAATGGAAAAACCATAGAAAGCTCAGGCAAAAGTTTTCTGGTTCTAATTTTGCCGATATCGTTTTTGATTGTTTTCTTGGTCAGTACCTGGAGAGTTTTACTGGTAATCTTATTGCTGTTAATGGCTTTCAATCTTTGGCAGCAATCTCGATGGGAAAAGTGGTGTAACCAAGTTAACCCACTTTTCTATGAGTTAATTCAGGAAAACCAGGGAAAAATTACACCGATGGATTTGGCAATTAAGGGTAATTTTTCGGGAGATGCGGCCAAACGTTATTTAGATGGTAAAGCCAGGGAATTTGGTGCCAGTGTACTAAATTCTGAAAATGAGGATCAATCTTACTACTTTATTAATGCCAGTATTCTCGGCGATATTTTTGATAGTAGTGAATCCTTGGAAGAATTTCCGGCTCAACCAGTTACTAAAGTTGCTCGTTCTTTTTTAGCTGCACCGACCTCAATACCCCAGGAGGAGGCACACCCTGAATCTAAATCTTTGCCGGCAACAAATCATGAGGAAGCTAAAAAACCTCTAGAAGCACAGTTAGTTTTTGGTTCGCTGATTCAATCTGAATTAGCTAAACGGCTAAATGTCTATTCCAGTACGGTTTACAAACGACGCAATGACCCAGATTTTGCTGATTGGTGTCGTAGTCGTGATCCTGATGGTATTGCTTGGTCTTATTCTCGTAGGTCTAAGGAGTTTTTCCCAATTCAGGAATAGGTAAGAAGGAAAAAATTTTTTGGGATTTTAGCTTGGAGTTAATTCCTGATAATCCAGAATCCAGTATAAAATCGAATTACCTATTATTCATCCCTATTGCTTGACTGATGGATGTTAGGCCGTTTTCTTCTAGTTTGGTTAATAAACCAGCAAGGATGCGGCGTACCATCATTGGTCCTTGATAAATCCAGCCTGTATAGGTTTGAATGAGACAAGCCCCCGCTGTAATTTTTTCCCAAGCATCCTCTGCGGTAAATATTCCCCCTACACCAATTATTGGCATTTTTCCATGGGTTTGTGCGTAAATAAAGCGAATTACTTCTGTAGACCGATCTCGCACTGGTTTTCCGCTAATTCCCCCCGCTTCCTCTTGGGGAGATTTACCTGTTTTTTCAATGATTTGGGTTTTTAGTCCTTCTCGGCTAATAGTGGTGTTGGTGGCAATTAACCCGGCAATTTGGTAAGTTTTAGCTAGACTAATAATGTCGGCTATTGCTTCCCATTCTAAATCGGGGGCTATTTTCACAAATATGGGTTTATTAGTGCTATTTTCCTGTTGCAGTACATCTAGTATTTGACTGAGCATAGTAGCATCCTGGAGCGATCGCAATCCTGGAGTGTTGGGAGAGGAAACATTAACTACAAAGTAATCACCTAAATCCTTTAGTAACTGCAAACTCTTTAGATAATCCTGGGCTGCTGATTCTAAAGCTGTTATCTTGGATTTACCTAAATTTATGCCTATAGGTATAGTTATTGGATAATTCAAGTTTTCTTTCCCCTCCCTTAGTCTTGCAGCTATAGCCACAGCACCAGCATTATTAAAACCCATCCGGTTAAGTGCTGCTTGATCCAAAGGTAAACGAAATAACCGTGGGGGAGGATTTCCCGGTTGGGGGTGGTAAGTAACAGTACCCAATTCTGCAAAACCAAATCCAAAATTATGCCACAAAGTAGCACCAACGCCGTCTTTGTCAAATCCAGCAGCTAAACCTAACGGATTAGGAAATTTCATTCCTAGTATAGTTTGTTCTAGTCGTAGATCTTGGAGAGATAAAGATTGGTACAGCAGATGATTTAAACAATTATTAGCCGGATAATAGCTGGTTTTTGCCAACCAATTAAGACTACTAATAGTTTGTTTGTGTAACCACTCTGGGTCAGTTTTCATTAGAGTAAATAAAAAATGACCAACTAATAATTGATAAATGTCCAATTTAAGCGAGGAGTCAATTAACGCATAATTACGTTCATATTATAGCTTTGCGTGAACTGGAAAAGGTTAAAAAATGTTTTAGTTCTTTCAATTCTGATCCCGCAGATGTGATTTATATAAAGACATTATTCAGATTTTCTGATAATATACTAAAGACCTTTATTTTTTATGCATTCTACTTATTTTGCTATGCCCTAGGCTTGCACCACTAAAAATATTAAAGGAATATATGCAGAATCAAGATAGAGGGGCTTGTATACTTATTTGCGGTCATTTTAGGGGAAAGATTTTTCCATCCCCTAGAAATTTAAACCTCCCCAAAATTAAACTAGACACACACTAGACTTAAAGACTCTCTCACCTGTTTAATAGTTAATTCTAACTGAGTAACAATTTCATCACATTGACTCTCTGTAATGATAAAGGGTGGAGAAATTAAAATGTGATCTCCATCTGATCTAATACCAGTACCAAATCTACCTCTGAGGATTAACCCATTTTTAAAACCTTGTTGGACAACTGTTTCCGAAATATGTAGCGATCGCTCAAAAGGTTGATGAGTTTCCCGATTCTTAACAAACTCCAGTCCCAACAATAAACCTTCTCCACGAACATCCCCAATTAGAGGCTCTCTATCAGCCAGTTTTTGCAACTCTTTTTTTAAGTACCTACCCATAACTGCACATTGCTCAATGAGATTATGCTTGAGAATGTATTTTTGCACAGCTAAAGCAGCAGCACAACTGATGGGATGTCCAGAATAGGTTAAAAATGCAGGTAATCCGTTTCTCTTACTCTTTGTAAAAGTCTCATAAACACGCTTGTGCAGAATAACCGCTCCTATAGGGGCATATCCACTACTTAAACCTTTAGTTGCAGTAATAATGTCTGGTATAGCGTTCCAGTGTTGAATCCCAAAATTTTTACCTGTTCGACCAAAACCCGTGATCACTTCCTCAGAGATAAACAAGATGTCATAAAAATCACATATTTCCCGAATTTTTTCATAATAACCCGGTGGTGGTACAATAGCACTGCCAGCCCCACCAATAATAGGTTCAGCTATGAAAGCAGCTATAGTATCTGGTCCTTCCTGTTCAATAGTTCTAGCTAATTCGTTTGCACAAGCTAGTTGGCAACTAGGATAAGTCAAACCATATGGACATTGATAACAGTGTGGTGGTTGAATATGCGGAAAGTTGAGTAAGTCAAAAGGAGGCAAATCACGTCGCACAAAGAGACTACCAGACATGGCTACAGTAGCAATAGTTCTCCCGTGATAACTATGCCAACGCGCAATCATTTTATACTTGCCAGGGTTTCCTCTTTCTCGATGATAATGTTGGGCCATTTGGAAAGCTATTTCATTAGCTGTTGATCCCCCAGTTACAAAAGCTACACGATCCATGTCCTCTGGGGCCATTGCTGCTACCATATCAGCCAAACGTTCCTGGGCCTCACTGGTAAATTGGGCTTTATGAACAAAGCAGAGTTTACGAGCTTGTTCTGCTATAGCATCAGCTACTTCCGCTACACCATGTCCTATGGAAATAACATGAGTACCACCAATGGCATCTAAATACTGTTTACCATCTGAATCATATAAATATATGCCTTGACCATATTCTGCTACTGGATAAGATTTATGCCAACCGGCTGCATAAAAAACGTGTGATTCTGCTTGTTCCATTTTTACTAACCTTGTCAATACCTTTGCTAAAAAAATAGGATGAAAAGAGGGCTGATAAAGTGGAGTTATTGTCTTCTAAAACAAAAACTCAAAAATCATAAACAGCCCAATTTACACATCATAACACTATTGCAGTGCTTCCTACCAGAAATAAATGTAGCAACAATTTGACATACCTCCTCGTCCTTTCATGAGCGAGGATTACTTGACACTCCATTGACCGATGCTACCGAAAATCTGTCCAGTCTGGAGTGTCCGTTTATAGTCTCCCAATACCCTATTGCGACTATACCTAGTTTACTATAAACCCGTCCTAAAAGGACGGGGCTGGTATCCGACTTTTTTCGGTCAGTTTAACTAGATCATTGTGGCCATGTTAGCCATGGCCTGTCATTTACTGGACCAAGAATACGTGATTCCATTAGCCTTGATTTTTCATCAGTCTAGAACCTGTCCGACTTTTCAAACATCCTCTAAGACTATTACAATCAAGAAAGAATATTACTCGCCTAATGCAGTCCAACTTGACCAAATTGAAGTAATTTTGGTATCTGCCCAGGTTTTGTATTCTATATCAAATCCTGTTTCTGTTACATTTGTAGCCACAACATTAATGCGACTATTAGCTTTATTATCCCCATCTATCCCAGTCAGTGAAACAATCACATTGGGAGGAATAACATAGGAATCTTTAAAATCAATATGGCTGGTATACTTCCGCTCTCCAGTTCCTTGATTAAGAGTCCATGTTTGTCCATTTTCATAGGCACCGTAATAGAGATTACCACCTTGAAATCGCAAATAGGGTGAAATCATTTCCCACTCTTGGGCAGCTTGTGCTGGCGGACAAATCATCAAAGTAGCAACACACAAAATTAAAGACAAAAGCCAAGCAATTTTCTTCATTGTTCTTCCCAATATCTATTGTTTTACTAGATAGGTTGTAAATTTTTTTATTTACCACCAAATGCAGTCCAATTCAAAAATACCGACCAAATCTGGCTATCTGCCCAGGTTTTGTAATTGATATCAAATCCTGTTGGAGTAACGTTTGTAGCTGTAGCTGTAATTCGATTATTGGCAGCATTTAATACGTCTAAACCAGAAATTGCTAACACAACAACTGGTTTTTGGGCATAGGCTTCTTTAAAATCAACGTGACTGGTAAATTCACGATTTCCAGTACCAGTTAAAAGATTCCATTTTTCAGGGTTAGCAGAATAACCATTAACTAATGCTCCCCCCTGAACTTTAAATTCCTTAACATTTTGGAGGTTGAGTTCACTAGTTTGAGCTTGAGCTGATGGTGAAATGAAAAATGTTGTCAAACAGAGAATTAGGGACAAAAAGCACAGTATCTTCTTCATTCTTTTCTCCAAACAAAAATTATTGTCTTCAGCAGATTAGCTAAATTTTCTATCAAGCATTATTGCCAAAAGCAGTCCAATTTGACCAAACTGAATAAACTCCGCTATCAGCCCAAGTGCTAAATTCTAAATCGAATCCAGTTAGGGTGATATTAATAGGTTTAACCACAATGCGTTGATTGGCTAGATTATTTGTATCTAATCCAGTTAGAGAAACAGTGACTGTAGGTATATTTTGATAGGGTTCTTCAAAGTAAACATGAGTCACAAATTTCCGTGATCCCGTTCCGGTTGTGAGATTCCAAAGTTTGGGATTAATAACATAACCGTGATATACAGTACCTCCCTGAGATGTAAAAGTTGGTGAACTTAGTTTCCAGATAGGATCGTTTTCATCTAGAACTGGTACAGATACTGGAGATGAGGTTATTACTGGAACTGGAGATACGTCAGCTAGAGCTGATGGAGTCATAAAAAATGTTGCTAAACACAGAAGTAATGACAAAATCCCCGCAATTTTTTTCATGTTTTCTCACCAAAATTTAATCGTTGATGTAATTTTAGAAACTTTGTAGAAATCTGAGAGTAGGTGCAGAAATCATTCTACCCTCAGCAATTTCTACAATGACTTCACTATCTCAATGGGCAGTTTTCTCGGTTTTATCCAACCCACCACAAATCAGGAGATACTTGGTTCACCTGGGATTGAATTAGGGTTGAACGTCTGAATTTTTGTTGAGCTTTATTAGCTTCGTACTGCATTCTACCACCCAATACAGCTTCAGGACTTGTAGGCCAGTATTGTGGCGGTACAAATGAAGTTTTCTGCATTGCTTCTGTATATATCCAATAGGGAGTAGGTACAGTCCCCATTTTGATCATTAATGTTTGTAACTTGGTATGTAACTCTTGTTGTTTGTCAAAATATCTAGCTACACCAACCAGATTGTTATTTTCCTGAGGATCATTTTCTAAATTGTACAGCTCGTACTCAAATCTGTTCCCTAACCTATTAAAGTAAACTGAATACTTCCAGTTATCAGTGCGGACAGTGCGGATGTAAATAGGAGTATATTGAAAACGATCTGGTAAGAAACCATCATCACTAGCGTAATGAATCGAGTCCCGCTCTGTTTCTGAGTCAAAAGACCAGGTAATTTTTGCTTCAGGATCTATAAATAAAGGTGTGAGATCAGATCCTTTAAACGCATACTTGAACATATCATAGACACCAACAATACGCGCTAAAGTTGGTAAGACATCAAGGCTACTAGCTAAAACATTGGTTTCCCGTGGTGTGGGAAATAGTGTGGGATGAGAGAAGACCAAAGGAACGCGCATTACTTCTTCATAAGCAAAGTAATTCTTTTCTCTTTGTCCATGAGCAAGACACATCTCACCATGATCAGAAGTCCTTACGACTAAAGTATTTGCAAGCAAACCCTTCTCATCCATCGCTTCGAGAACTCTATTCATTTGCTCGTCTACGATCTTCTTCAAATAGCCATAGAAGTTCACAAATAGTTGTCGAGATTCTGGAATCTCAGCATTACTCTTTGCTTCTCCAAATACTACTCGTTTGGATTTCTTTTCTAACTCTGCAGCCTCTTGTTTGAGCTTATCAATTTCTGTTTGAGTCAGTCCAGTAGTATTTGCTTTTGCTAGTTTCTCTTTTGCTTCTTTTGCTAGTCTTTTAGAAACATTAGCATCACCAACTCTAGCCCCTTGTCTTCTGATTTCATGGACTTCTGGTTTACTTGATAAATCTTCCTCTACATTTGCAGGTACGGGAAGGTTAAAATGGCGAAACTCTTCCTCGTCATATCCTGCTTCTGGCTCAAAGTGAGGAGCAGAGTGAATATCATGAGGATTAACTAAAGATACAATCAGACAAAAAGGACCGTCTTCAGGATTATATCTCTCAATAAATTCCAGAATACTTTCTGCATCTACTAAAGGTTGTTTACAAGCCTTGGTTTTATCAGCATCTTGAACACAGGCATTTTTATTGCCTTCCAAAAAGCGGATGTCATGTAAGCACAAACCTTTTCCAAATAATTGAGGGTCGATTTTGGTAATACCTGCATCACTAGGATTCCATCCATCAAAGCCGTAAGCTTCTTTCATAAACTTAACGTCTTCATCAGTCCAGGTATTAGTACCATTGACGGGGTGGCTCAAGTGCCACTTGCCTTTCCAGTAAACTTTATATCCAGCAGCTTTAAGCATATGACCCAGGTTAAGCTGGGTAGGACGGAGAACACTTTGAGCGAAACCAACAGGGGTACTAACAGCGCTCACACGGTCATCTGATTTTACATCTCCTAGAGTTTGTAAAACGCCATTTTCTTGGGGATAAGTACTAGTAAGAAAACAAGCTCGACTAGGTGAACAAGCGGCAGAACCAATAAATGCTTTTTTGAAGTTTAAGCCATTTTGTTTTAGACGCTTTAGTGCTGGTAAGTTTTCCTCCTCAAAGCTTTGTGGCCAAGTTTCTGCTACTGCAGCACTATCTTGGTCGTTCAGTAAAATTACAATGTTGGGTTTTGTCGGTAAGCTACCTATTCCAGAGGTCATATTCGGATAACTCCTAATTTGTTGTTTTTTTATTACCCTGGCACTGATGGTATATCAAAAATTTTTATGTGTCAACTCTTTAAAAAAAAATTGACAATATTTGATATAGTCTGTATCATGTTTTTCAGTGCTAAAGAAACTGCTTTTTTGGCAATGTGCTGCTTTTCGCAGCCAAAAGGCACATTTAACTTTCTAGATCCATTGAGCGGGTGCAATCTATGGTTAATCGCAAATTCCCTAAGTGTCATTAGTATAAAAAATACTAAGCATGAGTTATGACAATAACTTGTACCAAAATGGATAAATACAGTCAATATGTCTAAATATACAAATGGACTTTGCTGGGGAATAAATCATTATGTTGCTAATTCAAGACCTGGAATCCTTAAACTCAAAACCGGAAAACGTTATAACGGATGGACTACTTTCCTGCTCATACAAAGATATTAAAAATATCTTTGTACATCTAAAAAATTTCTTTGCCCAGCAGGATGTTAGTACCAAAGATTGTTTAGTTTTGGAGTGTGAAAATTCTTTAACTAGTGCTTTAACATTGTTATATTTATTAGAGGCTGGTTATAGTTTTTTATTAGTTCCTAAGGAAGTTAAAACAGCCTCACCACAAAACTTACAGCAATCTGTTCCCCCATTTTGCCGTTATCGGATTATCCCTGAAAGCCTGACTAATCAAGGGGAAGTAATTAATTGGGAGCAGCCAGAATCTTTTATATTCATTCATGAAAATCCAGAATGGAATAATCACGCTCAAAAAGAGGATGATAAGACCGCAAAACTTTATCTCCGCACATCAGGAAGTACAGGAATTCCTAAGCTTGTAGTTCATTCCCACGCTAAAGTATGGCAAAATGCTTTAAACTGTGGACAAAGACTAAATCTGACTAGTGATGCTAGGGTAGCAATACCAGTACCACTGTATCATATGTATGGTTTAGGTGCAGCTTTTCTCCCCAGTGTGTCCGTAGGAGCTTGTATTGATTTACAAAAGGGAGCTAATTTGTTACGCTATCTGCAAAGAGAGCAAGAATTTAATCCTAATGTAGCTTTTATGACTCCAGTTTTTTGTGAAACTTTACTGAAAGGGCGTAAATCTTCTCGACCATATAACTTCACAGTAGCCGCTGGTGACACCATGAAAGAGGATACTTTTATAAAGTATGAATCTCAGTTTGGTTGCTTGGTAAGACTATACGGTAGTACAGAAATGGGGGTAATGGCAGCAGCTAGTCCAGAAGCACCTTTAGAAGTTCGTATCCAAAAGTTAGGTTTACCTGTGTCAGGTGTACGGATGCGGGTGGAACAAAATCAAGGAGAATTTACCAATGAGAACAATGATGTGGGTGAACTTTGGTGTCAGCATGAATATGGCTTTGAGGCCTATATTGATCGGGATGGAAAACCCATATATGAAAATGTAGATTGTAATTGGTTTTGTACTAAAGATTTGGGTCGGATTAGTTCAGATGGTTATTTAGAAGTTTTAAGCCGCTCTGATCGCAGTGTGAACCGAGATGGTCTTTTGGTGATATTCTCAGATGTAGAAAAGGCAATTCAGACTATTCCGGGTATAGAAGCGGTAGTAGTTGAAGCACAAGGAGACAGTCAACGGGGGAAAGGACTGATTGCATACTGTGTTCTTACTAAAAATAGTCAGTTGTCAGAAAAAGAGATCCGGGCTTCCTGTTTTCAGCTATTACCTAAAAGGGCAATTCCTGAACACATATTGCTTCTGCCGTCTTTGCCTTTATTATCTAATGGTAAAGTAGATCGACAAACGCTTATTGCCATAGGCAACAAAACAGATTTCACAAATTTAGTTAGGAGATAATTACTATGTCTGCTACTGTAGTAGATAAGTTGAAAAAAATTATTGCTGAAGAACTGGATGTCAATCTCCAGGCTGAAGAAATTGATGAAAATTTACCATTATTTGAGGATGGTTTAGGCTTTGATTCTATTGCCACTGTTGAGTTAATATCTTTAATGGAGAATCATTTTTCTATTAGTTTTTCTGATTCTGAGCTAAATCTGGCCTCATTCAGTAATTTACAAGTATTGGCTGAATTTATTGCTAAAAAAATGGAATCTTGACGGATTCAACAAATTTAGCAAACAACAGAATTCTTTGTTGAAGATATTTTGTGATCTAGTTGAATTAAGAACATACGAACGTTTAAAAACCTGCAGAAAAAAGTTATGACTTTAGTTGCTGAACTTAACACCACAGAACTTCATCCCCAGCGTCTCACTTTAACTCCTAACTATCCACCCTTTAAGCAGTGGAAGAAGGAAGCTTTAGACGAAAGATTGAAACCGCAGCCAATCTGCCTTTATGTCCATATTCCTTTTTGTACTCAAAGATGCTCCTTCTGTTACTACAAAACTATTGATTTAAAAGAAAGACCAGAAGTGCAAGGATATGTTGATTATCTTTGCCAAGAAATTAAAATGGCTGCGGAACGTTTCCAACTTAGTAATAGACCAATTCACGCGGTTTATTTCGGTGGGGGAACTCCTACTTTATTAGTAGAGTCACAATTTGTCCAAATCGTCGAAGCTTTAGAGGAAAACTTCAAGTTTTTTGGAGACAAAAAACAATTTTCTGTTGAAGGTGAACCATTGACAATTTCCAAATCTAAGATGGAAGTCTTAGCTCAATTGGGAGTAAATCGTCTGAGCATGGGTGTACAATCTTTTGACGATAAAGTAATTAAATTGAGCGGTAGAGGACACGACGAGAAACAAGCTTACAGAGCTATAGAGATTGCCCAGAAAGCAGGTCAAGGTAAATGGGCAATTAATATTGATTTGTTGAGTGGATTAGCAGGAGAAACTAATGAAACTTGGCGCAATAGCCTAGAATGTGCGATTAATACAGGAGTAGAAAGCATCACTGTTTATAAAATGGAAGCATTTGCGAACACAGAAGTTTATAAACTTGGTGTTCGAGAAGAAGTTGTTCATCTACCATCAGATGAACAAGAAATACAATTTATGCAGTATGCAATGGACAGATTTGCACAAGCTAATTATCAACCTTGGAGCTATTTTACCTATACCAAAAATAATAGCGATCGCAGTGAATATATTGCTAACATTTGGCAGGGAATGGATTTCTATGGTTTAGGAGTTTCGGCCTTTGGTTGTTTAGAAGATTCCATTCTCCAAAACAGTAGCGATACAGATAAATACTCAGCAATGATTGCTGCTGGAGAACTACCACTAGCTCGTGGATACCGCTTCACTGGTTTGGATCTGATGGTGCGGGATGTGTTACTAGGTATGAAACTACTGCGTCTAGATTTGAAAAAGTTTCAAAAAAGACATGGTTTCAGATTAGAATTTCTATGTTCTGACTTATTGACCAAACTCCAAAGAGAAGATTTTATCACCATATCTCAACAACATATAGAATTAACTGCAAAAGGTATTCTCTATGGAGATTATGTAGGACAAACTTTGGCAGATTATATTAAGAGCATGAATTAGGGAGTTTGTTCAACATGATTGTATCTGATGACGTTTCCTACTTACCAAATCGTGATAGTCAACCGACCTGGAAACCTGATGGTTTACAGATATTGACCCCAGCAGAAATTGGCAAACTCACCACCGAAATACTTTCAGAACTAGAAAACTCCCAGATATCTCCTCAGGAGTTACAAAAACTGAGTACAGGTATTCAGGAATTTAGACGCAATTGGGAAAAAGCCTTTTCCCGATTTGGTAACCAATATTCTGGAGAATTGACTTACCGAAATTTAATTCTCAACTTTGAGGAGACAATAAGATTACCACAATTAGAGAGTAGGAACGCCATTAGTACAATTACTTCGATGTTATCAACATCTAAATCTTCTAGTAGACAATTATCTAGTAAGCAATTGTTGTTAGCGAGAAATAAACTTAAAGCTAAACCACAACTGAATAGAAATGCTTGCTATCAAGTTGTAGAAAATCTGGAACTACAAAAAAGTTATCAGCGTCTACTCACATTACCTAAACATTTGCAGGTTTTGCAATTATTTACATCACCCTCAACTTTAGAGGAAATACAACATTGTTTACCTTCAGAATGGGAGACTACAGAAACTCAAATAGCCGACATAGTACAAAAGTTAATTGATTTAGAATTACTCAAAGAAAATTTTCCCCTCCCGAAATTTACCAAACCAATCTTTATTGTCTCTGCCCCAAGAGCAGGTAGTACCCTGTTATTTGAAACTTTAGCTCAGTTTCCTGACTTATGGACAATTGGAGATGAAAGTCATGAAATTATAGAAGGGATTCCCGAACTACATCCAGCAGCACAAAATTTTAGTTCTAACCGCTTGACCCAAGATGATGTGCTACCTCATATACCGACAATTTTAACAGAGCGATTCACCAGACAACTACAAGATAGAGAAGCACAAGGATACCTAAATTTTCCCATTAACGAGCGTCTTCCCATCATTCGATTTCTCGAAAAAACCCCTAAAAATGCGCTGCGAATTCCTTTTTTGAAAACTGTATTTCCAGAAGCATTGTTTGTCTACCTGTATCGAGAACCGCGAGAAAATATCAGTAGTTTGATGGAAGGATGGAGGTCGCAACGTTTTCCCTCATACCAATTTCTTTCTGGTTGGCCTTATCGTCAATGGTGTTTTCTCCTGACTCCTGGATGGGAATCTTTGCAGGAAGCTTCTATAGTAGAAATTGCTGCCCATCAGTGGTATACTGCTAATGCTTATATTTTAGATGATTTAGAAACCCTGCCCCAAAAATCCTGGCATCTAGTCAACTACTATGACCTAATTCAAGATCCGAAAAAAACCATCAGCCAAATCGCTGAATTTGCCCAATTGCGCTGGGATAAACATATCGAAGAAATTTTATCTCAATCTCTGCCTGTAGCTAGAAGAACTTTGTCTGAACCATCACCAGATAAATGGCGCAAAAATGAAAAAGAAATTGAGGCAGTATTACCTGGTTTAGAACCCCTATTGACTCGATTAAAAAACAAGATCTCATAAATGTATAATACCAAGGAAAATTAAACCAGATGCAAACTCAAGAATTGAACGGAATAGAAGCAGATTTAGAAGAATTGTTGACTAACAATCACTTAGAGCCATCAAAACTCAGCACATTTCAAAGAATTATTTTGACAACAGATGGTACGTTAACTGAGATATTAGAATCTTATTTAATGGAAAAAATTCAGATTATTAAATTATCTGAAAAACCTGTATTAACTGCCCAACCGATTCACGCATTAGACCTAAAAACTGGTGATGACGTAATTGAAAGAAAAATCTTACTTCAGGGTAAAATTAGTAGAAGAAATTGGATTTATGCTGAGTCTGTGATTGTTCCATCTAGACTAGATGAAATATTTAGAGAAAGATTACTAAAATCTCAAGAATCAATTGGAAGACTTTGGTTAGAACATCGAGTAGAAACATTTAAAGAAATCATTGATTCAGCTAGAGAAAGAGCAGGGGATTTATCAAATTACTTCAAGATTAAAAAAGAAGATAAAATACTGTCTCGGACTTATCGAGTATTTTCTAATCGTCAGCCTATAATGATTATTACAGAAAAATTTCCCGAAAGCTATTTTGTCTAAAAATTAGGAATAGGAAAATCCTGCATAATTGAAACCATAATTTTATGCTCATATCTTACGAACATCAATTCATTTTCTTTCATGTTACGAAAGCGGCTGGCACAAGTATTAGAGATGCTCTTAAAGACTATGCAAAAGAACCAGAAAAATTTAAAATTAATCGACCACAGGAGAAATTAGGGGATAGTATTAACCCCCTATATGAAATGTGGAAATCTTCTCTGTGGCACGCGAAAGCAAAAGATGCAAAAAAAGAACTACCTGTGGAAATATATAACAATTTCTATAAGTTTGCTTTTGTAAGAAATCCTTGGGATTGGCAAGTATCCTATTATCATTTTATTCTCAAAGAAGAAACCCATATTAGACATCAACTTGTAAAATCAATGACAGGGTTTGAGGAATATCTAGAGTGGGTAATCAAGACAAAAAATCCATTTCCTAAAGGAGCGACTAAGTTACAAAAAGAGATTATCACTGATGTCGATGGTAAATTGATTGTTGACTTTATTGGTAGATATGAAAATTTAGAGCAGGACTTCCAATATATTTGTCAGACTCTCAATATCAAAGCCTCTTTACCCTATTTGAATAATTCAGTACATCGAGATTATAGATTATATTATACCGAGTCAACTAAAAAAATAGTTGAAGAATATTTTCAAGAGGATATTGAGTTATTTGGTTATACATTTGATGGATATGATTCCGACTCCAAACAAAACTTGTTTAACCACAAAACACCTTTAGCTATATAGCATTGCTACTCCTTACTTTGTGTCTACACAAATATGTTCCCAAAAAATCATAGAAATAAATTATGACAACAATAATCCCGTTAGAAAACAAATCCATAGTCAATAATCAACAAGAACACAGAACACTAAGCGATTTAATTGTAGAATACTTAGAATTGCTCGGCATAGAATATGTGTTTGGTATACCAGGTGGTCATAATAGTCCTTTATATGAGGCCTTAGCACGCTCCGAAAAAAGAGGAGGTCCACGGGCTATTTTGACTAGTCATGAAACTGGAGCAGCTTTTATGGCTGACGGTTATGCTCGTGAGACTGGTAAAATTGGTGTGTGCTGTGCGACAACAGGACCAGGGACAACAAATTTAATTACAGGAATAGCGTCTGCCTATGCGGAATGTACTCCTTTATTAGTGATTACAGCACAAACGATTTTATCACATTTTGGCTGGGGAGCGTTTCAAGAATCTTCTCCTGACACTATAGATACTGTAGCTATGCTAAAGCATTGTACCCGCTACAATAGTTTAGTTACTCATGCTAATCAACTAGAGAGAAAATTATTTACCGCACTAAAAACGGCTTTCGGTTCACCTAAAGGACCTGTTCATTTGAGTATTCCTGTAGATATTTCCCGTCTTCCGGCTCCAGAACCTACTACCTATCCCAACTTATCTGAACTAATTACCCAACCCACATCATTTCTAAATTTACCAGCATTAGAAAATCTTTGGCAAACTCTATATAAGGTATTAATTCAAGGACGTAAAGTTGTTTTATTAGTTGGTAAAGACTGTGGGGGAGGAGTAACGGAGATCATTAGATTTGCTGAATTAATTAATGCATTAATTCTGACTACTCAAAGTGGTAAATCTTGTATAGATCCTTATCATCCCTTAGCTAGAGGGGTATTTGGATTTGCTGGGCATAAAACAGCACGTCAAGCTTTAACTGATGAATCAGTTGATTTAATATTAGCAGTTGGTGCTACTTTGGGGCAATGGGAAACATCGGTATGGGATAAGGCAATACTAAATAATAAATTGGTACATATTCACAATTCAGATATTTATTTTGCCCGTTCTTCTATGGCACAATTGCAAATTCAAGGGGATATTAAGACCATATTTAAGGAATTAATATCCCGACTGGAAACTATGCAAAGTAACGGGAAATTAGATTTGAATTCAAAACTATTATTTCCTCACCGCAATCATGATCAAAAACTCCAAGACTATCCTAGCCAAATTGAAGTTTTAGAACCAGAAAGTTATCAAAACACAGATACAAAAGTCTGTGTTAAACCACAACAGTTAATTAGTGCATTATTGAGAAATCTTCCTCCAGAAACTCGGTTTCAAGTTGATATTGGTAACTGGTTATCTTGGAGCATTCATTATTTATTTCCACCATGTCCAGAAAATTATCGTTTAGCTATCGAAACAGCAGCAATGGGTTGGGGAATTGGTAGTGCAGTTGGTACAGCTTTAGGAGTCAAAAACACACCAGTTGTTTGTCTTACTGGTGATGGTTGCTTTTTAATGCATGGAAATGAACTAGCTGTTGCGGTTGTAGAAAAGTTGCCAATAATATTTGTGATTTTAAATGATAAATGTTATGGAATGGTGAAACATCGCCATCGACAGACAGGAAAAGAACCTCTAGAATTTACTTTACCAACAGTAGATTTTAGTTTAATGGCTAAAGCTATGGGAGCAAATAGTTATATTATCCGTCATGCTCAAGATTTAGAAAAGTTGAATTTCGAGGCAATTTATAGTTACCCTGGTCCAACAGTATTGGATGTGCATATTGATTCTGAGGAAATACCTCCGATGGGTATGTATTAGTTAATAATGTTAATTTCTGGGGAAGTTTATCTAATCTTCCCTCTCCCCTATTCCCTACTCCTTCTTTTCTCCCTATGTCATTTCCTACCTATCGAGTCTTAATTAACTCATTACCTAAAAGTGGTACTCATTTATTAGCTAAAGCTATAGAAATCTTGGGTTATCAAGAGCATTTTGATCATGAAAATCATGATTCTAGCCCTATACCTTGGTTTTTAAATTATCGAGAGGTGAGAAAAAAATTAAGCGATGAAGAAAAACTAACCAGCACAGAATACAGTAACGAAAAAATTAGTATTGGTGCATTAACACCTTGTTATGTCAATGTAGCTACCTTGCGGAATTGGTTAGATAACATACCAGAAAAAAAATATATTTTGGGACATATTCCCTGGACTCCAGTTTTAAGTTCTGTCTTATCCGAAATCAAATATCATCATTTATTTATCATTCGAGATCCTCGCGCAGTAGTTGCTTCTTCAATTCCATTTATTTTGGATACAGGAAAAATGCCATCTTCGCATTTTTTAGAGGATGATTTGCAAATTATGTCTTCAATAGAGCGATTAAAATTTGTTTTAGAAGGAGGATATGCCCCAAAAGCTGGGCTAAAAATCAATAATTTTGCAGCAGTTTATCGTTCAATGTTAGCTTGGAAAAATGAACCAAACTGTTTATTTACAAATTTTGAAGATTTGGTTGGTGAGCAAGGTGGAGGAACTTTTGAAAAGCAAATTAATGTTGTCAAAAAGATTGCTGATTATTTGAAAATTCCTTTTGATGAGAATATTTATTCTCAATTAACAGAAATTTATAGTCCTGCGGCCAGAACTTTTAGAACTGGCAAAATTGATAAGTGGAAGGATTCATTAGATGCTGAAAGTATTGAATACTTGGTTGAATACTGCAAACCACTTTGCCAAGAAGCTGGATACGACATTTAAGTACAATACAGTTATAAAAAAATATGATCAATTCTACTATTGAAAGCTTGAACTTACAAGCAGAGGCTGTTTTAAATCCCTCCATTCAATTTAATAATCCCTTATCTAAAAATTTAAAAGCTCCTAAATCTATCTTTTTGACAGGAGCAACAGGTTTTCTTGGTGCTTATTTACTAGAGGAACTTCTCCAGAAAACAACAGCAGATATTTATTGTCTAATTCGTAGTAGTGATGTTGTATCGGGACAAAACCGAATTAAAAAGCATTTACAACTTTATTCCCTTTGGCAAGAAAAGCTAAGTTCCCGAATTATTCCTGTAGTTGGAGATTTAGCTCAACCTCTATTTGGTCTGACAAAAGAACATTTTCATGAATTAGCCAATCAAATTGATATTATTTATCACAATGGGGCTTGGGTTAATTCTGCTTGTCCTTACTCAACTTTAAAACCTACTAATGTTTTAGGTACTCAAGAAGTACTTTACTTAGCTAGTCTTTCACAAACTAAACCAGTCCATTTTATTTCCACGGTAGGCATTTTTTTCAATTCTGCATTTAATCCACTTCAACCAGTAAAAGAAGCAGATATACCTGAATTATTGACTCTGACAGGGGGTTATAGACAAAGTAAATGGGTAGCAGAACAGTTAGTAATGACAGCGCAATTAAGAGGATTACCTGCTTGTATTTATAGACCTTCAAGAATCATGGGACATAGCCAAACTGGAATTAATAGTAACTTCCAAGATGCTTTATGTATTTTGCTGAAAGGATGTATTAATTTAAAGAAGTTCCCCATAATTGAAACAGATCTAAATTTGGTTCCAGTTGATTATGTAAGTCAATCTGTTGTTCATTTATCCCTGTTAGATAAATATTCAAATCAGACATTTCATTTAACAAATTCTCAGCAAATTAATTGGCATGATTGGTTTGATGTTATTGACTCTTTTGGTTATCCTTTGCAGAAAGTTAGTTATGATGATTTTTTAGTGACAATTAGGGATTACGCTACTAAATATCCCCATGATAATCTTTATTCCTCCTTATTATTGCTGTTGGATTCTTCAGACACATTTCTCACGAAAAAGAAACCAGAGTTTGATACACATTATACTTTAGCAGGATTAGCAGGGACATCAATTATTTGCCCTCTGGTAGATAAAAAATTAATTACTATTTACCTGAAGTATTTTCATAACAGTGGTTATTTTCCCACTTTGCCAGAAAAATCTGTAAACAGTACCAAAACTCCTGCTTTTTGGAAAGCAATTACAACTAGTATTAAGTCAAAAAATCAAGCTTTTGCAATTCAACCCGTTCCTCGCAATCAAAATTTACCTCTGTCCTTTGCACAAGAAAGACTGTGGTTAATTGATAGATTAGACCCTGGGAATCCTGTTCATAATCTACGTGCAGTTTTTCGTCTCCAAGGTTTACTCAATATAACTGCTTTAGAACAAAGTTGGATAGAAATAATTAGACGACATGAAATCCTCCGCACTACATTTAATTTAGTGAATGGACAACCTGTGCAGGTCATTACCAATAATCCCACCTTTGAGTTACAAATAATCAATCTGCAAGAACTTTCATCTTCAGAACAGGAAAGTGAAATTCGACGACTGGCAATTGTATTAGCACAAGAACCTTTCAACCTGATTGAGGGTCCATTATTGCGGGTCAAACTGTTGTGTTTATCAGCAGAAGAAAACTTAATTTTGCGAATAACTCATCATATTGTAACTGATATTTGGTCAGACACTGTATTGATGCGAGAATTAGCAACTTTATACACAGCTTTTTGTACTGGAAAACCCTCACCTCTTTCGGAATTACCTATTCAGTATGTAGACTTTGCTCAATCACAACGACAATGGTTGCAAGGTGAAGTCCTGGAAGCTCAAATTAACTATTGGAAACAACAATTAAGTGGTGATATTTCTCCACTGCAATTACCTACTGATTTTTCATCCTCTCAAATATCTAGCTATCGAGGAGCATTTCAATCACTAGCATTATCACAAGAATTAACTGAAAATCTGAAAACTTTAAGTCACAAAGCAGGAGTTTCTCTATTTGTAACTTTATTAGCAGGATTTCAGATGTTACTTTATCAATATTCAGGACAAGAAGATATTATCCTCTCTTCACCGATTGCTGGTCGTCAGCAAAATGAAACCAAAAAACTAATAGGCTACTTTAGTAATCTAGTGCTTTTGCGTACTAATCTTGGACAAAATCCCAGTTTTTTGGAATTACTCAGTCGGGTCAGTCGAGTTACTTTAGAAGCACAAGAATTTCAACATTTATCTTTTCAACAGTTAGAAACATCTGTAAATATATCTAGTAATATATTCAGTCGAGTTATGTTTACCTTACAAAATGTTCTCAGTTTACCTGAAAAACTAGGAGAAGTAAACATAAACTTAGTGGAGATGAATGAAGGAATCTCTAATTTTGATTTATCCCTTTCTATGAAAGAGAAACAGCAGCAGCTAATTGCAATAATTCGCTACAAAACAGACCTGTTCCAAGAATCTACAATCTTAGAAATACTCCAGAATTTTCAAATTTTGCTAACAGATATTATCGCTGATCCAGAACGAAAATTATTAGACTTACCCTTATTAAGGTCAGTCAAAACTAATATACCTGTTCACCAACCCGAAATAGCTTATATAGCTCCTACTAACCAAATTGAAGAAACTATTGCAGCTATTTGGCAAGGGGTGCTCGGTGTAGAAAAAATTGGTATCCATACCAATTTCTTTGACTTAGGAGGTCGCTCTTTAGCCATGATTCGGATTTGTCAGCAAATACAACAAATCTGCGTTCGGGAATTAGGTAGTGAATCTCATAGTCAAATTTCAGTAGGTGAGTTGTTTCAACACCCCACAATCAGTGGCATGGCACAGGTATTATATAAAACGAGAAAGGAGGTAGGAAGTAGAGATTAGGGGAAATATATGGAGTTTTAAGCACCAATGCTAATAAAACTTAAATATCAGTCTTGTACTAAGTTTTGATTCTCAAATGTCGGGTTCATTCAAACAATAAACAATAGGAAATTAACATGAAATATTCTGGATTAACTTTATGGTTTACAGGGTTAAGTGGTGCTGGTAAAACCACTGTTTCTCAGGGGGTAGAATTGGAGTTAAAAAAACGATGTTGTCAGGTAGAAGTTTTAGATGGAGATGTGGTGAGAACTCATCTTTCCCAAGGTTTAGGTTTCAGTAAAGAAGACAGGGATATTAATGTTCATCGCATTGGATTTGTGGCCAGTCTGTTAAGTCGTTATCAAGTAATTGCCATTGTTTCTGCTATTAGTCCCTATCGAGAAACGAGAGAAAAGGTAAGACAAATGACAGAAAATTTTGTAGAAGTTTATGTCAAAGCATCTTTAGAAACCTGTGAAGATAGAGATGTTAAAGGCTTATATGCCAAAGCTAGATCTGGAAAAATTAAAGGATTTACAGGGATTGATGACCCCTATGAAGAACCTATAAATCCAGAAATTATTTGTAATACGGAACAGGAAAGTATTGATGAAAGTGTTGTTAAGGTAATACATTACTTGGAAAAAATGGGATATATTCCAGTATCTGATATTCCCGAACTTCAATTAACTAATGTCTAAAGTTAATTGGTAATTATTCAATTCCTGGAAATCTTAATAATAGGTTTCAGATTGGTATAAATATCTATCTGAAACCGTATTTAATTTTTAATTTTTCAACTTCATGTTGATATGGTACTTCTAACTGTATATATTGTTTTCCAGTCTCATGAAGTACAAACCAATTTATTCCCTATTCTCTGTTCCCTAAAACTAAAAAACTTTGTACCTCACGAGCATGGGAACTACTATATATTCTTAAATTTTGTAGCGACCACACGGTTGAGCTAATGGAAACTCTTTTGGAATCAATTCCCATTTTATATCAAGTTACTAAAATATACTTTAGTCATTTGTTCACAAGGTGCTGATATCTTCAAATTTCAGCTTATACTTTGTGAGCTTTTTTGCGATATTCTTCTACTTTTAAAACATTTTCTTAGGAGGTTGATCTTTAGTCATACAACAAATCTCCATTCGGGAACTAGATAGTGAATCTCATGGTCAGATTTCAGTAAGTGAGTTGTTTAAACAACTGAGTATAACATGGGTATTATATAAAATGAGAAAGGAGGTAGGGAGTAGAGGATAGGGAAAATAAATTGTTCAAGCTTATATACATATAGAGTCAATCCAACATCTAAAATCCAAAATTGATATGACTGAATCTTCACTTTATCAACCCGAAAAGAATATTCTCT
This sequence comes from Aphanizomenon flos-aquae FACHB-1287, assembly GCF_014698755.1. Lineage (GTDB taxonomy): Bacteria > Cyanobacteriota > Cyanobacteriia > Cyanobacteriales > Nostocaceae > Dolichospermum > Dolichospermum flosaquae. Next base: position 14,985 of record NZ_JACJTO010000040.1, on the reverse strand, counting down.
TAGAAGCATTTTCTAAAGATGCTACCATAGCTCTAAGCATTCAAGTTTGTAATATATTGATAACTTATTTAGTGCAAATTTGTCTAGCACAATGGATGGGACAAACTGAATATGGTATTTATGAATATGTTAATTCTTGGGCTTTACTTTTAGCAATCCCTGCTTGTTTAGGTTTACCTCGTACATCTGTGCGTTTAATTTCAGAGTATAAAGTTAAACAAGACTGGGGACGTTTACGTGGTATTCTGCGGTTAAGTTGGTTTCTATCCCTATTGGGAGGAACATTTCTAGCCCTCATTGTTGTAGCAATAGTCTGGTATTTGAGTGTTAATTATAACTTTGTATATGGGATACCCATGTTAGTGGGAATGTTATTATTACCATTGCAATCTCTGGTACATTTGCAGATGGAGACAGCTAGAACAATGGCAACAATTACCTTAGCTTTCATTCCATCAGAAATAATCTGGCCAATATTAGTATTTTGTGGGGGATATTTTTTATCAAAACAAGGCTATTTTCTGACTAGCTTACCAATGATTTGTGTAGCTATAACTACGTTATTTATTGTAGTTATTGTGCAATTTTGGTTGTTGCATCAGAAAGTAAATAATGAGATTGAACCAGCTACCCCGATTTATTCTACTCAAGAATGGTTAGGAATCTCTGTTACTTTGTTGCTACAACAAGCATTTTTTACCATCTTAGAGCAATCTGATATTCTCCTGGTTGGTTCTTTCCTCGGTCCTGCACAAGCAGGTATTTATAGTGCCGCAGTCAGAACTGGTCACTGGATAATTATCGTGTTGGTGATATTAAATAAGATATCTGCACCCAGGTTTGCAACTTTGTATGTTGAAGGAGACATTCCCGGTTTACAAAAACTCGTTACCACCGCTAATTACTGGATATTTTGGCCTAGTTTACTGATTTCTTTGTGTTTAATGTTTTTTACTCAACCAATATTGAGTATTTTTGGACCAGACTTTGTTGATGCTAATTTATCGCTGAAGATATTGGTTATAGGTAGATTATTTGATGCTTTATGTGGTTCTGTCGGTTGTTTAATGGTCATGACAGGTCATCACAAAAAATCCTTACCTGTGATTGGTTATTGCTTAATCATTAATTTAGTTTTACATACAATCGCTATTCCTACTTTAGGGATGATCGGATCAGCGATCGCTACCAGTGTGACTATGATAATCTCTAATGTTTGGTTAAGTTTCTTAGTTGTCAAACATATTAAAATCAATCCTTCCATTTTTATCGGCTTTTTTAATCCAGCACTTGAGTCTGACAAAACCCTTAACGAGTGACAAGATGATTAAAAATGAAAGGTGACAATAATTTAATAAAATAAGAGAGTAAAAAATAGGGGCGAGGAAGCCCCTAAAACAAAAAATGTTACCATAATTATGTGAAACAATTTTCCAAAAACATTAAAATATCTATTTTTATTCTGTTCATCTTTTAATCTTGAACATTCTGATCCTGATCATATTTATTAATTCCATTAACCAAAATAAAATGGGTGAACATATCACAAAAATCAGAGAAAATGCCAAACAACTACAACAAAAAGCCAGGATGGAAATAGAAAAGATAATATCAGGAAAGTATCTATTGAGTATAGTATGATCAAATTCTTAATTATGGCGCATTACGCTAAAATACTATAAATATATTTTATGATATAATAAACAATTAAATCAATATTTTGCTATCATCAACATCTACCACAGATAAAAACCTCTATGCTTACCCAAGAATCAACAAAAACTCAAACCATAAACTGGAAACCCATAATCAAAAAATTTGTCGCAGTCCTGGGAGAAAAAGGTGTAGTACAACGCAAAGAAGAACTCCTTACCTATGAATGTGACGGGTTAACCAGCTATAAACAATCTCCCCCCGTTGCAGTATTACCAAGAACCACGGAACAAGTATCAGAAATCGTCAAAATTTGCAATCAATTCTCCGTTCCCTTTATTGCTAGAGGTTCAGGAACAGGTTTATCTGGTGGCGCTTTACCAGCAGAAAATTCCGTTTTAATTGTCACTTCTTTAATGCGACAAATCTTAAAAATAGACTTAGAAAATCAGCGGGCTATAGTGCAACCAGGAGTAATTAATAGTTGGGTGACTCAAGCAGTTAGCGGCGCTGGTTTTTATTTTGCACCAGACCCTTCTAGTCAAATTATTTGTTCTATTGGTGGTAATATTGCCGAAAATTCAGGAGGGGTACATTGTTTAAAATATGGTGTGACAACAAATCATGTTTTAGGTTTAAAAATAGTCCTTCCTAATGGTGCAATTGTTGATATTGGTGGACAAATTCCCGAAACTCCAGGCTATGATTTAACCGGTGTCTTTGTCGGTTCAGAAGGTACTTTAGGAATTGCGACAGAAATCACTTTAAAAATTCTCAAAAGTGCGGAATCAATTTGTGTTTTATTGGCAGATTTTACCAGTGTAGATGCTGCTGCTGCAACGGTTTCTGATATTATCAGCGCGGGCATTATTCCTGGTGGTATGGAAATGATGGATAATATTAGTATTAACGCTGTAGAAGATGTGGTTGCTACTAATTGTTATCCTCGTGATGCTGCTGCTATCCTATTAGTAGAAATTGATGGTTTAGAAGTGGAAGTTTCTGCTAATAAACAGCGAGTTAAAGAAATTTGTCAAAAAAATGGAGCGCGAAATGTCACTAGTGCTAGTGACCCAGAAACTAGATTAAAATTATGGAAAGGTAGAAAAGCAGCTTTCGCCGCAGCAGGACATATTAGCCCAGATTATTATGTACAAGATGGTGTAATTCCTCGCACCCAATTACCTTATGTTCTCCAAGAAATTGAGCGGTTAAGCAATCAATATGGTTATCCTATTGCTAATGTCTTTCACGCTGGAGATGGTAATTTACACCCATTAATTTTATTTGATAATTCCATACATGGAGAATTGGAAAAAGTCGAAGAATTGGGAGGAGAAATTCTGAGATTGTGTGTAAAAGTCGGCGGTAGTATTTCCGGTGAACATGGTATTGGCGCTGATAAAAAATGTTATATGCCAGATATGTTTAGTGAAGTTGATTTGGAAACAATGCAATGGGTAAGACAGGTATTTAATCCTCAAAGTTTAGCAAATCCTGGGAAAATTTTCCCCACACCCCGCACTTGTGGAGAAACTGCAAAAGTATCTATTCAAAAATTCTCAGATGTAGAAAGATTTTAACAAAAAAGTTAGGAATCAGGAATATATAGCTATTCCTGATATTATGAAATAAAGTTTTTACCACCTTTATTTAATTCCTAATTCTCTGTTTTTCCCTGTCTTTAATTCTTCCTTTAGGCCTCTAATTCTGACATTGTTAATTCTTATGACTTTACCTAATTGGATTACTTTTTCTCGACTGCTGGGAATACCTTTTTTACTCTACGGTTTATACAATCCCACAAATCAAGCAAAATGGATCTGTTTAACTATATTTTTAATTGCAGCTTTAACTGATTGGTTAGATGGATATTTAGCCAGAAAACTTAATCAAATTAGTGAATTAGGTAAATTTCTTGATCCTTTAGTAGATAAATTATTGGTACTTGCACCATTATTAGTATTAGTAGAATTAGGAAAAATCCCAGCTTGGGCAGTATTTATAATTCTAGCACGAGAATTAGCGATCGCAGGTTGGCGAGTTAATCAAACTACTATCAGCGGTGCAAATATTTGGGGTAAACTAAAAACAGTTAGTCAAATAATTGCCATATCTCTCCTCATTGCACCCTTATCACCAATTTGGCAAACTCCAGTTTTAATTTCTTTTTGGATATCTGTAATATTAACAATTCTTTCGGGAATCATTTATCTCATTCCTCAAAAAACTAAGGATTGAAAATCAATTTATGAACATAAAACTCGAATTTTAAAAAGCAGATTACACAAGATTTTTTAATTAACGAATAAAAAACCCCGACCAAACAGGGCTTAATTGGGAGAAAATTTGCATAAAGATTAGATTAGATAGGCGTTGCTGATTTAATGTATGAAAATGATGATTCCAAAACCCTTGTAGAGAGGTTCTATGGAACATCTCTACACCTAAAGTCATATTTAGTTTCATCAATGCTGATTACATACAAATAATACTGCAACTGAAAAATTTAGGTATCTTTCCAGGTAACTAGCACTGTATAAGTTACATCAAATATTCCTGAAGAACCTTGAAAATCATACCGACTGTGTTGCGCTTTTGTAAAGGATTTTGCTTGGTAAAGTTTGGGTTCTCTGACGTAGTTGCTAAGAATGCCTTTTTGTTTATTTGTCGTATACATAATGTTTTTTCGGTTTGTTACATTCCGTAAATTATGATAAGACCATGATAACAATATTGTTACAAACCGTCAATAGATATTGACAAAGGAAAATCTTATGATACGTATAAAAATCACCTATCTAGAATCTGGGTAAAAATCTTAGTGACAACAGCCTCAAAAACTCACGCTGGGTTTCCAGTGGGAAGTTAGCGGAGGTGGGGAATATCTAAGAGAATTTTTGAATAACGTTTAGATACAAATATCGAGGCCGAAAACTTTATCTAACCCTCTATGCACTTAAAAATGCAGGATTTATATCGAACATTGCTACAGAACCTTGAAAAGCATTAATGCTTTGTTGCTTTTTTGTGGGAAATTTTACTTCGTAAAGTTTGGGTTCTCTCACGTAGTCGCTAAAAAGGCTTTTTTGTCCCTTCGGAGTATACATAATTTTTCCAAGGTTTGTTAAGTTATGTAAACTAATATAACAAGATTGTTACAAAGTGTCAATAGATTATGAGAGATTTTTAATTTAATTTAGCAAAAGAATAATTTATCTTTTTAATAAAGGCTGTTTACCTAAAATCGGGTAAAAATCTCAGTTACAGCAGCCATAAAAAACCACCCGTGCGGTTTTCCAGTGGGAATTTAGCAGGGGTGGGGAGGGGAAATATAAGAGAATTTTTGAACGATTATTAAACATAAATATTCCAGAAACCTTAGGAAAACCTTGATGTAACTACAACTGTAGAGCTTACGTCGAATATTCCTAAATGACGTTGAGAATGATGGCGGCTATATTGGGCTATTTTATGAGATTTTGCTTCGTAAAGTTTGGGATCTCTCACGTAGTCGCTAAGAAGGCCTTTTTGTTCTTTTGGAGTATACATAATATTTCTGGGGTTTGTTAAGTTATGTAAACTAATATAACAAGATTGTTAGAAAGTGTCAATAGATTATGAGAGATTTTTAATATAACTTAGTAAGAAAATAATTGATGATATTGATAAGGACTGCTTATGTATGATCAGGGAAGGAGTCTCCCTGACAGCAAGCATAAAAAAACTACCCGTGCGGTTTTCCAGTGGGAATTTAGCAGGGGTGGGAGGGACGTTAATGTATTTAGCTGCAAAATGTTTTGCTAGGTTATATAATACTTATACGCTAATATATTGATTAGTGTTTTTATAAAAATAATTACTAGTTTTTAATAGAAATTATTTAGGTTTTGATCAATTTTAGAGGGAACAGGAAAAACTCATGTTTAAAAGAGATTGAAATAATGACACTGTTTTTTCTCGTGCTACGCATCTTTTAAAAACATCTTTTTTTTTGACTGAGCTTTAAACTAGTGCAACTTTTGTCTATTCCCTGTTCCCTTTTTTGGTAATAGAAATGAACTTGGAAATGGGATTGTATCAATAAAAACAATATTTCCATAGAAACAGAAAATCATTTAATCATCAAAAATCTGAATTTCATCAAGTTGATTAATTACCACATCTGCACCCTGAACATTATCTGCTCTACCAATCCAAGTAATACCAATACAACCAGCAGCTTTAGCATTACGGGCCATTTGCATATCACCGACAGAATCACCTACCATTAAAGTTGCCTCTGGTGCGACTCCCAAAGCTTGACAAGCCTCTAAAAACAGTATTGGGTCTGGTTTACTAGGGCCATCATCAACACCTTTTTCTAGTTGTAAATAATCGCTTAACTGATGAATCCTTACAAATGTCTGGACTTCTTGAGTCGTTGCTGCTGAGAGAATCCCCAATTTTAACCCCGCTACTGACAAAGACTGTAATACCTCCAAACTACCCATAAATAAAGGTGAAGGAGTTTTACCAACATATTGATCTGCTTCTTCTAAAGCTTGACAAGCAATTTTTAAAGACTCAAACCATCCCCTACCAGTTTCCGCAATGTAAGCTGCTGCGGCAATTTCCGTTTCTCTACGACTTGCTACTGATATTAAACCTGCTGGATCTAAAAAATTACCATTAATGCCAAAAGCCATTAACAATGGTTCACCAATACCGGGAATTTGCGCGTCTATCATCCGGCTGATTTTTTGTCCTAATGTTCTTAAATATGACTCAGAATCTTCTAAAGTACCGTTTTTATCAAATAAAACTGCTTCAATATTAGAAAACGCAACGTCTTTACATTTAATAGTTACCAAAATATCCCACCTTACTCATATTAATTGCTGACTTTAGATTGTAAGTAAAAAAAAAGAGGGTTTTCCCCTCTTTGTCATATACTTTAACAATCCGAGTTGTAATTACTGAAAATTATCAATCTATTATTCAATAGCTGGGGGGATCTCTTCTTCAATTTCTGTTGCTGGGGGAACTTCTTCCTCAAGTACAGCTTCCGCAGGTGCAACGTCTCCAGCTACAGTTTCCACATCCGTAGCTTCCACAGGTGCTGCTTCTACAGGTGTAGTAATACCCTGCTGTTTGGCAAGCAATTGTTCCCGATACTTAGCTGCCATTTCTTCGGCCTTATCGTAAACCAAATCACGGTTTTTGATCATGTCACCAGGTTCGGGTTCTAACTGTTTAGTAGACAGCGAAATCCGTCCCCTTTCAGCATCCAAATCAATGATCATTACTTTCACTTCATCATTGACATTGAATACACTATGAGGAGTATCAATATGCTCGTGGGAAATCTCAGAAATATGAAGTAATCCGCTCACGCCACCAATATCAATGAAAGCACCGTAAGGTTTGATACCGCGAACAGTACCGATAACCACTTCGCCAACTTCCAAGCGGTTCATCTTGCGCTCAACTAGTGCTCGACGATGGGAGAGAACTAAGCGGTTACGCTCTTCATCTACTTCTAAGAATTTCAAAGGCAGTTCTTCGCCTACCAAATCTTCCTTGGGTTTGCGAGTGCTAATATGAGAACCGGGGATAAAGCCGCGCAGTCCTTCAATTCGCACTAATGCACCACCACGGTTGGTTGCGAAAACACCAGAGCGGACAGTAGCATCTTCTGCTTGTAGCTGTCGTACTCGCTCCCAAGCCCGCATATACTCAATCCGACGAATTGAAAGGGTGAGCTGACCATCTTCATTTTCATCGGTAAGGATGAAAAATTCCCGCGTTTCGTTTGATTGTAAGACTTCTTCCGGGGCATCAACCCGGTTAATAGACATTTCTTGTATGGGTATATATGCTGCGGTTTTCGCACCTATGTCAATCAGAGCGCCGCGCGGCTCTATACTGAAAACTGTACCCGGTACGACATCACCAGGGCTGAAATGATAGTCGTATTTATCTAGTAGAGCAGCGAAATCTTCGTGGGTAAATCCAATTTCTGTAGCGGTTAAGTTCTGATTGACCATGCTAATGTATTCCTGGGTCTAGTCTCCGTAAAGGTTTTGTCATAAATTCAGTTTATATGTAAGTAGGGGGATGACAATTTCCACTTACATTGCTGTCTTATCCTAGCTTAGAATAGCTAGTCTTAACACATATCAACTTCCAGACATAAAATTATATCATATATGGCGGTGAATAGGGAATGGGTAATAGGTAAAAGGGAACAGGTGATATCTGAGTTTTAATACCTAAAACAGAATATCCGTTGCTACTATTATCAGTAACAACGGATATTATTAGCATATATTCCCTCACAAATTGGGAATAACTAACTACTTATCTTTTTTCTCAAACCGGGGGGGTTCGCGGAAGGCGATTGAAAAAAAGAGTACACCTATTGCTAGGGCTAAAATCAAGATGTAAGCAACACTTTCCATATTTTTCAGATCTGTGCCTATTGAGCCAGTAATTTTAGTTTACCAAACCGGGGAAAAAGCATGAAGTAGATTTTTCTACTTCACACCTGATCCAAGTTTTAAGCTTCCGTTCTCCGGCGAGTTGTCTTGTCACCCAACTTCTGGAAAAGACCCCATTCAACTTGTTCTTCTTCAATTTCCACACCGGCAAATACATCACGGTAGATTGTCCGTGAACCGTGCCACAAGTGACCAAAGAAGAATAACAAAGCGAATACAGCATGACCGAAAGTAAACCAACCTCTAGGAGAAGTACGGAATACACCGTCAGAGTTCAAGGTTTCTCTGTCAAATTCAAAGATTTCCCCACCTTGAGCTTTCCGGGCATACTTCTTAACATCAGCGGGGTCTGTAAAGGTTTGACCATTCAGATTACCACCGTAGAAGCTGACAGTCACGCCAGTTTGTTCAAAGCTGTATTTAGATTCTGCTCGACGGAAGGGGATGTCAGCGCGGACAACACCATCTTTATCGGTCAAAATTACTGGGAAAGTTTCAAAGAAGTTAGGTAAACGACGAACTGTTAATTCCCGTCCTTCAGCATCTGTGAACACAGCGTGACCTTGCCAAGATTCAGCAATACCATCACCTTTCACCATTGGACCTGTACGGAATAGACCACCTTTAGCAGGGCTATTGCCAACGTAATCGTAGAATGCCAATTTTTCAGGAATTTGCGCCCAAGCTTCGGTCAAAGTAGCGCCATCGGCAACACTGGTTTGTACACGACGCTGAATTTCTTGACGGAAGTAACCTTGATCCCACTGATAGCGGGTAGGTCCAAACAATTCAATGGGGGTAGCAGCGTTACCGTACCACATAGTTCCAGCGACTACGAAAGCAGCAAAGAATACTGCCGCGATACTACTGGAAAGTACGGTTTCAATATTACCCATCCGTAGGGCTTTGTAGAGCCTTTCGGGCGGTCTAACTGTGAGATGGAATAAACCCGCGATAATACCGACTACACCCGCTGCAATGTGGTGAGCAACAATACCACCTGGATTATAAGGGTTAAATCCAGCCGGACCCCATTCTGGTGCTACTGGCTGAATACTACCAGTGATTCCGTAAGCATCAGATACCCACATTCCTGGACCAAAGAGTCCAGTTTGGTGGAAAGCGCCAAAACCAAAACAAAGTAAACCGGATAAGAACAGGTGAATACCAAACATTTTTGGCAAGTCTAGGGCAGGTTCACCAGTGCGAGGATCTCTAAAGAGTTCCAAATCCCAGAAAACCCAGTGCCACACCGCAGCCAAGAATAATAAACCAGAGAGAACGATGTGAGCCGCAGCAACGCCTTCAAATGACCAGAAACCGGGGTCTACTGCTGTACCACCAGTTACACTCCAGCCGCCCCAAGATTCGGTTACGCCTAAACGTGCCATAAAAGGAAGTACGAACATCCCTTGTCGCCACATGGGGTTAAGAATTGGATCACTAGGGTTATAAACGGCTAGTTCGTACAATGCCATTGAACCCGCCCAGCCAGCTACTAAAGCTGTGTGCATTAAGTGTACGGAAATCAGCCGACCTGGATCGTTCAGAACGACTGTATGTACTCGATACCAAGGTAGTCCCATTGACTATAAGCCTCCTGGATAGTTATGTTTACAAAGCAATTTTCTTACAGAGGTTCTGCATGGTGGAAACCGCCAATTAGAGGAATCTCTAAGTTTTTTTATTGCTGATTTTGAGTTTGACAATACCGACCCACTACCACAGATTTAGGTCTCTGTCAAGAACTAGCTGTGGAAGTGTTTGGATAATCGCTAAACAAAAATGAGAATATTTTAAAAAGTGTAACTATTGATGGCACGCTTTGCAAGTGTTTACATCTCTGGGGTTACATAGATTGGGGCTTAAATATTGCTACTAGTCTCTAGAAAGGCTGTTTATAACCTGATCTATCGGGAAGTCCGAAGTTTTTTTAAGTCCACTATTCCAGGATACAGGATAAAACTAAATTGGGGTTTTACATAAATATCCCAGTAAGTGTAAAGCTCAGTTACAAAGCGTGCTGAGATACAAGCGACAAGGATGGTTTTAAGAGCCTTAGTTGACATACTCACCGACCTGAAGGTGCGGTAATTCTTGACACTTCAATGAAACACGCCACAAGTGGTCTTATCGTCCCTCCATGTCCGTTTAAAGTCTCCCAATGCCCTATGGCGACTATGACCAAATTTTAACATAAAGCCGTCCTAGAAGGACGGGGCTTGTGTCCCGTCTTTTCGGTCATGTACTATCAAAGAACTATAAAAAAGTGGGTTGAAAAAATCATCATATAGTTGCCTTCCAAAGGCTTATGGTTTTGTACTGCTGACAAAATAATGATTTGCCTTTTTTCACGCCGCTAATTTTGGAGTCATCATTGATTACAGTCATAATAATACAATCAGAGCAACTTTTCATTGCATTGTTAAAACTCCAGAACTAAAACGCTGGGTTGGTAATCTCCCGTGATGTTATCTATGAAACAGTTAGCAATCCCATGTTTATTATTCCGTAGCGGCACATCTCGTGGACCGTTTTTTTTGCAGTCAGATTTACCCACAGATACAACTATCCGAGACAAGATAATTCTAGCCGCAATGGGTTCACCAGATGACCGCCAAATAGACGGAATCGGAGGCGCAACAACACTAACCAGCAAAGTTGCCATATTCTCACCATCTCCACATCCTTGGGCTGATGTAGATTATCTCTTCGGTCAAGTGAGCATTAATCAGGCGGAGATTGATTGGAGTCCATCCTGCGGTAACATGGTTGCTGCTATCGGTCATGCAGCCATTACCAGAGGTCTTGTGACCGCAATGGATCAGAAAACTATTGTCAAAATCCGTAACGTCAATACCAATGCACTAATAGAAGCTCTAGTCCTGACCCCTCAAGGACAAATTATATACGATGGTGATATGTCCATTGACGGTGTACCAGGGACAGCAACACCAGTTTTACTCAACTTCATGGATATTGTCGGTTCTAAAACAGGTCAACTTTTACCAACCGGCTATTGTCGTGAAGAAATCGAGGGAGTTGAGGTTACTTGTCTTGATGTCGCCATGCCTATGGTCATAGCACGAGCTAATGATTTAGGTAAAACTGGTTATGAAACCAAGGCAGAACTAGATGCAGACACAGCTTTCTTAGCCCGAATTGCCAGAATTCGCCGCATTGCTGGTGAACGAATGGGACTAGGTGATGTTACAAATAGTGTAATTCCTAAATTTGCGATTATTGCACCGCCACGTTATGGAGGAAACATTACCTCCCGTTATTTTGTCCCCAATGTTTGCCATAGCGCCCATGCTGTCACAGGTGCAATTTGTGTGGGTTGCTGTAGTCTCCTGAAAGGTTCTGTTGCCGAAGGTATTACTACTTCAATAGGTTCTGGCAATGAAATGGTGATAATTGAGCATCCTGCTGGGAAAATTGAGGTTTCTTTGGTGACAACTAATCAAGATTCGTCCATGATTGTTGAAAGTGCGGGCATTGTGCGAACTGTGCGTCTGCTTTTATCAGGTAATGTTTATGTATCAAGTCGTTTGTTGAATTAGATCAATTCAAAGGAAACACTATGTGCGAATTGTGCGTCTCGGGTAATGTTTATGTATCAAGTCGTTTGTTGAATTAGATCAATTCAAAGGAAACACTATGTTAAATGAAAATCCGCCAAAGCAACTGAAACGAGAGTTAGATTGGCTAAGTGCGGCAATCATGGGATTAGCATCAGTCATTGGCGCGGGGATTTTTGTCAGTATTGGTCTTGCTGCTGAGATATCTGGTTCAGCGGCGATCGCTGCCTTAATAGTTGCTGGCTTATTAGCAGCTTGTAACAGTCTCAACCTCGCCCAACTTGCTGTTAATCATCCTGTTAGTGGTGGTATCTATGAATATGGTTATAAATACTTAACGCCCTGGTTAGGCTTTACTGGCGGCTGGATCTATCTTTTAAGCAAAACTGCCGTAGCAGCTACCGCAGCCCTGGGATTTTCTGGCTATCTTTTAAATAATCTCGGTATGACCGATTCTGGGATTTTAGTCCCTGTAGCGGAAACTGCTGTATTTTTGATCACTTTCATTGTTTTGGGGGGGATGCGGAGTTCTAAAATATCAACTATTGTAGTTGTTTCTATCACCATCCTGTCTCTACTTTGTTTAATTATTGTGGGGTTCTTTTTCTGCTTTACTCATGGGTTTGAGAAATTGACTTTTTCAAGCACAAACTCTCATCACTGGACAATTAATTTTCTGCAATCAGTGGCTTTAATGTTTGTTTCCTATAATGGTGCTGCTCGCATTTCTATGGTTGGTGAAGAAATCGTAGATCCTAAAAAGAGTATCCCCAGAGCGATTATTTTCACTATAATTGCCACCATGCTCCTTTATATTTGCGTAGCAGTCATCAGTTTGGGATCAATTGGTTCAGATGCGTTTGCTGAAGCAACTAGATTGAATGCAGCACCTTTAAAAGCAGTAGCTGATAGTTTTGGTATTCCCTTTGTTTCTAATTTCTTAGCTGTTGGCGCTGTCACTTCTATGCTGAGTATCTTATTAACTACGGTTTTGGGTGTATCTCGCTTGCTGTTAGCAATGGCACGTCGTGGAGATATGCCTAATTTTTTTACCAAGTTGAATAGTGCGGGGACAACACCTGATTTAGCCGTCATCGCTGTAGGTATTATCATCGCCCTTCTTGTATTCATCGGTGACGTAAAAGTTACTTGGTCTTTTGGGACATTTGGGGCTTTATACCGAAGTGCCATTGTCAGTCTAGCTGCATTACAAATCAGTAACGAAGAACGGTTATATCCAAAATGGATATCTTGGCTATCTTGTTGGTCTTCGCTGTTGCTGGCTTTTTGCATTGAATGGCGCTACTGGTTAATTGGTATTGGGTTAATGGCTCTTGGACTGATATGGCATTTTATATTTCGTCAGATTAATTCCACAGAAAATATTGAGGTAACATTAAACGAATAACCTCAATAAAATAATGCCTGAATCAGGATTGACGACGTTTTTTAATGTACAATTCTGACTCAGAGAAAAAAAATTGAAAAAATTTTTTGTGGCTTTTTTTTTGTGGTCAAAATCCCTTGACTTTTTTTTCTGAAAGTGCTATTTTTACAATGGGAGTGTATGCCTCAATAATATTTTTGCTTATATTCCCATTATATTAGTATCCCTAATATACCACATATTTCCACCGCTGAACCCTGAAAACAAAAATTTTTTTTAAAAAAACTTATTGAAAATTGAAAATCAATAATTTAAACTTATGAATTATCAAGTTCCAGTAGTCGGTTAAAACCGACTATACCTGAAAATGGCTGGGATCTAAATTCCCGCCTTCACTCCGCTAATTTTCAAAACGTCGGTCATTGTTACACAGTAATTAGGTAAATTGAAACTGCTAGGATTAATAGCATGAGCATAGCTAAAATGACGATAATTCATACAGAATCTATCCCAGGCTGCCATTTGAATGCGGAATATAGCAATAATCACGTTTGCTAAACCTATAGATAGAGGAATGCGGAAATAAATCTTTTTACTTAAATAAGCACAAACTTCTTCAATGGCTTGATTAGCAGTTAAGGCAGACTGTCCTAAAACAAATCGGCGTGGATCTCGCTGTTGTGGGGGATAATCAATTAAATATTGGATAACTGTGGCAATATCTCGCCCATGAATAAAGTGAAAACTGCTATCTGCTTGTAAAAAACGAATGATATCAATATAGCTAGTAACTTCGGGAATACCAGAGGTAAGATGAGAATAAGGTTTTTTGTCATCACCACCTAATACTAAGGTAGGAAAAACTGTGGTAATTTTCGGGAAAATTGCTAATTTTTCGATTTGATGTAAACAATCATATTTAGACCGGATATAATCTGTCCCAATTTCCCCGGCTTCTTTAAGTGGTTGATTATTGTTATTTAAGACACTCGCAGTAGAAAAATAAATTACCTGCTCACATTTTTCAGGATTTAACAAACTCATTAATTCTAGAGTTTTGAAGACATTAATATCAAAAATGCCCTCACCACCCCAGGAAGTGGCTGTTAATACGGCGATATCAATGGTTTTGAGTAAATTAGAGAATTTACCAATCTCTTGCATATCACCCTGAATAACAGTGATATCAGGACGGACTGTAGTATCAATTTGCAATTTATCGGGATTTCTAACTAGTAGATACAATTCGTAGTTGGTGTTTTGAATTAGGGCTTCAGTGATATAGTGACCGATACAGCCACTTGCACCTGTAACTAAAATACGTTTTTTGGTCATGAAATTGGATGTTGGGGTTTTTGGGGATAGTTGAAGTCAGTGCGTAATTGTAGCATAATTTGAGAAGATAGATCCCCAATTTCTTAGAGAAATCAGGGATCTGGGTGTTAGTTAAGTTATATTATATATTTTTTTTAAATGAACCCTTCCAGACGCAGAGAAATGAGGTTTTGAGAGATTTTGCGTAAATCTTGATTAATTAGGGTAAAATTACAATAAAGCTTTGATGGTGAGTCTATGCGTCAATGTCTTAATCCTGACTGTCTTTTTCCTAACCCTGATAATTTTCAATATTGTCAAAAGTGCGGTAATTGGATCTGCTGAATATTGCGCTCCTGAACAGTCAATGGGTAAACCATTATTTATTAGTGATTTATATAGTTTAGGGCAGAAATGTTGAATGTCGTTACAAAACTTTACATATTTAAGTATAGTAGTATTATCAAGGGTAAAAATGTCAACATTTCATAATATCTTCCATCCAATGAACATAACTGATTTGTTGACACATACAAGCTTGAAGATAGCGGAATTTATCTAACATCTT
>NZ_JACJTO010000004.1 GCF_014698755.1 Aphanizomenon flos-aquae FACHB-1287 | reverse complement strand
AAATCAGTTATGTTCATTGGATGGAAGATATTATGAAATGTTGACATTTTTACCCTTGATAATACTAGTATACTTAAATATGTAAAGTTTTGTAACGACATTCAACATTTCTGTATTTGAATTAATGGAACGCCATATTCCTCTATCTTTTATCAGTAATATTGGTCATTATTTGGGACGGTTAGAACCAGAAATGACTGGTAATATTTTCGTTCGCAAGGCACAATGGCAAGCAGCAGGAGAAACACCCCAATCTATTCATGTGGTGCAAGCATTTGTTAGGGGAAAGTTAAAAAATTATCGGCAAACTTTGATGCGTTATCAGCGTGAATTTGATGATCTTCATTTATCTAAAAATATTGCTCGCATTGAACAGGTAATTGATGCAATTAAATCAACTCATAATATTAATTCTTTGCGCGGTTTAGAAGGTTCTGGTAGTGCGGCTTATTTTGGTTGTTTTAATCAATTGATTCGTAATTCTCAATTTTCTTTTACTAAGCGGGTGCGTCGTCCTGCAACTGATTCGGTCAATTCTTTATTGAGTTTTGGTTATTCTTTGTTACGTCATGATGTCCAAAGTGCTGTGAATATTGTCGGGTTTGATCCATATTTAGGTTATCTGCATTTTGATCGTTATAATCGTCCTTCTTTAGCTTTAGATTTAATGGAGGAATTTCGCCCTTTGGTGGTAGATGCAGTGGTTTTATCTATTTTGAATAAACAGTTATTAACTCCAGCAGATTTTGTGACTGAACCGCTAAGTGGGGCAGTTTCTCTTACTTCTGAAGGACGGAAAATTTTTCTCACTAATTATGAACGAAAAAAACAATCGGAGTTTAAACATCCGGTTATGGGTCGTAAATGTACTTATCGAGAGGCTTTTGAATTACAAGCAAGATTACTGTCTAAGTATTTGATGGGAACTACTGATAAATATCCTCCTTTGTTTTTAAAGTAGATAAGTAGGTGAAAAAATAAGTGATGAATGTTGTTGTTTCTTACGATATTTCTGAGGACAAACGCCGGACGAAAATCCATAGTATTCTCAAGTCCTATGGTCAATGGGTGCAGTATAGTATTTTTGAATGTGAGTTAACTGATACTCAATATGCTAAACTAAGATCGCGTCTTAATAAGCTGATTAAACCGGAAACTGACAGTGTTCGCTTTTATTTCCTTTGTGCTTGCTGTTTTGGTAAGATAGAAAGGGTCGGCGGTGAACAACCCCGTGATCAGACGATTTTCTTTGCTTGATGCGCGGATGGGTGGGTGTAAAATATCTAGGTCTGGAAAAAATGTCTGAAATCATCTCTGTACAAGACTTTGAGCAATTTATGGCGGTTCACCCACCCGCGCCCTTTGCCCAGTATGGGTTTCACGGATTTTACCCCTTGACACTTTTTCGGAAATGGTTTATTATGAGTTCATCCGCGCAACTGAACCTTGAAAACTACATATATATAGGCTTTCGAGTCCCCGCCAATTGCAATTTCTCTTACTCCCTATTAGGGATTGAATGTGGCTATTTGTGGGGTGAAAAACCCAATATTTCTGCACTAAATTGCAATTTCTCTTACTCCCTATTAGGGATTGAATGTTCCTTATGCCTTCTGATTTTTCTTAACTAATGAAGAATTGCAATTTCTCTTACTCCCTATTAGGGATTGAATAAAAATTCTCCGGATCTAGGTTCTCCAGATTCATAATTGCAATTTCTCTTACTCCCTATTAGGGATTGAATTGGGATAACAGGCGCGGGTTATGCACCAGCCTGGGAATTGCAATTTCTCTTACTCCCTATTAGGGATTGAATTTGATGTGATGTATTCCACCCCGCGGCATACATATCAAGAATTGCAATTTCTCTTACTCCCTATTAGGGATTGAAACTTCTGATACTTGCGGATTTGGTGAGGCGATCGCAAAATTGCAATTTCTCTTACTCCCTATTAGGGATTGAAACATTAAACAAATAAAGTAAATCTAGATTAGATTTCAAGAATTGCAATTTCTCTTACTCCCTATTAGGGATTGAAACCCCTGAGTCGTAACCAGCGCCGAATTGGTTCGCCAAATTGCAATTTCTCTTACTCCCTATTAGGGATTGAAACTACTTTTACATTTCTATATTCGACTACGGTGTTGACGGTGGTAATTGCAATTTCTCTTACTCCCTATTAGGGATTGAAACAGCCATTTGTTGTTCTTCTATGGCATGAAGTTGATCAAGAATTGCAATTTCTCTTACTCCCTATTAGGGATTGAAACGGGTATGGCGGTGAACGATGCCAGGGAGAGCGATCGCACAATTGCAATTTCTCTTACTCCCTATTAGGGATTGAAACATTCATGCTTATCAATCAGTGGGTAAAGTCGTAGAATTGCAATTTCTCTTACTCCCTATTAGGGATTGAAACAAAATGGGCGAAACTCGAGTGATAGGGGAAATGGAATTGCAATTTCTCTTACTCCCTATTAGGGATTGAAACCAATTAGGGTGGATCTTTTTTACCCAGTCCAAGGCGTTAAATTGCAATTTCTCTTACTCCCTATTAGGGATTGAAACCCTATCAATGAAATAATCGTCAATGCAGTCTTAATTGCAATTTCTCTTACTCCCTATTAGGGATTGAAACATCCCCAGTCGGAAAAGCAAATTCTTTCCCACTGATAATTGCAATTTCTCTTACTCCCTATTAGGGATTGAAACTTCAATCAAGATGACCTAGAAAGTCCGCGGACTGAAAGGGGAAATTGCAATTTCTCTTACTCCCTATTAGGGATTGAAACAAAAAATCTCTCCTACCAGAGCCGCGATGACAGGTAATTGCAATTTCTCTTACTCCCTATTAGGGATTGAAACAACCCGCTTAATGGGCTGGTATGTGCAGATAAGATATATAATTGCAATTTCTCTTACTCCCTATTAGGGATTGAAACCTCCGAAGGATGGGTAACTTCTGCTACGCAAAGCAATTGCAATTTCTCTTACTCCCTATTAGGGATTGAAACCAAAAATATCTCGATCAACATGATCTTTTAATTCAATTGCAATTTCTCTTACTCCCTATTAGGGATTGAAACTTATGCTTCTGAATCTGAGGTCGCTCCTGACATAGAAAATTGCAATTTCTCTTACTCCCTATTAGGGATTGAAACGGCAAATTTAGTGCTGACAATTTCCAAGTGATCTAATTGCAATTTCTCTTACTCCCTATTAGGGATTGAAACCAGCATTGCCGATGCTAAATTCGTTTGGTTTAACGGAATTGCAATTTCTCTTACTCCCTATTAGGGATTGAAACCAATTATTTCGCCATCCTGAATCTTGATGTAATCACGGCGCAAAATTGCAATTTCTCTTACTCCCTATTAGGGATTGAAACTTCCCCATTTTACTCAAGAGAGATAGAGCATTTATAATTGCAATTTCTCTTACTCCCTATTAGGGATTGAAACTTCGGGTCTGTCCCCTACCATCAAAACTTCCTCTAAATTGCAATTTCTCTTACTCCCTATTAGGGATTGAAACGAATCAATGAAAATGGATATCAATGGACTAGAAATTGCAATTTCTCTTACTCCCTATTAGGGATTGAAACTTCTTCTTTGATGTGATTGAGTCAGGGGGTAAACTCAATTGCAATTTCTCTTACTCCCTATTAGGGATTGAAACAAATAAATAATTTCATCACCAACTAAGGCACAATAATTGCAATTTCTCTTACTCCCTATTAGGGATTGAAACTCCTTCGCAATCCCTACCTCTAGCAGTACAACACTAAATTGCAATTTCTCTTACTCCCTATTAGGGATTGAAACTGATAATTAATGATTCATCACACTGAAATCTTAAAGAATTGCAATTTCTCTTACTCCCTATTAGGGATTGAAACATGATATAAATGTGAGGCAAGGGAGGAAAGCCCAAAATTGCAATTTCTCTTACTCCCTATTAGGGATTGAAACGAGTTGGGAGAAGGAACTAAAACCTCAGCGAGAGTAGTAGGAAATTGCAATTTCTCTTACTCCCTATTAGGGATTGAAACATAGAGAGCTCTTGACTCTGGAGAGCCAAAGAACG
This sequence comes from Aphanizomenon flos-aquae FACHB-1287, assembly GCF_014698755.1. Taxonomy (GTDB): domain Bacteria; phylum Cyanobacteriota; class Cyanobacteriia; order Cyanobacteriales; family Nostocaceae; genus Dolichospermum; species Dolichospermum flosaquae. Next base: position 159,137 of record NZ_JACJTO010000004.1, on the reverse strand, counting down.
AATTGCAATTTCTCTTACTCCCTATTAGGGATTGAAACAATGGTGAGTTCTGGACTGGTAAAAATTGGGGGAAAATTGCAATTTCTCTTACTCCCTATTAGGGATTGAAACGAAAATTGACGTAAAACTGGAGAGTAAAAGTAAAAAAATTGCAATTTCTCTTACTCCCTATTAGGGATTGAAACAGTAAACGGTTTTAAGTGGCTGCAACTAGACCGCGCAAATTGCAATTTCTCTTACTCCCTATTAGGGATTGAAACAAAAAGTAAAAAGTAAGTAAGGAAAGGCAAGGAAGATAATTGCAATTTCTCTTACTCCCTATTAGGGATTGAAACAGTGCTAAGGGGAAGGCTTTAAATTCCCAACTTTCCTCAATTGCAATTTCTCTTACTCCCTATTAGGGATTGAAACTAAAAGCTTTTGGCAAGAGAGGTTAAGAGCTTACGAATTGCAATTTCTCTTACTCCCTATTAGGGATTGAAACTAGCCGGGAGTTATAGAGGGATGGAAATTTACGCAATTGCAATTTCTCTTACTCCCTATTAGGGATTGAAACTACTAGACTATAAATATAGGGTAAAGCAAAGGAAAAATTGCAATTTCTCTTACTCCCTATTAGGGATTGAAACAGACGCTTTTTCCAGAACTTCTAATCGTGTTGTAAAATTGCAATTTCTCTTACTCCCTATTAGGGATTGAAACTTCTCAAGATTGTATCTTGTCGCGCTTGATATATTTAAATTGCAATTTCTCTTACTCCCTATTAGGGATTGAAACTTCAGTATTTCTGTTTCGATGTGGGCTAATTCCTTCTCAGAATTGCAATTTCTCTTACTCCCTATTAGGGATTGAAACGAATACTTCAATATCCCCTAACTCAGTTTCTATTGTTAATTGCAATTTCTCTTACTCCCTATTAGGGATTGAAACACTGCCAAGGAACTTTTAATTAAAAAATTAGAAGAATTGCAATTTCTCTTACTCCCTATTAGGGATTGAAACACTAAACTCATTATCGTATTGTGGAAAGCCTAAACTAATTGCAATTTCTCTTACTCCCTATTAGGGATTGAAACAAATGGGAATTAACTAAATCCAAAAAAATAGAAAGAATTGCAATTTCTCTTACTCCCTATTAGGGATTGAAACCCCTTGAAATAACCCAAAGCCTTAAATAACTTTTCTAATTGCAATTTCTCTTACTCCCTATTAGGGATTGAAACCCAAGAGCCGCCCCAGCAACACATTCCAGTAAAATCTCAAATTGCAATTTCTCTTACTCCCTATTAGGGATTGAAACAAGAATAAAGTGTCCTTATATTTTTACAAAAAAAATTGCAATTTCTCTTACTCCCTATTAGGGATTGAAACTACAATCTATTAATGATTTAAAATCCAATTTAGTATTGCAATTTCTCTTACTCCCTATTAGGGATTGAAACCAGGTATTGTAGAATCTATGCAAGCAGCTAAATGATTGAATTGCAATTTCTCTTACTCCCTATTAGGGATTGAAACTTTGTGGCTGCCAAGGCCGAAGAAAAAGACGGTGATAAATTGCAATTTCTCTTACTCCCTATTAGGGATTGAAACAGAGATAGTAGCCCGTAATTCATTGACGGGACAATTATTGCAATTTCTCTTACTCCCTATTAGGGATTGAAACAAAGAGATTGTTACTGATGTTCCCTCACCATCATAAGATTGCAATTTCTCTTACTCCCTATTAGGGATTGAAACTATGCCAACATATTCTGATATTTTCGATAACAACAATTGCAATTTCTCTTACTCCCTATTAGGGATTGAAACATAGATAAAATTCTGTTAGTTGAGGAATAAGATGCAGAATTGCAATTTCTCTTACTCCCTATTAGGGATTGAAACTTCACATGGCAGAAGTTCCCGATCTAACAAAAGCCGATTGCAATTTCTCTTACTCCCTATTAGGGATTGAAACCAGTATTTTTTATAGACCCCAAGGATGATCCCAAAGAATTGCAATTTCTCTTACTCCCTATTAGGGATTGAAACACTTCCCTGACATCTACATTTACACTTTAACAAGTTCACAGATTGCAATTTCTCTTACTCCCTATTAGGGATTGAAACCAATCAGCAAGCTCAAACTGATCTAAAACTAAAAAATTGCAATTTCTCTTACTCCCTATTAGGGATTGAAACTATTTAGTTGCCCAAGAAGTTTCAATAGCGGGGATTGCAATTTCTCTTACTCCCTATTAGGGATTGAAACTAATAATTTGTGAGGTAATCCCCACAAGATTTCATTGCAATTTCTCTTACTCCCTATTAGGGATTGAAACTTAGAAAATTACGACAATAACCCAGACTTACTGGAGAAATTGCAATTTCTCTTACTCCCTATTAGGGATTGAAACCCTGCTTTACCTCTAATTTTTCTAACTGCGCTTATTGCAATTTCTCTTACTCCCTATTAGGGATTGAAACTAAAATCCTTAAACTTAAGTTGCGATCGCAAGATAATTGCAATTTCTCTTACTCCCTATTAGGGATTGAAACTTAATTACTTAAAGTAGCTTAAAAACCTTTCAACACTTATTGCAATTTCTCTTACTCCCTATTAGGGATTGAAACATCGGGAAAGCTTACCGACTCAAACCCCATATTAAAATTGCAATTTCTCTTACTCCCTATTAGGGATTGAAACGTACAAGTCCCGTTACCATTAGGCTTATCATAATTATTGCAATTTCTCTTACTCCCTATTAGGGATTGAAACCGTGGATATGGTGATTTGAGAAAAGTTGCCACTTGGAAAAATTGCAATTTCTCTTACTCCCTATTAGGGATTGAAACACTCCTGTCCAGCAGCAGAGTTTTTTCAGCTCTGATTGCAATTTCTCTTACTCCCTATTAGGGATTGAAACACTATTAAGTTAGTCAGCAAAAATGACAAGTTTAATTGCAATTTCTCTTACTCCCTATTAGGGATTGAAACTGAATATCAACAGTATTAAAGATGCGATCGCTCCAAATAATTGCAATTTCTCTTACTCCCTATAAGGGATTGAAACTAGCCTGAATCACTTTAAATACCTGTTGAATAAAGTCATTGCAATTTCTCTTACTCCCTATTAGGGATTGAAACCGTGGATATGGTGATTTGAGAAAAGTTGCCACTTGGAAAAATTGCAATTTCTCTTACTCCCTATTAGGGATTGAAACTACCTATTGGAGATTGTAGAAATTTTTGGGAGTGGGTATTGCAATTTCTCTTACTCCCTATTAGGGATTGAAACAATTTGATTACGTTTTAGCACGTTGTAAATATTTGCATTGCAATTTCTCTTACTCCCTATTAGGGATTGAAACTCACAAAAAGTATTCTGAACATCCGCCACAAATAAAGGCACATTGCAATTTCTCTTACTCCCTATTAGGGATTGAAACGAAGCGGCTATGAATTTGTTAATGGGTGAAGGTTATGATTGCAATTTCTCTTACTCCCTATTAGGGATTGAAACAATTCAGTAATTCATCAAGATTTTTACTCATGTTATTGCAATTTCTCTTACTCCCTATTAGGGATTGAAACAGCGCAAATAATCTGACCTGACAACGGATAACTTATTGCAATTTCTCTTACTCCCTATTAGGGATTGAAACATTTTTATGAAACTACACCTGGCCACCAAAATGAATTGCAATTTCTCTTACTCCCTATTAGGGATTGAAACAAAATTAATTTTTACCCAGATAGATTAAACCCTGTGCTATTAAGTCTCCTAAATTAGTTAGCTTTTATTGTAGTTTTAGTTGCTATATATGTCGCTAAATCTGCTCAAAAATCTGAATCGCAAAAATAATTGCCTAATTGCCAAATCCAGATGAAATATTAATAAATTGCCAAGAACCTTATGTAGTCTTAAAATTCCTTTAGGGACAGAAAAGAAGTCTTGGGAGATTTTACCTTTTATTACTTATCTTCCTGCATACTCCTGACAATTTTTGTGACCATTTTTCTAGGAATAAACCGCACACATTTTGACATAATCTTATTCATAAACCCAGGAATAACAATTATTTTTCCCTGAATTAGGGCATTATAACCAATTTGGGCAACAGTTTCGGCATCCATCATATTTTTACCTTTCAGCATTTTAGAATCAGCCATTCCTGTTCTTTCATGAAATGCTGATGCTGTAGAACCTGGACAAAGAACTGTGACGGTGACACCTGTACCTTCTAATTCATTAGCAATGGCTTCAGAGAATGATAAAATATAGGCTTTGGTGGCAAAATAAACTGCCATTAATGGACCAGGTTGAAAAGCAGCAGCAGAAGAAACATTTAATATCTTTCCATGACCTTGTTTAACCATTTCTTTAAGAAATAATTTTGTTAAATGAGTTAAACAAACTAGATTTACTTGCAGCATTTCCAGTTCAGTATTTAAGTTAGTTTCATTAAATAAACCATAAGTACCAAAACCGGCATTATTTACTAAAATATCAATTTTAATGCCAGCTTGTTGCAGTTCCATGAAAATTTCTTCAGGAGATGTAGATATAGATAAATCTTTGATAATAGGTTTAACAGAAATTCCAAATTCTTCTGCCAAATCAATAGCTATTTTTGTGATTTTTTCTCCTACTCTATCTACTAATACAAGATTATAATTATTATGAGCAAAAATCCGGGCTAACTGATAACCAATACCATTAGCTGAACCGGTAATCAAAACTGTTCCCTGACATTTTATGTTCATTTTACAAAAAAGTGAATTAGACAGATAAATCTTACCGACACCATTACATTATACTAAATAAAAATTAAGCTGCTTATAATTAAGATTTCCAGAATAATTGACCGCAGATAAACGCAGATAAACGCGGATAAATACGGATAAAATAATGGATTTGATAATTATATGCAGCCTCATGGAAAATTGATATTAGGCAAGACTTAGGAAACCAGTCTGTACTAAATAAGATGTGTAAGTCATCAACAATTGAGAATCAATTGGTGGACAAACAATAGAACTTCCTTTTAGTGCTGCTAGGGTTTCTTCACAACTAATAATTGGTCTTCTCGCTTGTAAATACAAATCAGGAATAGTGATTTGTTCATCTGACCAACGTTCTAGTAAAAATGGACGCAAAGTGTATAATGGATTGTCTGGAGATGTGACATTATTAATTAATTCTGCTTGCCATTCTTCGTAGGGAATCATCTTTAGTGAAAAGCCAAAAGAACGCACCCAATCAACTAAAGATTTTAAAGAAGCGGGTTGAGGATGTTGTAAGTGAAAAGCCTTACCTACAGATATTTCTTGTTGAGAAAGATAAACAACTGATTTGCTGACATAATCAACAGGAGACATATCTAACATATAATCTACATCAGGGAAAGAACCCATTTGTAGACAACCTTTAATCATTAAATTGATGAAATCATGGGTATTACAAATTCCAGTTTTACTATCTCCAGAAATTAAAGGAGGTCTGTAAATAGTGATAGGTAATCCTCGACTACCAGCGATTTTTACTAATTTTTCTGCTACCCATTTAGTTTGAGAATAACCGAGAAAAATCCCTTCCCAATCATGAAAATCATCATCTTCTTTAACTAGTTTACCAGCATAGGTACTAGACTCAAAAACAGCCACACTAGAAACATAATGAAATGGCTTAACTTTAGTTTGACAAGCTAAACGTAAAACTTCCTGTGTACCCAAAACATTGGCTGTTTTTAGTGCGGAGTAAGGATAAACATAATTGAGTAAGGCTGCACTATGATAAATCGCATCAATATTAGCAGCTAGATTTTGAAATTGTTCTGCATTAATACCCAAATTTGGCTGTGATAAATCACCAATTATAGGGATAATTCGGCTACTATATTCATCTTGCCAAATGCCATATTGTTGCAAATTATTTTCTAATTTGCTTTTACCTTCTTCTGGATTACTAGCACGAACTAAACAATAAAGAGTTGCTGTCGATACTTCCAGTAATTCCTTAATAATAAAAGCACCTAAATAACCTGTTCCTCCGGTTAAAAAGATATTTTTAGGGTTAGAAACAGAAACAGCATTACCTACTGGTTGAATAGTCGGGTCTAGAACAACTTCCGCACCTAAATCTAGAATAGGAGGAGCAAACTTAACAGGAGAATTTGCGCCCAAACTAGCATCTTTTACCTGAGAATTATCATTTGATTCCTCTGATAACCGCTGGGAAAGAGCGGCAATATTGGGATAATGCCAAAGTAAAATAGGAGAGGGTTTAAAACCTAGTAATTCTTCTAATTTACTAATGATAATCATGGCTTGGGCAGAATCCAAACCATAATTTTCTAAATTTTCATTAACATCAATTTCTGCGGTTTCGACTGTAAGAACTTCCGCAAGATGAGAAACTAGAAATGCTTGAATACTTTCAGCATTATAAGACCGTTTTAAATTCATTTTTACTTCTCCAATGTAGAGGAAATTGGTTGATATTGACTGTAATAAGGAGGCATTTGTAAACCCTGCATTTTTAAACTATGGGTACGATATAAAAATGCAGTTCCCTTCATAATTTGGTTAGCAACATCAACAACATGACGCTGATTAGGTTCTGACAAATAAGAACCACGCACCCAGTCATTAAAACCACCCATAGCTGGTCCGCACCAAATTTGATAATCAACTTCTCGACCTTTTTCACCAGTGCTAGACCAGCGGGAAGATAACCCTAAATACCATCTAAAAATTAAAGCCATTTTCAGTTTAGGATTATTAACAGCTTTACCTAATTTTTCAGGATTCTTTTGGGATAAATAAGCCGCTGTACCTTCCCAAACCTCAGCCAGACTTTTACGGAAAATTTGTTTTTCTAACTTCTCTTTTTCGGCTTTGGGAATTTGTTCAATAGAGTCATAAGTGCGATATAATTCATAGAGTTTTTGCGCTCGCATTGGGAACATTGTTCCCCGTTTGAGAACTTGTAATTTCACTCCCATTTCAAACATATCGGCTGCGGGAGCCATAATCATATCTGCCATTTCTGCTTGTGCTAATAACTTTTTAGTATGTTCACAAGCCCCAGATTCGACACAAGATTGATTAATTGAACCCGTGACTATATAAGCAGCACCCATCATAAAACCAGCTAATGCTGATTCTGGTGTACCAATGCCTCCAGCCACTCCAATTCTAATAGGAACTGAGTAATTATATTGCTCTTGAATTTCATTTTTGAGAGCAATAATTGAAGGTAATAAACATACTAAAGGACGATTATCTGTATGGCCACCAGAGTCAGCTTCAACGGTAATATCATCAGCCATTGGTACTTGGCTGGCCAGAGTTGCTTGAAATTCAGTAATTAGTCCTTGCTGAATTAATTCTTTGAGAATTCTTGCTGGTGCTGGTTGCAAAAATTTAGTTGCAACTTCTCGACGAGAAATTTTAGCAATGACCTTATTTCTAATATCAATTTGATTGGCTGCATTTAATCTTAACCCAGCAACTCGATAATAAACAATATTAGGAGTTAAGTCTAAAAATGCTGATGCTTCTACAGTTCTGACACCATATTTAAGATATAAATCTACAGCGCGGCGTTCAATAGCTGGTTCATTAGGACTGTGAATTAAATTGAAAGCGTAAGGACTATTAGGTAAAGCTTGTTGAATAGAATTAATCGCAGATTCTAAACGTTCTGGAAGTAAACCACCTGCACCAAAAGAACTTAAAATTTTGTCTTTTCCTAGTGCAATTACCATTTCTTCAGAAGCAATACCACCAGCCATTGCTCCGGTCATATAGGCGTATTTTACACCATAAGCATTAAGAAAACTAGAGTCACCAAGTTGTTGTAAACGTAGAGGTAGAAGTGAGATTAAAAGTTCTGCTTGTCCAGATAAACTATGATCATTAGGTGCTAAATACCCATCATTAGTAGCACCAATTTTCCCTGCTATTTTAATAATATAACAAGGTTGATCTAATGTTAATAATTTATCCTTGATACCACTTTTTTCAAAGCTAACACAATCTAATGAACCTTTCCAAACTTGGTTTTGATAATGATTACAGGTGAAAAAACCCAGTCCATTATCATGTTTATTTAGTACCGTCTCAATTGTTTTCACGGTAGTTATTCCTCAATTTATAAGCAGGGTATTTGAAATGAAGAACTTAGTTCACGCAGAGACGCAGAGACACAGAGAAAGAGCAGTTAAGTATTTTTTTATTTCCTCTGTGTCCTCTGTGCCTCTGTGGTTTGTTAAAAAAAGAGCTTTATACTTAATACTAAGTGGATTATTTCTCTTCGTTGAGTAGGTTTTGAGCGCAAGCTAATTGTAATTGGATAATTTCGCTCATTTGTTGACTAAAATCCTGTCTAGCTGCTAAGAAACTCGTGTGCGTTTGAGTTAATTTGGCGGTGTTGTTACTCAGGGCTTGATACTGAGAAATTTTTAAATCATTCATGCTAATTTTTCCACCAGATTCTTGATTTATGTTTTGCTTAATGATTTTTGTTGACTCAAAGAATTTTAGTTTCTTTGACAATTCTAAACCGCTCTCCATGATAGTTTTCATGGTATTTTTTTCTGGCTTTGGTGGGAGTTTGGGGTAAATCTCTGTGGGTGCTATTTTCTCCGCTATCTGTAGGGAATTGATGATTTTATACTCTTGAGAAGGAAAAATTGTTTGCTTTTGGTTATTAGCAAAAATTTGGCGATTTTCTGCATTCAAAATTGCAGAAGTCATGGAATTACCACCTAATGTAACTTTCCTCAGTGTTAATTTATTCTGTTTATTATTCTCTGAGGATAAGTCATATAAAGGAGCTAGGTTTAATTTAACTTGATGACTTAATAGTTTAGCTAAGGCTTTAATTAGGGAACTATGATCATCTGTACCGCGTCGGTTTAGGGATACGGTAAGATGTTCTTGATTACCCAAATTTTTATCTATCCAGCGTGAACAAATACCACCAGCACCAGCTTCAATAAAGATTTTTGCTCCGTCACCATAGACGCGATTAACTAAGCGGGGAAAGTCGAGTTGTTGACATAATCCTGTGGCAATATTGTGGGCAATTTCTTGGCTTTCAATTTCAATTGATTGATATTCAGCAGCGGAATAAAATTTAATTCCTGGTATTTTTCTCGCGGGTAAATTGTATAAGTTTTCCAGTTCTTGAGATTCTGATTGCATTGCTTGACAATGAATTACATGATCAAATGGAGCAGGAAAAGCATTACAACCAAGGGTTTTAATCACTCGTTCACAAGCTGCTGGTTCACCAGCAATTAATACTTCTTCTGCTGTATTAATCTGTGTCAAATAAACGCGATTTTCATTTTTTAAACATTCTCTAACCTGGGTTGGAGTAGCCATAAGAACATAATTACTCCACAAATTATTCTCTGAAATTGTGGAAGTTTTTGCTAGTCCCCAATACTCACGTACAGCATTTTTTGCACCTGATAATCTATCTCCAAATAAAGCTGATGAATTAAAGGTATGGCTAACTTCATAAAAATTGCTCCATACTCCTTGAGCAACCATCATACTAGTTTCACCTAAACTATATCCGAAGACATATTTAGGTTTAATGTTAAAATCTTCGGTGATAATTGTGGAGATTAATCTGGTAAAAAGCACTTCTGCTTCAAACATTGCCAGAGAATCATCTAATAATTTCTTTTCTAGTGTTTCTAATTGTCGAGTTGACAATTTACTTAAACTTCTCGGAAATACCAATTTTTCCACATCTGCTGCTCGTTCGTCAAGACTTTTGATAATGACATCATCTAAGACTTTAGGAAATAACCGGAAAAGACTCCGACCAATACCTAAATAAGTATTAACAGCAGCGGGATAAACATAAGCTATTTCTCCATCTTTTCCTAATGGTTTAGGTGTAAAATAACTGCCTATGGGAGTTTGCCAATCTTTGCCATTTGTAAAGGCATTAGGTACACCTTTTTTGGCAGAATTAATTTCTTTAATTAATTCTTTTTGATTGCGTCCAGTTAGGGAAAGTGTATATTTACTATCAGATGTTTGTTGAAATTTTACAAAGGTTTGACTAGCAATATCTTTGAGAGAATCAGCATTTTCAATTGTTTCTTGTAAATGATCTAATGCTGCTAATAAACTACTTTGATCATTTGCTGCAATTGGTAATAAATGCAAGGGTCTTGATTCTAAATATTTGCTGGTGCGCTCTGGTTGTTGGGTTTCTTCTGATAAGATGATATGGGCAAAAGAGCCGTCACAACCAATACTATTAATGGCGGAAATTCGAGATTTGACTTCTTTTTGCAAAAACCAGGGTCGGGACTCTGTAGCAACGTAGAAAGGACTTCCTTCCCATACTTGCGGTGTTTTGACACCGGACCAATTGGGAGTTCCGGGAATATATCTGTGGTAAATACTCAGCGCAGTTTTAATTAAACTAGCAATTCCTGACGCAACGAAGGTATGACCAATATTAGATTTAACGCTACCTATAGCGCAATGTAAACCATTGTTAACGGAGGGATAAGCTTGAAGAATACCGTTAATTTCGGCTTCGTCTTCTGCGGGAATACCACTAGCGCAGACTTCCAAATAATTGACTTTTGTGGGTTCAATTCCTGCTTGTTGAAAAGCCTGTTGACAGACTTGGGTAATGGTATGACTATCTACAGCCATTGAGGGAGATTGACCAATGCTAATACCATCAATTACTGCATAGATACGCTGATTATTTGCTAAGGCTAAATCATGACGTTTAAGAACTACTGCACCTGCACCTTCTCCTATGTTCCAACCATTAGCTTTTTCGTCAAAACTTAAGGTATTGACTCCTGTATTAATTTTGCCAAATTGACTTCTTAATAAGACGTTTTCTACCCCACCAGCTAAGTCAACAGCACCCACAATTACAGCATCTACTTCATGAGTATCTAGCAGCATTTGCGCTAATTCTAAAGCTTTAAAAGCGGCGGTTTCTACCGCACTAATAGTAAAAGATGGTCCAGAAAAATTCCATAAGGAGGAAATGCGACTGGCCATAATATTAGTAACATAACTGAGATATTCACTCAGTTCAACTTGATTGTGAATACTATCTTGAATGATGCCTTCTAATTGATGAATTTTTTCTGGTGATAAGGCGATTTCAGCACCATTCAAACCATCTTTAATTTGCCAAGATGAATTCCATCTTTGCTGTAATTGGTGGACAGATAATTCTGTATCTGCTGCAATAATTACCGCTACATTACTATTAGGTGAAATTCCTGCATCTTTGAGAGCGCAGTCCGCAACTTTTAATAATAAAAGTTGTTGAGAGTTAATTTTTTCAACTTCGTTAGGAGGGATTTTGTAAGCTAAAGTATCAACTTCAAAATTATCAATATACGCTCCTTGTGGGACTTTTCCTGCTTCTAACCCATACTCTCGCAGTAAATTTTCTTGTTCATTAATACCATGCCATCTTGATGCTGGTAGAGGCATAAAATGCTGTTTTCCGTCATAAATACTGCTCTCAAAGGCATCTAATTCTTGACATTCACCAAAAAAGGCCTCCATACCAACAATTGCCATTTTCGCGGTCTTCTGTTGCTGAATATTCATCTGCTTACTTCCCTGCTTCTAGAATAATATGAGAGTTTGTTCCACCAAAACCAAAGGCACTTAACGCTACTCTTTTAGTTCCTTGACTTGGCCATTTAGTAGGAGTTCTGACAATGTTTTGCACAGAGATAACATTATTTTCAGAACCTATGGGTTGAGTCACATTAATAGTAGGAGGAATCACACCATGGGACATACTTAAAATTGTCTTAGTTATGCCTACCATGCCCGCAGCAACTAGTAAATGACCGACATTTGTTTTCGTTGAACCTACTAATGGGGCTGCTTTATAGGGACTAAAAAAGCCTTCAATTGAGTTACATTCGGTGGTATCTCCTAATGGAGTTCCTGTGGCATGACACTCTAAATAATCAATAGCTTGGGGGTTAAGTTTAGCTTCAGAATACGCTCTTTGATATGCCAGAGTTTGACCTTGAGAATTAGGACTAAGAAGATGTTTACCTTTACCATCATTAGATAATCCATTACCGCAAATTGTGGCTAAAATTTTGTCTCCATCTCTAATAGCATCACTGTATCTTTTGAGCATTACCATTCCTATACCTTCGGAGGTAATTAACCCACGTGATGACTTATCTAAAGGACGACTAATGCCATTATCTGGATATCCTTGAATACCAGAAAATAACATTCTGATAAATAATGGATCTGAGCAACTAATAGCACCAGCTAACATCAAATCAGTTTTGCCAGATTGCAGATAATGGGATGCTAATTTAATGGCGTAAAACGATGAAGAACAAGCAGCATCTATAGAGAAATGAGTTGCAGATAAAGAAAATGCTTTGGAAACTATAGCAGCAGGTAAACCGGAAACCATAGCATTATATGGAGAGACTTTTGTAGGGGTTAATAAACCACCTAAACGAAAGTCTTTTTCCTGTAATAATTCACCAATTGCAGGTTCAATATTTTGCCGATAAATAGGAGCAAATAGACTATTAGAAGCTTTGGTTGGTAATCCTAAAGTTCCTAAAATTACGCCACATTTTGAAAGTGCAGTTTGATTTCCCCAATAACCACTTTGAATAATGGCTTGTTTCGCAGCGTACAATGACCATTTAAAGGTATTATCTAAGGTTTCAAGAAATGCCGCAGGTAAATTATACTCATTAGTATCAAACTTAAAGTTGCGAATAAATCCACCTTTTTGAAAGTAGAATTTTTCCGGTTTACCTTTAGTTGAATCGTAAAATATAGCGGGATCTATTCCCAAATCCGCTATAGTTATAGATGATGTAGAATCTTTTTCTTCTGTGAGATTCTGCCAAAATTCTTCGGGATTATTAGCATCGGGAAATAGGCAAGATAAACCGATAATAGCGATTTTTTCCAATTTAAAAATCCTCGTTGGGGGATGAGGGAAAGAGATATTATTTAATCTTTTCCCTACGTTATTTAGGATTTACGCGATTCCCCAATGTTTACGGATTTATGGACGCAGGAAGATAATTAAGAGAAATGAACTAGGAAGAATGAAAGGAAGATAAAAAATTGTGGTTTGGGTTGATGTAATACCAATTCTGTGCAAAGATGCACCCAATTTAAAGATAAACGAACCACGGAGACACAGAGGACACGGAGAGAAAAAGGTTAAAAATTCGGTGCTACCTCAGAAGGAAATGGTACAAGGAAACCTAAGATTTTGGTGAATTTGTTGGGTTGCGCTGTCGCTTAACCCAAGCTACGGGATTTAGGTTTTTACTTTTTATTTAGCATTTTTATTGGCCAAATTACTGCTTTTGCTCCTAAGATTTTGGAGTAGATTTTTCCCTCACGATTGTGAATAATGAAGTTGACGGTTACACCAGTATCTGTTTTCGCTATGATTTCACAGGAAACATAAAAGGGAATGTTGAATGGTACTGCTAAAAATTGTTCACAGTATGTTAATTGTCCTGGTAAACAAACTTCTTGATGGATATGATTTAACCATAACCATAATGTTTGGGTACTCAAGTCAATTATATAAGGGTTGTGCCATTTTACGGGAAATTGTCCTTGTTCTTTGGCTGTGATTTCTTGCCAACAACATTCGGCTGTCAACTTGTTTGGACTAATATTTAAAACTCTGGTAATTTCTTGGAATGCTGGTCCGTGAAATAGGGATAAATCGCCATTTTGATAGAAGTTTTTACCAGTGCTAGTGACGATATGATCTTCTCTGAGATCCATTGCTTCATAAATGGGAGCTTCTGGCATATTTTTTACCAGTTTTATCAGAGAACTAAAGTGATAATGGGTTCTTCCTTCGCGGGTTTTACTCAATATTTTGGTTTGAAATTCTACAAAATCACCGTCAACTTTGGCAACTTCTTGGATTTCTAGAATATGTTCTTCAGCTAAGGTGGAATTAAAGGTAATTCCTTTTAAAACTTTGAAGTCTTGGCAACTAAAGTATCTATAACCTGGATAAATTTCTTCACAACCATTAACCATCCATGATTTAGCACAGGTCGCTGGTAAAACTGGTGAACCTGCTATTGTATGATCATGTAAAAATGGATTTTCTGCTAATGTCATTCGTCTACGAATGCGATAGCTACGCAGTTCTGAACCTAAAGGACTAGGTGATAGTTTCATCGGACTACCAATCACAACTTGTGTATGATTTTGATAGGCTGGATGTAGTTCATTAACTAACATTTGTGTACCAATTTCTACGGGAATAATATCAATTCCCCGTTCTGCAAATGCTTTTTTTAATTGTGGTGTCACCATACCACTATCCCAACCTCCCCAATTAATTGCGACTACATGACAATTAGGGTGATATTGTTTAATTAAATGGGCTGATTTACTGAGAATTTCGTTAGCTATAGCATAATCAGTTTGACCAATATTTCCATAAAAACCACTCACGGAAGAAAACAATACTAAATGTTCTAATTGTTGAGGATTAACACAAGATAGCAGGTTTTCTAAACCCTGAACTTTAGCTGTGTAAACTTTCTCAAAATCATCTTCTGTCTTTTTTTCAATCAACTTATCTGCTAAATTACCAGCACCGTGAATAATTCCGGTAATTTGACCTACTTTCTGAGAAATTTCTTGCAGTTTAGCTTTCAAATTCACAGTGTCAGTAACATCAACACTAATATATTCAGCCGTTCCTCCTGTGGCTGCAATCGCTGCCAAGGTCTTCTTAATTTCTCGATTAGAATTAATCTGATTAAATATCTTTTGCACCATCATAGGTGTTGGTTTCTCACCCTGAGAAATTAAATTCTCCATAATCCGCTTTTTCAAGGCAGAATCTTCTAAACAATCCCGAACATATTCCGGTTCTTTAGTAATTTCCGAACGACCTAAAAGAACAAACTTACAACGTTTTTGTTGAGCTAATTTAACAGTACATTGAGCAGTAATTCCCTTTGCACCACCACTGACAACAAAAACAGAAGATGGACTAATTTGAACATTTACAGTCATAAAACCTCACCTAAAAAACCAAAATATCAAACTCTTACTCTCTGAGACTCTGCGCCTCTGGGTGAAAAATCATCTCATGGTGGGCATTGCCCACCCTACAAATTATTCAGCCTTTGCTACTAGCGTTACCCTTCCCTGAGAACCATAACCAACTTCGCCAATATAGCGATTAGAATCATGCAATTCAGCAAGAATATATTCAGCAGATTCGTGAGGATCTAAATTAGGATTTAGGTCAATTGCTCTAAAAAATACCTGTGGCCATTCCCAGCGTAAACTCTTTGTTAAACCAAACAAACCAGCAGCAATTACGCTAAAATTACCTTGATTTCCTAACCCAAATTCACCGTCAAGATGGGCAACTGTACAAAAACTTGTTCTTCCTGCTAATAATGCGGCATTATTCAAAGTTATTTTCAGATGTTTTGCCATTAAAAACACTTGTTTAACAATTGCTTTTTCTGATTCTGGATAGAAAATATGCCCAGGTTTTTCAGGAGTAAATTGAGGATGTAGGTGAATAAATGCCCCAATTGGTCCATGTTTAGTAATCACACTTTGCAATAATAATTGCAGATTTTGTTCACTCATGTTTGCCAATGTGACGCGGGTAACACCTGCTGGTAATGGCAATTGTTGGGAAACTAAGGATTGGGGGAAGCTCAAAACTACTACTTTCCAGCCTTGTTCTATCAGTGTATGAGCTAGTTTACTGGTAGTTAAAGAACCATCATCTGTAATTAAACCAATGTGTCCTTCTGGTAACTGGGCTTCCAAAAAATCCGGTCTGGGTAAGGCTCTTAGTTGAACTGGACGACGGGGAAGATTAGGGTCTACCATAGGTGGTGGGGTTAAATCCACTGTTATAGTGGACTCCAACCCGACACAGCGATTAGGGGAAGTTACCGGGTTAACATCAAACTGCGGCTTTTTTTTTTCACCTCCCACCAGTGATTGGAGGTAGTTAACGATTTGTCCAATTGTCCGTAAATCTCCCAGTTCTTCTATATTAGGTTTGGGTAAGTCTGGATACGCTTCCTGCATTGCTCCTAGTATTTCTACTCGTTTGATGGAATCTATGCCTAAATCGGCTTCCATATCCATATCTAGTTCCAGCATTTCCACCGGATAACCTGTTTTTTCGCTGGTGATATTTAACAAGGTTTGTCCTAAATCAGCATATTCGTTACTGTTTTCGGACGGTTGGGAACTGGGAATTGAAAATTGGGGAATAATAATTGGTTCTGATACTAATTCCTCTGTTATTTCTGTTTGAATTTGAGGAATGATAATTGATTCTGCCGGGATTTCTACTGTTAATTGATTCTGTTTTTGCAGATATTCAACAACTTGACCAATGGTGCGTTTTTCTGCCAGTTCCTCAAGGTTTGGTTTGGGCAAATTAGGATATAATTCTTGCAATCCTCCTAAAATTTCTACCCGTTTAATGGAGTCAATCCCTAAGTCGGCTTCCATATCCATATCAAGTTCTAACATTTCGATAGGATAACCTGTTTTTTCACTGGTTATAGTTAATAAGTTATTAGCTAAACCATCCAAGTTAATGTTATTGCCTAAAGGTGCAGTCTCTGGAATTAATACAATTGGTTCAGGTTCAGGTTTAATTATCTCATTAATTACGGTTTCTGCAACTTTAATTATGGTGGGAATAGCTGCTTCTAATGGAACTTTTGGCTCAATTTCTGGCACTGCTTGGGGAGGAATAATATTAACAGTGGGAGGAACTGGTTCTTCTTCTGGTGATCCTGCTTCGGTTTCAGAAATGAGTTGAGAATATTCTTCTTGAATTAGTTGGAAAAAGTGTTTGGTATATTCTATCTGTTCCCGTAAATATTGTTCATGAATGCGGAGAGTTTCACCTTGTTGGGAATGAAACTGTATCATACTCCGCTCTAAACTTTCCATGATTACTTGTTTAATTTGAGCGGCTTCAGTGGAAGATTTAGCATTAGCAAATAAGCTGTTTTGCTGTTGCATTAATTGGAAGAAAGTTTTAGCATATTCTATCTGATGATTTAGATATGTGCTGTGAACTTCTAAATTCTCGCTTTGGTTATGTTGAAAACGGCTGAGAAGTTGTTCTAAACTGGTGAGAATTTGTTGACAATTTATCAGTTTATCTGGTGTTTGCATCTTCCCTCCGCACGGGGTGAACAATTGTGAACTGGGTTCTATTTGGGATTCTTTTGTGATGGTTACAGTAGTCATTTGAGGCTGTAATTGGGTTTCAATAACTGGTTGTTTTTTATGTCCGTTACCGTTGCCGTTATGTCTGTTAGGGATTTTGACAACTTTTGAATTATCAATTTCTAGATTTTTCAATTCTGCAATTTCTGGACTTTTAAACTCTTGAATGACTGAAATTTTATGCCCGTTCTGTAAGCTTTCAGTAAAGGCATTTTTGGTTTTATCAGAAATGTAGTTTATGCCGGTTAATTTGACGCTGAGGGCTTTTTTGGTGGCAATGGGAGGCAATACCGCAGGGAGTTGATAGGGGTCAAAATTGCCCAAATTCATGCCGATAACGCGCAACTGAACTACGGCTTCTCGCAAAGAGCGATCGCTATTTTTTGAGCTACTAGGATTAAGAGATATGGTAAGATGTGGACGGTCTCCTAAGATATCTTTGACCAAATTACTTAAAACCCGTTTTGGTCCAAATTCTACAAAACAATAACCACCAGCCCCATAGATATTTTCAATCTCTTGTTTAAACAGCACTGAACTAGCTAAATGATTTTCTAAGTTCCTTTGAATTGCGGCTGCGTCTTGGGGATAATGTTGACCGGTGACATTACTAAAAACGGGAATTTGCGGACTTTTAAAAGTTACTGATTTAGTAGCAATGGCAAAGGATTTTTGCGCGAATGCAATTAACGGAGTATGGAAAGCCGCAGACACAGGTAATAAAACCGCACCATAGCCTAGTTTTTGGCAAGTATTCTGAATTTTATCAATTTCTAATTTTGGACCGGCTAAAACAATTTGGGTGGGAGAATTAAAGTTAGCAATACTTACTTTTGGAAATTGCCTCAGCAGCGGTTCAATTTTGCTGATATCTTCCTTCACCGCTAACATACTACCAGCATCATGATCTGGGTCTTTGGGTGCAGCCATGGCCTGTCCCCTCGCTTTTACCAGGAACAAATAATCAGCCTCACTCAATACTCCAGCAGCCCACAAGGCGGTTAATTCACCAAAACTATGTCCTGCGGTGAAATCTGCTTTAAACCCAGCTTGCTGCAAAATCCCATACAAACCAGCACTAAAAACCCCAATTGCAGGTTGAGCATATTCAGTTCTTTGTAAGGTTGCAATTTGGGCTTTTTTCTCAACTTCATCAAAGCTAGAACGAGGAAAAACAACTTCGGAAACAGGTGGCAAATTACTTTGCTTGAACAGATGATCCATCTTGCCATATAACTGTCGCAAGCTAGGAAAATTCATCACCGCTTCTCTGCCCATTTCCAAATATTGAGAACCTTGTCCAGAGAATAAAGCCACAACTTTTCCAGCCAATTCTATTCCATAAGAACGGTAATAAATACCTTGAGGATGCTCCCAGGAAATTGCGCCAGGTTTATTTTTTAGTAAATCAATACTAACTTGCAGTAACTTACAAGCTTCTTGTAAATTTTCCACTACAAACCCAATTCTGACCGCATTTTTAGGAATAGTTAGAGATTGACACTCTAGCAATAATTGCGAATAATATCTTTCTCTATCATGAGCTTGCAAATTCTGATAAGTTGCCTCTAATTTGCTAATTAATTCCGCAGGAGTAGCACCAAATAATAATACTTCACCTGCTGCACCATGCAAACGATAAGAACTTTTTTGTTCTGGTTCGTATTCTTCCAAAACAACATGATAATTTGTACCACCAAAACCGAAAGAACTCACCCCTGCACGTCTAGGAGTTTCACCTTCTGCCTTTATCCAAGGTCTAGTTTGAGTATTTAGATAAAAGGAGGAATTTTCAATATCTAATTTCGGATTTGGTTCATTAATATTGATAGTCGCTGGTAATATTTTGTGATGCAATGCTAGGGCAGTTTTAATCAAACTAGCTGCACCTGCAGCGGCTTTTGTATGGCCAATTTGCGATTTTACACTTCCTAAAGCAATATGCTGTTTTTGGGTATCATGTTTCGCAAAATAATCTCTTAAAGAACCAAATTCTGTAGGATCTCCAGCCATTGTTCCCGTACCATGAGCTTCCATTAAACCCACAGTTGCCGGCGAAAACCCAGCATCATCATAAGCCCGTTCTAAAGCCTTAACTTGTCCTTCTTTTCTAGGGGCATAAATACTCTTGTAGCGACCATCGCTAGAAGTACCAATTCCCTTAATTACCGCATAGATTTTATCGCCATCTTTTTGGGCATCTTCTAAGCGTTTTAGGAGAATCATCCCAATGCCTTCACCTAACATCATGCCATCAGATTTAGCATCAAATGGTTTAACATTATCACTAGGAGTAACCGCAGGAGTTTTGCTGAAAGAAATGTAAGCCATGATAGTATTATCGGTGTCTACTCCACCGGTTAACATCATATCGCTACGATGTTCAACTAATTCACTAATGGCCATTTTTAATGCCCCAAAAGAACTAGCACAAGCGGCATCAACTACACAATTTGTACCACCAAAATTGAATCGATTAGCAATTCTTCCAGCTACTACATTTGCTAACATTCCTGGGAAAGCATTTTCATCCCATTTCACATAAGCAGATTTGATTTTATCAACAATTTTTTTGGTATCTTCGTCAGACAAACCACTGCTTTTAAGAACTTTTTCCCAAATCGGATATTCTAATCTGGCAGCTAAGGGCATTCCCAATTGTTTACCCATGGCCACACCCAAAATTACCCCAATATTCTCGCGGCTAAATTCACGAGAATCACCATAACCAGCATCTTCCATTGCTTCTTTTGCAACTACTAAACTTAATAGTTGGGAAACATCTGTAACTTCTAAAATGCTGGGAGGAATGCCAAATTCCATGGGGTTAAAATCAACTTCGGGAATAAAACCACCACGTTTACAATAGGTTTTATCTTCTGGTGTTCTTGGATTTGGATCATAATAATCTTCCACACTCCAATGACTTGAAGGAACATCAGTAATACAGTCAATTTTATTAACAATATTTTGCCAATAGGCTCTTAAATTTCTTGCTTGAGGCATTAAAGAAGCCATACCAATAATAGCTATTGGATTTGCTTGTAGTTTTCTATTAATTTCGTTAGTTGACATGGAATTTTTTGATAATGTGCCGTTAGTCATGTTCATTTTTTTTTCCTCTATAAACCTAAGTAAAGCCTGTTCACAGCTATTAATTTGAGCTTCTAATTCCGTAAAGGAAGTATTTATTGTGTCTATTTTTTTTGAGGGGTAAGACATCATGATAGACTAATCTTAATTACCGTGAATTGTGTAGTATTCTAGGCTATTAACAGATAGTTTTCTATCTGCATTCACGCAGTTACTACAGGTGAGTTTAAATGTTTGGCCGGACATCAATTCCACAGCATATATACTGCTTTCTTTGTTGTAATCATCGAATTTCTAGGTGTTTTTTGGATATTTTGCACCAATTTTATAACATATTGAATGTTTTACCTATTGAACAACAATGTTGTGGATATTGATATAGAATTTGCCAGTTTTTAAAGTCTAGGATAACCTATTTTAGATGATTAGACTGATAAAAGCTGCCAAAATCGTTACAAAAATAATCAGCACTCTGTGGCAAATTCTCTGAATAGTGAAAAAATACTTAAGCAGCTTTTTAATAGTCTAGAATTTTGTAACTTAGTGAGATACAAAAACCCAGATTATTAAGGGATATATTTTAGTATTTTTTCCAGTTATGGAAATAAAATCAACAATTTATTTTCTATTTATAAATGTTGAATTAATAAAAAGACTAGCACAATTTATGAAAACGGAATAGTTCATTTTTGCTAATTTTTGGGAGAAAATATTTGTCAAATCACATCCCTGTCAATAAAACATAATTAGGTGAGTAAAATTTAGAGCTTTACTTGTGAATGATATATCACGGGTAATTACAGATTTAAGATCAATATTTTCTTGATAATTCAAGGATTTTAAGTGAATTGTCTCATAAGTAACTAATCAATAAATATACATAGTAAACCTTTGAACATAAATGGGTCTTTTTTGAGGAAACTATCATAATCAAGTCTGAGTTTTTGATGAATTTATAAGATAACTTACCTTTTCTAGACAATTGGTTATTTATAAACTAAACATTAATTTTTTCAACGTTGAAGACAAACCTATAAATATCTCAATTGTGATGAAATATAGACATTTGGCAACTATAAACCACAATTTGCTAAAAAACTTACAGATTTTTATATTAATTCATGAGTTATTAAATATAAGATGTAATTAAGGATTTTATTAATTAAAACAACCAAATTTAGTTGACAATATCAAAGTTATTTGGGATAATCATGGGTAGGTTTATTCATTTCCCCAAGTTATTAGCATCATCACTACTTGGGAATTAAAGATTTTTATTTCTCTCTAGAGCTATCGTATTTTAGACTACTTAATTAAATGCCAATTCAAGATAAAATTGAGGATAACCAGAGGCAAAAAAACACTAATTTGAGTATTTATAACAGCTAAAAATGCTGAAAACAATTCATAGATAAATAATTAGACATATCTCTTCCCTAAAAGCAACAGAGAATAGGTCTATAAACATGACAAGTATTTCCCGAAATAATACCATTGGAATAAAAATATGGCAGTAAATAAAAAACGCCAATTATTCAGTCTAATTGCATTAAAATGGAGAATAATTCTGGCAACTTCTCTAACTTTAGCTACGGGATTAGTATCTTTATCCATTTTTCATCAGTTGAAAATAAATTCTCACACTCAATCTTTTGCTGTAACAACTGTTAGTAAATCTAAACCTATTCCTGTTAAAGTTGCTGTAACTGCTTTAGGAAGGTTACAACCACAGGACAAAATTACTTATTTATCTGCTCCTAATTCTATCAATGGTGTTAGAGTCGAAAAACTGCTAGTTAAAGAGGGAGATAATGTTAAAAAAGGACAAGTATTAGCTTATGTAGAAAACTATGCTCGTTCTCAAGCAGCTATCCAACAAGCATTTGATAAATTGTTAATTGCTAGAACCAAACTTGCACAGGTACAAGCTGGAGCAAAAACCGGAGATATCAATGCTCAAAAAGCCACAATTACCCGGTTAAATTCTCAATTAAAAGGAGATATTGCGGCTCAATCAGCAACAATTACCCGTCTTCATGCTGAAGTTATAAACACTCAAAAAGAAAGTGATCGCTATCAACAATTATCTAAAGATGGTGCTGTTTCTGCTTCTATTTTTGATAGTAAAAAATTAGCTTTACAAATTACACAGCAGCAGTTAAAAGAAGCTAAAGCTACCCTTAAAAGGACACAAGACACCCTGGAAGATCAACTTAAAGAAGGAAGATTTAAACTTGATAGTATTCAAGAAGTCAGGACTGTAGATGTGGAGTTAGCAAAAAGTGAAGTTAAAAGTGCAGAAACAGCAGTTAAACAAGCTAAAACCGACCATGATTTAACTTACATTACTTCTCCTATAGATGGCAGAATTTTACGAATTCATGCCAGAAATGGCGAAGTAATTGGTAATTCTGGTTTTGCAGAAATTGGCAATACTTCAAAAATGCAAGTTCTTGCAGAAGTGTATCAAACTGATATTCAAAATGTCCGAATTGGTCAAAAAGCTATTATTACCAGCACTACCTTTCCTGGTAAATTACAAGGAACTGTCCGAGAAATTGGTTGGCAAGTTGATAAGCAAGGTATCTTTAGTATTAATCCCAATTCTGACGCAGACCGCAGAGTAATTGAAGTCAAAATATCTATTGATAATCCTAGCGATAGTCAAAAAATATCTCGATTAACTAACTTGCAAGTTGATGTTTCTATCCAGATTTAGTGATTGGTTATTAGTGATTAGTTATTGGTTATTTTCTACAACTGACAACTGACAACTAACAACTGACAACTAACAATTAACAATTGATAACTAATATGAATATCAAAATTCCTTTAGGGTGGCTACAGCTTGCCCAGCAGAAAATTCGCTTTGCGATAGCTGTAGCCGGAATTGGCTTTATTGTGCTGTTAATGTTTATCCAACTTGGTTTTCAAGATGCACTATATTCCAGTGCTACAGCACTACATCAAAGATTAAACGGTGATTTGTTTTTAGTTAGTTCTCAATATAAATCTTTGACCGCAATTCAAAGTTTTTCTCGGACTCGATTATATCAAACATTAGGCTTTGATGGTGTTGATTCTGTTAGTTCAATTTATTTGCAATTTGCAAAGTTAAAAAATCCCGTAAGTGGCGAGAAATATTCAATTTATGTCATTGGTTTTGATCCAGGAAAACCCGTGCTAGATATTCCAGAAGTTACAGAAAATTTAGATAAACTTAAAATTCTTGATGTTATGCTATTTGATAGAGATGCTCGTCCAGAATTTGGACCAATAGCAGAATTATTTAATCAGGGCAATATTAAACAACCAATTGAGATATTTCCCTTTGATGCAATTAAGGGTTATCGAGTGAGAGTTGGAGGTTTATTTAGTTTAGGACCTTCCTTTGGTGTTGATGGTAATTTAATTGTTAGTGACTCAACTTTTTTAAGAATAAATCCTAACAACCGTCCCGTTGAAAAAATAGATATGGGAGTAATTAGACTTAAAAACGGTGCTAATATAAAACAGGTTTTAGCCAATTTAAAAGCCAATCTACCAAATGATGTAAAAATATTCACCCGTCCAGAATTTGTTGATTTTGAAAAACAATATTGGTCAGTCAGAACCCCCATTGGTTTTATCCTCAACTTGATGCTAATTATGGCTTCGGTAGTCGGAGTGGTAATTGTTTATCAAATTCTATATAGCAATATTGCTACTCAATTTATTGCCTATGCAACTTTAAAAGCCATTGGTTATGCTAATGGATATTTATTAAATGTTGTTTTTCAACAAGCATTAATTTTAGCATTATTAGGTTATATTCCTGGTTTTATTGTTTCCATTGGTTTGTATGATTTTGCCATGAAAGCAACTAAATTGCCAATTATTATGACAAGTAATAATGCCTTACTTGTTTTAGTATCTACAGTCTTAATTTGTATTACCTCTGGAGCATTAGCTATTAATAAACTCCGTTCTGCTGATCCGGCTGATAGTTTTTAGAAATTTGTTGCACAAACGAATAAACCACTGCCAAATATTTTCTAAATTAACACTAACCTAAGATAGAAGTTAAATGCTATTAACAACAGTACAATTCTCCTGCCAGTACAACAGTTCATAGTTGATCTTTATGACTTAGCTTGTATAACTTTTTCAACTGTGTGACTAACGTCATCCTATCAAAAAAAACACCTATCTAGATCCCTATGAACTTCCAAAACAAAACACTGCTAATTACAGGAATTGAAGAATTTATTGGCTTACGTGCAGCGGAATTAGCTATAGCTCAAGGAATGAAAGTTAGAGGTATACAAAGTTCTCAAATTAAGGATCAAACAGCACAAAAATTAGGTGTAGAAATTTTAGTTGGTAATATTACAGATCCGGCAATTTGCTCCAAAGCTTGTCAGGGAGTAGATATAGTTTTACACAATGCTCAAATTGCCGAAGAAGCCGGGGATATTAAGCATTTTCGAGAAATAAATGTGAGCGGTACTATGAACATCTGTAAAGCCGCTAAACAAGCTGGTGTCAAAACATTTGTTCATCTTTCTAGTGCTTTAGTATATGGGTTTGATTACCCGGAGAAAGTTACAGAATCAGGTGTACTTTCTGGTGAAAATAATGCTTATTGTCAAACAAAAATTGAAGCAGAAATCGAAGTTTTAAAACTGAATAATGACCCAGAATTTGGAGTAATTGTAATTCGGGCTGGAGATGTTTATGGTCCGGGAAGTCTTCCTTGGATTGTGCGGCCAATTCAAATGATGCGACAAAAATTATTTGCCTATGCTAATGAAGGCAAAGGTGTCATGAATCATCTATATGTAGATAACTTAATTGATGCCATCTTTTTAGCAATAGATAAATCAGCTTATGGAGAGGTTTTTAATATTACTGACGGACAGGAAACCTCCTGGAAAGATTATTTTATTCATCTCGCTTCATTAGAAGGTTTACCAGCACCAATATCTTTACCTAAAGAGGAAATGAAATTATTTCTCAAGGTGCGTCTTCAGGGACAAAAACTATTTCGTAAAAAGGCTGATATTCTCCCAGAATCAGTTGATTTTATGAGCCGTCCTTATGCCTATTCTATTGCTAAAGCAGAAAGTATTTTGAATTATCAGGCTAAAATTAATTTAGCAGAAGGAATGCGTCGTACTCATGAATGGTTGCAAAAGACTGACATTGAAAAATTGGCCAAATAGATAAAAGTCCTCAAGAGTAAATTTTCACTAACAGGAAGTATTGACTAATGTTTAAAATTGTAAATCTGTTAATTGCTACTTTGCTAACTATTAGCTTTTCTGAAGTAGCACAGGCTGAATCAACAAAATCATTAACTGTAGTTGTTAATGGCATTCGTAATCAAACAGGGGAAATTTGTATGAGAGTGTATAACTCTGAAAAAGGATTTCCAGATAATGCTAAAAGTGAAGTTAAAAGTGGTTGTACTAAAATTACAGGAAATTCTATTCAAGAGGTATTTTCTGGATTAAAACCTGGGACTTATGCTGTAGCTGTAGTTGATGATCAAAATGGTGATCACAAACTCAATAAAGACTTTTTTGGCATTCCCAAAGAGGGTTTTGGGATTTCTCAAAATCCTACTGTTTCCATCAGCACTGGCACACCTAAGTTCAAGAATTCCAGTTTTAAAGTTGATAAGAATACTACCATTAATATCTTTTTGAAGTATTCTCTTGATCCCTAATTAAGAATTTAGAATTGCTGGAGATTATCCCTAATAAATTAGGTGCATTCTAGCTTAACACACCTTACGAACTCCTTTCTACATTGGGCGGTATTTTCCCGCCCCTACTGACTCCTAACTCCTTTATAAGACCATAGAAATAATGCCAGATTTTATGATATTTCTATCTAAGTCTTTACTCGGTTGGCTGGTAATTCAAAGTTGTTTAACGTTAGTATTTTTATGGTATTTGCGCTCACATAAACCCAAATTATTACCAGATGAACAGTTACCAAAAACGGCAGTAATTCTTTGTTTACGAGGTGCTGATCCTTTTTTACATAATTGTTTGCAATCGCTCTTACAACAAAATTACCCAGAATATGATCTAAAGTTAATAATTGATAGCAAAGAAGATCCAGCTTTTAAAATTGCCACTGAAACAATTAATCAACTTGGTGCAACTAACGTCCAAATTAGTACATTAAGAGCAATTCGTCATAATTGTAGTCTTAAATGCAGTTCTTTGGTACAAGCTGTTTCTGATTTAAATAATGCTTATCCAGTTATAGCTTTAATAGACGCTGATACTGTAGCTCATCCTAATTGGTTACGAGAATTAGTTACTCCCCTAATTGATGATCAAGTTGGACTAACAACAGGAAACCGTTGGTATATTCCCACAGGTAATTATTGGGGTTCATTAGTTCGCTACTCTGGAAATGTTTCTAGTGTAGTGCAAATGTTTCTTTTTCAAATTCCCTGGGGGGGAACTTTAGCTATTAAAACAGAAGTTTTAAACCGTCTCCAACTTTTGGATAAGTGGGGAGAAGTATTAACAGATGATATGCTCCTCCATAAACTTATCAAGCAAGAAAAATTACAAATCAAATTTATTCCTTCTTTATTGATGCTAAATCGGGAAGAAAGTAGTCTACTTAACTTACTAGAATCATTAAAAAGGTTAATAATAGTTTCTAAACTTTATCATCCCCGTTGGTTGGCTATAGTTAGTGAGGCATATTCTAGTATTCTCATTCCCAATATAGTCATTATCGTTATTTTCCAGCTATTATTTGAGGCTCAATGGTATGCTGCGGTTTTATTATTTCTTTCCTATATCTCCTACACCATTGGCTTAGTTTTACTAATGCTATTAATGGAATTAGGAATACATCAAGTGCTACGCAATCAAGGTGAAAAAATACCAAAACTATCGCCTATAATCTTCCTGAAAATGTTAATCGTTATTCCCATAACTCAGTGGATTTATGGATTAACAATGCTATCTTCTTTGTGGACATCAACTATTACTTGGCGGGGAATTACTTATCGAATACAAGGACGTGAAAATATTCGATTAATTGAATACCGTCCTTACCAATGGTTAGATCAACCAATTGATCCAAAAGCCTCTCTCTAAAGACTGGGTAAAATTTTAGATTTTTTATTTTCGCTTCAAAATCTAAAATATCTCAATTCAATAATTATTATAAATCAGTGCATCACTAATCTATATTTTCAGAAAAAATCACCTCAAAATCATGAAAAATAAATCTCTTCGTATCGCTTTATTTACAGGATTATATGCCCCATTTTTAACAGGCGTTTCTGTTGCTGTACACCAGCGGGTTCAATGGCTATTGAAACAAGGACATGAAGTTTTTTTGGTTCACCCAGAAATTAATGATCAATACCCTCCACAAGTTGGTAATCGTCCCATGTCGGGAATTGAAGAACTAGAAACATTTATCAATTTTTCTTCTTATTCATTTCCCTCAGAACCACTAATATTTTATAAGTCTTTACCCCAACCATTAAGCCATCGTCATTGGAGTGATACAAAATTACTCACTCACTTTCAACCTGATATTATTGTTGTTGAAGAAGCCCCACAAATGAGAGGTTTATATTCTGGTTTCTTACAAGGTTATGGCCGTTCTGTGGGAGTAGAATATGCCAGAAAAACCAACACACCTATTATTTCAATTTTCCATACAGATATTATTGCCTATATTCAATATTATTTCGGTAATAAATTCTTTAATTTAGTCCGTCCTCTACTGCCAATTTTAGTTAAACAATTCAGTGAAACTTATGATTTAAGTTTATTCTCTTCCCGCGAACAATTAGCTAAATACCAAAAATTAAAAGCTCAACGCAGCGAATATTTACCCTATCAAGGTATTGATTGTGAGAAATTTGATCCCCGTAATATTTGTTATGATCCAATTCCTCATGATCAACGCCCAACTATTTTATTTGTCGGCCGCATTACTCCAGAAAAAAATGTTAATCAACTTTTAGATATTTATCCTCTCATTGCTGCTAAAATTCCCGATGTACATTTAGTAATTGTGGGTAGTGGTCCTTTAGATACAGAAATTCGCCGTCGTGCTGAAAATTTCCCCAATGGTGTGACTATTTGGGGTGAATCTCATGGGAAAGAACTGTTAGGTTGGTTTGCAAAAGCAGACATATTTGTTAATCCTTCAGTTACGGAAAATTTCTGTACTACAACTAACGAAGCATTAGCTTCTGGAACTCCTGTAGTGGCTGTTGTTGCCCCTTCAACTGCGGAACAGGTTATTTCTGGAGTTAATGGTTTTCTCGCTGCACCTAATAACCCTGAAGACTTCGCTCAAAAAGTAATTACAATTCTTGAAAATCCTGATCTCAAACATAAATTAACTAAACAAGCTCGTCCCTCAATTCTTGAATTTGATTGGTCAGCTTGTACTAAAAAGTTTGAAAACAAACTTTATGAATTAGTTAATATCCGTCAAAAGATAGATGTGATTTAATGCTATTTTCTCTGATTTCTCAGGAATTTTTACAATGGTGTAATTCTTAAAAAATGCCAACTTGGCTACTGGAATATAGATCCCTCTGCTAAAGTATTTAAGTAGTTGACCTGTGGGCTTTTAGGTTCTTAGTTTGAGATCCTAACAAAGCCATTTTGTCATTAGTTTAAAGATTGCCTACTCCAACTGATGACAAAATTGCTATTGTTCTCAATCGTCCCTAAAACTCTTTATACCTCAGAAGTTTTTACTTCTGGGGTTTTTGTTGTTTAATTAATATTAACACTACCTATAAATATATTGGTTGGCATGGTGATACCTATTACCTCTCCCTGATGACTCGTTCAAAATTCCTGCGATCGCTGCTGCCTTGATTTTTCACTTAGTTATGTTAAAATTAGTTATGTTAAAATAATAATGTCTGTTATCCAAAGGATAAAGTATGACTACAGCAATTTCTACAAATCTACAATCAACACTATATGAAACAGATCATTATCTGTGGATAGAAACCACACTTAAACAGCTAGAAAATAGAGATATTGATAACTTAGATTGGCAGCATTTATCAGAAGAGATTGAAGCATTGGGAATAGAACAAAGACGCAAAGTAGAAAGTTATTTGAAGCAGTTATTAATCCATCTTCTGCTTTGTTGTTATTGGGAAACTGAAAAAGAAACCTGTCAACGAGGTTGGCAAATTGAAATCTCTAATTTCCGTGATGAGTTGGAATTTTCTTTTCGCTCCAAAACTCTTTACAACTATTTCCTCAGTTGTTTGGAACAGGTTTATACTAAAGCTAGAAGACAAGTAATTCAAAAAACAGGTTTACCTACTGAAATTTTTCCAAAGCAATGTCCTTTTAGTCTTGAAGATATTCTGAATAATGAATATTTCCCCTAATTATATCAAGCACTGATAGTATATTCACATACCTAATACTTTTCAAACAATTACTAAAAATTCCTAAAAGATTTAAGTATTACAGCATTTTCCGATCTTATGAGGTATAAAATTGAATTGTCAAACTCCTGTGGTGCGGGCATCTTACCTGCTAGATATGTACCTCATAACACCGAGAAATGCTGTAATTACGGGGGTTTCAGCCTATTTTCTGATCACCAACTACCGAGGCTGAACCCTTACCCCCTGACGTTCCAGAACTTGCCGGATCTGGGGACTAGGTGTGTAATTATAACCATAACTAGAACGCTCCGAGTCATCCATAATTTGAGGTGTCAGTAAAACAATTACCTCTCTGCGTTCATTTTGTCTATTCGTTTTTCTAAACAGCGCACCCAGCAGAGGAATATCACCCAAGATTGGTAATTTGGAAACAGTTGTTCGATCTTGATCTTGAATAATACCGGAAAGAATAAGTGTTTGACCATCTCGCAAGCGAATCAAGCCAGATTGAATGGAGCGTTCAGCGACTAAAGAGATCCTTCCATTTCCTGTATCTTCTGAACCCGTAGGTGAGTTGACAGTAGGTCCAACTGATAGAGAAACGAAACCATTATCATCAATCCGTTCAATTTTTACATTCAATGTTAAGCCAACTTTTTGTTTATCAAGCGTTTTTTCTGTCCTAGTTCCACCAACAGTATCAGTTATTCTCAACGTAATATTTCCTACTACTTCTTGAGTCAAGTTCACATTGGCCGTTTGACCTTCTTGGACAATTAAAGTTGGGTCAGTCAAAATCTTAGCATTACCACTTGTAACTTTAGCGGTCAAACTAGCTAACAACCGCTTAGGATATTGGAATAACTGAGGAACTGCGTATGTTATTTTTCCATCTTGTAATTCTGAAATACCTGGTTGTAAAGGATTCGCATCTGTACCAAAATTTGGGCGTACATAATACCTATTATTTGGTGAACCATTAATTAAATCACCACTAGGTAATATGGTATTATTATTACCTGGAGTGCCAAAGGGTGAATTCGGTTGATAATCAAAAAACGGTCCAAAAGTAGCTCCGCTTGGTAACGGAACTTTTGTTACCGCTGGACTGAATGCGCTATCAATGGCAGTAGATTGACTAGGAGGATTAACACCACCAAAATTAAACGCTGCTGCACCACCATCACTCACAAAGAAGCTATTACCAAGACCAAAGGAAAAACTCGTGTTAGAGTCTTGAATACCAGAAAGGTTGACATCAATAATTTTGACATTTACCACCACTTGCCGACGACGGACATCAAGCTGAACTAATTGACTTGTTGCCATTTCTACCAGCTTAGGATTACCAATCAACGTTACAGAATTGGTACGCTCGTCTCCTAATGCCTGTAAACCCCTCAGTAAAGGTGTTGAGTCCTTATAGTCAATCCGTTGAGTTTCTACTTTTGTTTCCGTAGTTGTTTGAGTTTGGGTAATTGGAGATACCGCCGCACCAACGGCTACAGCATTAACACTAGTCACTTGTCTTTCACGGCTGACAGCACTTTCCGCACCCAAACCCACTAAGAAATTTAACGCCACTCCCACCGTTACCTGATTTAACCGTAAACTCCGCATGACAGTATCACGGGTGGAATTAGGCAATTTAGCTCCTACAAAAATCGTGCGTCCCGTGCGGTTAGCTTCTAAACCACTCAACCGCAGTACATAGTTAAAAACATCTTGTACAGGTTCATTTTCTATATCTAGGGAAATTGTCTGAGATGTCTTAGTTGCACCTTCCGCACCTGGTGTTTTTTCTGCTTCACCACCGATATAAACTACATTTAAATTAGCAGCGCGAGCCAACAGTGATAAAACCTCCCTCACAGGTGCATCACGTAATACCAAGCGGGGAACTCGTTCCTGAGTCCCTAAATCAATCGCACTCGGTGATGTATCAATAGTAGATTGCGTAATATCTCCTACTGGTGGAGCAACGGCTCTAGGTAAGAAAGGAGGAGCTTGATTATAAGGTTGATTAGGTCCTGCAGGTTCAGCAATTTTACCATCAATAATGACTTGGGGATTAGGAATCAGTACATCTGGCTGTTTAATAGATTCCCCTGATTTAGATTCAAGTGTGGTAGCTGGTAATACTGGTAATTTTTCTACGGGATTGGTATTATTGGTATTAGCTGATGAAGGGGATACTTTTTCTACAGGTTGAGCATTAGTTAATACTGTTGAATTTGCGGTAGTGGTAAAGCCTAAAATAATATTATTGTTTTGTCCGACCAAGGGCTGATTATTGGGTACAGTATCAACACCTGTAACCGTCACCCGAATACTATTAGCATTTAACTGTTTAACTTCAATAACTGCAATTCCCGGTGCTGGTTTTTCTTGACGGAAATAACTACCCTTAGGTAAACGTAATTGAGCATTAATCACATCCGTAACCAAAGATTTATCTTTTTTGGTAGTAAATAGTTGAGGACGATTTCCAGCAGTGGTTTTTAAAATCACACTGAGTCCTCCCGGAATGGGATTGAGTTGAACATCAGTAACCCGTGTTAACTGTGCTAAAACTGGTTGGGCAGCTAATAGTACACAAGCGGTCGCACCGGATACGAAAACACCATTATAAAACTGTTTCACAGTTTATTCCTCAAATAAAATAAAAGTCTAAATTGTCAAGGATAGCAAGGAGTGGAGAATAGGAAACAGGGAGTATATTTGATTTTACGTCTTACCTGCGAATTCCTGAAAGAAGTCGAAGGATTGCCCTTAGCAATCAAATTTATTTATTTTTTCGGTGCTTTAGCCGCTAAATCTGCTACTTCCTCAGCATTTAGTGGCATTAAAGCCTCTAACGCGAAACTGGTTGTCAGTTTACCGATACCAATGGGAACAGGGTTATCTTTGTCCTCTGACATTTCCGGTGCAGACAATCGAGAATTATAGTTTTTAACTAACAATAAAGGCTGTAATCGCTCAATATTTCGGATAATTGATTGAGTTTGGGCAAAATTGCCCTCAATTTCTACATTGATAATGCTGCGTTTCAGTTTATTGTTAACTTCTACACCAAGACTACCATCGTCCACTGGAACAGATTTGTCAGAAACGGGGGTAAAGCTTTTCATTTTAGCTCTAATGGCATTGCCTAAGGCCTGTCTATTACTAGAATCTATTAACCGACTGGTATCTAATAATAGGGTATCCAAACTTTTTTCATTAGCAAATAAAGCTAAAACTCGTTTTTGTTGTTCCTTAGATGTCGCTAAATCTGCTAATACTTTATCAATTTGTTGCGCTTGGATCTTTTTTTGATTAACACTAATTTGTAGTTCATCTCGTTTAGCTAGTTGCTGCTGATAAGTATCCCATGCGGGCATTGCCATATTGAGAAGCATATAAGCTGCACTGGCTACACCTAAAAAGCCGACCAAACCACCAATAATAGTTGGTGTTAAGGTGACACCAAAAACAACAGGGGTAGAATCTTGAATCTGGGTGATTGGGATAGGAGAATTTAAATCATCACTAAATGTCATTTGCCAATGACTCCTACTTTTTTGATATTACGAAGTCTATCTACTAGTCCGACGGTGCCTTTTTTCTCTAATTCGGGAATTAAATCAGATGCTGGCACACTACTTAAACCTGCTTTGATAGTGTATTTAACTACTTGAGGAGGTTTAATTGTTGCATTTGCTTTCTCTGTTTTTGGCGGTATAAAACCCGTAATAGCTGTTGCGTCCACTAATTCTGCTTTGATAATTTTGGTTTCATTCAAAAATTTAGATTGTTGTAGACTCAGGGAAAAATCATTAACCAAGCTATAGGAAATTGCAAAACCAGAAATTTCCAAGAATCCAGCAGTTTGAGTAGCATTATTACCAGGGGTTGCAGCCACAGGATTTGCACCAGGAGGAGGGGGAGCAGTTTGCTTAATAGTTTCAATTTGCACCTTATCAGGAATGCGATCGCGTAAATCCTGTAACATAGCAGACCAAGGACGTATTTGATCAAAAACTGTTACTAAAGCCTTATTTTGGCTATTAATGCTAGTTATTTCCGCCCTGAACTTGTCAATATTGGCTACTTTGCCATCTAAAACCTTAATTTCTTCCTCTAGCTTGGTAATTTCCTGATTCACTTCAGCGGTTTTTCCTTCCAGAATTGAAGAACTTATAAACACCAAGCCAGGTACTATTAAACCCACTCCCAGCCCTATATAAACTGGAATGAAATCACCTAATTGAATAGGTGGTTTGTCAGGTTTCTTGGGATTTATTTTTTGATATTCTGGACGATCATTGAGAAAGTTAATATCTAAGCTGTACATTTATTATACCCCTCGCATTCCTAAACCCAGAATAATACTTAAACCAGGACGTTTAATTAAAGGATATTTTTCAGTATCTACCTCCAAAGACAAAGAAGCAATCGGGTCTATTTGGACAGTGGGTAAACTCAATCTTTGATGAAAAAACTCATCAATTTGTGGTAATCCTCCTCCAGGACCTGCTAACAGAATTTGCACGACTTCTAGATTTTCACTTTGAGTAATATAAAAATCAATAGAACGACGCAATTCACCAACTAATTCTCCCAGAACCTTCAACATAGAGGCCATACCAGGATTACTCCCAGTTATGCCAGTATTGACTGAATCTGGTATAGTTGTGGGGATAGTAATACTTTCCAACATATCCATATCCCGTGACGCTGGTAAATTCATAGACCTTGATAATGCACTTTGCAGTTGATATGTACCGATAGGCACTGTTCGAGAAAATTGTGGCACACCATTGATAATAATGGCAATCTCTGTACTATCAAACTCAATGTCAACTAACACCGCTGCTTCTTCGGCTCCAAACATCTTTAATTGCTCACGAACAGTACGAATGATTGCAAAACTGTTAATTTCTAAAACATCAACAATTAATCCGGCTTGTTCAAAAGTATTCAAATAGGTTTGTGTGACATCTTTACGAGTTGCAACTAATAGAACTTGCACCTTCTCAATCCCGTCTTCATCTATAAAAAGCCCCAGTTTTTGACAGTCAACATCAGCTTCTTCTCTGGGGTAAGGTAAATATAAAGACGCTTCATGGTTAACTACCATGTCCCGCAACTCTTTATCGTCTAATTCAGACGGCACAGAAATCACCCGCACAATAGCATTTTGTCCTGGTATGCAAGCAACAACATGAGAGGCTTTAGTTTTACTTTCAGCAATGACCTGCTGAATAATTTCGGACATTCTCGGAGAATCAGTAATTTGACCATTGGTAAATATACCTTCTGGGACTGGTACTGTTGTCAGAGATTCGATTTTTAAGCTTTGGTGTTGTTTACGTAGTTGGACTACGCTCACCCGTTCTGGAGCTAATTCAATACCAATAGCTTTATTGGCTTTACCAAAAAAACTAGTGAAGGCTTTAATCACAGTTTGACCTGCTAGATTACTAAGGGAAAATATTTAGGTTTGTTGTCAGTTGTCCGATCAAAAACTTTTCTCAATTACTCATGATCTATTACCTCTTACTACAATTGATATACCCTATAATTTACACAATTCTCCATCTTCTTTTTACCGCAATTAATTTTCAAAGTACCACCACCTTACACAATGATGCAATTGCAAAAATTTAAACAACTGTTTTGTTTATCATTACTAGGCTTGTTTACTAGCTGGATTGTTAGTTGTAGCACAAGCAATGTTAACAATTACCCAAAATCTACCGCAACAGCCCCCGCTACGATTGAATTTTGGACAATGCAACTCCAACCGCAATTTACCAACTATTTCCAAGGTCTAATTCAGACATTTGAATCACAAAACCCAAGTATCAAGGTAAAATGGGTAGATGTGCCTTGGTCTGCTATGGAAAATAAGATTTTAACAGCAGTTTCAGCAAAAACGCCACCTGATGTTGTTAACCTTAATCCCGATTTTGCTTCCCAATTGGCAGGAAAAAATGCTTGGTTAGATTTAGATACTAAGGTGACCAGTCAAATCCGTTCTACCTATTTACCAAATATTTGGCAAGCAAGTAGTCTGAATGGGAAGAGTTTTGGGATTCCTTGGTATCTCACCACGCGATTAACCATTTATAACACCGATTTATTAAAACGGGCAGGTATTGCAAAACCTCCTGCCACTTACGCAGAATTAGGGCAAGCAGCACAACAAATTAAGGAGAAAACTGGTAAGTATGCTTTCTTTGCTACCTTTGTCCCCCAGGACTCTGGTGAGGTGCTGGAATCATTGGTACAAATGGGTGTTACTCTAGTTGATGCTGAAGGTAAAGCTCGTTTCAATACTCCCCAAGGTAAGGCCGCTTTTCAGTATTGGGTGGATTTGTATACAAAAGGTTTGTTACCTAAAGAATCTTTAACTCAAGGGCATCGTCACGCTATAGATTTATACCAGGCTGGGGAAACAGCTTTTTTAGCTTCTGGTCCTGAATTTCTGAAAACTATTGCTAATAATGCCCCTACTGTTGCCCAAGCTTCGGCAATAGCACCACAAATTACGGGTGATACGGGTAAGAAAAATGTTGCTGTGATGAATATAGTTATTCCTCGTGATAGCAAATATCCTGATCAGGCTGTTAGGTTTGCTTTATTTGTTACAAATGATCAAAATCAGTTAGCTTTTGCTAAAGCTGCTAATGTTCTCCCTTCTACAGTTAAGGCATTGTCTGATCATTATTTTAAGGACATTCCTGGCAATGCTACAACAACGGAAAAGGGTCGGGTAATTAGTGCGACACAATTACAACAAGCTGAGGTGTTGACTCCCAAACTCAAAGATTCTAAACTTTTACAAAAATTAATTTACGAAAATTTACAAGCAGCTATGTTAGGACAGAAAACAGTTGATAAAGCTGTGGAAGATGCCGCCCAATTGTGGGATAATAGGTAATGACAACTAACTACTAACCACTGACAAAAAATAACCAATTAAATACAAAGAACCACATAATACAACTTGATTATCTGTAGTTGTAAAAGCAGCATCTAAAGCTGAAAATACATCTGGATAGGTGTTACAAAAATGTAAATCTGGACAAATTGATGTTGCTAACTGAGCTAATTCTGCCAAATCTGCCGAATTACTGTCGGGTACTGGAGCTAAATATAATTTATCTCCTGGTTTGAGAAGTTCCCGAAAAATATCACCATGATCTTTATTAGCCAGCATTCCCATGACCCAATTGATACTTGTAGTCTTAAAACTATCTACATAATCACGTAAAACTGTAGCTGAAGCTGGGTTATGTGCACCGTCAATCAGGAGTTTTTGTTGTTTCCAAGTTATCCATTGCATTCTGCCTGGCCACTTGGTTTTAGCCATACCATTAATAATAGCTTCCTCAGAAATTTGCCAATTCTGTTTTTGCAGAATTTCTAAAGCTGCTAATGCTAAAGCTGAATTATGTAGTTGAATTTGTCCCTGTAATGATAATGGATATCTGATAAATTGATCACTTTCAATTTTTTGATATTCTGCCCAATTTTGATCAATTTGACGAGATGGTTGGGGGGTAAAAATCGGGCATTGTAATTCTAAAATCCGCAATTGCACGACTTTTTCCGCATCTGCTGGTAATGAACCTACCACTGCTGGACATCCCGGTTTGAGAATTCCGGCTTTTTCTCTGGCAATATTGGCTACAGTCGGTCCTAGTTCTTGCCAGTGTTCTCTACTAATAGAAGTGATAATTGTAACTAAAGGATGATTACAGAGATTAGTTGCATCTAAACGACCTCCTAACCCGACCTCAATCACAGCAATATCAACTTGTTGTTGTGCAAAATATAACCAAGCTGCTGCGGTAATTACTTCAAATTGGGTAGGAGATTCCTCATCTGGACTAATTGCTGCTTGAACTTGGAGTATTAATTCACACAATTTATTATTATCAATTGCTTGTTCATTAATACAGATACGTTCTGTCCAATCAACCAAATGGGGGGATGTGTAACGTCCAGTTTTATAACCCGCCTCAGTAAGTACCGCAGATAGATAAGCACAAACAGAACCTTTGCCGTTAGTACCAGCTACATGAATAATTGATACTTGGTTCTGGGGATTTCCTAAAGTTGCCAATAAATTGACAATTCGGGATAATCCCAAATTCACACCAAAATACTGAAAGGGACGGAGCAGGGAATCTATATTCATGGGAACTGGTAATTGGTAATTGGTAATTTTCCCCTCTCCCCTGTCACCTTTCATGTAAATTACGCTTCTTTGCTCAAAAAGTTTTGTATTTGTCTAATAGCAGCAGCGCCGATATTGAAAACAGCCCAACCGGCAGCGATTGCTATAGGTGCTAAAACAAATAATACACGATTATCAATGTCCATATTTAGAAATCCTCTGTAAATTAAAAGAGCTTAAGTTTTGCCAACAGATCTCAACTCTTATTGTGATCTAAAGTGGGCAATTTTTTCAAGCCTCTATATCAAAAGTTAGTTGTCAGTGGTTAGTGGTTAGTGGTTCGTGGTCAGTTACCCATTAGTAGCATGAAATAGGGCTAATTGATAGTATTTTTCGG
This sequence comes from Aphanizomenon flos-aquae FACHB-1287, assembly GCF_014698755.1. Lineage (GTDB taxonomy): Bacteria > Cyanobacteriota > Cyanobacteriia > Cyanobacteriales > Nostocaceae > Dolichospermum > Dolichospermum flosaquae. The sequence continues at coordinate 120,808 of NZ_JACJTO010000004.1, read as the reverse complement.
CGTGTTCAATCAGTTCGGTGATTTCAGTGCTAGTAAGTTGACGAATGACCTTACCGGGGAGACCGACAACTAGAGAACCTGGGGGTACATTTTTAGTAACTACTGCACCTGCACCAATAATGCTACCTGTGCCAACCCTAACACCATTTAAGACAATTGCACCAATACCAATTAAACTACCACGTTCAACATAAGCAGAATGTATAACAGCCCGATGTCCAACAGTAACATGATCTTCTAAGATAGTTGGCATACCAGGGTCGCTATGGAGAATAGCCCCGTCTTGAATATTTGTACATTCACCAATTTCAATCCGTTCTATATCACCTCTAACTACAGAGCCATACCAAATACTGGCTCTAGCTGCTATGCTTACAGAACCAATAATCACAGCATTGGCTGCCACAAAAGCAGCTTGAGAAATTTCAGGAGATTTCCAGCCAGAAGAGATAGACACGATAGAATATAAATATAGTACCTGTGGACTACTGGAGAAACTCCAACCTTGAAGGCTGGTTATAAAACCAAAATATCATGGCTTTGGCCTTTTCTGGTCAGACGGTCGTGAAACTTGTTCTCAGGAACTATCTTTACCTTTAAATATACCAGTGAGGAACTTATCTAAAGTAGCAAAACCAGAGTGTAAAGTTAACCCTATTGGTGCTGACACAAAAACAATACTATGTTTATACTCACTTCATGATCAATCCAGGCTTTCAGTACCCGATATTTGGCCCTGAAATACAGTGTCCCCACTGTCGCCAAAATATTTCAGCGTTGACACTGACGGATACTTATTTGTGTCCTCGTCATGGTGCATTTGAAGCTGAACCTCAAACTGGGGAGTTGGTTCATTTACAGTCCGGTCGTCACTGGCGCAGATGGGATGGTGAGTGGTATCGTCAACATACTCATCCTGATGGGATTCGCTTTGAAATTCATGAAGCTTTAGATAAGCTTTATACTCAAGGTTATCGGGCTACGAGGATAATTGTGGCTAACCGTTATCAAGAGTTAATGAGTGGCTATTTGGAGCGAAGTACACCTTGGCGCTCTGGACAAGGGGAAGTTACTACGGGGGCGCGATTATATGGCTTACCTGTGGAGTTTAGCTCTGATGCTGCTACAGAACCTTGCTGGGAAGTAATTAACTTTGATTTGGATAAAGAACCTGGTGTACCGGTGCGTTATCCATATTTCCGGTTGTTTGAGTGATATTTAGTTGTCAGTGGTCAGTGGTCAGTGACAGAAGGAACTAACAACTGGCAACTGACGACCAATAACTGAGAAAATTATGCATCATGCTTCTATTAGAACAGCAAATATCCATTTAGCGATCGCTTTTTATGAACAGCTAGGGTTTACGGTGGGTGAGCGCTTTACTACTGGTTATACTCTAGCTTGCTGGTTGGAAGGTTTAGATACCCGAATTGAACTTATCCAAATTCCCCAACCCAAACCAGCCCCAGATGCTTTTGATGATGAACATTATGTCGGTTATTATCATCTAGCTTTTGATCTAAGTCAGATTACACCAGATTTACCCACTTGGTTAGAAAGTTTAAAAATACGGTTAGCTGCGATAGAAAATTTACCACCTCTGAAGATTCTTTTAGAGCCTACACAGCAGCAAATCGGTGATAATATCTTAGAAGTCGCGTTTATCGCTGATTTTGATGGTTTACCTCTAGAATTTTTACGGTTTTTGAATAAATAGGCTGAAAATTATTATTAATGCTTTTTGAGTGATACAATACTCTTCCCTTTGACAATGCCTTTTCCAATGTGGAAAAACATTGATTTGTAGGTTGGGTTAAAGCATATTCACGAAATGTGACAAGTCATAACCCAACACTCATGTTAGGTCGCTATGTCGCTGAATCTAACCTACAGGTATTTTTAGTTTCTATGAGGTGCAGAAACATTTGCCAATTTTTCTAGTCCATCAATGTATGTAACTTAAATTACATATATCTAATCGCCAAAGATATGTCTTTTTTCTCGACCGCACAACGACATCGCTTTTCTTTAGTTATCTTGAGTATCTGGGTAATAGGGGCTTTTGTGTTCAATCACGATGCTGCTTTAAGTGGAGAAGGGGTGTATTTTTCCACCCGTTATCACAATTCCTATCCAGAAAAATCTCATAAAACACCAGTCACTAAAGAAATATTAAATCTCGCCATTACAGCAAATGTTCGGAAAACAGTTCTCAATAATGGGTTAACTGTGATCACTAAGGAGGTTCATAATGCTCCTGTGGTGACAGTCCAGCTATGGTACAAATTTGGCTCAGGTCAAGAAGCACCTGGAGTTAATGGTATTGCTCATCAATTAGAACATATTATGTTTAAAGGTACTAACAATCGTCCTATTCAATTCGGGCGATTATTTAATGCTTTAGGTAGTGATTCTAATGCTTTTACCAGTTATGACCAAACTGCATATTATAATACTGCGGAACGGGATAAACTCACCGCCCTATTGACATTAGAAGCCGATAGGATGAAAAATTTGCTGATAGATTCTCAACAATTAGCTAGTGAACAGCGAGTGGTTATTTCTGAATTACAGGGTTATGAAAATAGTCCAGAATATAGGCTAAATCGTGCTGTAATGATGTCTACTTTTCCTCATCATGCTTATAGATTACCAGTTGGTGGCACGAAGGCTGATGTGGAAAAATTCACGGTTGACCAAGTGCGAGAATATTACCAAAAGTTCTATAGTCCTGATAATGCTGTTTTGGTCATTGTCGGAGATTTTGACACCGCAGCAACTTTGAAAAGTGTCCAAGCTATTTTTGGTAAAATCCCTAAAGGCCAATATTCACCCCATAATCTCACAATTGCATCTCCTCATACTACTCCTACACCTGCGATTAAATTGCAAGAACCGGGGGGAAACCCATTACTAAAACTGATTTATCCACTTCCTCCAATCAATCAACCGGATATTCCTGCTCTGGAAGTTATGGATTATATTTTAACTGCGGGTAAAAATTCTTACTTATATCAGAATTTGGTAGCATCGGGTTTAGCTAGTGATATTTCTGGCAATGTAGCTAGTTTACGGGCAGGTGGTTGGTATGAAATATTGGTTACTGGTATGGAAAATCAGGATTTAACTAAGGTTGATGTAGCAATCATCAAGTCTTTGGAGAAACTTGCTAAAATCGGTGTGACAGAGGCACAAGTGGAACGAGCAAAAACTCAAATCACGGCTTCAGTGATTTTAAATGCTCGTGATATTACTAGTCAAGCTATGCAATTGGGTAATGATCAAATTACGACGAATAATTACCAGTATACAGAAAATCACTTAGTGAATATTCGGAAGGTTAAAGCTAGTGATGTAATTAAAGTCATCAATAAATACTTGCAACCAGAATCCAGGAAAGTCGGATTTTTTGAACCTACTAAATCAGTAGAAACAAGTCGAAGTTTATCTTATTCAACACCAATACAAGAGGATTTTGCTGTTGATGTGGCCGTAGTTCCGACAGAAGTTAAGAAATATTTACCACCTTTAGATATATTACCCAAAACGGAGAAAAGACAAATACCTCAGCAATTACAATTGGCTAATGGATTACGTATATTACTACTACCAGATACAACCACACCAACAGTAACTTTAAGCGGATATATTAAAGCTGGGACCGAATTTGAGCCAGATCATCAAGGAGGATTAGCGTCCTTAGTAGCAACAAATCTGATGAATGGCACGAAAACCAAAGATATGGGAACTATTGCTGGAGAATTAGAGGCAAAAGGCGCGAATTTGAACTTTGAAGCTTCTCTTGAGGGTGTACGGATTAAAGGTAGTAGTTTAGCGGTAGATTTACCCGTTTTGTTGGGAACGTTGACAGATGTGATGATAAATAGTACATTTCCAGAAAAGGAGTTTAAGCTTTCACTGCAACAAGCTTTAACTTCTTTAAATTCCGATTTGGATGATCCTGATAAGGTAGCAAATCGTATCTTTGTTCAGTCTATTTATCCGAGAAAACACCCATTACATACTTTTCCAACAGCGGAAAGCATTGGACAGATTCAACGTCAAGACGTAATGAGATTTAAAGCACAACATTATCGTCCTGATACCACAGTTTTAGCAATTGTAGGCGATTTTGATGTTAACAAAGTGCGATCGCTCATTCAAACACAATTAGGAGATTGGCAAGTTAAAGGTAAACCACCAATGGTAAAATATCCCAAAGTGGAGATGCCAAAAAATGTAATTAGTGTTAATCCTGTTGTATCTGGTAAACCCCAAGCGATTACTTATATGGGTTATACTGGAATTAGTCGTCAAGATAAACGATTCTATGCGGCAATGGTATTGAATCAAATTCTCGGAGGTGATACATTATCGAGTAGACTGGGGGCGGAAGTGCGAGACCATCAAGGCTTAACCTACGGAATTTATAGTAATTTCATTACAGGTAAGAATGCTGGTATATTTCTGATTGAAATGCAAACTAGTCCAGAAGACACAAGGAAAGCGATTTCCAGTACCCGTAACCTTTTAAAACAAGTTCATCAACAAGGTGTGACAGCAAGGGAGGTGGAGACAGCAAAACGCAATTTAATCAGCAATTATAATATTTCCTTAGCCAATCCTGAACAGTTAAGCCAGAAAATGGTCATGAATGAGGTTTATGGTTTGAATCAGATAGAATTGCAATCATTTATTAGTAAAATAGAACAAGTTAACTTAAGTCAAGTTAATCAGGCTGCTCGTGAATTGCTTCACGCTGATAAAATTGTTGTTGTGACAGCGGGTCCACCAATTCTTATCCATAGAAACATCAAAGAAGCATTATGACAGATAAGTGTAAGGTCTAAATATCTATTCAACCATGATTAATCACTTAATTAAAGTCTAATACAATGTGGTGGGTTAGTTTATTAACTCTACAAGATTAAGCGATAGCACTAAATATATAGTTATAGTTTAGAGGGTGCTTCCGATAACATACCCCACACTATTTAGACGTTTTACCCCCCCATTTGTGAATTTTTTGAGTTACGGACAAATTTTTCTCCAAAAAAACTACTCTAAATCGCTGTAATCCTTACTCCTCTTACCTTTTAAGCTTCTCCAAAATTTTCTCCACACCCCTAGTATTTCCCCCGTCTGTGCGGCCCATAAGAATACCAACCACAAAAATGGGGACAAATTAATTGTAATAGATAATCATTTATGTCCGTTTGTTGACATAGACCAGAATTAACCGGATAAATATCTGTGTTTTCCTAAAGACGCAAAAATAAGTTAACGTAAATATAGATATTTTTGGCAATAAATCTCAACAACTTCACACTTAATCAGTAAAGCACCAATCATTCCTAAATTTGATGATGAATATTTTCACCAGCCTACTTTCGCAGCCAGTCGAGCCAAAACCCGAAAAACAACAACGGAGAGGGATTGAAATTAAATCACCCCGCGAAATCGAAATTATGCGGCAATCAGCTAAGATTGTCGCAACTGTCCTCAAAGAAATTTCTGAGCTAGTGCAACCAGGAATGACCACGGCTGATTTAGATGCTTATGCTGAAAAACGTATCCGGGAAATGGATGCAACTCCTAGTTTTAAAGGATACCATGGTTTTCCCGCCTCTATTTGCTCTAGTATTAATAATGAGGTTGTCCATGGGATTCCCAGCCCTAAAAAGATAATTCGGAGTGGGGACGTTTTAAAAGTTGATACAGGAGCTTACTACCAAGGTTTTCACGGTGATTCATGTATTACTATTGCTGTCGGGAATGTCACTGATGAAGCTGGGAGACTAATTAAAATAGCTGAGGAATCTTTATACAAAGGGATTGAACAGGTAAAGGCTGGTGTACATTTGACAGAGATTGCGGGTGCAATTGAAGATCATGTAAAAGCCAATGGTTTTACGGTGGTGGAGCAATTTACTGGTCATGGTGTGGGTAGAAATTTACATGAAGAACCAGCGGTTTTTAACTATCGGACTCGTGAGATACCAAATGTAAAATTACGTTCAGGGATGACTTTAGCGATTGAACCGATTTTAAATGCTGGTTCTAAAAATACTAGAATTTTAGCTGATAGATGGACTGCGGTAACAGTCGATAATGCTTTATCTGCTCAGTTTGAGCATACTGTATTAGTTACAGATAGTGGTTATGAAATTTTAACTGATAGAAATAATCTTTAACTATGATTTTTATGATTTTTATAGTTGGGATAATTACTAAAAACTAACAACTGACAACTAACAACTGACAACTAACAACTGACAACTAACAACTAACAACTGACAAATTAGATTGTTAGTTCCCACCAAGTTTTTTGACCAACGACCCCATCTATTGGGAGACGGCGACGATTTTGAAAAGCTTTCACAGCACTTTCCGTCATTGGTCCAAAAAGTCCATCAGGGGGTACTCCATAACCATTACAAATTAACAGTTTTTGTAAAATTTTGACAGATATACCTGAACTACCAAAGGCAATTACAGGCATGGTTTTGTTATCAGTTTCTCCATATTTTATTGATACCTGAATACCTCTTTTCCCTACCAAGGGGATATTACCAGCATCAGCTAATTCAAAAGAATTGACGGACTTATGTTTTTGTGCTATTTCCTCAAGAATTTTATACCGTCGAAATGAAAGCTTTGAATAATGAGTAGGAGAGGGGCTAAGTGTTTGAGTAAATTCTGGTGGTGTGATTTGAGGATCAATATTTAACTTATTTGATTGATAATTGTTTAGACGGACACCATTTTCTAAGGTAAAGACCCTTTGTAGGAGAAAATAGGTCATGTTTGGTGGTTTTAGATTCAATATTAGTCCGATGTCAGTCATTTTTAAAGATCATGATCAAGATACATTGAGAATTGCTAGTAACTGTTTGTCAGTTGCCATAAGTTGTTTGTTCGTTTAATATTGGGAGGTAGTTGGGGGTAGAGTTCTTTTATTTCATAACGAAGAGACTCTATAACCCAATAACATACTTGATAATTTTGGGTGATATTGCCAGTTAATCCAACATTTATTTAACGGAAGAGTATTACATTGAATTGGAATTGTCAGGAAAGATCCTTTTAATCAATCTAGTGATTTATATCAGAAGGATGATTTGATTTGAGACTATAATAATTATTAACTTTAGTCATCTATCTTGAGAGAGTTAACATATTAAATCAAATATAGAACTCCTCTTTGTTTGGGAATAAAACTCAGTACACGCTCATATTCTTTCTATTCCCTCCCGACGTAAATAAATAGAGGAATCAAGCAAAATGACCGTATTTAAGGCTAGTTAGAGGATAAAAAAATCCCAATTGATGAGATTGGGAGGATCAAATCTTTAATAAATTTGTTGTGGTACTTGCCAGAAATTAAGGAAAGAGATTACCACGGTGGTACAATGTAATTAACCCATACCTTATGTAACTGGATGGAAGTAGAAGGCAAAACCCAAGACAGTATAAGCTGCTAGGAGTAATGTTCCTTCTAACCAATTAGATTTACCATCAGAACTAATGCTATTAGCAATTAAAACTGATACAGCAACAGCTACTAATTCAAAGGGGTTAAAATCTAAATCCATTGGTTGACCAATTACCCAACCGGCAATTACTAAAACTGGGGCCACAAATAGGGCAATTTGCATACTTGAACCCACAGCGACAGACATGGAAAGATCCATTTTATTCTTCATAGCTACAGTGACTGCGGTAGCGTGTTCAGCAGCATTACCAATAATGGGAACTAAAATTACGCCAGTAAATAGTGAACTTAAGCCTAGTTTAGATGTAGCGACTTCTAAAGAGCCAACTAATAATTCTGACTCAAAGGCAACTAACAGAGTACAAACTAAAAGGACACCACTCCATAACCAGATATTTGGTTTTGTATGGGTAACTTCCTCTTGTGCCTCTATTTCTGCTACACCAACTTCATACAAATAAGCATGAGTTTTCATAGAAAATAGTAGTGTTAAGCCGTAAACTAGAATTAAGACCACAGCCACAGCTAGGGAAAGATTCTGCACCGTTGTTTCGCTAATACCGATGGAGGTATAGTTCATTGCTGTTGGTAACAAAATAGCAATTACTGCCAAATTCATGGAGGAAGCATTTACCCGTGCTACAACTGATTCAAATGTTTGTTCTTTGTAACGGATTCCCCCTAATAGCATGGATAAACCCATAACTAGGAGTAAGTTACTAATAATTGATCCAGTAATACTGGCTTTGACGACATCTATTAAACCTGCGTTCAGGGCAACTAAGGCAATAATCAATTCTGTAGCATTGCCAAAAGTTGCGTTTAAAAACCCGCCTATTCCTGGTCCGACGACTACGGCGATTTCTTCCGTAGCAGTTCCCATCCAAGCTGCTAGGGGGAGAATAGCTAAGGCTGCGGTGATGAAAACTATCAGGTCTCCCCATTCTAAAAAGTGGGCTGCTAAGGATATGGGTATAAATAGCAGCAGCACGCTGAAAATAATGTTCTTGATTGACATTTTTACCTTTAGTTTAAGGGATTTCTACACAATGGCTAAAATATCATGTGCATTTGAATACTTATCATATCTGTCGGAGATGAAATTGGTAATGGGTAAGTCAGTTATTTTTTAATTGTTTTCAACAAACAACCAACAACTGACCACTGACAATTGACCACTGACAACTGACGACCAATTGTAGAAAGGTAGATATAGTAGGAATATTCTACAAAATTGCAAATTTATTTGGGTAAAAATATATGACTTCGGCTGCGGAAATACCAAGTAGTTTTGGCTCAATATTACCATTAGATCAAGAGGCTAAATCTAGTCCTGAACATGATCCCCTGAAAATTGCTCAGGGTATTTATGTGACGGTTCATGGTCATTTTTATCAACCCCCTAGAGAAAATCCTTATCTTGATGCCATTGAACGTCAACCTAGTGCTAGTCCTTTTCATGACTGGAATGAACGTATTCATTGGGAGTGTTATCGTCCTAATGCCTTTGCTAGGGTCTTAAATGACCGGGGCGAAGTTGTGAAGATTGTCAATAATTATGAATACATGAGCTTTAATATTGGTCCAACGCTGATGTCGTGGTTAGAACGTCATGATATGGAGGTTTATCAGCGGATTTTGGAGGCTGATGCTCAAAGTTGCGATCGCTTGCATGGTCATGGGAATGCGATCGCTCAAGTATATAATCATATTATCCTCCCCCTAGCCAATGAACGGGATAAATATACACAAATTCGCTGGGGTAAGGAAGATTTCCGTTCTCGCTTTGGCCGTGATCCCGAAGGAATGTGGCTGGCAGAAACAGCCGTAGATTATGCCACCTTAGAGGCATTGGTAGCAGAAAACATTAAATTTATCATTTTAGCTCCTTCTCAAGCCCAGCGTTGCCGTCCTATCCCCACAGAGGATGATTCTGATAGTCAATGGCATGAAGTGGGGGGTAATCAAATTGATCCAACTCGTCCTTATCGTTGTTATTTGAATAGCGACAAGTCTATAAAAAAATCAACGCCCTATATTGATATCTTTTTCTACGATGGTCCAATTTCGCGGGATATGGGCTTTAGTGATGTGGTCTACAATTCCCATCATTTTGCGGGACGGATTGGGGCGGCGATTCGTGGGGATCATCGTCAGTCCCAATTAATTTCCGTAGCTACTGATGGGGAAACCTTTGGACATCACAAAAAGGGAACAGAAAAGACTTTAGCCTATGCTTTTATTGGTGAGTTTCCCCGTCATGGTTGGACTGTAACCAATTTTGCCCATTATTTGAGTTTAAATCCTCCTTCTTGGGAAGTAAAATTAAAGTCTGTAACAGCTTGGAGTTGCGCTCATGGTGTGGATAGATGGCAAGATGATTGTGGTTGTGGTGGTGAAGGGGGTGTGTGGCATCAAAAATGGCGGCGGCCATTACGCAATGCTCTAAATTGGCTGCGGGATCAGTTAATTGATGTCTATGAGGAATATGGCGGCGTTTTATTTCGTGATCCTTGGCAAGCAAGGGACGAATATATTCGTATTATCAGTGATCGCACTCCCGCAAATATTAATCGCTTTCTATCCCACCATCAAACTCGCAAACTCCAAGCTGCTGAACAGGTAGAAGCTTTACGTTTATTGGAAATGCAGCGTCACTCTTTATTGATGTTCACCAGTTGCGGTTGGTTTTTTGAGGAAATTTCTCGTCCAGAGGGAACACAGATTTTACGCTATGCCTCCCGGGCTCTAGAATTAGCCGGAGATGTGGCAGGTATACAATTAGAAAGGGGTTTTATTGAACGTTTGGGTTTAGCTCCTAGTAATGTGGAAGAGTTTAAAAATGGGGCGGAAATATATCGTCAGTTGGTGCTAACTGCCCAAATTGACTTTAAACAAGTTGCTGCTCATTATGCTATTACTTCCCTATTTAATCATCACCAAAATACTGTTCCTGGAAAAGAGACAGATAAGCTCTCCCATAATCATCATCAGCGTGTTTACTGCTATACCACTCATGAGCTAGATTATCATAAGCAAAGTCTGGGACTATTGACTATGGCTGTGGGGCATTTGCAGCTAGTGTCAGATATTACTTGGGAAAGTGAAAGTTTAGTATTTGCTGTACTGCATTTGGGTGGTTGGGATTTTCATTGCTGTATTCAAAAGTTTGCAGGACGACGTAACTATAGTCAAGTTAAAGAAAAGCTATTTACAGCCCTACAACAAGCTAGTATCGCTCATCTGATTTTGGTGATGACTCAATTGTTCGGAGATGATACTTTTAGTTTACAGACTTTATTTGCGGAAGAACGTCACCGGATTATGCGGTTGTTGAGTCAGGAAACACTGGCACGTTTAGACCAGTTATATACTCAGGCTTATCGTGATAATTACGGTGTAATTATGGCTTTTCATCGGGATGAGTTGGAAGTACCACGAGAATTACAGGTAGCAGCGGAAATTGCTTTGGGCTATCGTTGTCTGACAACTTTGAAATCTCTAGAACAAGATATTACTGATTTGCAATTAAGCTGGAATTTGATTGTAGAATTGGAAGCGATCGCTACTGAGGCTAAACATCTGCGTTGTCAATTAAATATCCCCAATGGCAACCGTATCATCGAACAATTAATAGTCCGTTTATTGTGGCAATTGTTGTATGATGCCAATAGTAAGATAGATGCAGATATTCAACGGTTAGAACGATTAATTGATGTTGGTCATCAATTACACTTAGGCATGAGTTTAAAACATTGTCAAGAACTTTACTGGAGTTGTTTACACAGTCAAATATTGCCCCGGATTACCAGTATTGACAATGAAGCAGAAACTATCCAATGTCGTCAATTACTGAAATTAGGACGAAAATTAGCTGTTGATGTTAGCCCTTATTTAGATAAATTGGCGTAAATGTGCGGGGTGGGTATCGCCCACCTAAAAATTATTACTTACTAAATTGCTTTAATATTTTATTAATTACGCTTATGCGATGAAGATAGTTCTTCCCCATCGATTTTATGATAACAAATTTTCCGCCTGGTGTCAATAGCTCTTACTGATTTTAGATTAATAATTTCCGTTGTTTGATATTTGTCATTTCCGGTCATTTTCTTCCGTAGGGGAGATACTAACCCCACGTAGGTTGAGGTATTTAAGTTCCCCAACTCAGTGTTAACGGTCGCCGTGCGAGAACTTGGTTATATAGTTGTTCTAATTGGGTGATGTTGTCATTCAGGGTATAGCGTTCTAAGACACGCTTTCTGGCTTTTTCTCCCAATAATGTTGTTAATTCTGGATGATCTTGGAATAGTGGTAATAGAGTTTTTAACTGCGATCGCACGCTGCTTGTATTAATAGCTACACCAGCACCCTTTTCTAAAACTTCTCCATCTGCTCCGACATCAGTGGCTAAACAAGCCAAACCACAGGACATAGCCTCCAATAGAGACAAGGATAAACCCTCAACCAAGGAAGGCAAAATAAATACATCAGATCCCCGTAAAATTTCGATGCGGCGATTTTCATCAGCGATGAATCCTAACCAGATGATACCATGTTCTCGTCCATAAAATGATTCTAAAGAAGGTTTTAATGGACCATCACCGACAATCAGTAATTTGGTATTAGACCCCATATCCGACTGTTTCCAAGCACGTAATAGAGATTCAACGTTTTTTTCCTGAGCAATTCTGCCTTGATAAACAAATAGACGTTCAGCAGCGAATTCAGCTTTGACTTGAGAAGGACCGGGGGAATACTTAACAGGGTCTACACCATTAGGAATGACAGCAATCTTTTTTTCCCTAACACCCATATTTGATAACAATTCCCGCTGAATTTGGGAAAAGATAATTACACCATCATAATGGTCTAAAAAAGGAGCGTAAAGTTGATAAGCTAAAAGTTGGGTACTAGAAAGTAATTTTGCTCCCTTACCTGCAAATGGGGTATGGAAAGTAGCAATCAGAGGCAAATTTAATTCTTCACAAATTTCTGGTAAAACAAAGTCTAGAGTTGAGAGAGTCAGAGAAGCATGAACTATATCTGGCTTAATTTCCCGTAGTGAATCCTTCAAAACCTTAGTTGCCTTGAAAGAGGGAATTGTGTAAACTTGAGACTTGTAAATAAATGGTAAAGGGACCTCTTGAAAATTAGGCCAGTTGTCAGTTGTTGCTTCTTCTTGAGCAAAGTGCAGAAAACTAACCTCGTGTCCTCTGTCTAATAATCCGTTGGTAATTTCTCGACTGTAGGTGACGTTACCGCAAAAGGGAGTTTTTTTTCCAATCCAAGCTATACGCATTCTTAGGTTATCTATAAAGAAAGGCGAGTGTAAAACTATTTTTATGATGAAATTGTTATAGCTGAATTTTTGGTAATCACAAAAACCCAGATATTGCCAATTTTAAACCTAAATAATCTTAGCAATTAAAAAGCCAAACAAGTTATTAAATTTTTAACTTAATCACCAATTAATATGCTGATTATTTAGTTGATTCCCATGTGCATCTTGCTGGATTGAGTTTAACACAAAACCCAGTAGTTTGATACAGTTTTTGACTATTTGGTATTTGAGGATTCATGAGAATTGTACCAGGTAAACAGACCGCCGATGCAGACAATAGCAGCTAAGGCAAAAAATACAGCTTTTAAGCCGATAAAAGTTTCAGCTATACCGGCTAAAGTCAAAGGTAAAGAGAGAGCAATATTAATCAGATTATTTTGCAGTCCAAATACTTTTCCGCGCATAGCTGCGGGTGTTTCGGTTTGGATAGCTGTTTGCATAGGGATACCGACCAAAGCCCCAAATACACCGACTAGAGCGATGAATATTAACACAGGCAAAAGTTGGGTAGTGAATAGGGATAAACCAATTAAAGATCCTACCATACCTAGACAACCGCAAAAACTGAGTTGCCTATAGGAAAAGCGCTGGCCGAATTGGCCGAGAATAGTTGCCCCGATAGCAACACCGACCCCAGCAGAGGCTAATAAAAAGCCGAATTGAGAGGCCTTCATATTGGGGATAATTTCCGCCATACGCACTGCAAGTACAGTCAGGGCTGCAAAGACAGAAAATAAGATAATTAGCTGTAATAAAGCATTGCGGACGCGGTGATTTTCTTGAAGATAACGTAACCCGTCGCGCAAGTCAGAGAAAAGATGAGGAAATTCTGTTTCTGGGGGGTGAGGCTTTTCATTAGTTTGGATTAATAATAATATTAACCCAGCGATCGCATAACTACCACCCACCAAAATTTCCTTTCCTAGTCCACCACTACCACCTAATTGTATCCACAGTTTATCGGCCAAGGACAAAACTGGTTCTCCCAATGCAAAACCCACAATTACCGAAGCCATCATTGTCGTTGTATAGAGAGAATTAGCTGAGAGTAAATCCTGTTCTTTCACCACCAAAGGAATAGCAGATTGTTCGGCTGGTGCGAAAAATTGGGTCAAAGTAGAAACCAAAAAAGTCACAGTTAAAATCACCAAAAAACCCACTGGTAAAACTCCGACATTTTGCCAACTATGGGTTAACCATAATAGGGGAGGAATCAGTAGAACCAGGATACCGCGCCAAATATTTGATGCTACCAAAACGACCTTTTTTGACCAACGATCTACAAATACACCAGCTACAGAACCAAATAAAACTGCTGGAATAGTAAACGCTATCATTAAAGCCGAAACCCAAGCACTAATACTTTGATCACTAGCTTTAAACTGGCTATTGATCAAGGCGATCATTAATACTAAATAAACTTTATCAGCTAATTGACAAAAAACTTGACCTGCCCAAAGAGCCAGAAAATTGGGATTCTTTAATACAGGTAAAAAACCCTGCTGTTGATGATTTTCTGAATTTGCACCTCCAGCACCATTATCTATTAATGAAATTGTTTCCTGTGCAACTGAAATATTTTCTTGACCGCCATTATTTGTGCCTTTTGACTGAGGAATTTCTGGTGAATTGGGGATATCAGCCAAGGAAATTTCCGATATGCAATTTCCATCTTCAGAAGTATCATTTGGTGATATTTCTGGACTATAAATATGATTAAGGTTAGGCACAGCAGTAATATGATCTAATGCTCTATGCTTTGTTTTGGGTTCGTTAGGTGGGTGATTTTGGCTTTTTCTATCTAAGTCAGAGGATTGTATCATGGTTGGTGGCAAAATAAGAATCAATCAACAGGGCAGAGAGAATAGGTTGTTCTAAATGATACTGGAGATACTGGCGCAAAATTCGCTCAACAGATAACCAGCTAGAATAGTCAACTACATCTATTTTCATTATCTCTGTTTCGGCCAGATATTGAAGTATAATCAGTTCTTTTCCATTTAAGCGACGAGAAATAATTGGTAACTCCTGCTGATGAAAAACCGTTTCATAACCAGGGTTAGATAATGAAGACGAGGGACTCAGACCACTTATGTTTGTTGTTTGACCCATTTCTCCATTTTCCCATTTTCGCTGCTGTATTTCCTTTCGCAAAGTTTTCCAAGCATCTAGACAAATTATGCCACCAGCGGGAATACTAAATCCCACCTGCCAATGGGGATTTGTCCAGTCTGGAGTTAAAGGCCGTTGGGTTAAACAACAGGATTCTAGTTGGGGGGTGAGTCCTGCTAAGGTTAAAAGCTGAAATACACCTTGGGCTAGATGAGCAACTACAGATTTTATCTCTGTTTTTGGTATATCCTGTAGCCGCTGAAGATGTTCATTAAATAAATTATAAAGTTCTGTTTGCGGTTGTTCGCTTATACCTTGACATAAGACGATTTCAGCTAAATATTGACTAGCAGCTAATTTACCCAAATCTTGAGATAAACCAGGGTAAGTTTTTATAGTTTCAGCTTGAGTAATTCTACTAAGATTTTTACCTTGAGAAATTAGTAATTGATTGACGACAAATATCCCCATTTTTCCCCCCAAGCTGGAGTTTTGTTTCCGCGCTCCCGTCGCAACTGCCCGAATTAGCCCAAATTCTGGAGTTAAAATTGTAACTATTTTATCAGATTCACCCAGTGCTTGAGCTTTGAGATTAATACCTGTTGCTTTATAGGTTTTACTCATTTTTAGTCAGTGGTCAGTGGTTAGTGGTTAGTGGTCAGTGGTTAGTAGTCAGTGGTCAGTGGTCAGTGGTAAAGGAAAAACAAAGGACAACTAACAAAGAACAACTGACAAATTACTACTCACTTTTTTCCTTCTCTACATGATTACGTTGACGAAGTAAATCTACACCACGGGATGTGCCTAATCTAGTCGCACCAGCCATAATTAATTCTAAAGCTTCATTGTGTGTACGAATACCTCCTGACGCTTTAATTCCTACCCGATCTTTTACTATCTCTTTTAAAAGTTTAATATCTGCTACAGTTGCCCCTCCATTCCAACCTGTACTGGTTTTTAAAAATGCTGCACCGGCATCCATAGCCAATTCAGCCGCTATTTGTTTTTCAGTATCAGTCAGAAGACTGGTTTCTAAAACTACCTTAACAGGCTGTCCGGCTTCTTCGCAAATTGTGGCAATTTCTTGGTGAACTTCGTCTGTTTTACCGGCTTTTAACCACCCTAAGTTAATGACTACGTCTAACTCAGTAGCGCCATTATCTACTGCTTCTTTAGCTTCATATAACTTCACGGCTGAGGTATTTGCACCATTGGGAAAGCCAATAACTGTACAAATTTGAGGATTTTTTTTATACAGTAGTTCCGCTGCTTGCTTGACATAGCATGGATTTACACAAACGGAAGCAAAGTTATATCTATATGCTTCATCGCACCATTGAATTATCTGTTCTGGGGTAGCAATTGGTAGTAGCAGAGAGTGGTCAATAAATGGTGCAATATCAATGTTTGGATAGTCTAGTGCCATCGGTTTTATTTTGGTGTAGAGTTTATTAAACTTGATGAAAATTAAAGTATTTCTTATATATTAAACCACAGATTAGGAGAAGTCAGAAAGTAGTAGTATAGAGCGTGCGACTATTCTGGTAAACCAGTGTTTAAAAAGTCAAGAATAGTTTGTGCTAATGACTTCGCTGCTAAGTATGGTACACCATTGCCAACAGTTTTAAACATATTCGTAAGTGACATATTTTCTGGAAGTGAAAAATCTGCGGGTAAAGATTGAATTGCTAAAGCTTCTGCTACAGAAATACGCCTAATTTTGTAAGGATGTAAATGGACTTCATTATTACCATAGCAAGCTGTGGGAGAATAACGCCACCTGTGTAAACGTTTAAATGATTTTTTAGAATCATCTCCCTCTTTAATAGTAGCAAATTTAATTTTACCTGCTCTGGGTTGAAAATAATGTTTAGCATTGGGATGGTTAAGAACGTGATTTTTTCTAAACCAATATTCTACAGTAAGTTGTTGAGGAATATTTTCAGGACAAGGAATTAAAGAATCTTCTTGAAATTGTTCACATTGATTCCAAGGATAAGCAAATACTTGATTTTGAGGATATAAAATATGTTTTTCCCAAGGAAAGGTAAAATCATCTTTGATTTTTATGTCTTTGAGAAAATTATCTTTAAAGCCTATTAAAATAATTCTCTCTCTATCTTGGGGTACACCATACTCAATGGCGTTAATTAACCTTTCTGTTAATATATAACCTGATTTTTGTAATTTGATTTTTAGTTCTTCAAAAAATAGGCGGTGTTTTGTGGTTCTCCATAAACCTTTGACATTTTCAAATAAAAAGAAATCGGGTAAATTTTGACAAACTAATTCAATATAAGCAGATGAAAGTTTACCATTATCGCCTAAATGTCCTTTATTTTTGCCACCAACGGAAAAATCTGGACAGGGTGGACCACCAATAAAGCCTATTATATGATTTGATTTGCGGGAATATTTGACTAATTCATTTAATTGTTGTCCTGGTGTTTCTGCTATTAATTTACTTACGTCTGCGGCTTCTCCTTCATGATATCCATATTCAGGTTTGGGGAGGTTGAGTTTTTCCCGTGAATAGCGATATGCGGACATGAATGGGGGGAAAATTTCGTTAACGTAAGCGATGTTATAACCTGTGGTTTCAAAACCTAAATCGAGGAAGCCTGAACCGGAGAAAAATGAGAAAATAGTAGGATAATTAATCAGGGACATAATATACTATTTAGAGAAAATTTATTGAATTATTACTAGTATAACTGATAGGTGATTTAGTGAGGTCATAGAAAATTGAAATTTGTAGTTAATCAATAAATTCTATGGTAATTATATTAGATTTATAAATATTGCCAGAGTCAAATATTCACCAGAAATAAGGGTTTAAGGAATATTTTGGGTAAGTCCTGATATTGTTTGATGATCTGAATCATAGCTAAAATGTATAAACTACAAAGAATATTTAGCAAATTTGTACTGATATCAGTACAATCATAGATATATATTTACTCTTACTAAAGTTATATCTAAAAATATACAAATCACTAGATGATGATATGTACTTGCGTAAACTTAACTATGATTAAAAGCATATTTTTAGGGAATATTAAGCTATAATCCGATGTACAGTTAAATAAATTAAAAAATATATTGTCTAGAATATTTAAATAGAATCAGATAAAAAATATCTGATAGATGAATTAAGGTGGGATAAAAATCATCTAATCACCAAATATTGATCTCAATTTACTAGTAACTTAGGTATTATTGTTGAGTATTAACTAGTTAAAACTTAGGTTAAATAGAGTACAAACTACATGGGACAAGGTTTTTTGCAAATTGCTTTAACGCTGTGTATTGTCGTATTAATTACGCCCATACTAGGAAAATACATAGCCAGGGTTTTCTTAGGAGAAAGAACAATCCTAGATTCTGTGATGAAGCCAATAGAGACAATAATTTATATTTTAGGGGGTGCGGGCAAAAAAAATGATATGACGGGTTGGCAGTATATTCGCGCTTTACTATTTACTAACGCAGTCATGGGTGGTATAGTTTATGCCCTGCTCTATGATCAGAAACTTCTGCCTGGGAATCCCAATGGACTGGGGAGAATGAGATGGGATTTATTACTACATACCACAATTTCCTTCCTGACCAATACAGACCAACAACATTACGCGACAGAAAATACCTTTAGTTATTTTAGTCAAACATCGGCTTTAGGCTTTTTGATGTTTACTTCAGCGGCCAGTGGTTTAGTAGTGGGAATTACCTTTATCCGGGGGTTGACCGGGAGAAAACTGGGAAATTTTTATGTTGATTTTACCCAGGCTATCACTAGGATATTACTACCTTTATCCATTATTGGAGCGATCGCTCTAATTATCACAGGTGTGCCCCAAACATTAGGCGGAACCCTAGAAATAGAGACCTTAGAAGGGAGAATCCAGTATATAGCTAGAGGTCCGGTAGCATCCTGGGAGATGATTAAAATGTTAGGGGAAAATGGCGGCGGATTTTTTGCAGCTAATTCTGCACATCCTTTTGAGAATCCCAATGGTGCTTCCAACCTAATAGAAATCATCGCCATGCTGGCCATTCCCACATCCTTAATTTACACCTATGGGATATTTGCCAATAACCTCAAACAAGCCTGGTTATTATATTGGATGGTATTTATCATCTTTGTCGTTCTCATTGGCGTTACAGCCACAGGAGAATTACAAGGAAATCCGCTAATTAACAACGCTTTGAAATTAGAATTACCAAATTTAGAAGGTAAAGAAGTCAGATTTAATTGGTCACAAACAGCATTATGGGCAATTACAACTACCGCCACCATGTGCGGTGCTGTTAACGGAATGCACGATTCTCTAATGCCTAATGGCACTTTCTCGACCTTATTCAACCTATTTTTACAAATAATTTGGGGTGGACAGGGAATAGGGACTGCTTATCTTTTCATTTACCTGATTCTTACGGTTTTTCTGACTGGTTTAATGGTAGGGCGCACCCCGGAAATTTTTGGGCGCAAAATTGAAAAACGAGAAATTGTTCTTGCTAGTGTAGTGCTATTAATTCACCCAATGATGATTTTAATTCCCAGTGCCATCGCTTTAGCATATCCTATATCCTTAGCAGGAATTAGTAACCCAGGTTTTCATGGTATTTCCCAAGTAGTTTATGAATACGCCTCAGCGGCCGCTAATAATGGTTCTGGCCTAGAGGGATTAAAAGACGATACGTTATGGTGGAACATAAGTACAACTGTGAGTATTTTTGCAGGACGTTATATACCAATTATTGCCCTACTGCTTTTAGCTGATAGTATGTCCAAAAAACAAGCGACCCCAGAAAGCCGGGGGACTTTGAGAACAGATTCTCTACTATTTACGGGTATTACCGCTGGTATCACCCTTATTTTAGGAATCCTGACATTTTTCCCAGTTTTAGCATTAGGTCCAATCGCCGAAGGTTTTAAACTGGGTGCTGGTAGTTAATAGAGACTTTTTCTAACACTTAGGCGCGGACCCTGCGTCCCTACTGAAATTACTTATATATGAACTCAAACGGAACTAATTCTCATTCTAAAGCCTCCCGTCCGCGTTATCGCCGCAAAAAACCAAGAAAACAGCGGGTAACGAACAAAGGACTTTATATTCGGGCGATTAATGATGCTTTCATGAAATTGCATCCTCGATATGCTATCAAAAATCCGGTGATGTTTTTGGTATGGATAGGAACAGTTATCACCTTTTGTGTAACGATTTATCCCCAATTATTTGGACCGATAAACCAAAAAAACCCCTATTTATTTAATGGCTTGTTAACAGGGATTTTGTTGTTCACAGTTCTATTTAGCAACTTTGCGGAAGCCGTAGCCGAGGGAAGAGGGAAAGCCCAAGCTGATACTTTACGTTCCACCCAGTCAGCCACCACCGCCAAAACTATCACCGTTGATGGCACAATTACAGAAGTTCCTTCTGGCAGCTTGAAACAAGGAGATACTATATACGTAGTTTCAGGTGATATTATTCCTGCAGATGGTGAAGTGATTATGGGTGTTGCGTCTGTAGATGAATCAGCGATTACTGGCGAATCTGCTCCAGTTCTCAAAGAATTTGGGTCAGATGTTGCCAGTTCTGTGACTGGTGGTACACGTATTATCTCCGATGAACTGATTATTCGCGTCACGTCTGAACCAGGTAAAGGCTTTATTGACCGGATGATTGCCTTGGTAGAAGGGGCAGAACGCAGTAAAACACCTAATGAAATTGCTTTAACAGTATTATTAGCGGTTCTGAGCTTAGTATTTTTATTCGTGGTGGCAACCCTTCCCGTCTTTGCTTATTATGTCAATAGTCCTGTTAGTGTCCCCGTTCTCATTGCTCTATTGGTAGCACTTATTCCCACAACTATCGGCGGATTACTAAGTACCATCGGCATTGCGGGTATGGATAGGGTTGCTCAATTTAACGTCATTGCCACCTCTGGCAGGGCAGTAGAAGCCTGTGGAGATATCAATACCCTAGTTCTTGACAAAACCGGGACAATCACTCTTGGCAACCGTTTAGCAGAGGAGTTTATCCCTATTAATGGCCACTCAATCATAGAAATTGCTAATGTAGCTTTGGCGGCTAGTATCTTTGACGATACTCCAGAGGGTAAATCTATTGTTAGACTCGCAGAAAAGTTAGGAGCAAACTTTGATTTAGACCGTAAACAAGCACAGGGGATAGAATTTTCAGCAAAAACTCGGATGAGTGGTACTAATTTACCCGGTGGGAGGGAACTGCGGAAAGGTGCAGTAGGGGCAATTAAAGGCTTTGTTCTTTCTCGCCATGGAAAGGATAGTCCAGAATTAGATATTGCTTATGAACAGGTTTCCCGTCAAGGTGGTACACCTTTGGCTGTATGTCTGGATAACGAGATTTACGGTGTTATCCATCTTAAAGATATTGTGAAACCGGGTATCCGCGAACGATTTGATCAACTGCGACACATGGGAGTACGGACAATCATGCTCACGGGAGATAACCGGATTACTGCTTCTGTGATTGCCCAGGAAGCTGGGGTAGATGAATTTATCGCCGAGGCCACACCAGAAGATAAAATTAGTGTGATTCAACGGGAACAGGCCGAGGGAAAAATTGTCGCTATGACTGGGGACGGGACGAATGATGCTCCTGCTTTAGCACAGGCTAATGTAGGTGTGGCGATGAATACAGGAACGCAAGCAGCTAAGGAAGCGGCTAATATGGTGGATTTAGATTCTGATCCTACCAAATTAATTGATATTGTTGGCATAGGCAAGCAATTGTTAATCACTCGTGGGGCATTAACAACGTTTTCTATTGCTAATGATATTGCTAAGTATTTTGCAATTATTCCCGTACTTTTCACATCTGCGAATCTAGAAAGCTTAAATGTGATGAAGTTAAGTAGTGTCAATTCTGCTATTTTGTCGGCATTGATTTATAATGCTTTAATTATTCCGGCGTTAATTCCTCTAGCATTAAAGGGTATTCAATTTCGACCTTTGACCGCTAATCAACTTTTGCAACGAAATATTTTAATTTATGGCTTAGGTGGGGTAATTGCTCCATTTATAGCGATTAAATTAATAGATATGATGGTGACATTTGTGGGTTTAGCATAAACAATTACAGCACTTCCCGGTATTATGGGGTACATATCTAGCGGGCAAGATGCCCGCACCGCAAGAGTTTCATAATTCAATTTTGTACCTCGTCAGTGCGGAAACTGCTGTATATAAAAATGTAAAATAACTGAAAACTTCTTGACTCTTGGCTTTTGTCTTTTGCCTCTTATTTTTGATTTATGAAAATAATACCATTGATTCGGTTCTCCAGGTTTAAATACCAATTACCTATCACTATTTTTATAGTGATGTCCTTGAATTTGTTGATTGTTCCCGTAGTTTATGCTAATACTTCCATTACCTTAGATAGCAGAAGTGTTGAATGTTAAGATTTTGAGGATTGTGTCCAAGTTGTGCATTGGTATTGGTGATACCAAATTTGATCAATTAATGACTCTATTCTCAATAGACAATGGATTTTACCTGGGTAAAACACAAAGATTGTAAAGTTTTATTGCAGGATTCAACACTTGTGCTTAGATAGAATTTCTACTTGGGCATTTGCTGTTTTAGGTTTTACTACTTTAATGTTAGTAATATACTTATTAATAGTCATTTTTCAGCCAGAACGATTTTAGTAATTCACAAATTAAAAGAAAAATCACCACCTCTAATTATGTCTATTATCCGAGAAGCCTTCAAAGCCATTAGAATTACTTTGATAATGTGGATATTAACAGCAATTATATATCCTGTTTTTATCTTGTTAGTAGGACAGTCAATTTTCCCAAATTCAGCCAATGGTAGCATCATGTTAAATATCAAAGGTCGACCTATTGGCTCAACTTTGATTGGTCAAGAATTTACATCCGATAGTTATTTTCATGGTCGTCCGAGTGCTGTTAACTATAGTCAAAGCAAAAAAGCTCAACCGACTGGTATATCTGGAGGTAGTAATCTTGCTCCTACTAATCCAGAACTCAAAGAACGCATTCTCAAGCAAGTAGAAGAAATTGAGAACGACAACAAACAACCTGTGGCTGATTTGCTTTATACATCTGCTTCTGGTTTAGATCCCCATATCTCTTTGAAAGCAGCACGACAACAGATAGAAAGAGTAGCCCGGGCAAGAGGTATTAAGGAAGATGATATTATTCCACTAATTAGTAGATATATTGATGGGAGATTTTTAGGGATTTTTGGTGAACCAGGAATAAATCTTTTACGCTTAAATTATGCTCTGGATTTACAAGATATTAATCGTCAGCCAAATTAGTCTTTGTCGACCTCCCAAATTTTTTTGACATGGGTAATAGAATCAATTACAATAAAACAGCAAAATTATAAAATTACTTCAGTCAATGCAACCAACTCGCGTAATTGGTTTAATGAGTGGTACATCTGTAGATGGGATAGATGCCGCTTTAGTAGAAATTGCTGGCAAAGATTCGGATTTGAAAGTAGAATTAATCGCTGGGGAAACATATCCCTACCCCCCACAACTCAGAGAACAAATTTTAGAGATTGGAACTGGTGCTGCTGTATCCATAGCAGACCTAGCCGCCATAGATGATGCTATAGCCCATGCTTTTGCTAAAGCGGCTCAACTTATACAAAATGGTCATCAAGCAGCTACCCTCATCGGTTCTCATGGTCAAACAGTTTACCATCGTCCATATCAGGGATTAGGAAACCTAGGTTATAGCCTCCAACTAGGACGGGGCGCATTAATAGCCCATCTAACCCGTATTACCACCATCAGTAACTTCCGAACAGGAGATATAATGGCTCATGGTCATGGTGCACCCCTTGTTTGTAAAGTAGATGCCTATTTACTCAGTCATACACAGAAAAAACGGTGTATTCAAAATATTGGCGGTATTGGTAATGTTACTTATCTCCCAGATCAGAGTGATGATTGGTTGTCGCAAATTCGAGGTTGGGACACAGGTCCAGGTAATAGCCTATTGGATTTAGCGGTAGAACACTTTACCAATGGGGCTAAAAGCTATGATGAAAATGGTAATTGGGCGGCCAGTGGTACACCATGTTACCCCTTGGTAGAACAATGGCTCAGTCACGAATATTTCCACTTAGCACCGCCTAAATCTACCGGACGTGAATTATTTGGTGTTGCTTATTTACACCAATGTTTACAAGATAGTGAGGTCTACGAACTCAATACTGCAGATTTTTTAGCAACCATAACAGAACTGACGGCCGCCTCCATTGTTCATAGTTATGATACTTTTTTACCAAAAAGACCAGATCAGGTGATATTATGTGGTGGTGGTAGTCGCAATACTTACTTAAAAGATCGTCTAGAGTTATTATTGGGGAAAGTACCAGTATTAACCACAGATGAAACTGGCTTGAGTGCTGTATTTAAAGAAGCCATCGCCTTTGCAGTTTTAGCATATTGGCGCAACCTGTCCATACCTGGTAACTTACCTGCTGTTACAGGTGCATCTCAAGAGGTGCTGTTAGGGGAAATTTACGGTACTTATGGCTAAGTTAGGGCGATATTTTCGAGTTTTTACCTAAATTTGCTAAGATTATGATAATATCTATTTATAAAGTTTTAGTTTTAGAAGACACCAAGAAACTCAATTAGGTGGTTTTAGAGAACCAAAAAACAGGGGCTAAATACACCGAGAGCATTAACGTGCTGGCTTACAAAAAGGAAATTAGCAAGTGAGTCATACTTTTTTATTAGAACCCGGACGTTGGGTAATACAAGGTAATTGGGTAGAGCGTAATAGTCCACCAATTACCTTAAAGGGTTTAACATTGGTTATTTGGAATCGGGACAATTGGTTCTCCATGGCCACAAAAATAGTTTTTCCTAATGGCGAGCGCCCAGATATCTCACTCCAGTATAGGGGGCGACTGCATAAGGGAGAACGCCAGTATACTTTTTTGCTCCAGCATAATTCCTTAGGACAGATAGAAGGGGAAGGCTGGATTAGTCCAGATACAATTGTACAGCGTTATTGGGTTTTGGGCGATAACTCCGCCGATGTTCGCAGTCTTCAACGACGTAGTGGTTTTGAAACCCTACATCGGCTTAATGATGATCAATATTACTTAATAACGGGTGTTCTTTCTGGTCATTTTTTAGACAGTACAATTGAAGCTAATCTAGAACGTCAACCACGTTAGTTCTGGGTTTTTGTTGAACTTTGATGAGGAAGATGTTATTATTCGTCAGAAATTTTTATTATAGAAGTTTAGGGCTTGATGAAAAAGGTGATAATTACTTATGACTACCGACAACAATCTAGCCGTTGCGGACTGGGAAGCCCATAACCCACCTGCTGACTTAATATTTGATGATGGTGAACCCTTGGAATCAAATCGTCACCGTATTGCTATGAATGTCCTCATTCGTTCATTGCAGCAGCTTTGGTCTGACCGCAATGATTATTTTACTGGGGGCAATATGTTTATTTATTACAGCAGTAATCAAATTCGCAATCGTGATTTTCGCGGACCTGATTTCTTTGCTGTTCTTAATGTTGATGGTAGCAATCCTCGACAAGGTTGGGTAGTTTGGGAAGAAAATGGTCGCTATCCTGATGTGATTGTAGAATTAATGTCACGGTCTACAGCAGGAATAGATAAGGGGATTAAAAAAGACCTGTATGAACAGACTTTCCATACCTCAGATTATTTTGTCTATGACCCATTTGATGTCAATTCTTTACAAGGATGGCATTTAGATCATGAACAACAGTACCAGCCGTTGACAGCAAATGAAAATGGTTGGCTATGGTGTAGACGTTTGGGTTTATGGTTGGGAACTTGGGAAGGAACTATAGACAGGGAAACTGCAATTTGGGCGCGGTTTTATGATGTTGCTGGTAATCTAGTCTTGTTACCAGAGGAGGCTGCTAAATCACAAGCTGAAGTTGCTAAATCACAAGCTGAAGCTGCTAAATCACAAGCTGAAGCTGCTAAATTACAAGCTGAAGCTGCTAAATTACAAGCTGAAGTTGCTAAATCACGAGAGGAGGAAGCTCAAGTAAAAGCGGCTAGGTTAGCGGCTAGATTAAGAGAATTGGGTGAAAATCCAGATATGTTATAATTTCTTTGCTCTGGATTAAATGTAGGTTGGTTTTTCTAGGGTCAGCCTACATTTACAGCAATTCGGCTTGATTAAGATACAGTATTGGCGGTCAAGAATAAGGGTTTTATGATTATGCTGGGAACTGCTGTAACTCTTCTGAATCATTAACTGGAAGCACTAGTATAAAAACGGAGAGCAAATCGCCAAAACTGAGTAGAAATGAAAAATAATATCAAGGCTAATAGTCCAGCACCCAGTAACCAGACAAATTGAATTTGTCCCAACATAGATTGAGCGGGGACTGTAGTTAAAAAAGATACTGGAACTACAAAGGTAAAGAAAAATCGATAAGTAGCGGGATAGGCTGTAATTGGATATCTCCCTGCTTCTAAAAACCCTTTTAACACTTCTGTGACATTGTATATTTTAACAAACCAAATACTGGTTGATCCTAGTATAAACCACAAACTGTAAAGAATTACCAAACCGCAACATAAGGGGAAAACAGCCAGTAAGTATTTATCAATACCTAAATTGAGTTTTGTACCAGCGTAGCCAATTATGAGTAAACCAAAGATTAAATCCGGTATTCCCCAGAGAGAAATGGTATGAACAGATAACCAAAACTGACTACGAATAGGTTTTAATAATACAAAGTCTAATGTTCCTTCTTGGACATGACGAACAATTCGATTTAAGTTCGGAGCTAGGAAGGTAGCGCTAAAGCCTTGTAATAAGGTGAAAATTCCTAAGACGACTAAGGCGGCTTCCCAAGACCAGCCTGTAAAAGTGTAACCTGTGCGGTAAAATAGAAATAAACTAAAGATACTACCGAGTAAATTACCTAAACTACTAAAAGCAGTAATGATAAAATTAATACGATATTCCATTTCCGTAGAGATCGCTGCGGTCCAAAATAATCTTAGAACTTTTAAATATCTTTGCATTTTTTGTATTTACCCGAATATCTATTACATATAAAATAACTTTATTTAAACTTAATATTACTTTTTAGTTTTATAAATTTATAACCGTTAAAATGTTGGGTACATTTTCTTAAATGAGTGGGATTTTATGCACTTTGATTTACCAGAATTAGTTAAATCACTTGGTTACTTTGGAGTATGGGGAATTATCTTTGCTGAATCTGGTTTATTGATTGGTTTTTTTCTACCCGGTGATAGTTTATTATTTACAGCAGGATTTGTCGCTTCTCAAAACTTGCTGAATATTTGGGTGCTGATTTTTGGTGCGTTTGTTTGTGCTGTATTAGGTGATAATGTCGGGTATTTTACTGGACATAAATTTGGTAGAAAATTATTTGATAAAGAAGATTCTTGGCTACTTCGTAAAAAACATATTGTAAAAACTCAAGATTTCTATGAAAAGCATGGTAAAAAAACGATTGTTTTAGCGAGATTTGTGCCAATTATCAGGACTTTTGCGCCAATTGTCGCTGGTATTGGGGCTATGCACTATCGCTCTTTTATGTCTTACAATTTATTTGGTGGTTTTCTTTGGACATTTGGTATTACTTTGTTAGGGTTTTTCTTGGGAAAATCTTTACCAGCGGAACAATTAGATAAGTATCTATTACCAATAATTGGCTTAATTGTTGTTGTTTCTTTATTACCTTCGATTATTCATATAATCAAGGAAAATAGGGCTAATAAAGAATAAAATATTGTGTTTATTCCCAATAGTAACCAAAAACTGGTATTGTCAAACAAAGGAAAATATTTTTTTGTGGATATTACAACTTGAAAACACGTTCTAATTATTGGCAACTTTTACCCTATATCCGCACCCAGTGGCCAACTATTGCTAAGGGTTTTGTGGGGATTTTAGGCTATGTACTGGCAACTTTAACCCTGATTAATGTCGCGGGGAAGTTGGCAGTTCCTTTCGGAAATGGTAATGTATTAGCGATCGCTAAATTAGCCGGAATCAGCGCTGCTATCTTTCTGGTCAGAGGCTTTTTTCAGTCTGTGCAGGATTTATACATGGCCAAGGCAGCTTTAAGGGTGGCCTTTTATCTCCGTCAACAGGTTTATACCCATTTACAAAAACTCAATCTCAGCTATTTTGAAACTGCTAAAGCTGGAGATTTATCTTATCGTCTGACGGAAGATGTTGACAGGGTTGGAGAAGTTATTAATAAACTTTTTCATGATTTTACTCCCTGTGTTTTACAGTTAATTGCTATTCCCATTTACATGATTTATTTAAACTGGCAACTTACCTTAGCGACGGTAATTGTTGCCCCAATTATGGGAATTTTAATTGGTTGGTTTGGGGAAAGATTACGAAAATATTCTCTCAAAAGTCAAAGTCGTATTTCTGATTTATCTGCGATTTTAACAGAAGTTTTTAGCGGTATTCGCTTAATTCAAGCTTTTGCAGCGGAAAAATACGAAATTGATAGATTTAGTTATGAAGCAGAACGCAGTTTTAAAGCTAAATATTCCGTAGAAAGATTAAAAGCTATTCAAATTCCCATTGTGGGATTTTTAGAAGCTGTGAGTGCCTTATCTTTATTAATGGTAGGAACTTGGCAAATATCTCAACGTAATTTAACTGTCGGTGAATTTTTTAGTTATTTAACAGCAGCAGCTTTGTTAATTGATCCTATTGGACATACTACCAATAATTATAATGAATTTAAACAAGGTGAGGCATCAATTGATCGGGTTTTTGAGTTATTAGCAATTCAACCAACGGTATTAGAAAAACCTCATGCTATTAATTTACCTGCTGTTAATGGTAAAGTCGAATATTGCAATGTTACCTTTGCCTATAAATCAGGAGAAACAGTTTTAAAAAATATTAGCTTATTAATAATGCCAGGTCAAGCTGTTGCCTTAGTTGGTGCTTCTGGTGCTGGTAAAACTACTTTTGTAAACCTATTACCTCGATTCTATGATACGGAATTTGGAGAGATTTTTATAGATGATGTGAATATTCGAGATGTGACTTTAAATAGTTTAAGAAAACAAATTGGGATTGTTCCCCAAGAAACGATTATGTTTTCGGGAACTATTGCCCAAAATATCGCTTTTGGACAGAATAATTTGAATATTCAAGCTGTTGAAGAAGCTGCAAAAATTGCCAATGCTCATCAATTTATTCAGCAATTACCAGAAGGTTATCATACTTGGGTGGGAGAGCGAGGTGTGAATTTGTCGGGGGGACAAAGACAAAGAATAGCTATTGCTCGCGCTGTTCTGCTTAACCCGCAAATTTTGATACTTGATGAAGCTACGTCTGCTTTAGATTCAGAGTCAGAAGCTTTGGTACAAGAGGCTTTAGAAAGATTGATGAAAAACCGCACGGTATTAATTATTGCCCATAGGTTGTCAACTGTCAGGAAATGCGATCAGATTTTAGTTTTAGAAAAAGGGCAAATTGTGGAATCAGGAAATCATGAGGAATTGTTAGAATTAGCAGGAAAATATGCGCGGTATTATGCTCAACAGTTTTCCTAAAATTATTAAACTGAGGCAGATTAAAAATTAAAAAATAACTTATTTCTAATAGTGAAATCTATAATAAATAATAGTTAATTCTTATTAATTAATCTGTCTGAAATAATATTCTGATAATTGCGCTTGCAAGTAATAACATACATTGATAAAGATCCTATAACTGCTTCCTCAAGATTCTGATATATGATAATATTAACTTATATATAATCAATAATACTTTTAATACTCAAATAAAATTGAGATTCTATGTAACATTTTCTTAATAATTAATTGAGAATTATTTTTATTTACCAACGGACTTGCAATACTTTCCGCGATTTGCTAGAATTATTGAAAATTTCATAATTAGGTTACTATTGTCAATTTTGTAACCTTAAAAACATGATCTCCAAAAGTCTTTATTTATAGTCATTTCAGAGATCAATTTTGAAAAAAATACAAAACTTTACAAATTAGCAGTGGTTTAAAACAGTAAATTGGCGCAAAATTATTCAGCAAATAATCCGATTTAACTGATAGTACAAATATACTATTGACAAATAGGGTAACTTATGGTAAGTGAGGAGTTTTTAGTAGCAGTTAGGGAAAGCAGAAGTATTGTAGGTTGGGTTTCGTTTCTCAACCCAACACCCCTGACTATGAGAAGTAAAGTTTCTGAATCAGGATTTAAGGATTTCCAGGAAGTTTATTTGTGTTATAATCCTGTTATCCGAAACTTGATGGTAAGTGGTTCGAGTTTCCCAAAAATTTGAAAAAATTAAAAAATTCTAAAAAAATTCTAAAAATTAAAAAAAAATTTATTTTTTTTGGTCTTAACCGATTGACTTGCGCCGCGCGGCATGATATTCTGATAATGGGAATGCGTCCCTCGATAAAAATTTTGCTTACACTCCATTATATTTATATGACTATAATACCACGCCGAAAGCGACCCGAACCCTAAAAATAAAAATTTTTTTTCAAAAAAACTTATTTAAAATTGAAAATCAATAACTTTAACTTATGAATTAATAAAAACAAGATCGTGACATATAGCAGTGTATTCATAACAGGTTACTGACTTTTCACAAGAAAATCTTGATTAATAGCAGCATTTTCTATCCGATTACGAAATTCTTCTAGCAT
This sequence comes from Aphanizomenon flos-aquae FACHB-1287, assembly GCF_014698755.1. Lineage (GTDB taxonomy): Bacteria > Cyanobacteriota > Cyanobacteriia > Cyanobacteriales > Nostocaceae > Dolichospermum > Dolichospermum flosaquae. Next base: position 90,121 of record NZ_JACJTO010000004.1, on the reverse strand, counting down.
CTCCACAACAATTGTCTGTAATTCTATATATTGTTTTCTATCAATTGTCAAAGAATCTTCACCATGTGCAATTTCGTTTCTTGTCTTTAAAAGTTTTTCATCTATGAGTTTAGATTTAGTGGAGTCAAGGGAAAAGTCTATTCCCAGGGTATGAGTTATTTCTTTTAGAATTTCCGAAGACAGATTAGATGCAGTAGAAATTGGATTTTTGGGTAAAGAACATCTTTCATCTAACTGGAAAAGAAAAAAATCACAAACAGGTATATATAATGATGCTTTATTTGTCTCTTTTGCCTGTTTGAGTTTTTCTTTCATTGCCAAGGCTAAAAAATTACTAGAAAGTTGTCTATATCGTAGTCTTTTGATTCTAATATATTCCACATAAGAGTTTCCTGCTAATTTAACAAAACCCTCCCAATGAGCATACAAAATACATATTCCACTACGAATACATACATTATGCCTTTGAGGAGAAACATTTTTTAATTCTATCAAGGTTTTTATTTCTGAAAGTTCCTTTTTTCTCCAAGCAATATCAGTTGCCAGAGTCTTATTTAAGTCTTCAGGAGTTTGGATGCTCATAAAGGAGAAAATACTCCTTGACCAGGAGAAAATACTTTTCTACCCAGTGGAATAAGATAGGGTAAACGTCTGACAGCATTCACACCTGCACCAGACCAATTTTTATAAGTTGAATCTGACCAAATATGTTTGATCAAACCAGATATTTTATCTGTTGCTGGGATATTTTGATAATTTTGATAATTATGTCCTATCCCTAATGCTATCACTTCAAATGCAGATAATAGAAAACCGCCCAGAAATCTATCTTGTTCAGATTTATATCTTTTGAAACTATTATCTCCTGTAGTTTGATTCAGGATATCAAAGGTTCTCTTAAATGCCATTTCTATACGGCTATAATCTAGGTTTTGATTAAGAGCCATTTTACGCATTTCTTCTGTGAGAAAAACACTAACATCGTCACCCAATTTTCTAATATCTTCATCAGGTTTATCAAGTAGAAGAATAAACCGCAATACTAACTCCATGTCATACTGTTCTTCATAAAGCCTATCACTCAATGCGATACAGTTTTTGAATGGTTCATAGTCGGCAAGTGATCGCATCAATTCATGGAGTTTTTTATTTAGCATCAAAAGGATACAATTTCTCATTTCTTGAGGTGTAGCAATTGTTCCTCCTGTATTAAGTCTCTGAAATAGTTCATATTTAACCATTGGATCGCTTTCTTTTTCAACAATATTTACTCCTATTTTTGCTCGCCTAATTAATAAACGTTGTGTTTGAGTTAAGGAGTTTTCAGGATCATCAGGATCATCCCATTTTTTACCTGCTAAAGAAGGTAAGTATGTAGTTTTTTGCAAAGCTACTGGCTGAGGGTTTTTTTCTTGAGAATCTTTTTTTAAAATACCTGTAAATTCATAGATAGTGGATAGTCTTTGAACACCATCTACAACGTCCCAAACACCATCATTTCTTTGGCTAACAAAAATGGGAGGAATTGGTATACCTAAGAGAATTGATTCTATAAAAGCCGATTTTTGATGTTCTGACCACCGAAAAACTCTTTGAAACTCTGGGTTAATATCAATTTCATTACTTTGATAAAGACTCATCCATTCTCCAATAGACATTGAGTAGTCATCTGTGCGAATTTCTTGCCTTGTTTTATCAATTTCTTCTTGCAGGGGCATAATTACAGATAATATAAAGGTTCGTGTATATAACTATCTTGTTTGGACAATTATACCTGATATTATATCATTAAACAAAGATGAAAAACCAAAAACTGAGGCAAACCACCCAGATACATAGATAATTAAATGTTGAGAAGTGTGAGGTGATCAAATGCGGGCTTTTGTGACTGGTGGTACAGGGTTTATTGGTTCTCATGTAGTGCGATCGCTGTTACAGGAAGGATACCAAGTTACGGCCTTAGCCCGTCCTCGGAGTAATCTAGTAAATTTACACAACTTAGACGTAAATATTGTTAATAGTGATATTAACGATGCCAATATTTGGGAACAGATGCAGGGGTGTAATTACTTATTTCATCTTGCTGCCCATTACTCATTGTGGCAAAAGGATCGGGAATTGTTGTATCTTCATAACGTTGAAGGGACAAGGAATATTTTAGCAGCAGCACAAAAAGCGGGAATTGAACGCACGGTTTATACCAGTTCCGTAGCCGCTATTGGTGTGGGAGAATGTGGTATAATAGTGGACGAAACTCATCAAAGTCCAGTAAAAAAATTAGTAGGAGATTATAAAAAGTCGAAGTTTTTAGCAGAACAAGTAGCAATATCAGCAGCTAATCAAGGTCAGGATATTGTGATAGTTAATCCTAGTAGTCCCATTGGACCATTAGATATTAAACCTACACCCACAGGGGACATTATTCTGCGGTTTTTGCGGAGAGAAATGCCAGCTTATGTGGATACGGGATTAAATTTTATTGATGTGCGGGATGTGGCCAAAGGACATTTATTAGCATTAGAAAAAGGGAAAAAAGGCGATCGCTATATTCTCGGTCATGAAAATCTGAGCTTAAAACAAGTCCTAGAACAACTTGCCGAAATCACCAATTTACCCGCACCGCAAATATCTGTACCAGGGTGGATACCCCTAACCGTCGGTTGGGTAGAAGAAAAAATTCTCGCACCTTTAGGGAAAACTCCCACGATTCCCATAGATGGAGTCCGCATGGCACAGCAACCAATGTATTATGATGCTTCTAAGGCTATCCGCGAATTAGGTTTACCTCAGTCCCCCCTGAATGTAGCCCTCAAGGATGCTGTTAATTGGTTCGTGTCTCATGGTTATGTGAATAGGTGACAGGGGACAGAAATTAACTACCAATTACCAATTACCAATCACCAATTACCAATCACCAATTACCAATCACCAATTACCAATTACCAATTACCAATTACCAATTACCAAACAAATTGAGGAGTGTTAGTTTCATGGCGATTAATCTACAACAGGCAATAGATATAGGTAAGTATTTAGTTACACAACGCTTATTAGGGAGAAAACGGTTTCCCCTGGTATTGATGTTAGAACCGCTATTCCGGTGCAATTTAGCTTGTACAGGTTGCGGTAAAATCCAGCATCCAGTAGAAATACTTAAGCAAAATCTGACTCCAGAACAGTGTTTTGCAGCGGTGGAAGAATGCGGTGCACCGGTTGTTTCCATACCCGGAGGAGAACCTTTATTACATCCTCAAATCAGGGAAATTGTTGAGGGTTTAATTAAACGCAAGAAATATATTTACTTGTGTACTAATGGTTTATTACTAGAAAAGAGCCTTGATAAGTTTAAACCTTCTCCCTATCTAACCTTTAGTGTGCATTTAGATGGAATGCGAGAATGGCATGATAAATGTGTAGACAGAAAAGGGGTTTTTGATACTGCTGTCCAAGCAATTCGCGCCGCTAAAGCGAAGGGTTTTCGCGTCGCTACCAACACGACTATTTTTGAAGGTTGTAATGTTGAAGAAATGCAGGAATTTTTCGATTTTCTGGAAACATTGGGTACTGACGGGATGATGATTTCTCCTGGTTACAGTTATGAATGGGCTCCAGATCAAGATCATTTCTTGCAAAAAGAACAAACCCGCGCTTTATTCCGGGAAATTCTTACCCCTTACACAACTGGAAAGAAAAACTGGAACTTTAATCACAATCCTTTATTCTTAGATTTTCTCATTGGTGAAAAAGACTATGAATGCACTCCTTGGGGTAGTCCTAGTTACAGTGTTTTAGGTTGGCAAAAACCTTGTTATTTGTTGAATGAAGGCTATTATCAAACCTTCCAAGAGTTGTTAGATAAAACAGATTGGAGTCAATACGGCCGTGCTAGTGGTAATCCTAAATGTGTTGATTGTATGGTACATTGTGGTTATGAACCGACAGCAGCAATGGACGCAATGCAGCCGAAAAATATTGCCCGTTCTCTAACTACTGTATTTGGTAGGTAATAGTCACAAATCAGGATGTACAGGATTTAAAGATTGGCACGATTAAATAATAGTTAAGTAATATTTAGTGATATTTAATATTGTTAATCTTCTCATCTAGAAAATCCTGATTCTAATTACTTTTTGAACTGGTTTCTTAAAGCTGTAATAATTTCCCCATTCGCTGCTGGAAAACTAAAATTATCCAATTCCTCCAAACTTACCCAACGAATTTCATCACATTCTATAGTTTGAGGAACACCTGCTAAATGTTGAGCATGATGTACAGTTAAAGTTACCCGCAAATGAGAGTAAGTATGATCAATAGTAATTAAATGTTCTCCAACGGCAATTTCTATAGCCAATTCCTCATAAATTTCCCGTTTAATACATTCTTCAACTGTCTCACCTAATTCAATTTTTCCTCCTGGAAACTCCCATAAACCACCCATTGTACCTTGAGGAAGTCGACGGTCAATTAAAATCTGATTTTGGTCATTCCAAATAACAGCAACACCAATAATTTTATGAGGAATAGAAGAATTACTTTCATTCATATAATTACCAATTATCAATAAATAACAATAAAAAACTCGGTAGACCAATTATATCTCTACCGAGTTGATATTTATTTTGATAATTTTCCTGAAAAAACATTATTCAACTTCGCCAATATTAGCTTCTGTTGCTTGCATAACCACATCAAAACCCATTCTTTGTTCTGCATTACGTAAAAAATAACCACTAATCATCGCAGATGCTAATAAGCGACCTAAATTTTCCCGATTAGTAGAAATAGTAATTCCAAAGTGTTCAGAAGGGAGATTTCCTAAAAGTCCGATAATATTCCGTTCCATTACCTGTAGAACTTCCGTAGAAGTAGGTTTAGATAATTGGTTAACTGTTTCTGGACTTAATGATTTAACGTACTGCCATAATAAATTACCAGTTTCTGACTCACTATTAAAAAATTCTGATACTCGATTAGATTTATTACTCACCTTTTATCTCCTATGCTTAACCTATTTATGACTAGAATAACTGCTAGTGATTGCTGATCCGATGTAGTTAACTATTATATAATTCATGTCTACCAATTTAACAGTTTATTCCTTTTGAGAGATTCGGTTTAACCGTACTAAAATGGGAGTGTTTTCACCAAGAAGCGCGAGTATGGGTGGGGAAACTCCACCCACAAAGCCAAAAATCACTGACCATTGACTAACAAGAACTAACTAACTGACAAGATATTCATTCATAGTAGCTTTTGATTTGCGAAGTTTGCTTAAAGCTTCACGTTCAATTTGACGGACTCGTTCTCGGCTAATATTCAGGACTTCACCAATTTTAGCCAAAGTTAAGGATTGTCCATCTGCTAACCCAAAGCGTAGACTAATGACTTCCTGTTGTTGGGGGGTGAGTTCTGACATCATCCGCTCTAAGTCATAAGATAGAGAAGTTTGCATGACAAAATCTTCTGGTGTTGCTCCTGGATCTTCTAGCATTTCCCCCAGTTCAGTATCGTAATTATCTCCTAGACGTAAATCTAGAGATAGTGGTAGACGGGCTTTTTCTAGATACTCTCGCACCTGTTTGGGTGTTAGATCTAATTCTTGGGATAATTCCGCGACTGTGGGTGCACGTCCTAGAGCCTGGGATAGTTGACGTTGAGCTTTTTTAATTTTGTTGAGTTTTTCGGTAATATGAATAGGCAAGCGGATAGTTCGGGCTTTTTCCGCTATCGCTCTGGTAATAGCTTGACGTATCCACCAATAAGCATAGGTAGAAAATCTGTAACCCTTGGTCGGGTCAAATTTTTCTACACCTTTTTGCATACCAATACTACCTTCTTGAATGAGATCAAGTAAGTCAACATTGCGTTTAATGTACTTTTTGGCAATAGAAACGACTAAACGGAGATTAGCTTCTACCATTTTTCGTTTGGCTATTTCACCAACAGAGATTGCTCTATTTAATTCTGGCACTTCTAAATTAGAGGCTGCGGCCCATTCTTCTATACTGGGTTCATGACCCAATTGGGTAGCAAGACCTTCCCGGATCTCATGCAAAGCAGTAGATCTTTGTACCTGTTTACCATAAAAAATCTCTTCTTCGTGGGTGAGGAGTGGCACACGGCCTATCTCACGCAGGTAAGTCCGCACGAGGTCGGTGGCTGTTTGAGCGGTCTTCATGGCGCTACTCTTGGGTAATGGTGGGTTTGTTGCTTAGTTAAGGAAATAATGTTTTGAGATGGTCGAACCTGATTAACTCAGGTTGTTCATATTGGGGGAAATTAGGCACTTCACCACTAAGCGTTACATCTATTTTCTTGTTTCCATGAGTATCTATTATATTTAGATACTCAGTAGCAAGTCAAACATTTTTTGGGCTTTATGGAATATGAATAATTGTAACATTTATGAGAATATGTTGACTACCGAGAAACCCGCACCTTGACGGTAATTGCAGAGCTCTGAAAACGCCGAAACAGTATACATTTACTGGGATACTATCAAAAAGCAATAGCCTCCTTATATTTGTTAAAATATCTCAATGATAACCATAATGATTTTTTTGTAACAATTGCTTAACCTTTTTGTCAATGGTCAGTGGTCAGTGGTCAGTGGTTAGTGGTCAGTGGTTAGTGGTCAGTGGTTAGTGGTCAGTGGTTAGTGGTCAGTGGTTAGTGGGAAAGAAAGAACAACTGACAACTGACAAAGAACAACTGACAAAGAACAACTGACAATTAACTCATGGGACAGTATTCTTGGATCACCTTGACATCTAAAGTAGTATTTTGTAGGGAACGGATAGCTGCGGCCGTAGCTTTAGCACCTGCAATAGTGGTAATGATGGGGATTTTGTAACCTAAAGCGGTGCGACGAATTAACTTAGAATCGGCATGAGCTTCTTTTCCAGAGGGTGTGTTAATTATAAGTTGAATGTTACCGTTCTTAACAGAATCAAGGACATGAGGACGACCTTCATGGAGTTTCAGGACTAATTTCACCTCTAACCCTTGTTCTTGAAGAACTTGTCGCGTCCCTTGGGTGGCCATAATTGTAAAGCCTAACTTAATAAACTCCTTGACAACATCTGCGGCCGCCGATTTGTCTCTGTCACTCATAGAAACAAATACAGTTCCCTGAAGGGGTAATTTTTCTCCCGCACCTAATTCTGCTTTTGCAAAGGCGCGGCCAAAATCGCTATCAATACCCATTACCTCACCAGTTGAGCGCATTTCTGGACCTAATATGGTATCTGTACCGGGGAATTTACTAAATGGTAAAACGGCTTCTTTAACGGCTATATGTGAGGGAATAACTTCTTTAGTGAATTTTAATTCCTCCAAGGTTTTACCCGACATTACTAAAGATGCTAGTTTGGCTAATTGTACTCCGGTGGCTTTAGATACAAAGGGAACTGTCCGTGATGCTCTGGGGTTAGCTTCTAAAATATACACTTGGGGAGAATAACCATTTGCACTAACTACAGCAAACTGAATATTCATTAATCCAACCACAGATAAAGCTTGTGCTAGTTGAACTGTCCATAAACGAATTTGGTTTAATACCGCTGGAGAGAGGGAAATAGAAGGTAAGGAACAAGCTGAGTCACCGGAGTGAATTCCCGCCTGTTCAATGTGTTCCATAATGCCACCAATGACGACATTACCAGTATGATCGGCGATCGCATCTACATCTACTTCAATGGCGTTTTCTAGGAATTTATCAATTAAAATGGGGTGTTCTGGTTCTACTTGAACGGCAAATGTCATGTAACGTTCTAACTCAGTATCAGAATAAACGATTTCCATCGCTCTTCCGCCCAATACATAACTAGGACGTACCACCACCGGATAACCAATGCGTTTAGCAACAATTAAGGCATCTTCATAACTTCTAGCCATACCATTAGGCGGTTGAGCGATATTCAATTCTTGCAGAATCTTTTCAAACCGTTCTCGATTTTCGGCCATATCTATAGAATCTGGAGATGTTCCCCAAATCTGGGTGATACTATTAGACTCTTGTAAATACTCTTGCAAGGGAACGGCTAATTTTAATGGTGTTTGGCCACCGAATTGGACTATTATCCCCAGGGGGTTTTCAGCTTCAATGATGTTAAGAACGTCTTCTTTCGTTAATGGTTCAAAATATAGGCGATCGCTGGTATCATAATCTGTAGAAACTGTTTCTGGGTTAGAATTAACCATAATTGTTTCATAACCTGCACCATGTAAAGAATACGCAGCATGACAACAACAATAATCAAACTCAATTCCTTGGCCAATGCGGTTAGGACCACCGCCCAAAATCATTACTTTAGGTTTATCCGTGGGTAATACTTCCGTTTCTTCTTCGTAAGTAGAATAGTAATATGGGGTCAGTGCCTCAAATTCCGCCGCGCAAGTATCAACAGTTTTGTAAACTGGGATCACTTCTAGCTGTTTGCGATAGGTGCGAACTTCATCTTCTTTGCTTTTTGTAGCATAGGCTATTTGGCGATCGCTAAAACCATTTCTTTTGACATGATACATTTGCGCTTTTGTCAACTGCTTCAGGGGCGTACGTTTAAGAAATTTCTCTATTTCTAAAATTTCCTGTAATTTGTCTAAAAACCAAGGGTCAATGGCCGTCAGTTCATAAATTTCCTCATTACTAATACCCAATTGCATAGCATGACGGACAGAAAAAATGCGTTCTGGGTTGGGTGTCCGCAACTGGGCGCGAATTTGCTCACCACTGGGTAATTTTTCGGCTTTATCGCAACCCCAACCAGCCCGTCCAGTTTCTAGGGAACGCAAAGCTTTTTGAAAGGACTCATTAAATGTCCGGCCAATGGCCATGGCTTCTCCCACGGATTTCATCTGGGTTGTGAGGACAGAATCAGAACCAGGGAATTTTTCAAACGCAAACCGGGGAATTTTGGTAACTACATAGTCAATTGTCGGTTCAAAGGAAGCGGGGGTTTTTTTGGTGATATCGTTTTGTAGTTCGTTTAAAGTATAACCCACGGCTAACTTAGCGGCGATTTTGGCTATGGGAAAACCTGTTGCTTTAGAAGATAAAGCGGAACTTCTGGAGACGCGGGGGTTCATTTCAATTACGACTACATCACCATTAACGGGATTTACGGCAAACTGAATATTAGAACCACCGGTTTCGACACCAATTTCTCGGATAATTTTAATGGCCATGTCCCGCAGCCGTTGATATTCTTTATCGGTGAGGGTTTGGGCGGGAGCAACGGTGATAGAATCTCCGGTATGAATGCCCATGGGGTCGAGATTTTCGATAGAACAGATAATAACAACATTATCGGCTAAATCTCGCATTACTTCTAATTCATACTCTTTCCAACCCAATAAAGATTGGTCAATGAGAATTTGGGACACCGGACTAGCCTCAATACCCACTTGGGCCATTTCTTCAAATTCTTCTTGATTGTAGGCGATACCGCCACCAGTCCCCCCCATTGTAAAGGCTGGACGGATAATTAGGGGATATGTGCCAATTTGCAGGGCGATTGCTTTTGATTCTTCTAGGGTTGAAGCTGTACCACTAGGACACACTGCTACGCCAATTTTCGCCATGGCTTCGTTAAACAGTTTTCTGTCTTCAGCTTTTTCAATTGCGGGTAATTTCGCGCCAATTAACTCGACGTTATATTTTTCCAAAACTCCATTTTTCGCTAAAGCTACGGCCAAATTCAGGGCGGTTTGTCCGCCCATGGTTGGCAATAAAGCATCTGGTCTTTCTTTGGCGATAACTTTTTCTACTATTTCCGGTGTCAGCGGTTCAATATAAGTCCGGTCGGCTGTTTCTGGGTCAGTCATAATGGTGGCTGGGTTGGAATTCACCAAAACGACTTCATAGCCTTCTTCTCGTAAGGCTTTACAGGCTTGAGTTCCAGAATAATCAAATTCACAGGCTTGGCCAATGACAATGGGACCTGAACCTAACAGGAGAATTTTTTTGAGGTCTTGACGACGGGGCATAGTTTTTACCTTAGATTACAAAAATACAAATCTTGACTATTTTAAGGGTCTTTACCCCCCATCATGCCATTCATTATCAACTTTTCCGGGTAGTGATTGCTAATGAGGTAAGGAATTATGGACAGGGAGGATTTTTGTGACTAGTTTTCATATTTTTTTCTCACGCAGAGGCACTACAGGCACGGAGAGTGGTTATATGTTTATTTATTCGTTATAGATTATAGCAATAAGGTTGCTGTAAAATATTTTTTTGCTTAATTATTTTTTCTGAAGTAGATTATAAATAGGTTATTTTTAGATATATGTGAAATATTCGAGTATTTACGTTTATATTACTCTGGATAAATGCCAATATTTTTAATTAGCTAAATATAAAAAATATGGCATTACAAAAAATGGCAGAAAAGATGATTTACACTTTTCTACCACAAGATTTAATTTTGTCAGGTTCTCAATTACTAAGAATTTTTACCATTTAAGTTCAGTAAAATCAAGGTTACGAAAAGTTTAATTTTCAGCCCGTTGAACAAAACCCAAGGTTAAACTATCTTTGGCTAAAAAGTGAGCTAAATGATAAGCTCTTTCTTCAGTTTTTAAGAGAATTTTTTCGTACAAATAGCGTGTACCTCTATCACCTAAACTCTCAGCTTGTGAGGCTTGACGGCGAATTACTCCAATTAATGCTTGTTCTGCAACTAGGTCATTTTCTACCATCTTCCGAGCAGAAAATACACCGTCTGCTTCTGTTTCAAAACAGCATAATTCAGCTAATTTACTAAAACTTGCTGCGGGGATTCCACCCAAACCATTTAAGCGCTCGCCGATTTCATGGATATGATCTTGTACTTCTTTGTAGCTGGAGTTAAAAAAATCATGCAGTGAATTAAATTCTGCACCTTCAACTACAAAATGATGTTTTTGATATTGTAGATACAATGCCTGAAAACTAGCTAATACGACATTGAATCCTTCGACAACTGGCACGGTTACACTATGATCTAATAATACAGGATTATCATAAACCTGACCAAAGTTGTGTAATATAGTTTGCGTATCAGACATGGTTTTCCTCTCTTTTTAACAGTTATAGTTTTTAACTGCTTACTTTTGACATCTTAGCATTTTTAAAATAAAAACAAGGCTACTAAATATTCAAAACTTTCACATTATTAGTAATTATAATCATCAATTTTTCTAATATATCTGCCTTTGTAGCTATATATATTGACTTAAATCACAAAATGTGCTTATCTCCCAATTTAAAAAGATAGGATTTTTTCTCAAAATTAAGAATATAGCAGTTACCATGCTCGTGAGGTACAAAGTTTTTTAGTTTTAGGGAACAGTGCACCAGATAAGATTAATATCCTCTTCAAGTCACAAAGCTGAATATAAACTTTAGCACTCATATCACTATTTTTAAATATCTCATAACCATAGCGACAATTTTTTATACTAACTTACCTATAACTTTATTATTTAGAAAATCACTACAGCCTGATCAACGTTTATAGTTGCAAGCTGTAAATGACTGTAATCTAAACTACAGTATCTAACCAACAAAGGTAAAATTGTTAGCAGTTAGGGTACTAGATGTAATTCCTAGTAATGAAGCTAACTCAATATTTCCTACCTTAATCAAAGTATCACCACCAACTTGAGATAATGCCAAATTAGTGAACTGAGTAGCAGTAGAAATACCACCAATAACAATGACATCAGTTCCTAAAGTGAAATCAGTGACAATGTTTTTGGCTGTGGGTAACGCAGCATTAGCAATGTAAAACTTGTCAATACCTATACCACCAGTTAAGCGGTTTCCACTACCAGTACCAGCAAACAATACATCATCGCCATCACCACCAGATAGATAATCATTAATACTAGAGTAAAGGGTGTCATCTCCAGAACCACCATAGAGACGGTTATTATTGCCACTACTACGGAGAGTATCTTTACCTGAACCACCAAACAGGAATTGACCAGAACCTTCAACTACTTGCAGGTTATCATCACCCCCAGCACCGAACACATTGTTACCTGTACCACCCTGGACTACGTTAATCGTATCATTACCATTACCACCATCTACATTAGTATTACCAGCGAGACCAGTTGTACCAATATTGACAGTATCATTACCATCATTACCAAATACCTCACAATCACTATTTACATTGATAATATCATCACCGTTGCCAGCATTAATTGTCGTGTTGGGTGTGCTGGATTCTACTATATCTGCACCGTCACTTGTGAATAATATTTGACTCGATTGAATAGCAATACTGTCAGCACTAGTAGTAGCAAACTTAATTTGAGTGTGTGTGTCTGCATCAAGACTAAAACTCAAAATTGAGCGGACAGGATTAGCTGTGGATGGTTCTGGGAATGAATTTTGAGCATAGGAATTAACGCCTTGCACATTGATATTAAGAGTTTTACCATCAACAGAAATATCAAAGACAGTGTAGTTAAAAGTATCGGGAGAATAAAAATCAACCGGTTCAATTTGCGTGGGATTGGTATCATTTTCACGAACTACATTTTTGAGTCCGGGGAAATTTGCTGCTAAACCGATAGGATTAACATTTGCTGCTATCTGACCATTAGCAAGAGTATTAGCTAATGACTGGATATTAGCAAAACTATGGTCAGTAATGTTATCCGGTCCAGTAGCACCCATGGGTCCACCGACAATTGATAAAGCATTAGGTAGAAGCTTTACTACACCGTTATCCGTGTAAGTTAATTCATTAATCCGATTTTGGTGATCATCAGCGGATAAAAAGACTACATTTTTAATCCCATTATCGGCAATAAACTTGAGTAAATTGTTACGTTCTGCTCGATAACCACCAATCCATGATTTACCACTATCAGAGCCAGAACCAATTGCCCCAAGTTGGTCGATAGGACTAGATACAGCTACAAACTTCCAAATTGTACCATTATTTTGAGCGGTTAAAAGGGTTTCCTTTAACCAAGCCAGTTGAGTAGCGCCTAGTAAAGTCCGATTGGGATTATCTGCACGAGCAGCAGTATCATCTGCACCAGTAGCGGTTTTTAATCGCACATCACGGTAAGTTCGAGTGTCAGTATTTATATAAATGACATTGTCTCCCCATTGTTGTGCTAAATAAAGCTGTTGTGTACCATTGGTGCGGGGGTCATTGGGAGCAGAAATGATCTTCTCTTTAATTGGTTGATAGTCGGAATAAGCTTGAATTAGAGTTTTAAAACCAACAGTTTGGTTAATAAATGCTCCCGTTGTATTTACATCATCAGTGATATTACTAGAGCCATTACCCGACGCAGTCGCTAAAGCACCTGGTGCACCACCATTAATCAGTTGTTTATTACCTAATTCGTGGTTATCTAAAGCGGTATAATTAGCTTGAGAAATAAAGATTGTTTCTAAGCCCGCAAAACCACCATTGCTAACTGGTTGAATATTTTCTAAATATTTACGGTGGTAATCACTTAAAGCTTGAGTTGGATTTATTACTGGATTTGCAGCAGCAGGAGAACCCGTACTTGCTGTTGCATACATTGTATCTCCTAAAAAGCCAAAAAAGTCTAAATTCAGACTGTGGAAGCTTTGAGTAGAAGTATAAGGACGCATTAAACCGTCCACGTCTCCGCTAAAACCGAAGCGTACAGATGCTTCAATATTACTCTCTGGTGCGGTTTTGAATGTCCCAACATTACTAAAATTACCAGCGGCTGATTGGAAACGATAGTAATACTTAGTACCGCTCTGTAATCCTGTAGCATTTAATTTGATCGTACCATCACGATCCAGACCGTCATTGGCGCCTGAAACATTGTATGTAAAAGCTATCACCCCAAAGCTAGGATCAGTAGAAACCTGGGCTACTAAGTTAGCATTATCACCTTTTTTCGTTACAGAATCAAAAGTACGAGTCCAAAGAATCACATCATGGGAAGTAACATCTCCCGCTGCTACTCCAGAAAATCCCAGAGGATTAACATTACTATCGGTAATATTTATAGCTGCAGTTGCTGTTGTCCCTAAGTCATAGTTAGCAGTATCAACTAAAGTAATTGTGACAGTTTCGCTACCTTCAACGGTTGGATCATCTACGGGTGTAATTAGGATATCTGCAAAGGACTGTCCCGCAGCGATCGCTATAGAACCGCTCAAATTTGGTTTATAATCTGAACTTGTAGCTTGACCTGTACCTGTTTTTACTGTGTAATTTACCGTCAAGGCATTTGTAGTAACTCCAGTGCGAGTAATGCGGAAACTACCAGTATCTCCTCCCAATTCCGCTGCGTTTGCGTCTGTAGCCGAGATCGTTATCATGGGTGGAATTGTCCCCGGAGAACCAATTTCCTGGCTGGAATTGACAGCCGTAAATGCTCCATTTACCGCTGCACTACTCAGGGTTGAGATTGTTGCATTATTTACTAAAGCACTATTGTCAAAAGTGGCAAAAGGTCCCGCTGGTGAGGCTCCAAAAACCACATTAGCCTGAAGAACACCCGTAGAATTATAGATATTGACAGCATCACCACTGGTACTTAGACCTACACCTGAACCAGTGTAGTTACCGATTTGCAAGCCGACTGGGGGGTTAACACCAAACCAGTTAGATCGGAAAATACTATTAACTGTAGCTCCTTCTATAAAAATTACTGATTCACCAGCAGCAATATTAGTAACACCGCTCAAGGCAACAGCAGAGCCGAAACTGTTGGAATTATCGTCAAATTTCCAACCTGTAACATCTATGGAACTTGTGCCAGTATTAGTTAATTCAAACCAGTCCGCAGCCACTGGTGAGTTACCACTGCTCCAGGGTGCTACTTCCGTGATAAAAATACTACTAGTAACAGGAGTCTCATTAGCTATATCAGTGACAGCTAAAGTATAAACTATATTAGTATCCGGGGTACTACCAACAGTAGAATCATCTACATTGACTGTAATGCTATAGCTGGTCTTAGTTTCGTAATCTAGAACCGTTCCTGCTTTAATATACAATCCAGCGGTATCAACTTCAAAGAAGTTCGCATCAGTTCCCGTTACAGTCAGATTGTTTGTGCCTAATCCGTCATCTGTAATAGCAATATCAGCAACCTTGATTTTAGTTTTCGTACTGGTGTTTTCGGCGATACTGGCGATTTTATTGTTTAAGACTACAGCGGTGGGAGCTTGATTAGTGACTATAGATGGTGCATAGACCCAAAGCTGTGGGTGATCAATATCACCGCCGCCATTTTCGCTCACTACATACAAATAACCATCATTGTCCATGGTCAGACCTTCATGGGACTGGTCAGCAACAGATAGGGGATTACCTGTATCTGCGGTGATTGTCAGTGTACTGAAGACGTTCCCAGCCCGATCAATATTGACAATTTTGCCCGATTCTTGGCTTAAAATTAACAAGTGACTGGAATCGCTTTTAGCGTTAAGTGATGATAGGTTCGACAGTGCAAAAACATCAGCAAAGTCGGCAATACCAGCCTTGGCGGGGTCGAAAAGGTCTATTGAGTTAATTGTAGTCGCTGACCCATTACTGGCTGTTCCTGCGGTAAAATCAATGGTTGTCTGGAAAATTCCTGCTGGTGTAACTTCTTTAACAGCAATGTATCCGTTTGTCTGCGGGTCCCAAGAAATCCCTTCAATGCCAATATTGCCGATGGTTGTGCCAAGTTTAACAGTTTTAACGTTGCTCTTGGTGAGGGTTGTATCTTTGGTGTATGTGAATAAATTCGCCTGTCTATCTCGTTCTTCAATCAAGACAAATTTACCACTACCAATATAAGTAAGTCCTTCCGGGTCATAAAAGTCTGTTCCTTGGGGACTGCTACTAGGTGCTAAGGTCATGGAATCAATTAATTGACCAGTTTTTGATACTTGTACTATTGATTTACCTCCGTCACCGAGAACAAATAATGTATTAGTATCCCAATTGTAGGTGACAGCGGAGGCTTCTTGAGCTAGTAAATTATTGGCAGGTGCAGTGGTGCGTTTTGGTTCGGGTAAATCGTAGCGTCCGATTCTGGTATATTTGGATAGATCAACATTGTTTATGCTCATAAAACTCCTCTTGATTCATTATTTTTACGTAAAATACTATACAGAAATTCTCCATGTTATTAGGTACGTATCTAGCGGGCAAGATGCCCGCACCACAAGAGTTTGGTGATTAGCTTTATACCTCAAAAGAGCGGAAAATGCTGTATCATTGCCCTGGGTGGTGAGGTATATACTAATTTATTCCCTATTCCCTACCCAGAGTCAATTTCTCAGCATTTTGCTATGTCTATAAAAACACTAAGCAAAAGTGAAATTGTTAGCAGTCAGGGTACTAGATGTAATTCCTAGCAATGAAGCTAACTCCGTATTTCCTACCTTAATCAAAGTATCACCACCAACTTGAGATAATGTCAAATTAGTGAACTGAGTAGCAGTAGAAATACCACCAATAACAATGGCATCAGTTCCTAAAGTGAAATCAGTGACAATGTTTTTGGCTGTGGGTAACGTAGCATTGGCAATGTAAAACTTGTCAATACCTATACCACCGGTTAAGCGGTTTCCACCACCAGCACCAGCAAATAACACATCATCACCATCACCACCGGATAGGTAATCATTGATATTAGCGTAAAGAGTGTCATCTCCAGAACCACCATAGAGACGGTTATTATTACCACTACTACGGAGAGTATCTTTACCTGAACCACCAAACAGGAATTGACCAGAACCTTCAACTACTTGGAGGTTGTCATCACCAGCAGCACCGAACACATTGTTACTTGTGCTACTTTGTACTACGTTGATCGTATCATTACCATTACCACCATCTACATTGGTGTTACCAGCGGGACCACTTGCACCAATATTGACAGTATCATTACCTTCCCCAGTAAATACGGAAGAGTCACTACTTACAGTTACAAGGTCGTCACCATTACCAGCATTGATTGTAGCCTTAGGTGCGCTGGATTCTACTATATCTACACCGTCACCCGTGAATAAGGTTTGACTAGACAGAATAGTAATATTGTCACTACCAGTAGTAGCAGATTTAACCACCTCAGCTTGAGGTTGACCTAAACCAGGAGCTAGATTTAGCGGTTTTTCCAACTTCAACAAAATTTGTTCATTGTTATCCACTCCAGTCCGACCAACAGAGAAGGGATAGTTGTTGTCATTGGCAACCAAAATGGTATTCTTGTCAAGAACCAGAACACTCTCAATGGTTTGGAATGGGAAAACAAAGGTAGTTTTACCATCTCCATTGAGGTCGTTAGGGTCCTTAATGTTCAGTAGGTCTACTACTTCTTCCTTTGTGACATAACCATTGGTATCTGCTTTGGATAAATCAACCTTGTAAATCCGCTTAAATAAAGCAGCAGACCCTTGATTATTATCCCGTTCAATGACTAGGTACTCATTGTCATTAATGACTGTTATATCACCAATGGAGTTGGCTGTACTCTCCAGTTTGTAGTAGAGTTTTTTGTCAGTGTATTTGCGAGTAGCAATGTCAAACTCATTAATCCGCAAAGCACCAGCAGCATCACCTTGAACCGTCCCCTCCAACAGCATATAAAGCTTAGTTTTGCTGGCATTAATTGCGCCACCCTCAAAGCCCTTAGAACCACCTAGATTAGCCACAGCCGTTCCTGCCAATACATCAGGATTTTGGGGAGAACGAACTATATTATACAAGGGATCACTAACTAGTTTGTCTCTGACGGTATCTCCTGTATCAGGAAAGTCAGTGAAGAGTGCGTCTACACCTAATTGGAAGAACTGTTGGAACTCTAGCTTAGGATCACCCTTGTAATCTGCGGCTAAATACTGTCCCTCATTACGGAAGGTATAAGGATGAACCAGCAGACCCGCTTTATGAGCGTCTTGAACCAGGGTTGAGGGAGCTAATGTTGTTTTATCAGCATCATTAACTTTACCGTCTCCATTAACATCGTCAGCCTTGCCATCACTATTAGCATCAGTACCTTTAACACTGACAATCATCCGTTTCCAAGGTCCAATAGCATCAGCATATTTAGCAACATTAGCTAGACCTTCGGAAGTCCGTAAATCGCCGTAGGTAAGAGTGTTATTACTAACCTTGAAGTCATAAGGTTGACTTTCAATGATCTTGCCATTGATGTCAATATCCTTTGCATCTAAAAGTTGCACCAAGGGAATATTTACACCCGCAGCCGGCATAATAGTATCATTCAATTCCTTGAGGTTGCTAACTTCAAAAGACTGGATGAAAATACGGCTAGGATCTGTAAAATTATTTGCCTTGAGAGTATCTATGAGGATCTGACCCAGATTGCGGTTAATCTTAGTAGTTGTACCTACATAAGTAGCTTCTGAGAGTGAGTAGGTGGGATGCTTGGTTTCTGGGTAGATACCAATTTTCTTACCTGTACTAGCTTCCACTCCCTTAACTAAGGTAATAATTTCCGTCAGGGTCGGAATTTCAAATTGACCATTAAAAGACTGGTCACGGAAGGATAGGCGCTCAATTGCCTTTAATTCCTTGATTTCCGCTAAAGTAAAATCTTCCGCAAACCAACCTATAACTGATGTTCCATCTAAAACAACGGTCTTTTTCCGGTCTGCAAATTTAGCAATGGTAGCAACGTTGGTAGTTGTATTACCAGTATTTACCGTACCATCAGTATTCAAGATTGCTAAAGCAGGTTCATGACGAGCAATGAGTACGCCATCTTTTGTGACAACTAAATCAGGCTCAATAAAGTCAGCACCTTTATCAATTGCTAACTGATAGGAGGCTAAAGTATGTTCAGGACGATAGCCACTAGCTCCTCTGTGACCAAGAACATCTGGTGCTGTACCATCTAGAGTCTTAAATCTGTCAGGTGTGGCAATGGGAGCTTCTAGTAACTTACCAGTGGCATCAAAATGTAATAGGTAAGGACCAAATTCTTCTCCTACCCAAATTGAACCATCTTTATCAATTACAAAGGACTCGACATCAAAATCAGCACCAGTTAATAATCTGTCGCTAGTTCCTTCATTGGTAATTGTAAAGGGAACTTTTTTGTTAGGGTCAGAGAATTGGATATAGTCTAGGATTTTAACGCTACCATCACCGTTTTCTGCACCTTTGAAGCTGGGGTCTACACGATAAATTCGCAGTAAGTAATCTGAGCTATTGTTTTTAGCTCCGTAACCGTTATCTGGCTGGAAATAGAAAGAATTACTGTTAGCAAACTGCACAGCACTGAAACCTTGAACAGGTTGTCCAGGGAAAGGACCTGTTTTACCATTGGCTGAAATACCATTACCAGAGTTTGGACCTGGAGCAAAGGTATCCGCAGGTAAAACGGAAAACCCTACCAACTCAACATTTGGTACAGGTGAAGCCACCAATAATTGCCCACCATTTGAATGATTACCATTGAGGACATTCAACTGGTTGGGGTCTAAGCCATTGGAAATGGTAGCTTGGACATCAAATAGATAGGAACTGCGGCCAAGTTGGGAATTAGGCGTAGTTTCTTCGATACCGGATGTCTCCCAGTTTCCAAAGGAGGTGTTAAATACCGTACCTTGAGCATTCTGGTCAATTTCAAACAGGGGTTTCACGGTATCGGTAGCGATATCATAAGACCAAATACGACCATTGCGCTGTTGAGCATTGACTATTTCACCACCACGACCGGCTGTGTCCTCTTGTAGTAACAGTTTGCCGTTTTTATCAACAACGATGTTATCGTAGCTAATCCCCGTGTTAGCACCACCAGTTAGCACCAATTCAAAATCGCTAATTTCTCCTGTCGGGTCTGCTGCATTCAAGCTGAAGCGATAAGCTTTACCATAAGCATTATCCTCAGTAGTTGTACCAGGAACTTTGTCTGTATTACCAGTGGTGACAAAGTAGAAAGTACCCGGATTGTTAGGATCTTCGCTCATGTCTTCAAGACGACGGAAATTAGTAGAACGGGTGACATCATTTACCCAGTTACTCAAAGCAGTACCATCAGTCAACGGCTGGTCATCTGCACGGTTCGCCGTACCTTTGGTATCGTAAATCACTGACCGATCAACCTTAGTCCAAGTGGCCTTGACCTTTGTACCTTCCGCTAAGGTTTCGTAGTCATATCCTGTCACCTTTAGGACATACAGTTCACCGTCTTTGAAGCCATTGGGGTCTGCTCCTGTTTGATTACCTACAAACATATACAGTTCACCGTCTCCAGTATCTTCTAATGACAGTAGTACTGTTTTAGTAGAGTTAGTAGCCCGATATTGAGACGTTGCGATTACATTTTCCTTAGAAAAGCGACCAAAACCGTCTAAAGCTTGAGCAGTTCCATCCGTTGCTACAGCCCAACCACGACCGTTACCAAACTCTTCTGGGACAAAGTATACTGGGCCACCTTCAAAGCCATAAGTTGCCAAATAACTGGAACAGAAGCGACCGAAAGCAAAATTTCCTGTTTGAGTAATACCATCAGGTGTAATAGTGATCTTACTGATTTCTTGACCTTGGCTATCTACTACCTTCTCAATTAAATTCTTACCACCAATTACCCGCCAATTTTTATCAAATTGGAATAAGGAAGCCCGCGCACCAGTGATTTGTCCGGGAATGGTGCTAGAAATATCTGTTTTTGTGGTGCTGCCAAGTTCGTGGTTAACAAAGACATAGTAAGAATCAACGGTTTCATAAATGCCCAGTCCGTCAGGAATACCAGTAAAAGCGAATTTTTCGGTATTACTAGCTGTAAAAGCACCAAAACTACCTGTTAATAGAGGCACTTCATCCCCAACTGTCAAAAGTGCATTGATTCTGTAATCAACACCATTTAGCACTTTTACATAAGCAGGATCAGTGGTTATACCATTGACTACTGGCTTCTCGGCAACTTGAGGAATGGCTGCTAATAATTGTCCACCCTCTACATGAGCGCCATTGAGAATATTGGGCTGGTTCGGGTCAGCAGTGTTGTTGAGACCGTGAGCTTGAACATCGAATAAGTAGCCACTTACACCGGTTAAACCATTTTGGGGTAGTTCAACAATTCCAGAGCTTTCCCATGCACCAGTACCGATATCATAGGCAGCGCCAGCAGCCTGTTGGTTAATTTCAAACAAGGACTTCACGGTATCGGTAGCGATGTCATAGGACCAGATTTGAGCATCGCGGTTTTGGGCGGCCATGACATTACCACCAAAAGCAGTGGTGTCTTCTTGAATGGCTATTTTGCCGTTTTTGTCAATAACAATGTTGTCGTAGCTAACTCCAGTATTAGCTCCACCGTTTAATACTAATTCAAAGTTACTAATTGCACCCGTGGGGTCAGCGGCATTGAGACTGAAACGATACATTTTCCCGTAGGGGTTTTCTGCTTCTGCTGCTACTGTGGTAGTAGTACCGTCTACTTTATTATTTGTACCTGTGCTGACAAAGTAGAAAGTACCGGGATTTTTGGGGTCTTCTGCTATGTCTTCTAAACGGCGGAAGTTGGTGGAGCGGCCACTGGTATTCACCCAAGTAGATAAATCTGTACCCGTGGCCTTAGCTACATCATCAGCCCTATCTTCTGTTCCTTTGGTGTCATATACAACACTACGGTCAACCTTAACCCAAGTAGCGTTGGTTTTTACACCCTCTGCTAATGTTTCGTTGCTGTAGTCTGTAACCTTAAGAACATACAAATCACCGTCTTTGAAACCGTTGGGATCTGCTGGTGTCTGATTACCAACGAACATATAGAGTTCGCCATCACCAGTGTCTTCAGTACACAATAATACTGTTTTGTTTGAGTTGGTAGCTCGATACTGAGATGCTGCAACTACGTTTTCTTTGGAGAAGCGTCCCAAACCATCTAAAGCTTGAGCAGTACCGTCGGGTGTGACAGCCCAGCCTCGGCTGTTACCATCAGATTCTTCTGGTGCGAAGAATATAGGACCGCCTTCAAAACCACTCTCTGCTAAAAAAGATGAACAGAAGCGACCAAAACCTGGTATGGTGGATGTTAGGCTAACAATATCAGATCCATTAGTGGTAAAGGTGATTTTTCCTAATTCAGTACCCGTACTATCAACGGCTTTTTCAATTAGGTTTTTACCACCGATAACTTTCCAGTTTTTATCGAATTGGAATAGGGAAACTCTCGCTCCGGTGATTTGTCCTGTGACTGTGGTGGAAAAATCTGACTTGGTACTGCTACCCAATTCGTGACTGACAAACACATAGTAACCTGTGGCTGTCTCATAAATTCCCAAACCGTCGGGAATGCCTGTAAAGGCAAACTTCTCAGTAGCACTGGTAGTAAAAGAACCAAAAGCACCTTGTAATAAAGGAACTTCGTCACCTACGGTCAATAAAGGAACAAGGGCATATTGTGCACCTTGGGGAAGCTTATTGACGTAGGACGGGGCTGTTGTTCTTCCGTTCTGAATTGCCATTTTTAGGATATCTCCATTAAGGATTTAGCTTTTCACCAGATACTCAAGTTTTCTCATTCAATTGCTTCAACAAGAAGAAATCATGCTTCACTCTCAAAAAGAAAATATCCAAAACTTTAGTAATAGCCTTGAGGTGTCACACCCTAAGTTTTGTTTGAATGTCGACATTCTCCCCCCTCACTGTTACAATCGGATTTTCCTGTTTTTATACGTTATAAAGTATGTTTTTATACAAAAATTGGAAAATTTCCTAGGGGGAATTCAGGGACTAGCAAAGCCATGACCAGTCCCATTGTCCGACAGTTTAGGGTGTGGAAATCGGGTTAAACCGTAGATTTTGAATTTCACTTTTGCAAGATCAGCATTCAAAAAAAACTGAGGTAACACTAAATATTTTTACTAGGAGAAGATTAAGTTCAAGATAAGGTTCAAGAAATATGAGTTTAAGATATTTTAAACTGTATTTTTAATATACAGGAATTGTTAAGATGATGATAAATGTTAAATAGTGACACTTCTCTATTTCATAATTACATATAAATATCTGAATTAATACTTAATATTATGATTGTTATTTGGTAATATCTATTGAAGTATGAAGGGGTGATATTTAAAAGTGGGGAATCTGGAATGAATGTCAGAAGAGGATTAGGGGAAATCTTCCCAGGCTTGAGCGACTAACTGACTTAACCAGCGTCTTTGTTGTCTATCTAACATGGGATCATCCGCTAATAACTCTGTAGTTAATTGATCTAAGGACTGACCCTGATTACGAACAACTTTAACGACACCAGCAATTACCGCAGCTACTAATTCTTCGTCTACTGGTTGTTTTGTGAGTGCAGATATTTCTTGGGGACTGTCTGGGATAGGATAAGGCATGGCTTGTGTTTACGAAATTGACAACATGAATAATAAACTTGATAAATCATTAAAATTCTTTATTGAATCTTTATGAAGTTAATTAGCGGAGAGTGTAACTTATTTTATGCCTTTTTTTAATCTGTCGGAGTGAGTAGATTCATTATGAAATATCAGAATAATATGCAAGAACTTCTTTATTTAGAAATTCCTACACCAGATACAGTATCCGTAAGCAAATGGCTACAAACGGATTTTATGGTCGAAAATGGACAAAAGTTAATCACCCCAGATGGTTTCCGCTTGAAAAGTGCTGTTAAAAATACCACTTCTGTTGGTGGAGAACTGTCTGTATTTGTGTGGTCGGTACAACGGACAACTTATTTAAAAGTATTCCGTTGGGGAAATCAACCTTTTCCGCAGGAGGAGCTCATTCTCCAATCTTTGACAAAGGAAATTAGAATTCGCTTTCCCAATTGTTACCCAGAACTCCCTGTCATTGATGCCCAAAAATCAATTTTCACAGAGCTAGAACCCTATTATCCCCTAACTGTCAAGTATTTTCAAAAAATGCCTAATGGGGAATATGACCTCAAGCGGGCTTACTGGTGGGAGCAACGGTGGCGAGAAGGGGTAATAAATCCCCAAAAGCCTCGTGAAGTAATATTTTATCAAGGCCAAGGTCAGAAAACACCCCCTCCAGCTTCTAATTCTAGTCCTGAGTATGATATTATCTACATTGGTGGTGCTTTGGGGTCAATCCATGCAGCGGTGATGGCTAAATTGGGTTATAAGGTGCTGTTGGTGGAAAGATTACCTTTTGGCAAAATGAACCGAGAATGGAATATTTCCCGTGATGAAATTCAAAGTTTAATAAATTTGGGTTTGTTGACAAATGCTGAATTAGCAGAAATTATTTCTAGAGAGTACAAAGACGGTTTTAATAAGTTTTTTGATGGTAATAATCCTGCTTCGTTAAAATCCTCTGTTCTTCACACTCCCACAGTCCTAAATATAGCTTTAGATTCAGAAAAATTCTTGACATTATGTGGGCAAAAACTTCAGGCTGCTGGTGGTGATATTTGGGATGAAACGGAGTTTTTCCAAGTTAATATTAGTTCTACAGAAGTTACTATTAATGTTCAACATTTACCTACTGGTAAAGAAAGGCAAGTGAGGGGACGTTTATTGATAGATGCTATGGGAACAGCTTCACCGATTGCTTGGCAATTAAATGGTGGTAGGGCTTTTGATAGTGTGTGTCCAACGGTGGGAGCAGTAATTGAAAAGGGCTTTGACTCCGGGGTATGGGATTCTGAATATGGGGATGTTCTCTACAGTCATGGGGATATTTCTAGAGGTAGACAATTAATTTGGGAGTTGTTTCCTGGGGTTGGGGAAGAGTTGACAATTTATCTGTTTCACTATCATGAGGTGAATGAGAAAAATCCTGGTTCTTTGCTAGAAATGTATGAGGATTTTTTTGCAATTTTACCAGAATATCGGCGTTGTGATTTAGATAAATTGGTGTGGAAAAAACCGACTTTTGGTTATATACCAGGACATTTTAGCACAGATAGTGGCGATCGCACAATTGCAGTTGATAGATTAATTGCCATTGGTGATGCTGCTTCTCTACAATCTCCCCTGGTTTTTACTGGTTTTGGGTCTTTAGTCCGTAATTTGGAACGATTAACGACTTTATTAAATACTGCACTCAAACATGATTTATTGAGTCAGCAGCACTTAAATAAAATTCGGGCTTACCAAAGTAATGTGGCGGTAATGTGGTTATTTTCTAAGGGAATGATGGTTCCCACGAGCAAATTTATCGCCCCCCAAATGATAAATTCAATGCTGAATACTTTCTTTGGTTTATTAATAGATGAAACCCCGGAAGTAACCGACAATTTCATTAAAGACCGTTGTGATTGGTTCACTTTTAACCGTCTAGCTTTGAAAGCAGCTATGAAAAATCCAACTTTATTACTGTGGATTTGGCAATTAGCTGGTTGGCGAGATTTATTACGTTGGCTTGGTAATTATGTTAGTTTTACTCGTCATGCTTTAGTAAGTCTTGTTTTGGGAAGGTGGTTTCCGCAGTTCTTGTACTGGAATCAATCTTGGTTAGAAAATCACTTTCCAGGATTATGGTTACAGTTGTTAGTAATTAACTATGCAATTACTACAGGTAGACCAAGATTACCACCAGCATTGCGTTAGTTTTATCTATGATTAAGTAATTGGGGATTGTGGAGTTATAATACTTCTAAAATCCTTAATTCCCTCACAAACTACAACTAATAGCTAATTCCGCATTTTTGACTAATTTTTCTTTATCAAGGGTCGAAACTGAATATTGAGGAGTTACCCGCAATAAATTTTCTACTCTTTTCCGCGCAGTTTCTACAACTGCTATATCCAAACTACCATTATGCAAACTAGCAGAAAAATCCTCAGCTATTTTATATGTCCGTTCTAAAGAAGAAGAATTAATATTCCGAGAAACGATAAACAAATCACAACCAGCATGAAAAGCCCGCGTTACCGTTCCCGTTTTCATAAACATTTCTGATACAGCTTTCATATCTAAATCATCGGAAACTATCACACCTTGAAAACCTAACTCTTCTCGTAAAATATCATTTAAAATGATTTTAGATAAGGTTGCTGGCACTTCTGGGTCAATTTGCGGAAACAAAATATGTGCTGTCATAATTAACGGAATTTGCGCTTGAATTAATGTTTGAAAAGGAATTAATTCCCGGTTGTGCAAATCTTCCCGACTCAAATTTAATATTGGTAATTCTAAATGGGAATCTGTGCTAGTATCTCCATGGCCAGGAAAGTGTTTAGCACAACCTAAAATTCCCTCTTCTCGCAATCCTTGGTAATATTCCCGCACACATTGACTGGTTTTTTCTGGTGTAATTCCAAAGGCACGGGGTCCAATAATTGGGTTTTGAGGATTTGAGAAAATATCCGCAACCGGAGACCAAGAAAGATTAATTCCCAGAGATTTTAATTCTCTAGCTGTGGCTTTAGCGACTTCAAAAGCGTGAGATTGTAATAAATAAGCATGAGGAAAACGGGTAATGGGTAAAGGGGTTCGCACTACTCGGCCACCTTCATGATCTAAAGTAGTAAATATGGAGTCGCGTTCTGTATATTCGTGAACTTCATCAATCAGGGTTTTAAACTTTTCTAACCAAATTGCATAGGGTACACCGTCGAGGAAATTTTTCCCGAAAAAGATGACACCAATGGGTTTTAATTCATTTAATACCCGTTTATCATCATCATTTAAAGTAGTTCCAGAAATACCCAAAATTAGATGATTACCAAAGCTTGGTGATGATTGAGATCTTGACATAATTAGTTTGATATCAGTAAAGGATAAAGCCTTCTCTACTTTATCCTTTGAATCTGCTAAAAGTTAAAAACCAATAACTCACCTTTAGCATTAGCTATATTTTCAGTTTTTGGTGAAGATGATTTCAAAGTCATTTGTGGTGCATTTTGTTGTAAAATTACAGCTTGATAAGCTACGACTCCAGTATGTTCACTATCGAGACAACGAGCCGCTGTTCGAGATAAATCTAGGCTTCTGGGTGCAATGTAAGGTCCACGGTCATTAACACGCACAATTACAGATTTATTATTTTCTAAGTTTGTAACTTTTAAGTATGTATTAAAAGGTAGGGTGCGATGGGCAACTGTGAAATCATCTTGATTATATATTTCACCATTTGCTGTTAAGCGACCATGAAAATAGCCGCCATACCAAGAAGCTAATCCAGAAAGTTTTGTCGTTGAGAACTGTAATCCATACATTTCCATTTGTCCTTGTACCAATGTCAGAGGTTTGGCACGGAGGGCTATTCGCAAGTTATTAGTCCATTCCATGGCTAGGATATCACCGCGGCGACCAAGTTGATCAGAGAGTTTTCGACCAATTGCAAATAGTAGCCGATTACCTATCATCAGGGAAGGAGTTTTATCAACTAAACCTGGTTGTAATTGTTGAGGTTTTGCTGTGGATGATCTAATTAGTTGAATTAAGCGTTGTTCTAAGGATTTAGCTGTAATTTGATCAGGTAGTCTGGCAAAAAAACTGTTATTAACCCATACCTCATAAGATGGGGGACGCTTTACAATCAATACAGGTGAGTAATCATAGCTCCCATTGAGATTCACTGGATTGTTGATGACATTAAAGAAACTTTTAAGTGATTGTAAAATAGTAGAAGGTGATAAATCTACTTTGCGACTCCTAACTTGTGTAACCACTGGTGAAAAGTTATTAACACTTTGCAAGTGGTATTGTGTAGCTATATTTTCTGGCACAGGGTCACAAAATTGTGTTTCTTTTGCTGATAGGCCTATCAAAGATGCAGCGATAGGGCTATCTTGGTATGATGATAATCGCCTAGTTATCCAATCAAATGTGAAAGCAGTTTTTGATGTTAAAGTTTTTTGCCAAGCACTTTTATGTTGTTTAGCAATCGCCAGAAATTGAGCTTGTGGCTTAACTAATTTGACTGGAAATTGTGTGGGATATCCTTTAGCTATTAAACCCATTGATAAATTCGCTATCAACACCAAAGCACTACCAGCAAAGGATTTCACCCATATTATTCCCGTTGATATCATAGTTTATTTATTCTCCAGTAGATGCAGTATTCCTAGAGAAATAATCTCCAGGCTGATAAAAAAAAGAGTTTTATTGAACAAAGAACAAATTTTTTGGAATTACATAACTTCTATGCGTTTTCAGATTTAATTAAAATTAAAATGTGTGGGATCATCATATACCGTAATTGGGACTTAAATCAACAAAAATTTTAAATTTAGTTTTGAGGTATTACTAATATTTCCATTAATTTTGCTGATAAATGCTGATTGATCCTGCCATTTAGTTTACTAACTTACATACGTATATTGCCTATCAATACTTAATAAAAAACCAGTTTTTCTATTTGTGACAAGCAGTTAAGCAAAATATACACTGATTGATATTGAGTCGTGAATAACACTAAATATTTTTCCGTGAAGAAAAATTTGTGTTAATTTCCGGACTGAAAATTAGGGTAAAATAAGTGGTTAGCGGAAAATTTTGGGAAAATCTTAGTCAGCAATTGGACTAGAATCGCTAAAGGTAAAGGATTGCAACGTATAATGAGAACGACAAAACAGTTAAGAAATATTGAAGAATAGTAGGTTTAAATGCGCGTAGCAATCGCGGGAGCGGGACTAGCAGGACTTTCCTGTGCAAAATATCTCACGGATCTAGGTCACACACCTATTGTTTTGGAGCGCCGAGACGTAGTAGGGGGAAAGGTGGCTGCGTGGAAGGATGCTGATGGTGACTGGTACGAAACAGGACTGCACATTTTTTTTGGGGCCTATCCCAATATGTTGCAGTTATTCAAAGAATTGAACATTGAAGATCGATTGCAGTGGAAACAACACACAATGATCTTCAATCAACCAGAAGCACCAGGAACTTACAGTCGATTTGATTTTCCAGATTTACCAGCACCGATAAATGGTGTCATTGCCATTCTTAGAAACAACGATATGCTGACCTGGGCGGAGAAAATCAGTTTTGGTATCGGATTAATACCAGCCATTCTCCAAGGACAAAAGTACGTGGAAGAAATGGACAAATATTCTTTCCGGGAGTGGTTGCAAAAACAAAACATCCCCCCCCGGGTAGAAAAAGAAGTATTTATTGCCATGTCCAAAGCATTGAACTTCATTAACCCAGAGGAAATTTCTGCCACTGTCCTCTTAACAGCCTTGAACCGCTTTCTACAAGAGAAAAACGGCTCAAAAATGGCCTTCCTGGACGGTTCACCCACAGAAAGATTGTGTCAGCCAATCATTGACCACATTACGGAAAGAGATGGTGAGGTGCGTCTGAATGTACCTTTAAGAGAGATTTTACTCAATGAAGATGGAACAGTTAAAGGATTCCTATTACGCGGCTTAAACGGGGCAGAAGATGAGATCCTGACAGCGGATATTTATGTATCTGCCCTACCCGTTGACCCTTTAAAGCCGATTTTGCCCAATGCCTGGAAAGAAATGCCATTTTTCCAAAAATTGAACGGTTTAGAAGGTGTGCCAGTGATTAATGTTCATATCTGGTTCGACCGCAAATTAACAGATATTGATCATCTGCTATTTTCTCGGTCTCCACTCCTGAGCGTCTATGCTGATATGAGTAATACTTGCCGTGAATATGCTAATTCTGAGCGGTCTATGTTGGAATTAGTTCTAGCGCCAGCCGCAGATTGGATATCTAAATCTGATCAAGAAATCGTTGCTGCAACAATTACTGAGTTAGAAAAACTCTTTCCTCAACACTTTGGGGGAGATCATCCTACTAAAATACTGAAATATCATGTGGTGAAAACACCGCGTTCAGTTTATAAAGCTACCCCAGGTCGCCAACAGTACCGCCCTTCACAGCAAACTCCCATTTCTAACTTCTATCTGACTGGGGATTATACAATGCAACGCTATCTCGCCAGCATGGAAGGGGCTGTACTTTCTGGTAAACTAACAGCGCAGGCCATATCTCAAGCGCTGACGGTAGCAAATCCCTCTAACCTGCAAATGCCAACCTGACCGCCCGCCACGAATGTTGCAACTGCCTGATTCCCCCCCGCGCATGAAAACGCTGGTTTCTATAGATGAGTCATACACCCTTTGCCGGGAACTGACAGCTAAGTACGCTAAAACTTTTTATTTAGGTACAATGCTAATGAGTCCGGCCAAGCGTCAATCTGTTTGGGCAATTTATACCTGGTGTCGCCGTACAGATGAGTTAGTCGATGGTCCTGCCTCTGCTATCACCACGCCAGAAACCCTAGAACTATGGGAAAAACAACTGGAGGCGATTTTTGCAGGATGCCCCTTGGATAATTATGATGTAGCGTTAGTAGATACCCTTCAACGCTTTCCGTTAGACATTCAACCCTTTCGGGATATGATCGCCGGTCAGCGCATGGATTTGTATCGCAGTCGCTATCAAACTTTTGAGGATTTATACCTCTATTGCTACCGAGTAGCAGGAACTGTGGGTTTGATGTCAACCACGATTATGGGCGTAGATAATAGCATCTATACAGCCCCTTGGTATCACAGCCAACAGCCCTATCTTCCTATAGA
This sequence comes from Aphanizomenon flos-aquae FACHB-1287, assembly GCF_014698755.1. Taxonomy (GTDB): domain Bacteria; phylum Cyanobacteriota; class Cyanobacteriia; order Cyanobacteriales; family Nostocaceae; genus Dolichospermum; species Dolichospermum flosaquae. The sequence goes on along the minus strand of NZ_JACJTO010000004.1, from coordinate 59,649 downwards.
AGAAGCGATCGCCTTGGGAATTGCTAACCAACTCACGAACATTCTCCGTGATGTTGGTGAAGATGCCCGTCGCGGTAGAATCTATATTCCTCTAGAAGATTTGGCTAAATTTGATTACACCGAGGAAGAATGTATTCGCGGCGTAGTGGATGACCGCTGGCGTTCACTTATGCGATTTCAAATTGATCGCGCCCGCAAGTATTACATTCAAGCGGACAAAGGTATTAGTTACCTGGCTGCTGATGCTCGGTGGCCTGTTTGGTCTGCATCTATGCTCTATGAGCAGATTTTAGAGGTGATTGAGCGCAATAACTATGATGTGTTCAGTCAACGAGCTTATGTTCCCCAATGGAAAAAGTTACGTACGTTACCAGTAGCTTGGATGCGATCGCAAGTGCTATAGCTTGGTCATTGGTCAGTGGTCATTGGTCATTGGTCATTGGTCATTGGTCATTGGTCATTGGTCATTGGTCATTGGTCATTGGTCATTGGTCAGTGGTCATTGGTCATGGAATTTATTTATAAAATAACTATTGACAATCTCAAAAACTTCTGATAACATTGTTAAACATGATTGGAGAGGTGGCTGAGTGGTCGAAAGCGGCAGATTGCTAATCTGTTAAGGGATTATATCCCTTCGAGGGTTCGAATCCCTCCCTCTCCGTTTCTCGACGGGTGCGTTATAACTTACTTTAACGCACCTTTTTCATTTCATTTTTGGGCGACCATATTCATATCCCACGTATACAAACCAATTTGGTTGGGAACTCTCACAAATCGACCTGTACGATGTCCTCTAGATAGTTCATTAAGAACTTTATTTTTGACCTCTTTGACTTCTTCGACATCAAGGTATCCATAAATGCCATTAACTATCTCATTAACATTGAAAATTCGTCCTGCATTTTCTTCTAGAAACAAGGTCAGAGCATCAATGAGAAATTGACCATCAAATTGTGCCAACATCGATACTGTTTTCATCTGAGGTTTGATGAAATATTTGTTGGTTCTGGTGGATTTAGTCCCTTTGGATGTTCCCCTACTAGAAATCGGACCTAGGGAATTTAAATCTAGAGTATAACAACCAGGTTCATTGGGAATTGATGACCAATAACCGCTTTCTCTCCCTTGTGTCAGAGATGATTGGACTCTACCTTTAACAACTTTAAAAATTGTCGACTCTAAATCACCATATAGCGATCGCACAATAAAGTCTATATGACAGACAGTTCCCACATATTCTTGTAATAGCTTTTTGAGTGCTTCCATGCGACTCATATTTCCATAGTGAGCCAGCATGGGAATATCTTCTCCCTTACCGACATAATGACGACGCTGAAAGGGAAAATTACCGGAGTTCTTGATTTCAGAAAGGGGATGATTGACGTTAAAAGAGTCTGATTTAGGAATTTCCAAGGGTGGAGACTCCAGATATTCTATATTAGACCTGTGATCAGAAGACAACAATAATAATGAATCTTCTTTATCAACCTTAACTTGTGCATTCTCATCAGCATAAGACCAAGTAGATAATAAAGATTCTACATTATCTAATTGTGATCGCGCCTCTATAAATAGACGTTGGTACTTTTGCACGAGACCGCCATAGTAATCTCGTAACTCTAACAACGGTGTAATAAACCCATCCGGTGGTGCTTGTAATTGTCCTGGAGAATTCATAGCAGTTAACTCAACCTAAATCTATATTGCTAGTATAAGTCATGGCTCTAGGCTTGCTAGGTGTAGATACCTGGAGTGATTTTTTAGGAGGTTGGGGGGGACGACAACTTTCACAATATAAAGGGCGTGTTCCGAAAGTTTCCCGCTTTGTCGCTTGATTGCATTCTTTACAAACAAAGTGGAAAACCCGCGTATGAATACGCCTCTTATGGGCTCGGACAGTATACTCTCTCACATCAATTACTTTTGTTGCCATAATTAATAATTGCTAATTTCGATCCTCTTTATATAGCTATTCAAGCAAATGAAACTGTATCAGTATGTGTTTTCATAGAAGTTTTCCAAAAAATCAGAAAACCCTATCTAAGTCAAAAATACAAACTGGTACTTTTGATATATTAACAGTGACTGAGACATATTTGCCCATACCCTACATAAAAGTATGAAAAGAAATATAAGACAATTTGTCGAACTCATCACCCCTAAATAAAAAAGTGCTTTTTAGCATATATTCTAATAATTGTCCTGGGAATCAACTATATAACTAAAGACATATTTTTAGGTACATTTTTGCGGATACTTTCAAGCATGATTCGGTGATCATGAATATGATCTTCCCTCTGTGCTGATCCAAAAAAATGAAGGATGAAATGATTATACAACCCTTCACCCTTCCTGATTCAGCCTGACAAAAAGCATCCAGCCTCCAAAAATAGGACAAATAAGCAACAGAGAGACGGAAGTGTATATTTTCCTGGACTCACACCCTAAGCATTAGTACCAACTATCCGTACCCTAGATAAAGTCCATAACCGAAAGCTGAATGCTCTCAACTAACCAAGACGAACTTTTACTGATCTATGTTTCTGAGATTCGGCTTTAGGAATAGTTAAACGGAGAATTCCATCTTTATATTCTGCTGCTACTTTTTCATTGTCAACAACCGCAGGTAAGGCAATTACTCTTTGAAACTTGCCATAACGGAACTCTGAACGAGTTATACCTCCCTCCTCTTTGGTAATTTCTGATTTCCGCTCACCGCTGATAGAAACTGACTCAGGAGTGACTTCGACATTAAGATCCTTCGCTTCTAAACCTGGTAGTTCTATTTTTAACTTCAAATCGGTATCGGTTTCTGCAATCTCAGCGGGAGGAACAAATGTTAAACCCACTGCTTCACTGGCATCAGGTGGTAACAATTGTTCAAACAAACGGTCCATTTGCTGACGGATAATACTCATTTCTGGGAATGGTTCCCAACGTTCCATTTCCCGCAACGGATTCCAACGTACAAGTGTCATAACTATGTCCTCAAAAATTCACTATTGGACTTTTTGATTTGGTAAGACTGAATTTTAAGCTTCTGATTTGGTAAACAATAATACTACTGGTAAGGTTCTTACCTTCTAACTTCCTGAAGCTTAATCTTTAGCTTCCCAATTAAATAATAGCGCTAGAAAATTAATTGATGACAATTCGGTTTTATAGATATAACCGTCGTAATAACCGTACTATTTAGTAAATAAGTAGACTGGAGTCAAAAATTGTATAGCAAGGGAAGAATAAAAGGTAAATAAGGTGCAAGAAAAATGTGATCATAGCATCAAAAATTGTTCAATTTTCCAGACTTGATATTACTTCTAAATCCTCCTGATAGCAAAGCGTGGCGTTAGCCATAATCCTGAACTCCTTTCCAAAAGATTCAGTATATACTAATATGGCTTCTACAGAGGTAGCTAAAATATCTAGATAGTGGGGTCAGACGGTGGGTACAACTAGCACCTTATCAACCCGATTTCCGTCCATATCCATCACTTCAAAGCGCATACCATCCCATTCAAAATGATCCGCTGCTGTGGGAATCCTTCCTAAATGGGTGATCACAAACCCACCTAATGTTTGATAATTTCCTCTCTCTTCATGTCCCAACTTGTCAAGACTAAATAGTTCTAAAAACTCTTCTATTCCTAACATTCCATCTACCAACCAAGAACCATCCTCCCGTTGTACAGCTTGAGGTTCTTCTTGTCCTGGTTCTGCGGGGACATCACCAACTATTTCACTCATTATATCATTCAACGTGACTAATCCCTGAATGACACCGTATTCATCTACGACTAAGGCCATGTGAGTCACAGTTTGCTTGAATAATTCCAAAACCTTTAAACCCCGCGTGCTTTCTGGGACAAACACAGGTTGACGTAATCCCAGAGTCAAGTCTAAGGCCTCATTGCGTAAACTTCTGGCTAATAAATCAGTTACAGGAATAATCCCCAGAACGTTATCTAATCCTTCCTGACAAATAGGATAGCGAGAATAGCTACTTTCGGCCATTTTCTGGCGGTTTTCTTCTGGAGGATCTTCCAAGTCTAACCACACTATATCAGGTCGCGGTGTCATAAAAGAAGTAACTGGGCGATCGCCTAACCGGAAAACTCTCTCAACCATATCCTGTTCAGCTTCCTCGAATGTCCCCGCTTCCGTCCCTTGTTCTATAAGAATTTTAATCTCTTCTTCCGTAACTTGGGGTTCAGCAGAGGGGGTAATTCCTAAAATTCGCAATACCACATCCGTGGAAGCACTTAAAAGATACACTATCGGTGAAGCTATTCTTGCTAAAGCCCGCATAGGAACAGCCACCAAAGCAGCAATTTTTTCAGGGTTATTTAAGGCCAGACGCTTGGGTACAAGTTCACCCACAATCAAGGAAAAATAGGTAATTAGTAATACTACAATCCCAAAAGCGATCGCATTACTATAACTAGCCAAAAATGGAACTAGTTTGATATAATCTTCCAGTCTTTTGGCAATTGTAGCACCACCAAAGACACCATTGAGAATATTAATCAGTGTAATTCCTACCTGAACAATAGACAAAAAATGGTTAGGAGATTCTGCAAGTTTTAATGCAGCTTTAGCGTTAATATCTCCTTGATTAGCTAACTGTTGTAGTCTGACTTTCCGGGACGAAACTACAGCCATTTCCGACATAGAAAACACACCGTTGGCAAAAATTAGCGCCAAAATTGTTAAAATTTCAAACGTTAAGGAAGGCATTTTAAAAATTGCTGTTATAAAGAATAAAGGCTCTTGAGTACATCATAAGCAAAATCTGAACAAAAAAATATCATAAAGTTTGCTACATATAATAAATAAGCCTTATATTTGAACATAATGGCAAAATATTCAATATTTCCCTGTTCTCTTTCAATGATCGATCATTTAGCATAACAAGTAACATTCATTACTAAGCCGCCAAAATCCTCCACTTTTGTTAACTACATCAACTTGATTTAATCATAGATTATTTCAGGGGTTCAGCGCTGCTAAACCCTAAACCAATCAAGTTTTCTAATTTAGCTTAAGACTGAATTGGATTATCTCTAGGATTCACCAATCTCAATAATTTTTGTTTGATTTGTGCATCAAAAACATCCCATTTTATCTTAGCATAAGATGAATTTTCATTACCACCAGACAAGAAACCCATTGGAATTTCAAACCCCCCCGCACCTGTTCTTCCACCACCAAAAAACCGCCCAGCGCTATCTTGTCCAAAGGCTTCTTTAATAAATTCATCAGGATCTAGAGTCAGTTTTGTAGTTCTTAAAGAACCTATTACTACTTCTAGTTCATCATCTTCATCATGAACAATTCCATAAACTACCGCAGTATGTACATTTTCCTCCGTCACCAGAAAATCAGCAGCCTGGGGAATTGCATCTCGGTCATCATACCGCAAATAACCAACACCAGCTATGGAAAAGTTATTTTGAACAATGCGGTTTTTAAGTGACCTCTCGATCACATCCATCACCCGTTTAGAACGATTTGCTTGTAAAATAGCATTTAGTAACTGAGCATCATAAAATTTGCTCAAATACCCAGCAGCCATAAAATCTTCTTCCTGGGCTTGCATTAATCGATTTGTATCCGATCTTAACCCGTGCATTAAAGCTGTAGCACATTTAACGTGCTGGCTAATGCTATTATCTAAACTTAATAACCCCACTTGTAAGTATTGAGTAAAAATTGTGGCTGTAGCTCGTACATAAGGACGAACATCAACAAATTCTGACTTCAGTTCCCCCTGCAAACTATGATGATCTACTAATACAATTAGCGGAACTCCAGCTTGTTGGATTGCTGGTAACAATTGAGATGTAGTTCCCTGGTTGTCAATTAACACAAATCCTTGATAGCATGACAAATCCTTATTTTTTAAGGTTTGCATCGTCCAGCGTTGAGCCGGTAAATTTGTTAACTTCACCAAAGCAATATTTTCTTGGTGGCTTAAAGTTCCCGCATAAACAATATCACACTTGATATCATACTGTTGAGCAATTAACTGATAAGACCAAGCACACGAAAGAGCGTCTGGATCAGGAAAATCCTGGAGAATAACTAACTGACGTTCATGACGATGTGCACGCAGGGTCTTCTGTAACTCTTCTGATTTTTGAGTCGCTAAAGAACTACTACGCTGGACTAAATACATACCTCCATCACCATTTGATGACGGTAAGGAAGTTCGAGGTGGAAGTTCAATTAGCTCTTTCTCTTTCTGTTTCTCTATTTCCTCCGGATTAGGTTCCGTGGTCAATGATAAACTCTCAAGTTGAGAAGGCGGATAATTTACGTACATAAGTAACCGTATTTCTAAGCGTGGAAAGACTGTATTTCTAAGTGTAGCCTGTGGGGTTCCTCATTCAGATATAATCCAACCGATAACTAGCTTCCAAAGCTACATAAGACTTGGCAAAAATCTAAAATTAATCATTTTGGCACTTTTTAGGCTGGCCTATTTTTTCGTCAGTTACACCCGCTATAAGTGCTACAGAAATACTGAAATTAAGTAAGGTTTAGTTCTTCGAGTATAAACAACCTCATTATTTATGGCTTTGTCTAAATACGCAGATTTTCATGAAAAAAATTTGATAATTATCTTGAATATTTACTCGACTTGTGTTATGCTGATTATTCTGTGTGCAAATTGATATTTCAATTTCTTAGTGGCAGGTCGTCTACTCCTAATTGTAACAAATTATGAGTTAACAACAAAAAATATCTATATATAGTAGTTTCCATGCTGGTGAGGTACAAAGTTTTTTTGTGTAAAGGAGCGATGTGTACTTGATTAGATTGGAAAACCATATATCTTTGGTAAGAAAATACCCACTCGGAAAAGTAAGGTTATGAGTCGCTTTGGACATGAAAACATCAGCCTAGTGGAATCCTCCCATAAGCTGTAGTCATCACTACCCAACACAAGCCACAACCCCATTTGCGGCTACTGCTATTGACTTTAATTAGTCAAACAGCCATATCCACAGGTTAACTTTGTCCTGAGTTTTTGTAGTTAATTACTAGTAATATCAAAGACCTATCACATACTTTTGCCACTCCTGATGAAGTCCACTTTTCAAATGTTTTGTTACCTCAAAGTAGAGACTGCTGTAAGGTTGGCGTGGCAAATGACGCAAAGGCATTCGCGCCTCCAAAGGAGTACGACAACCTTTTTTGACATTGCAGCGTACACAAGCAGTAACAATATTCTCCCAAGTATCCTCCCCACCTCGTGATTTTGGCATCACATGATCTAGGGTTAACCCTTCTCCTGTGGCACCACAATATTGACAAGTATGACTATCACGATGCAGAATATTCCTCCGAGTTAGAGGAATTTCCATATAAGGAACGCGGACATAGTGGCGCAACCGGATGACGGTCGGCATCGGAAAATCCGAGTAAAGGAATTTACCGTTGTATTCTAAGCGTTCAGCCTTGCCTTTAATCAACAACACGGTGGCACGTCGCCAACTGGTGATATTGAGCGGTTCGTAAGAGGCGTTCAGGACTAAAACCTTCCTCATGAATCTGCGCTTAAGGTATTAGTTTTACCCATAATAACACAAATCGACTCCGCTGGGGATATGAGAATAATTTATACTTTTTTGGTTTTTGATCCAGACCCGATACTTTTCCCGCAAGTCTGGGTAGTTGAAAATTCACGATAGTCTGGGGGAAGTTCCATATATACAATTATTTCAGTTCTAGGAGTATTGAATCCCGCAACATAATTTGATCTATTTGTTGTAACAGCGATTCTAAACTGGCAGAATTATCTAAGACTACATCAGCACGAGCAATTTTTTCAGTAATAGATAATTGACTATTAATTCTGGCTACTGCTTGTTCTGTGGTGAAATTATTTCTTTCTATTAATCGCTGTTGTTGCTGTTGTGGGGAACAAGATACAACCCAAATTTGATTAACTAGATTTTCTAAATTAGCTTCAAATAATAGAGGAATTACTAAAATTAAAGTATGTGCAGATGATTCATTAATAGCTTGGGAAAACCGATTTCTCACATAAGGATGAATTACACTTTCTACCCATTGACGTTCTTCTGGTTGATTAAAAATGATTTCTCCTAATTTAGCTCTATTTAAATTACCATCACTTAAAATGATTTCTGTGCCATATTTTTCGGTAATTTGTGACAAAACAGGAGAACCTATAAATACGGCATCTCTTGCATAAATATCTGCATCTAAAATCGGTAAATTGTAAGTTTTAGCTAAATAATTTGCAACTGTACTTTTACCGGTTGCAATTCCACCTGTTAAACCAATTAAGTTTTTATTCATTGGTGATTAGAAAATTTAATTATGGCATTTTTTAACCCTTCTAAAGTATATTCTTCTGCTTCAATATCTACTCTTCCAAAGACAGTTTGACAGGTTTTTGAAGTTTGGGGACCAATGGAAGCTATACAAATTCTGGCAAAATTTTCCGGGTTGTATTTAAATATACGCGCTGTTAATTGGGAGAAAAATAGAACCGTTTTAGAACTAGCAAAGGTAATAATATCTACCGTATTATTAACTAAAGCATATTCAGCCGCAGCCGGGATACTTTGAGGACAGCAAGATTCATAAGCAGGAACTTCAATTACTTCTGCACCTTTGGCTGTTAATTCCTTAACTAATACTTCCCTTCCTCCACTTTCAACTCTGGGAAATAATATCTTTTTACCTGTTAGTGATTCGGGAAAGTTTTCCACTAAAGAATCAGCAATAAAGTTAGGAGGAATAAAATCAGCTTGAATATTTTGTTTTTGTAAAATTTGGGCTGTTTTTTCGCCAACAACGGCAATTTTCACACCTGATAAAGCATTTTTATCTTGACCGGATTTTTCTAATCTTTGGAAAAAGTATTCTACACCATTACTAGAAGTAAGAACTAACCAATTAAAGGTTGATAACTGCGAAATTTCCTGATCTAAAGCTGACCAACTGCTAGGAGGTCCAATTTCTAAAGTTGGCATTTCTATAACATTAGCACCTGCGGAGGTTAAGCGATCGCTAAATTGATTTGATTGTCCCACAGAACGGGTAACTAAAATGGTTTTTCCCAGCAGGGGAGAAAGATTATAATTCACGGTTGACCCTCAATTTATATTAACAATTTTTGGTTTTGATGGCTATTTTGTATATTATATATAATCTCGTAGTCGCACAACTTCACCAATAACTATAACTGCGGGAGATAGAGATAAATCAGCGGTTTGTGCGAGGATATTTCCCAATTCTCCTATCCAGACTTCTTGACTAGATGTTCCAGCCCAACGGATAATAGCAATGGGAGTAGAAGGAGATTTTTTATATTTTATCAGTTGATGGATGATTTCTGGTAAATTTTTTCCCCCCATCAAAATTACTAAGGTTTCCAAGCTTGCTAATGCTTGCCAGTTTAAACTTTCTGGTTCATGGGCAGTACAGACCGCAAAACAACGACTAAGAACGTTATCAGTGAGGGGAATTCCTGCTAATAATGGTGCAGCTAATGCCGAAGAAATTCCGGGAATGATTTCAAATTGACAACCTGCTTTTTTTAAAGCTTCAATCTCTAAAATACAACGACCAAATATTAAAGGATCTCCTGATTTTAGTCTAATAACTTGTTTTTTATCTAAACAATATTTGACGAGTAAATTGTTAATTTCATTTTGGGAAGTGCTGATTTTACCACCACGTTTACCAACATCTATTTTTAAACAATCTATAGGGACATAATCTAATAATTGACTATCAACTAAAGCATCATAGACCAGTACCTGGGCAGATGTTAACAGACGATAGGCTTTGACAGTTAAATATTCTACATCTCCTGGCCCTGCACCAACGAGGTAAACTTTACCTATTTCTCCAATCATATTTATTACTTACTATTAATGATTTGTAATTAAGTTTTGCCATATAATTTTATATTTAAATTCTTTAATTGTTGGACTTGATCATGTAAGAATTTAGCCCAGCTTGGCCCTGATAATATTTTATTCAGGAAATTACAAAGTTTTTCCCCGCCCTAGTAGTCAATACCCACAAATTTCGCTATGTTAGATAAATGTACACCTATAGGAATTTTCAATGTCAGCACAACTGTTACTGGTAGATGACGAACCGGGGTTACGGGAAGCCGTGAAAGAATACTTACAAGAAAGCGGTTTTAGGGTTCAAACTGCCAGTAACGCCCGCGAAGGTTGGGACTGGATGCAGCATAGTACACCTGATTTAGTGATTTCTGATATCATGATGCCTCAGGTGGATGGCTATCAGTTCCTCAAACAAATGCGAGATGATCCCCGCTTTCAAGCCTTACCAGTGGTATTCTTAACCGCTAAAGGTATGACTTGCGATCGCATTCAAGGCTATCATGCAGGTGTTGACGCTTATCTTCCTAAGCCCTTCGATCCTGACGAATTAGTTGCCATAGTCGAAAATCTACTAGCGCGTCGCAGTGCCCAAAGCCCCACAACCAAAGAAGACAGCGAAACCCCAAATCTTGCCGATTTGGCTAATCAAATCGCTCAAATTAGAATACTATTGACTCATCGAAGTTCTATATCTCAATCTCCAGCCCCTTTTAAAATAGATTTAACGCCTAGAGAGCAAAGTGTTTTAAACCTGGTAGCAGAAGGATTAATGAACAAAGAAATTGCCCGGCGCTTGGAAACCAGCGTCCGCAATGTCGAAAAATATGTCAGTCGTCTATTTAGTAAAACTGGTACTAATAGTCGTACAGAGTTAGTTCGTTTTGCCCTAGAACATGGTTTAGCCAATTGACACTCCCCACGATCAGTCGACGGGGCTATAAACTCGACTTTTCGTAGCTAACACGATAAAAGCAAACTGTGTCAGGAAATATAAAATCGCCTTTTGCCTTTTCCCTCTTCCCTCTTGCCTTACTATAACGACAATTTTTAACGCCAACCTACTTACATCTACTAGCGATCAAAGTTGCCCGGTAAAAAAATAAAAACTGGTAAAATACACCTGTATGAATTTGCTGCCGAAACAGCACTAAGACGAGAATATTGTAGACGTAATTTTACGTTTACGGGCAGACTCCTTATGAAGTAAAACAAGTAGAAGCAGACTTTTAAGACTTAATCTTGATAACCTTACATGAACTGGAAATTATGAAAATAACACAAATACTATTGAATAGTATCCGCCGAATTGCGTAACCGCATCATTTGGCGACGCATTTGTGGAGAGGCTTTAAACTCGGAAATCTCCTGAGCTTTAACAGATGCCTGTAAAGTTTCTAAAAAATCATCAGATCCTTCAGTTAAAGCCTCTAGTAATACTTGTAACAGTTGCTCACGATCACTCAAAAGACTCTTTTCCTCAATTAGGCGGAATTTAAGGTGAATTTCACACTCATAAACACCTACTTCGGAGTTATTTATTGGACGTGGTAATACTTTAGAGTTCATAGTTTTCAAGATTCTTTTACTTAGTGGTCATGCGGGTGAGGAACTAATATCTCCAGAAAAATTCCTTATATTTTTTTATACTTCTGTGAATACAAAGTTTTTCAAGATCGGAATTTTTTCCCATCTATAAAACTGCATTCTATTCTACCCCCTGATCTTGTTTCAGTTAAATTTTGCTATGTTTTTGATGTTTCTTTACTAGTTATGGCATACCTTAGCCATAAACTATTATTTAGTTTTTGATATCTCATGCCATGAAGTTTCCATAAACAACTAATTAGACCCTGTTAAAGGTTTTTACATCAACTTGTGGAAAACGTCAAGAAATATTATTTTTTACATTTTTTCACGAGAATACTTAAGCATTTGTACTGAAGATGCTCCCTTAATTAATGCAATTTATGACTGTAAAAAATTTACTAATTGGCAGAAAATCCTATTAAGTCACGACAATATGAGTACATTTACATCAGAAAAAATCAGAATCAGCAAGAAAATCAGAAAATCTTTCGCAAATAGCCACCTCAAGTAAAGATCAAGTGAGAGCGCTATAAATGACACAAAATCAACTTAAAGAATTATAACGAATTACGGATAAGTGAAATACAATGTTAAAATTAGAACTAATATACAACTGATATTGTTTTGGCTTCTGACTGGGTAAATTAATCCCGGTATTTTAGACTTTAGATTCATTTCTGCTGTAAGCTCGAACATAGCAGTTAAAATAATTGCAGTGTAATTCAGCCAAATTCTTACACCTAAATTCATGGATAACCTGATGCTGCTCAAGTCCACAACCCGTCATATTCGCATTTTTGCAGCGGAAATGGACAAAGATGAACTGATTCCAAGTAATCATGTCTTAACATTGGATATAGATCCAGATAACGAGTTTAACTGGAATGATGATGCTTTACAACAAGTTTATCGTCAGTTTGATCAACTGGTAGAAGCGTTTAGTGGTGAAGATCTCACAGATTATAACTTGCGCCGTATTGGTTCAGACTTAGAGCATTATTTACGATCGCTTCTACAAAAAGGCGAAATTAGCTATAATCTCTCTAGTCGGGTTACTAACTACAGTATGGGATTACCCCAAGTAGCAGATAGCAACAATCAATAAATGTAGTATTTACCTAGTCCTGGCGAATATAATTCGCCGGCTATGTTAATTTTTAGTGGTAAATCCAGAATTAGTTCTGCTATGGCTACATATTATCACCACAATCAAGGTTATGATAAATTTGTGTCTTACCAAAAATATCGGTGGTGGTAACTACTGCCACCAAATACTGTTAAAGAAAATGCCAATTGCAGAATAGGTGAGGAAACTATGGAAAATGATGTGGTAACGCTGTGCTGCCCCAAAGAATATTGTCAATTTGCTAATCCCCTCACCAATAAATTTTGCGAGAAGTGTTCCACACCCTTACCTAAGCGTTATCTCTGGGCTGTGGATAGTGATTTCAGCCATTGTCAGCCTGGATCTATTTTAGATGATGGCAGCGATCGCTATTTAGTTATTAATAAATCCATACTTTTAGATATCAAACCTGGTTTATTGCCCCAAATGCCTGAATTAGACGATTTAGAGCAAATTAGACCTTACTTAAAACTAATTCCCTATCGTTGTCATGTACCTCAAGTGTATGGAGTCCTCAATGGTCAGTCCAAGCAAGAAATATTACTATTAGAAAAACCACCATTAATAATTGATACAGATATCACTCAAGTAAGTTTATGCAGTAGTTTAGATACAGCTTGGTCTGATGCTTCATCAATCCGTCAAATTCATTGGCTGTGGCAATTAGCTAATTTGTGGCAGCCTCTAACGCTTGCTGGAGTATCATCTACCCTCCTAGATCCTTATGTATTAAGAGTGGAAGGAGTATTAATTCGCTTCTTAGAATTGCGTTTTGATGGAGAAAAACCAGGGAAATTATCCCAATTAGGAGAATTTTGGCGGAAACTACTCAAAGATGCCAAACCAAATATCGCGCCATTTATTCAACAAGTTTGTGAGTTTCTGATTCAGGGGGAAATTAACTCCTCCAGCGAATTAATTCAAGTTTTAGACCAAGGATTGAGGCAATTAGGAAAATTCCAAACTACTACTATTAAAATCTGTACCAAAACAGACCCCGGACCTAGCCGTCCTCGGAATGAAGATGCCTGTTATCCCCCCAGCGATGGTTTAATAACTAAAATGTCGCAAGATAGGGATTTAGCAATTGTTTGTGATGGTATTGGTGGACATGACGGGGGCAGTGTGGCTTCTAATTTGGCAATTAAAACCATGGAACAGGAAGTCGAAGAACTGACTTTAAATGGGCATGACGGGATAATACATCCTTTCATGGTACTTTCTGGTTTAGAACGAGCCGTAGCAACCGCTAATGATGAAATCAGTGAGCGTAACGATAAGGAAAATCGGCAAGGACGACAAAGGATGGGAACAACCATTGTTATGTCCTTATCTATTGATCATGAAATATATATTGCCCATGTTGGTGATAGTCGTGCCTATTGGATTACTGCTTATAGTTGTTATCAAGTTACTTTAGATGATGATGTTGCGTCCCGTGAGGTTCGATTAGGATATTCTCTTTACCGAGAAGCATTACAACACAGGGGATCTGGTTCCTTAGTTCAGGCTTTGGGAATGAGCAAAAGTACGTCACTACATCCCACATCTCAACGCTTTATTATTGATGAAGATGCTGTTTTTTTACTGACATCTGATGGTTTAAGTGATTTTGACCGAGTGGAAGAATCTTGGGATACGGAAATATTACCTCTGTTGTCTGGGAAAACAAGTATAGAAAATGTTGCCCAAAGATTAATAGAAATTGCTAATACTAAAAATGGACATGATAATGTTACTATTGCTTTAATACATTATCATGTTGAATATTCTGAACCAGATATAACAATTGCAGTAGATCTTTCTGGACTTTTACCCAGTACAGAATTAGATATTGGTGACAATAATGATGGTTTTATTAATAATCAAAAAACTAAAGTTATGGTGGAAAATAAAACCACCAAAGTTTACCCAATACCATTACAATTGTTTGTGATTTTGGGATTAAGTTTATTAGCTGGTTTATTAGGATATTGGTTTAAACTCCAACTTAAATCACCAACAATATCCCCTCCAACTAATGTTTCTGGTCCATTTCCACCTGCACCTACGCAGATCAATTTAGATAATCTTTCTCCTAATGCGGTGATTGAAGCGAATAGTTCTATTATTATAAATAACAAAACTTTTTCGCCTAAAAGTCTTTTTGAAGTTCAAGTTATAGAGAGAAAAGCAAGTACTAATGCTGAGGATGATCGAGAAGTAGTTTTGCGCGTTTGTGAAAAATCCAAACCAGCTTCAAAAATAATTAAGGTTAGCTTTTCTGAATTGCGAAATTTGGATGTCTCTGTTATACAGTCAAATCAGGATTCATGTAAAAAATGAATTGGATAGTAAATGTACCTAAAATCACTTGTTAGTTGTCGTTTGTCAGTTACAGCACTTCCCGGTGTTATGAGGTATATATCTAGCGGGCAAGATGCCCGCACCACAAGAGTTTAAGGATTCAATTGTGTACCTCATCAGTGCGGAAAACGCTGTATTTGTTTGTAGCTTCTTCTTGACCCATTATTTATTAACACCTGTAAAAGTAATACCTTGAATCAAGTAGCGGTTAAAGAAAGTATAAATAGCTAAACCGGGGAGAGTAAAGACCATAGAAGCTGCCATAATGTAGTTCCAATAACTGACGTATTGACCTTTAAAGCTATTTAGTCCTAAAGGTAAAGTAAACATTTCTGGGTCAAAAAGAATGACTACAGGAAGCAAAAAATTATTCCAACTACCCATAAATACAAAAATCGCTTGTGCTGCTAATGCTGGTTTAGCCAAAGGTAAGACTATATACCAAAAAACTCCCCAGGTATTTAAACCATCTAGTTGGCCAGCTTCTTCTAATTCTCTGGGAAAATTTACAAAAAATTGCCGCATCATAAAAATGAAAGTAGCATTAACCATGGTAGGAACAATCATCCCTGGGTATGAATTGAGCCAACCGATGGTTTTTAAAATTAAAAATGTAGGAATGAGGGTAATTTGTGCTGGGACTACTAAAACTGCCAAAATCAGGAAAAACCAGAACTGTTTACCCTGAAAATGCAATCTTCCTAGAGCATAACCTGCCATTGAGTTAAATAGCAAATTAAAAATTGTGACACTAATACCAATAATTAGACTATTAAATAACCAGCGCCAAAATAGAGGTTCTTGGATAAATATTTGTTTGTAATTATCGAGAGTGAAATGCTTGGGGATAAAATTAAATTCACCATTAATAATCTCAGATAGGGGTTTAAATGATGCAGAAAATGCCCATAAAAAAGGAATTACGGTAATAATTCCATAAACTATGAGGAAGAGATATAAAAGAACTTTGAACCAGAAAAAGCCCAAGATTTTAGTCAAATTTTATAACCTCCGAAAAATTGCCTCTGAATTAATGTGAGGATAATAATTACAGATGCTAGTAAAAAAGCGATCGCTGCTCCATATCCCATTTGTAAATTACGAAATACGGTTTGATAAATTAGCAAGACTAAAGTGAGAGTAGCATTATTTGGTCCACCAGTTCCTCCAGAAAATATATAAGATTGATCAAATAATTGAAAAGTCCCAATTATCCCCATAGCTATTACAAAGAAAGTTACAGGTTGTAATAAAGGTAAAGTAATATAAATAAACCGTTCCCAACTATTAGCCCCATCAAGTTCTGCTGCTTCATAAAGAGTTTGGGGAATATCCTGTAAAGCCGCTAAATAAATCACCATAAAAAATGGTGCTGTTGACCAAATATTCATGATCATAATTCCTTTGAGGGCAACAGATGGATCTCCCAACCAGTTATAAATAGGCAGTTTTAGAAAAGCCAAAAAATTATTTAGTAGTCCATTAGTATTGTAAATCCACATAAAAATTAGTGTCAATACTGCTGAAGATGTAACTGTTGGTAAAAAGTAAAGAATCCGCCACAAATTTTTACCGTGAATGCCAGAATTGAGAGTTACAGCTAAAGTTAAAGCTAAAATAGTTTGAGTGGGAACGACAAAAACCACATATTCTGCGGTATTTTTTAGAGCAATTTTTACTCTTTCATCTGTTAGCAATCTTTGAAAATTACCCAAACCAAAAAAACGGTAATTAATTCCTCCTAGCATTTGTACTTTGTGTAAGGAAAGAAATACAGCATAGAGAATAGGCAAAATTATAAATGTGCCTAAAATTAAAAGACTGGGAATTATGAATAAATAAGCTGTAAAATTTTCTCTGGTTTGCCTATTTCTCAACATTACATATCAGCCTTAATTTGCTGGTTTGCTGCATTTTGTGCCTTTAACATTGCCTGTTTTAATGATTGTTGTCCTAGCAAAACACTAATAAACTGGTTATCAAAATTGTTGATAATTGCGGTGGGATACTTACCTAATTGCCAGGGTGTAGCATAATCAATTCCTGCTACTAATGGTGATCTTAGAGGGTCTTGATCATAACCTAATTGTTGGGCTACTGATTTACGGGTTGGTAATGCAAATCCTGTTCCTGCCCATTTTTTCATGCCTTCTTTACCTGTCAAATAGGAAATGAGTTCCCAAGCTTGGGCTTTATGGGGTGCTTGTTTATTCATACAGTATGCAACAGTAAAAACCATTGTTGCTTTTTTATGATTAATTTTAGGTATCTCTGCTGTAGAAAATTTTAGTTTGGGAAAAGTTTCTTGTAAATAAGGAATTGCCCAATTACCCTCAATTACCATTGCTACTTTGTTTTGTCCAAACATTTCACTGCCAGAATTTGTGCCTACATCAGATTTTTGAGCGGAGGAACGATCTTTTTGATATTGGTTAATGACTAATTCTAAACCCTGCAAACCTGCGTCATTAGCGAAGGTAGCATAACCATTTTTATCAATAATTTCTCCTCCAAATGCTGTAATTTTGTATGCCTGACGTGCTAATTCAGGAATTTCTCCAAAGCCATATTTATTGAGTTTGCCTGTTAACTGTTGGGAATAGCTGCGTAGTTGTTCCCATGTTTTTGGCGGACTAGTTAAACCAACTTGATTAAATGCTTTTTGATTATAAAATAGGGCTAAAGTCGAATAGTCTTTAGGTAGCCCATAAATATGATTTTGGTATGTAAAATTTTTGAGTAGATTTGGTTCTATGTCTGTAATGTCAAATTTGGGGTTAATGTAATTATCAAGGGGTTCTAGGACATTCTGAGCCATTAAAAAAGGGGCTTCCAGTGCATCGAGATAAAATACATCTGGGGCTGCTTCTCCTATTAAACGGGTTTTAATTACATCCATATATTGATCGGCGATCGCTTCATATTTGACTTTGATCTGTGGATGTTGTTTTTCAAAGTCTTGAATTACCTGTTTTAAAAGTTTTTGTTCCAGGGGATTACCTGTCCAACCACTGAGTTTAACGGTTATGAATGGGGGTGGTTTTGGTAATAGCAAATTGTGAAAGCTAATAATAGCGATCGCTATTATTATTACCAATCCTAAAAAGTTAAATAATCTTTTTTTGATAGGGAATTGTAACTTAGTAATCACAGTTTAAGTCAGATTAATTTAAAATTGATTTTTCTACTAACTTAGTTGAAAAGTTGGTATAGATCATCTCTCTAAAGGCTAGGCTTTAGATATTGGCTGAAAAAAATTTTATTTTAACGATTTTAGCGATTTTAGCCAAGATACCCTCAAAGTCGAGTTTCCTGATATCATGATTTAAAAACAATGCGGAATATAGATTTTTAGGAATAATTGACAAGTTATCATCTGTTAACTCCAGGGTATTTGACTAAAATATTTGTATCTGTGTTTTGAAAATTTAGTTTCCCCCTAGCCATGTCCAGTCTAAAATTGGCAGTGCCTTCAGCGAGCATAGCGATCGCCCGTCTAGTAAATACCGGCACAGACAACTTCGCTATTTGGGTTCTCAAAGCCCCCTATCCCAGTGGCTACGTTCTCCGTGATTGTGTTTTCTCCGCTGAACTTAATCAAGTTTGGCAAGAATGGCAGCAAATGTTTACCAGTCATAGTCCTTTAGACATTACTTCCCGTTTACCTTCTACAGCAGTTAATACCTTAACCTTAGTAGAGACGCTCCCTGAAGCATCTATAAATTCACCGACGGAAAATCCAAGTAAAAGTCCTTACAGTAGTCGCCTGATGCAATCCTTGGGTGTCAATTTATGGGGATGGGTATTTGATGGGCTAATTTTGAGTTGTTGGGAACGTAGTCGGGGTATGGCTATGGGTCAACGGACTCAATTACGCTTTCGTTTGGAAATTCGTGATCCTGATCTAATTGCCCTACCTTGGGAAATTATGCAGCCACAACCTGGACAATCAGCCATATCACTTTCCCCAGATATTTTATTTAGTCGTACTATCAGTGAAGTTGAACCCTTGCCAGAATTGCGAACGGACCAAGCTATAAATATTCTCTTGGTCTTAGGAGATGATCATAAATTACAACTTGATCAGGAGGCATCTTTACTGAAAAAGATTTTATTAGAAGGTCGTCCTCTGGGCAAAACTGTCACCGAATATGCACCTTGTACAGTAAAAACTCTGGTTAAACCCACTAAAACAGAATTAATTCAGGAGTTAGAAACTAAAGCTTATAATGTGTTCTTTTATGCTGGACATGGACTACCAGATCCAGATGGAGGCTCATTATTTTTAACAAATGAACTGAAAATTAATGGCATAGAATTAGCTCAAGTCTTAACTCGGACAGGTATAAAACTGGGAGTTTTTAACGCTTGCTGGGGAGCCAGACCAGCCGCAATTCATCATCAGGCAATACCTGCTAGTAGTTTAGCTGAGGTGCTAATTCGTCATGGTGTCCCCGCTGTATTGGGAATGCGTGATGAAATTGCTGATGCCGAGTCGCAAAGTTTTATTCAAACTTTTGCCGCCAGCTTACGATCATGCAAATTAATTGATCAAGCCGTAGCAGCAGCTAGACAAGAACTGTTAACACTGTACAAATTTAATCAAGCAGCCTGGACATTACCAGTCCTGTACCTGCATCCTGATTTTGATGGAGAACTGATTAAAAGTCTAGATCAAGGAATTACAAAACTACCAGATATGACCAGTTCGGGCATTCCTACCTCTGTAAATACTGCTTATTTGCGGTCTTTAGAGCAGCCATCATCTCCACCGAGTGGTAAAATTTGGTTATTACGTCCTGGAGTGACCCGAATCGGTCGCACGAAAGATAATGATATTGTCATGCCCGAAATTTACATTTCTAAACGCCACGCGGAAATTTTATGCCGGAATACTCTGCATGGAACTACACTAATGACTAATTATTACCTACAAGACTTATCTACCTACGGAACTACCTGGTATTTAAGCCCCAATGGTTGGCAACAAATCCTGCGGGAAGAAGTGCCTTTAACATCGGGAATGCAGTTAATGTTTGGGAGTTCTCAAATTGGAATTTGGGAGTTTATTCGAGAAGAACACAGTTAACACAGACGTTGGCACGTCCCTACTGTATAAAAATACTGGAGTCAATTATTTTATGGAAATCCAACTTTTCAACTTGTAGCTGTCAACAAGAGTAATAAATTAAGGGATAAAAAAATGAACCCCCACATTAATGAATTCAATGCTTTGAATCATATCTCATCGAATTTAGATTGGGAATTTATGGAAACACTACTAGAACCGGAAGATGCTACCTATCCTTGGAATGTAGCTGATGAATCTTCAGTAGCTTATTTCCAACATCTAGAATTACAGTTTGATTTGTTAGATTTCCCAGAAGCAGAAATGATTACCAGTGCTAATAATTTCTATCAAAATCTAGATATGATTTGGGATCAAGTTGCTGTTATTCAAGAAAACAACAGCAGTAAAAATACCATTAATTATTTGCAGGTAATTTTGCAAAATGCTTTTTCGACTATCCCCGGAGTTATACTTACTGCTATTGCCGAAAAAGCTGCCGAAGTTTTCATTTTTGAAGAATCAGTTAGTGAAAAACTGGTAAAATGTGTACAAGCTTTACTACCCAGTTGGGAAACAGATGATCTGTTAGTTTTAGCTCGTCCTTTTGCTTACTCAATGCGAAGTAGTGAACCACAGACTTTAGCATCTATAATTAGGGATTTTGAACATCGAGATTGGGCAAATTTATCAGAAATAGAACAGGCAAAAATTACTTTAGTTATTGCTAATTATGCTCTTGGGCATCTCTCACAATCTGATTCTCAAATCTAGTTTTTACGCCTTTCCCTGTTCTTTGCTATATTCTATTTTGGGTCAAGAAAACGGGTAGCAAAATTGTCTGATCTTGTTGGTGATAATACTCGTGCTTTGAGAATGGCCGCCATTAGAAAGGCATAAGATAAAACACCAACTACCACTAAGAAAAAAGCATTGATAGAACCCGTTGCATTCCATAAAGCGTGAAGCGCGGAAGCACTGAAATAACCGACAGCGAGGATTTGCTTGCCTTTGAGGGGTTTTAACACAGCCAAACCCACAAAATAGCCCAAATAACCACTGTAAGCCATGTGTCCAGCCACAGAACCTAAAATCCGGGGAATAAGTAGCTGTAAACCCACTGATTGACCAGAATTTTGAGAAATTAAGGGTACATATTGACCGAGGGTTTCCAGCAAAGTAAAACCTACAGCCGAGGCTGTACCTAGAAGAATACCATCTAAAGGCTCCCAAACCCCAATTCGTTCTCGCCAGGGTGATGGGAGAAAATTCCCTAGCCAATATGCCCCTAAGACTGGTAATATTTTTAGTAGCTCCTCCATTAACCCTGCACCAAAAAACATCCGCACTAATAATTCAGTGAAGGTAATCCCATTTTGAGATGCAGTATCCAATGTTCCAGGTAGAATATTACGGAATATTTTAATGAACAAATCTAACAGGGGACTTAGGAGAATTAATATTGTAGTCAGTGCCGCTGCCATGAGTACCCACCAAGGCTTAGACTTACCACATAATTGATAAACAAAGTAGTAAGCAGCAAAAGCGATATAAGATCCGACAATTACTTGATTAGCTTGTATATGACCTACTGTAGTAAACATTAACACTACAAAAATTACTGTCAAGATTCCAGGGATTAGGTAAGCCTTGCGGGTAAGATCCTTACCAGTAGAGATAATTGGAAATAATTGTGTAAAGCTAACGGAGTCTGGTTTTGATGATAGATGTTGGTAATTGACAGATGATAATACTGTCGCATTATTAACATTTATCATTGTCCTTTGGGTAATTACCTCATACTCAAAAATAAATTGTGGTCCATCAGCACCTAGGGAAATGCGATCGCCTATATGTAATTCTTGACACCCTTTTAAGTGTTCTCCGTTTAAAAAAGTGCCATTGGCGCTATTCAAATCACAAATTACCCAACTATAACCGTTGTTGGTTGCTAAAGAAAGGGGACGAACTACCGCATGACGACGAGATACCATCCGGTATATCATGGCATCCAAGACAATTTGGCAGGTGGGGTCACGTCCAATTATCATTTCTTTTTCAGGAAGCAATAAGTAGCGAGATGCTAACTCAGAAACTTCGACCTTGCTGGACACCAACCGCAGGAATGCATTCTGTCTTGCGTTTTTGCCTGTCATCGAGTTATTAAGTATATCTAAACAAATTCTATGGCTAACGCCACGCTATCAAATTTTGTGGTAGTAGACTTAATTTTAGCCATGGTCACGGCTGCACCATCTCTAAGTATACTATAGCTTTACCTGCTGTTGCCTCCATTCAAAATACAAAATTCCTGAAGAAATATTGACACTCTCAGTGGCTAAAGCGGCTGAGATTATGCTGACAGAATTGGACTAGGGAGTACCCAAGTCTAATTCTAACTGCGTTCTTGCGATCCAAAAGATTCAATGAAAACTCTTGCCTTTTCAGCATAATCTACAGGTAAATTATCCATAACTACAATTGCGCCAATCCACAACTAAGGTAGTAAGATTTGTTCAATAAAAACTAAAAAACTAGTAGTCTTTAAACTACCAGGAAAGATCATAGTGGCAATTAACCCTTCATCACTGATAGCTCCAATTATGGACGATCATCATAGATATTTTCACCTTCAACACCTCTACCCTAGTTTCGTATCATAGCCAGGTTTACACCTGTTTCATAAATAAATACAAGGTTTTTGACATCTATTCCATCTAGCCAACGTCGAACTGCTGTATTATTTACCTTTGATAAATGCCATTTTCAACCCCAACTCTCAATTTTCTTTCCTTCTTCCTTCGCTTCCTTTCTTCCCTTCGTGGTTCATTAACTCTGCGTCCTCCGCGCCTCTGCGGTTCGTTAAAAAAACAATCCAGGGGCGGACAAACCGCCCCCATTAAAATCAGGTAACACCGAAAACAATCACCAAGCCCAAAACAGCCCCAAAAACAATTAAGGCATAAAATTGAACCCGACCAGTTTCCAAATATTTCAAACCTTCACCACTGACAAGAGTAAAGAAACCCGTGAGATTAACAGCGCCGTCAACAACGCGGAAATCAACCTCCATAACTTGTCTAGCCACACGACGCAAACCCAGAACAAAGACACGATGATAAATATCATCAAAGTACCATTTATTCAAAGATAAATCATAGAGTGGTTGAATTTTAGAAGCGATCGCACTAGGATCAATTTTGCGAGCCAAATACATCAACACCGCCAAAGTAATCCCCACCACAGAAACCGCCACAGAACTACCCGCCATAACATAAAACTCATGGGGGTCAAATTCCGCAGCCTTTTCCATAACCTCCGCTAAAGTTTCGCTAGGAGGAAAGATAAACTGCTCAAAATAATTGGCGTAGGGAGTCCCCACCAAACCAATCAACATCGAAGGAACAGCCAACACCACCAGTGGTAAACTCATCGTCCAAGGAGACTCATGCGGCTCATGGCTGTGGGAGTCATGGGAGTGACTTGACAATTCTCCCTTTTTCATCGCCCCAGGACCGAAATTAGGAGTTAATTCGGCTGTATCTGACCTTTGTGCCAAAGCAGCAGCGGCATTTTTGAGTTTTACCTTGATTTTCTCATCATTACCCCGGAATTTACCTTCAAATGTTGAGAAATACATTCTAAACATATAAAAAGCTGTAATTCCTGCTGTCAGCCAACCAATAAACCACAGGAAGGGGTTAGCAGCAAAGGCCGCGCCCAAAATTTCATCTTTTGACCAGAAACCGGCAAAGGGAGGAATCCCGGCAATAGCCAAGCAACCAATCAAAAATGTGAAACCGGTCACGGGCATATATTTCCGCAGTCCACCCATTAAGCGCATATCTTGCGCTAGTACAGGGTCATGACCAACAACTGCTTCCATACCATGAATTACCGAACCAGAACCCAAGAATAGCATCGCTTTAAAATAAGCGTGGGTCATGAGGTGGAATAAACCGGCGCTGTAAGCACCCACACCCATAGCCATGACCATGTAACCGAGTTGGGAAATGGTGGAATAAGCCAAACCCTTTTTAATGTCATTTTGGGTAATGGCGATAGTTGCTCCCAAAAACGCTGTAAATGCGCCAGTATAAGCAATTACGTTCATTGCGGCTGGCACATTTTCAAATACTGGGTACATCCGGGCAATTAGGAATACACCCGCTGCTACCATTGTGGCTGCGTGGATGAGGGCGGAAATAGGTGTAGGACCTTCCATGGCATCTGGTAGCCAGACATGGAGGGGGAATTGGGCAGATTTAGCGACAGGTCCAAGGAAGACTAAAATCGCCAAGACAATGGCGAGGAAATTGCTAATAGAGCCAGTTTCTACTAGGTTTGATAGGCGATCGCCCATCACCATAAAATCAAAGCTTCCTGTCGCCCAGAACAGCCCCAAAATGCCTAATAATAAGCCAAAGTCACCGACTCTATTGGTGACAAATGCTTTTTGGCAAGCATCCGCTGCGGCTTTGCGATCATACCAAAAGCCTACAAGGAGGTAGGAACACATTCCCACCAGTTCCCAGAATATGTAAACTTGTACTAAATTAGGGCTGACCACCAAGCCTAACATAGAAGAACCAAATAAGCTAAGATAGGCATAAAACCGCACATAACCAGGGTCATGAGCCA
The DNA here is from genome assembly GCF_014698755.1 of Aphanizomenon flos-aquae FACHB-1287. GTDB lineage: Bacteria > Cyanobacteriota > Cyanobacteriia > Cyanobacteriales > Nostocaceae > Dolichospermum > Dolichospermum flosaquae. Next base: position 34,982 of record NZ_JACJTO010000004.1, on the reverse strand, counting down.
TGTAACCATCGGTGTAAATCATCACCAAAACGGCTACTGTGGTGACAATCACCAGCATTAAGGCGGTGAGGTGGTCAATAGTGTAGCCCATAGTCAGGTGAAAATTACCTGCTGCTGCCCATTCCAGGGTCTGGAGGTAAGGTGCGTGGCCTTGAATTTGACTCCATAGCAAGGCCGACGACAAGACCATAGAAGCTCCCATGAGGGAGATAATGACTACAGCATTTAATTGTCGCAGACGGTTTGTTACCTGATTGATCGAGATTAGCCCTAGACCGACTAGCATTGCTCCTAAGAGAGGTAATACTGGAATCAGCCAGGCATACTGATAGATTACTTCCATCACTAACGCCTACTTTTAGAATTCTGTACAAACAAATGGGAAGATGAAAAAATGAAAATTCAATCGGGTGCGGTTTTCTGTTTAGGGATTATAGACTAGGAAGTAGAAATTATTGACTAACCTCTGCTACTCCTGATAGCCCAGTACCTTCAAGTTAGCCTGAATTTTCCCAGTTCAAACTTCAGTTAACTGAAAATTTTCAGAACTGCTCATAATTGTGACACATACCCTTGAGGATAAAATACCCCACCCGATACCCTTTGAGTGGGGTGTTAAGCATGGTTTTATATTTGGTCTGTTGTCAGTTGTTTGTTGTCAGTTCTCCGTTGTCAGTTGTCAGTTGTCCGTTGTTTGTTGTCTCTTACCTCATGACTCCTGACTCCTGACTCTTGACTTCCTCTGCTATATCTATTTTCTGGTGACTGGTGTAGGTGAGTTTAATTTCCTCTAAAGCTGAACGTAAATCGTCCCTGCTGCGAAAACCTTCTAGCTTTTGTTTTACTATACCTTTTTCTATCAACAGTAATGTTGGTAATGATTTTAGTCTGTAGGTATTAGACAACTTGAAATTTTGATCAGCATTAACTCCCACCAGCTTCAGTTCATTACCACATTGAGTCTGAAATTGTGATAGCAGCGGGTGAATGATGCGGCATAGTCCACACCAGGGGGCTTCAAAATTAACCAAAACGGGAACTGAAGATTCTAAAACTTCTTTAGTAAATGTAGTTTCATTAACTAACAACACCATGATGCCTCTTGTGATTATAAGGTTTTGATATTAAAAGTTGGTGAACAAAAGCCATTTGATTCTGGTGGATAAATTTTTTTCCCATCTCAGTAGTCAAGAGTCTAAGGATATATGTTCGAGTTCATCTTACAGTGTTTTGGTAGCAACTGATCAGCACAAAGTTTTGTTAAATTTATATGTTTAGTTGATATTGGGGATCACACTCAACTACCATATTATCCCACTTGTTGCCACCAATAACAAGGGGTGTGACCACCATAACAACCCTGTAAAAATGACAACTCCTAAATAAGCAGGACGGAAAAATTCTTCCCAATTTAAGGATTGACGACCATCAATAATTGCTTGAAAAGGAATAATAGAAGTTCGCTGTTTAAGAAGTGTAAAGGCTTCTCCATAGCGTTGACTTAAACGGTGATCGCCATGCCATACTCCAAAGAGATGATGTAGTACCAAACCGATAGAGGTAACCAGGGTAAAGCTTGTACCTAACCACAAAGTATGGGCTACACACCAAATAACCTGTCCCACCATTTGGGGGTGTCGTGTAATACGGATAATCCCCGTTTCATAGAGATTAACTTGGGGCTTTTGAATAGCCGCAATTTCTAGTAGATTAAAAGTAGCAGGATATAAAAATAAAAAGGATATGGCCGATAGTACCCAAACTAATGCTTCCACTCCTGGTATGCCTTGTACCTGCCAGAGTTGCCAACCATCGTAACGGTGATTAAAGAAGTAAACAATTAAGATCACAGCCAAAGGGAGGCTGATTAATGCAAAGATAATGCGATAAAGCCTCGGTCCAATGTATTTTTCTGCCCAAGGACGCAAGGCTGCCCCCCCGCTATGGGCGATCGCAAAAACTAATTGCAACACTAGTATGACAAAATGACTGGAGGTAAACCAAGGATGGGAGATCATATATATACAAATCAATTGAAAATTCAAATTCCAAGGAACTACTACTGGTAAACATCTTAACTGGTGTAAGCTATTAGCGACCAGCAGTCAGCCAAAAGCAGTTCTTTAAATGTTAACAATGCCATAAATCATGGTGAGTCATCAAACTATTCATCTGGATTTATTTTGAAAGTTACTCCTTTCCTATTTGTGGGTTAAGCCTTATGTCTGACCTTCCTTTTACTTTAGATCAGTTACGGATTCTCAAAGCGATCGCCCAAGAAGGGAGTTTCAAGCGGGCGGCTGACAGCCTTTACGTCTCCCAACCCGCTGTGAGTTTGCAAGTTCAAAACCTGGAACGGCAATTGGATGTTCCCCTATTTGACAGAGGTGGTCGTCGCGCTCAATTAACTGAAGCTGGACATTTACTCCTTAGTTACGGGGAAAAAATCCTCAGTTTGTGTCAGGAAACCTGTCGGGCTATTGAAGATCTACAAAATCTCCAAGGAGGAACATTAATTGTTGGTGCTTCCCAAACCACTGGCACTTATCTGTTACCGAAAATGATCGGTTTATTTCGACAAAAATATCCAGAGGTGGCTGTGCAATTGCACGTCCATTCTACCAGACGCACGGCTTGGAGTGTGTCTAATGGCCAGGTTGATTTGGCGATTATTGGTGGGGAAATTCCTACGGAATTGGGGGAATCTTTAGAAACTGTTCCCTATGCTGAGGATGAATTGGCGCTCATTTTACCTACGTCCCATCCCTTGGCTAAATTAGAAACCATTCAAAAGGAAGACCTATATAAACTTCAGTTCATTGCTCTTGACTCCCAATCAACTATCCGCAAAGTTATTGATCAGGTTCTTGCCCGTTGTGATATTGATACTAGACGGTTTAAATTTGAAATGGAACTAAATTCCATAGAAGCTATTAAAAACGCTGTCCAGTCGGGTTTAGGTGCTGCCTTTGTTTCTACCTCGGCGATCGCTAAAGAATTACAAATGGGTGTCCTCCACCATGCCCCCATTGAAGGAGTCGTAGTTAAACGGACACTTTGGCTCATATTTAACCCCAACCGCTATAGATCCAAAGCCGCTGAAGCTTTTAGCCGAGAAATCTTACCTCAGTTTGCTAACCCTAACTGGAATCAAGATATGTTAAAATTGTCACAAATCAACTTAGTGTTAAATAATGTGACAATACCTAATGGTTCTGATGTTGGTTAAACATCTTGTCACCAGTTAAAAGTCATTAGTTAACCATCAGTTGCTAATGACCAGTAACTTGTCTGACCACTGACTCACAAATAATATGGAAGTCTTCTGCACCCGTCCCCACTGTCAACATCCTCAAAATCACTTTCCTGATTTAGACGACATTAAAACACTAAAAACAGTACCGCAAAAATTTTGTACTAACTGCGGTATGCCCCTGATTTTACGTGACCGATATTTGCCAATTAAACTTTTGGCTACTGGAGGATTTGGTGCTGCTTTTTTGGCAATTGATCGTGATACTCCGAGAATGCGTCAATGTGTAGTTAAGCAATTTCAACCAAGTGGCAATTTAACGGAAGAGGCCTTAGAAAAGTCCAGAATTTTATTTACACAAGAAGCAGGAGTTTTAGAAGAAATAGGTAATGAACATCAGCAAATACCTAAATTATTTGCTTTTTTTACGATTACAGTTCCTAACCTAAAAATAAATAAGTCAGAGCAGTTTTTTTATTTAGTTCAAGAATATATCTCTGGACAAACTCTAGAAGAAGAATTGGCTAAACAGGGCAATTTTTCTGAGCTAAAAATCCTAAAAATACTCAGGGAAATTCTCCCAGTTCTCCAGTTCATCCATGATAAAGGTATTATCCATAGAGATATTAAACCTTCTAATATCATCCGCCATTATGATGGTAGACTATTTTTGCTAGATTTTGGCGCAGTTAAATTAATTGCTAATACCTCTTCTAGTTCTACAGGAATTTATTCCCTAGGATTTGCACCCCCAGAACAAATGCAAGGTAATCAAGTATTTCCATCTACAGATTTATATGCCCTGGCTGTAACCCTGATTACATTACTTACTGGCAAGGAGGCGAATAAGCTATTTGATGCCTATACTAATCAATGGCAATGGCGTTCTCAAATTAGCGTTAACCCCCGACTAGCTGCTATTTTGGATAAAATGCTCCTATCGGCTGCTAATCAGCGCTTCCAGTCAGCCCAGGAAGTCTTAGAAGCTCTTTTTCCTGCCCCATCTGCACAGACGGTATTACCACCAACACAGCCACCTAATTTACAACCACCACAACCAATAAAATCAGTTCAACCAGCTTTTACTATTTGGGAATTATTAGCTGGGGCTGCTTTTAGCGGATTTGAAGCGGCATTAATAGCCATTGCTCTTTTTAGTTTAGTGAAAAACCCGATCATTACTTTAACTGTTGCTGCTGTAATTTTGAATGGTCTAATTTTTGCTCAAACTAAACGCTGGTTAGAAAAATTTGACTTGCTAATTATTCCCGCAGTCAGTTTTGCAATTATATTTTTTATTCCGTTTTTACGAAGCAATATTGCCATTGAGCAAGTAATTATTTTAGCAATTGTGGCTGCCTTAATCTCAATTTCCGTAACCGCTTTATTTCGACTTGTTTATAAATTAATGTCTTCAATTCTTTAGAAACAATAGCACTCAGGAAACTACCCATGTCTCAAAAAAAAGAAACTCTGTCACTGCTATTATCTCTTGTTCTTACCTCTGGATTAAGCTTTGGTGCTTTCTGGTTTTTAATGGAACATTGGGCGCGAATTAACAACAATCGAATTAACAACAATTCTAGTACCACTAACTCTACTAATCAGAACCCCAGTAACAACATTATTAACCCTAATTCGCCACCAGTCAGTGATTGTAAAATCCCCAATTTACCACAAGGTATATTTAGTTATGGTGGTAGTACAACATGGGCTCCTATCCGTCGGGATGTGGATTCAGTCCTCAAAAATAGCTGTCCTCAGTTTGATTTACGTTATACCCAACCCATTAACGAAAAACCAGGTTCAGGAACTGGGATTAAAATGTTGATAGCAAATCAACTAGCTTTTTCTCAATCTTCTCGTCCCGTTAAACCAGAAGAAAACGAAACTGCTAAAACTAAAGGATTTAGCTTAAAAGAAATTACTGTAGCCATTGATGGAATTGCGATCGCAGTTAATCATAACCTAAATATTCCAGGATTAACAGTTTCTCAACTTAAAGATATTTACACTGGCAAAATTACTAACTGGCAACAAGTAGGAGGTGAAAATTTACCAATTATTCCCCTATCTCGGAGCAAGGAATCAGGTGGTAGCGTAGATTTTTTTGTAGAAAATGTTCTGAATAAAGAGGACTTTAAAAACGTTAATTATATTGGTACAACCACAGAAGCCATCAGAAAAGTAGCCATTACTCCTGGTGCAATTTATTATGCTTCCGCACCAGAAATTGTTCCCCAATGTATAATTAAATCCCTGGCAATCGGGCAAACAACGGATAAATTCGTGACACCCTATAAATTACCAGCAATACCTAGATCCCAGTGTCTCAATCAACGTAACCAATTGAATACAGAAGATATTCGCAATGGAAATTATCCAATTACCCGGAATTTATTTGTGATTGTCAAACAAAATGGTCAAACAGACCAACAAGCAGGAGAAGCCTATGCCAATTGGTTAACAACACCTCAAAATCAAGAATTAATTGAAAAAGCTGGGTTTGTGAGAATTAAATAAGGTTTGCTGATAATCTAAGGTGAACTAAGCGATAAAAGTTTTGTAGGGGGGAGCGGAAATTGGCTATTTAAACCCAATTACACAGCCAAGACAATAATTAGAACCAGGTTGCAGGACCTGTCGTTCTAGGGTGATGAGTGCCGTATTCATAATCAAGGCACTCTAGAACTTTTTTCCAAAACATCTTATTTCATACCCGATTACCCAAAATCTGTTTGTGGTGGTCAAACAGATTGGTGAAAATGAGGAGTAGGTTCAGGAACTAATTATCTAACTGGAACTAGTTAGAATCCGCTGATACCTGCCATTGGTGTGTCCGAGAGTGGCAAGCTCTCAGTCAACATCATTAACCTACTGCTCATTAGAGATTTGAACTAAGTCCTAGCTGGCTCTATTGATAGATTCAGCGGGTAGACAAATTAGATTATCCCCCTGGGTGAGAATTAAGCCACGTTGACGTAATTTACCCATTAAACGAGTGACAGTCACACGGGTTGAACCAATGGCGCTGCCAATTTGGGCATGGGTTAGGGGGAAGGGTAAGCAATAACCACGAATGACATCAGGATCAGTTTCGCTCATTGAGGGCTCTCCATATTCCTCAATCAGTAAGGTGAGAAATCCTAGGAGTCGGTCAATTGTGCGACGTTGTCCTAAAGCACTTAACCAAAGTAACTTGCGCTGATGCTGATATCTAAAAGCATCCATAACTTCGCGGCGGAAGTGAGGCCAGTTGTCTAGGTCATGCCAGTACATCCACAAAACGGCTGTTTGGTCAACGTGGGCGTAAGACTGGAGCGTGAATGGAGATTGAGCAACAATTTCAAAGGGTTGTCCTGCTCCCACAAAACCCAAGAAAGCTTCTTCTGGAGTTCTGTTAATGCGTCTAGATGTTAATTGACTGGCAGTGGCGCTAACTTGGGCAGTTCCTACCATGCGGATAGCACCTCTTTGGACTAAGTAAAGCAAACCAGGTCTAGCTGGAATGCGCTCGTCTTTACTGAAGGTGCGGCAGCGGTAGTGTTCTTGGGCCCAGTCAAGGATACGCTGCCAAGTTAAGAAAGGACGTGAAGCTTCGGAAAAGGAGGATTGAGATTGCATAGGTAACAAAGAGTGTTTGGCTGAAAACAAAGACGTGATAAGAAAAGTGCAAGGAGTGTCTTTGTGTTAACGGGGTAGGCCTAACGCCTAACAGCGTCAGCCCTCCAATGGGATAGAAAGCTAATTTGCTCTCTATTTTTTCTTATACTTCCTACTTTACAACAAGGGTAGTAAAGATTACCCATTTTTTATACATTATTCATCAAATATAATCCTACTCTGATTTTTCCTGACATCAGTAAACTTCTATCTCAAGGTAGATGGAACAGGATAAAATGATGCACACCTAAAATTTTTGACAAAGGGATACGTGTTGTATAAACTACATTTGATGGGGTGTACATCAATTAAACGGTTAGTAAATGGTTATCTAGCGTCTTCTCTCGGTGTTTCTACTAATAATGAAGAAGTTACAGGCATAAAAGGGAGAAATATCCCTCTCTACCAGGGAGGATACAATCAGAAAATTTTATATATCTCTGGTGTAGCTATGAGAATATCAAAATCTCAAAATTCACCAGCGATGAAAATTGCTGAGGCGATTGCTGGGCATTTATCCCAAAATAGCAATAGTTTATTTAATGTCCAAGTAGTTTCCCCCGGTTGGATTTATGTAGAACTTATGGATTCTACTTTAGCAGATTGGTTACATTGTTTCACTGTCAACAGAAATGAGAACTGGAACCTGGAACAATTTCCACTTAAGGAAAAAATAACTTGTGATCCCCATTACCAATTAACTAATTCATTAACAATTTTTAACATTCAATACGCTTACTCACGCTGTTTTTCTCTATTGCGTCTAGCACACCAAGAAAGATTAATTGAACTTGATATTACAGATGTTAAAATATTTCTATCTGCAAAAGCTATACCTTGGCTCAATAGTGATCAAAAACTTAGGCTTAATCACCCTGATGAGAGTTTTCTTATTCATCAATTAGTTAAAGTGGTGGATAATTTAGTTTGTACTGATAGCGGCAGTTCTATTAACTGGGAAAAAGCAGGTATAAATTTGAGTCAAGCTTTTGAGAGGTTCTGGTCTAGTTGTCGGATTTGGGGGGAAGTGAAAATTCATTCTCCAGAATTAGCTCAGGGGAGATTGGGATTGCTGATCTTGACTCAGTTGGTCTTAAGGTCTGTATTAGAAGATAAGTTGGGGATTGTCGCACCCGTAGAACTTTAATGGATATTCACGACAACTTTACAAAAACTTTGAAAATATCTATTGACAAAATAAACAACCTCATCTATAATTACAGGTGTGTGTGAGGAGAGAAATTTAGAGAAGACACCGAGACGAAACACGGCCAGTCGTCGGTGTCTTTTCTTATGTGTAGATGTTTAATTAAAGTAAGAATTTTTTAATTGCTACTGCTGCACCATCTAATTCTACACTAGGCGCTACCCAATCTGCGATCGCTTGAACTTCTGTTGGTGCGTTGCCCATGGCCACGCTAATACCAGCATAGTCTAGCATTTCTACGTCGTTGAAATTATCACCAATAGTCATGACATTATGACTTTCTAAACCTAGCATTTCTTCAGCTAGATACCGGACTGCATTGCCTTTATTAACATGAGTATTAGCTGCTTCTAAGAAGCTAGGCACAGATGTTGTCATATATAATTCTGTGGGCTTATATTTAGAGCGTAAATTAGCTAAAAGTTGTTGAATTAAATTTGCATCATCACACAAAGCTAAAACTTTAGTGGGTTGATGATCTAATAATTGACGTAAATCACCGACGGGAATAGCATTCACACCACAGCGTTGTTGATAACTTTCCGTTTCCTTGGTGATTTCTCGGACATAAAGCTGATCATTGATGTAAAAATGGACTGAGAGGAGCGATCGCAAATTTGGCTGTTCAAAGTATTCTAGTAGTTGGTAGGCAATTTCGCTAGATACAGGCAAATGACGGTGAATTTTGTCAGTATTGGGATCTTGAATCCAAGCACCCTGATAAGCTACTAAAGGCAGTGTAGAGCCAATTTCCTGATGAAATCGCAAAGCGGAACAATACATTCTTCCTGTGGCTATAGCTACTTTAATTCCCTTGTCCCGCACTGCAGCAATAACTTGTTTGACAGTGTTACTAATAGTATTAGAATGTCCAGTAATTGTCCCATCTATATCTAAAACCAACAGTTTAATATCTTGTTGATTTTGATTCTGATTTGATGTCAAATAATTATTAGGCATTGTATTCATAAACTCTCTGATTTTTAGTGTTGTTGAATATTATACGGATATAAATATGACAATTTTTCCTATAAACTTTAAATATTTAAATAAAAGATAAGATAATAGTCTGTAGTTAATTTCCCATGCAGAAGAAAACATGACTAAAAATGACAAAATCAACTTTTCTACTCCTAGTGGATTTCCCGAATTTCTGCCTAGTGAAAAGCGTCTAGAATTACATTTACTAGATATTATTCGCAAAGTTTTTGAAAGTTATGGTTTTACACCCATTGAAACCCCAGCAGTGGAAAGGTTAGAAGTTCTACAAGCTAAAGGAAATCAAGGTGATAATATTATCTATAGTATTGAGCCAATTTTACCACCAAATCGCCAAGCAGAAAAGGATAAATCGGGAGAAACTGGTTCAGAAGCTAGAGCTTTAAAATTTGATCAAACTGTTCCTTTTGCTGCTTATATTGCGCGTCATTTGAATGAACTAACTTTTCCTTTTGCTCGTTATCAAATGGATATGGTATTCCGGGGAGAACGGGCAAAAGATGGACGTTTTCGGCAGTTTCGACAATGTGATATTGATGTGGTTGCCCGTGGTAAACTCAGTTTACTTTATGATGCCCAAATGCCGGCAATTATCACCGAAATATTTGAAAAAATTAATATTGGTGATTTTGTTATTCGCATTAATAACCGTAAAATACTGACAGGTTTTTTTCAGTCTGTAGGAATTGCTGAAAACCAAATTAAAACCTGTATTAGTATTATTGATAATTTGGAAAAAATTGGCGAAGCTAAAGTTAAACAAGAGTTAGAAAAAGAAGGTATTTCTTCAGAACAAACGGAGAAAATTATTGATTTTGTAAAAATTGATGGCAGCATTGATGATGTTTTAAATAAACTCAAATACCTAACAGAGAATTTGCCAGAAACAGGACAATTTAATTTAGGAGTAACGGAATTAGAAACTGTAATTAATGGAGTGAGAAATTTAGGAGTTGCTGATAAACGTTTCTGTATTGATTTATCTATTGCTCGTGGTTTAAATTATTATACTGGCACAGTTTATGAAACTACCTTATTAGGTCATGAAGCTTTGGGAAGTATTTGTTCTGGGGGGAGATATGAAGAATTAGTAGGAATATTTATCGGTGAAAAAATGCCTGGTGTGGGTATTTCTATCGGTTTAACTCGCTTAATTAGTCGCTTGTTAAAAGCGGGTATTTTGAATACTTTATCTGCCACACCGGCTCAAGTTGTAGTAGTGAATATCCAAGAGGATTTAATGCCTATTTATTTACAAATATCACAACAATTACGACAGGGGGGAATTAATGTTGTGACTAACTTTGAAAAACGCCCTTTAGGAAAACAATTTCAAGCCGCAGATAAACAAGGAATTAGGTTTTGTGTAATTATTGGTGCGGAGGAAGCAGCAGCGCTAAAATCATCATTAAAAGATCTACAAAGTGGTGAACAAATAGAAGTAAATTGGGCAGATTTGGGAGAGGAAATTAAAAGGAGGATTTTAAATCCTGAAACAATTTGAAAAGATATAATAATCATCTGATTTAATACTATTGAGGGCAGAAAGCCGCGCCCCAATAGTTTTACTACTGATTGTAATAGATAGATTAATTTCTATTTAATAATCAGTCTTCCTTCGATTTGACTATCAAGAAGTTGATGTGAACCAAAATATTCTTCAAGCACATTTTGGGCAGATGTAGTTACCACTTTAGGCTCACCTAATTCCACCAATTCTTCCTTAGTTAAATTGAGGCTGGCAAATGAATTTTTGTAGTGATACTCTTGCAAACAGAGCATATAATGAGTTTCAGGTTGTACAGGTTCTCCATTAATTGTTAATGATTCTAGCTTTTTCTCAGCTTCATGGTAAACAACTTGAATACCTTTATTCACTTGAAAATAATTACTGTCACCAGGAATTCGGTTTTCTGCTCTCATAATATAATTAAACATTTTGAGCAGTTTCTCCCCTGTCACCTTAATTTTATAAAGAGGACCATCATAGGGATAAACTTTTTTCAAGTCACCCAGGGTTACTAAAGGACCTAATTCTGTGCCTCGGATTGAACTACTACTAATTAAAACCACATTTATTGTTGCTTCTAATTGGGCAAAAATATCGGTAATTAAGTTACCTAAATCTGTTTCTTGTTCCCGTTTAGGATGGGTAAGTTTACGATTTAAACGACCAATTAGACGATTATATTTTCGATCTACCTCCTCTTTAAAGGAGTTAATAAAATTGGTGAGTTCTGGATCTGGTTCAGCGAGATTATTATCTACAGGAATCAGTTGCCATTTCCATTCTACAATACTGTTTGTATCATCATCAACTACAATATCAAAACGTCCAATCTGATCTGTACCTACACCTGCTTGGGTAATGAGAATATCATTAACTTTAGCGGGTTGTTCCAAAAAAGTGTGAGAATGTCCACCAATGATCATATCTACACCCCAGACTGGATCAAGCATTGCTGCTAGTTTTTTATCTTCTTCAAAGCCAATATGGGTAAGCAGAATTGTTAAGTCAATATCCTCTGTTTTGTAAGCATTACAAATTTTACCAACTTCGGCTGCAGCATCTTCTAGATTGATAAAAGTACCAATACTAGAATCCAGTTTTAAGGATTTTAGTACCTCATCGGTAACAATGCCAATGAACATAATATCAAATCCGTCTACATTGAGGATTAGATAAGGATTCATCAAGCGTTTGTTATATTTTTTGATATAAAGATTGGCATTGACAATGGGGAAATTTGCCATCTTTTCTAGGAAAAGTAAATGAGGCAATCCATAGTCTAATTCATGATTTCCTAAAGTGACGACACTAGGGGCAAGATAGTTCATGATTTCTATGGTTGAAACCCCTTTATATTCAGTATCAATCATTGATCCCTGAACCATATCGCCGGAAATCACAAATAGTGTGTTTTTCTCTTCAGAACGTACTTTATTGAGATATCCAGAAATCAGAGCTAACCCACCAATAAGATTACCTTCTGCTCCTTTGGACTCAGCCAAAAAGTCACCGTGCATATCATTGGAATGTAAGATCGTGAACTTTTTGAAGCGTTCCTGTAATTCTTGAGGCTGTTCTGTCATTTCAATCATTGTTTTTCCTGGTAGATTTAAAATACCATCAGTAGAAGCAGTTTTGAAGATATTTCGCTCCAATCTGCATATTTTTAGGTATCAGAGTAATTACTCACAGAAGATTGTATTTAAATAACATAGACTGAGGAAAGTAAAAGTAACAAAAATTTACATAAATCTAGGGTGGAAATTGGCCACCCTATGGGATTATCCATGAAAAATCAGGTTGGTTAAACTGGGACTACAAACTTTTCACTACCAGCTAAATCAAAAGCTGAGTGAATGACTTGTAAAGCTTTCACACCTTCATCAATAGCTACAACACAACTAATTTTAATTTCTGAAGTGGCAATCATTTGAATGTTGATGTGATTTTTAGCTAAGGCTGTAAACATTTTAGCGGCTATGCCCGGTTGTCCTACCATCCCAGAACCAACGATACTAACTTTAGCGATCGAACTATCTAATATAACTTCACCCCAATCAAACTCCGTAGCAACTTGTTGTAACTTACATTGGGCGTTTTCTGCGTCCATTCTAGCAACAGTAAAAGCAATATCCCGACGTGCTACACCATTTAATATCCGACCACGTTGGGATTGAATAATCATATCCACGCTGATATTGTATTCTGCCAAAAATCCGAACAATTTAGCAGCTATACCGGGACGGTCTGGTAATTGACGAATAGCAATTCTCGCTTGATTCATGTCTAAAGCAACACCACGTACAGCGGGGGATTTAGCGACAGGAGAAGCTAAGGAAGTAGAGGAGGAATTGATGTTAAAAGTGTGACACAGAGCGGATATAGCGCGATCGCAATCCACCACATCCACAACACAACTCACCTTGATTTCACTGGTAGAGATCATTTGAATATTTACACCGGCTGCAGCCAAGGTTTTAAACATCTGTGCTGCTACCCCAGGACGACCAATCATCCCCGCGCCCACAATACTAACCTTTGCTGTATTTTTTTCTACCATCACTTCCGCTTCATCTGAAGTGGGCTGATTTCTTAATACTGGGGCTATAGCTAATGATACAGCTTCTGCACGTTTTAATATTGATGTATTTACTGTAAAAGTAATGTCGTTAGTATTACCTTCATTAATAGACTGAATAATTAAGTCTACATCAATATCTTGTTGAGAAATTTCCGCAAATAACTGTGCCGCTACCCCTGGTTTATCAGGAACACGCAATAAAGACACCTTTGCCTGTTGAATATCAAATTCTACAGTATCTACAGGATGAGCTAATTCTAAGTTGACCAACTCCCGATCTGGTCTTGGGGGCGTTTTTACCCAAGTTCCGGGTTGATCTGTCCAACTTGAACGCACAACCAAGGGAACGCCATAATTACGGGCAATTTCCACAGATCGAGGATGTAATACTTTTGCTCCTAAACTAGCTAATTCTAGCATTTCATTACTAGTAATTTCTATCAATAACTGAGCTTCAGGAACAAGACGGGGATCTGTAGTTAAAATCCCTGGTACGTCTGTATAAATTTCACAAAAATCCGCGCCTATGGCTGCTGCTAAAGCGACAGCAGAAGTGTCAGAACCACCACGACCTAAAGTAGTAATTTCTAATTTTTTTGTGTTGCTAATCCCTTGAAAACCCGCAACAACAACAACTTTACCTGCATTAATTTGTTCTATTAAGCGTCCGGTTTCAATATGTAAAATCCGAGCGCGGCTGTGTTCATCTTCGGTAACAATCCCTACCTGAGCACCAGTCATGGAAATCGCTGGTTGTCCAATTTCCTGTAATGCCATACTGAGTAAGGCAATGGTAACTTGCTCTCCCGTAGACAGTAGCATATCCATTTCTCGACGACTGGGAGTTTTCGAGATCTCATTGGCTAATTTAACCAATCCATCAGTAGTTTTACCCATAGCGGAAACCACTACTACTACAGAATTTCCAGCTTTTACAGTTTTTTGAACCCTCTGAGCAACAGCTTGAATGCGTTCAACTGAACCAACAGACGTACCACCGTATTTTTGAACTATGAGCGCCATAAAATTCTCTTTAATTGCTTATTTACCAAAGTCAAGACGCTATCAAAATCAAGAACCCTGGAAGTTCTAAAATTTATTGGTATTCACGGACGTTGACTTTAATCACAGGTTAACCATTTATATCAGTTATCTTAACCAATTTATACACCTTTTTTGTTTATTATTTTTGGAGACCGGAAAAGTATTTTTAGTTAAATAAATTAATACTATTCCGTTTAAACATGGCAAATAATATTATTTATTCCTAGCAGTATCATTCCCATGGACTGTCTGCTAGGATATTTTATAACATGATACTGAAAATGAAGGGTCTTTGGTACTTGTTATGTGAGGAAACGGGGGAATATTGAATATTATGCTATAATTTCAAATATAAGGCTTATTTTTTATAGGCAGGAAGCTTTATGAGCTTTTTTGTTCGGATTTAGCTTCTATGGTTTCCCAGTCTAATGAAGTACACACCAATTTATCAAGAGCATAGGAACTGATATAACTAAATTGGAAAATTAAATATTAATAATATCTTCATATATTTCCGTCATTTCTAGAATCAACCCAACGGAATCTAAATGTAATTTATCATTATAATTAATCAAAGTTTGTATAGTCCAATTTCCCTTTTCATCTTGACGATAAACCTCTACCTTAAATTCATCCTGAGAAATCAAAATATATTCCTTTAAACTTCGTAAACCTCGGTAATTAACAAGTTTTTCCCGTCTATCTATAGTTTCTGTAATTGGTGATAGCACCTCAATAATTAAACAAGGATAATTCAAAAAATAACGATCTTGATCTTCAGTATCGCAACTGACTACTACATCAGGATAGTAAAATATAGTTTTATTGTCATTAGCTAAATTTATTCTCACTTTTATATCAGACATAAAAACATTACAGGAACTACCCCGTAACCGAGAACGTAAAAGCGAATAAATATTTCCAGAGATTATATTGTGTTCTTTACTACCTCCAGCCATAGCAAAAACTTCACCGGCAAAATATTCATGACGAATATCGCTAGTTTGTTCTAATTCTAAATATTCTTCAACAGTGAAAAAGTAAAGAGGGGACTGCATAATTTTTCCTTTGCTGGCAATTATAAAATTATGATCAAATCTTTCACCAATTTAACACCAATTGAATGATATAGCGCCAGGTATTTTTGGCTGAATATTGGGTATAAACCAGAAAAAACTTATTTTCCAATTTACCCCAGATTACAGTTATTACCTGGACACTGGTTGTTAGACGTTCTTTTTCTGGGTATCACGCCAAACTTCGGTCATCCTTCCCCAATTAGTGCTAAATTCAGCTAAACCTAGAATAGTTCCCGGTCTTTCCTCGTCCCAAGAAGCGGAAAGAACACCATAGGTAATTCCCACTACTCCTAAACCAAATAACCCCATATTAACCAATAAAACGGCGATAGGGGGAAGTTGGATATCAGCCAAGGTAACTAGTAAATAGCTAACTATCAAACTAGAAACCCCTAAAAATGTGGGAACACCGCAAAAAGCAGCCACTCGGCGAATCATACGCTGACTGACTACTTCAGGAATCGCCATTTCTTGTTTAGAATAACGACGTTGCTGTTGCGGTTTGTTCTCGGTTTCTGGAGTTTTAAGGACGGGTTGCTTTATAGCCTTAGCGGGTTTTTGACGCTTTTTGTTTGGCTCAAAAGGTAAGGGACTACGTTCCGATTCTTCAGCAGCCATAAAAATTATTTCCTAACCGCGAATACCGAGACGAGTAATTAAAGCTTGATATTTTTCCCGGCTACCTGCTTGAATATAGGCTAGAAGACGCTTTCTTTGGCCAATCATCTTCAATAATCCTCTGCGGGAGGAATGGTCTTTCTTATTAGCTTGTAGATGTTTACTGAGTTGGTTAATACGGTCAGTTAACATTGCTACCTGAACATCAGCCGAACCAGTGTCGGTTTCATGAACTTGGTAGCCAGAAATGATTTCTTGTTTGCGCTGTTGCGTCAGGGCCATGATAAATTAGATCTTTATTGTTTGTAAATTTGTGTAGCAGTTTCCTATAATATCACATTCATCCATTGGTTTCCATTAGTCTGGCAAATTCCTCTACGACTGATTAGGAGTCGGAAGGACTATTGACACTTTCAGTTTGAAAACACGGAGATTCTTTAATCGTCGTTTTTACCTGTATCTTTAACATCCATCTATAGCGGAAAACAGCTATACCTATTGAATTGTGCGGTCAGAATCCAGTCATCTATTGCTGTCAACTGAACTGATTTCCCATAAACCTTAAACTCAAAAACTAGTATCCTTTTCACTTCCAATATACTATCGTGGCGTAAGATTGTCAAGATATTTAGCAGTACATGACTGAATGCCGTTAAAACCACACGAGTTGCGTAAAGAAGTTTTTAGCACGTTTACCGTTTTTTACATAAGTTGGTTTTATCATGTTAACTCATTTAATTCTAAATTGAGCTTCTCAAAAGTCAATTTTTCTCAATAAGGGTTATTTTTTAGTAAAAACATCTTAAATGTAAGACTGTAAAGATTGAATCACAAGATTAAGTAAAGTATTTTTAGCGGTATTAATAAAAAAGTGATCTCCGTCTATTTTATGTAATAAAAAATTGGCAGTAGTTTGTTTTTCCCACGCAGAAAGAGCATTATAGCTAACTCTTGAGTCTTGTAACCCACCAAAGGCTGTAATAGGACAATTGAGAGGTGATTGATGACTATAAACATAAGTGTCTAAAACTGTAAAATCAGCCCGAATTACAGGCAAAAAAAACTTAATTAATTCTGGATTTTCTTGCACTACTTTAGGAGTTCCATTCAGTTGATATATTTCGTCTAAAAAATCATTATCTGTTAATTGATACATTAATGAAGTTTCAGAAGGAAGTTGTGGAGCGTGATAAGCAGCAATAAAAAGATGTAAAGGATGAGAGTTATAGTCAGAACGCAGTAGTCTAGTTAACTCAAAACTAATTAATGCTCCCATACTATAACCGAAAAAAGCATAAGGTTTATCTAAATAAGGGATAATATTTGTAGCTGTTGCTTGAATTAAAGGTTCAATTTTTGTATATGGTGATAATTTAATTTGTCTACCTCTACCAGGAATTTCTATAGGACATAATTCAATACTATCGGGAAAATCATTAACCCAAGTGCGAAAAATTGTCGCACTACCACCACTATAAGGAAAGCAAAATAAGCGTATTTTAGCTTTAGGGTTAGGTTTGGGACAAGTTATCCAAGATGTAAAAGTAGTATTGCTGATCATAACACAGTTTTGGTTTGGTTTATTTTTAAATTTAGAAAAAATTATAATGACTTGTTTATTTTTTTAGGCTAATTTAAAAACTTTAATTTATATTAAAATATATTATCATTTTTGTAATGATTTAATATTATTAAGATAATAATATATTATAATATTTTTTTAATCAAATACTTTTATTAATTAAATTTTTTTTAAATAAATATTGTTTTTATGCCAGTAATTATAAAATACATAGTTAAATATACAGTGTTAACAACAATCTAAGTTGGTAAATAAATTATAAGAGTGTATCCTTAAAAATGTCAAAAGTTAAAAATAATAATTTTTATTTATTTTAAATAACTTAAATTTATACCTGCTTACTTTATAAGCGCGTACAACAATAATAAAAGATTGCTTGCAAATAAAACAAGATTAAAATACATTAACTAAAGATGCAAAACACATAAAACAAGATTGCATTACATTAATTAAAGATTAATAACGAGAAAGATAAAATATAGCTACATTAATTTAAGATTAAAAGCATAAATAAATTGAGAGTATTTTGATAAGTAAATAAATAGGAAAGAAGGAAAAGATAGCAAAAAAGAAGTAATAGATAACAAAAAACAAAAAATAGTAAAAATAAATGTGATAAAAGTAACTGTTTCAATATAACTTTTCTCACAAGCATTTAAAAATAAATTAATTAAATTAGATATATTTAAACTAAAATTAAACAAGACAGGTCAACAGAAAGATTTATAAAAAAATTTATATCTATTTTATTAGGAAGTTTATTAACAGTAACTTCAATTGCAGCTTTTTCTTAAAATGCTAATGCTGCTGACTTTCAACGTCAACATAATAATATTAATCGTAATCTTCTTGCTTTTGATCATACTAAATCATTTAGTGAAAGACAAATTCGTGAACAACGCACTCGTGAATTGAGTGAAAGACAAATTCATGAACAACGCGCTCGTGAATTACGTGAAAGACAAATTTATGAACAACGTGCTCGTGAATTGCGTCAACGTAAAGCAAATGAACGTCAATCTCGTAAATATAATAATCGTGAACGACAACAACATAATAATCATTAAAGCTTAAACTTTTACATTTAGCTAAATTAGGAGAGTATGAAAACTCTCCTTTTTGCGTTTGAAAGTAAAAAAAAGATAGTTAAAAATAAATTTCTTGGGAAGATAAACACACACTTTTATTAAAAGCTATTTAACCAGAGGATAAACTTAAGGAAATCATTTACACTCTATCGGAATATTGGTTAACAGCATTTAATAATCTATAGACGTTCCCTTTTTAGTGATATACAAAATTACCTCTCTCCTTATCAAGGGGAGGGTCTGCGACAGTGGGGGTAGGGTATATTTCTTGAACTTGGGAATTGTCTGCTTTCTCCCGAATTTCCCCAGAAAAATGCTTATTTATCAAAACTGGAACTTGTTCAGCTTTAATTTTACTATAACGAGTTTTATCCGGCATAACTAAATTAGGACCAGCTTTACAGTTTTTCATACAACCGGTACCTTTAATAGCGACTGAATTTTCTAACCCGTTATTTTTTAACTCGAACTCCAAAGCTTGACACAAAGCTTTACTACCACGTTGCATACAATCAGATTTTTGACAAATTAGAATTGTTTGCACTTTAGATTTTTTCGTCTTAGCTAGACTTTGCTCTACAACTATTCCTGTATTAGAATTTGCAGCCATAACTTGTTCTGCTACTAATGTTATCTGATCTTTTTTGGCGTTGTATTGTTTCGTCCCGACAACTTGTAACCAAGTCCCTTGAGGTAAACGCAAATCAAAAGCACTCCGTAAATGCTTGGCTAATTTTATATAACATTCACCCTCAGAAGTTCCTAATAACAAGCCTTTTAGCTTATATCCATCCTTGATTACAAAATCTAAAAATCTGCCTTCTAAACAAAATTCTGTTACTTCTAAATTAGTATATGTACTCATTTTTTCCTCTTTCACTTAACGGATACGCCAACAATTTTCAATACTACGAATCAAATCTTGACGAGAAGCAGTAAATTGTTTAATGACACTCCAAATCTGAATAGCTTCGGTAGTGTTATTTACTTCTACTATTAAAGGCTGATTACTCTCACAAGCACAACTCATACCCAATTCTTGCAAACGTTGATAAACTTGCCAACGGTCTGTCCAACCTATATCAATAACGTGCTTTGTATCTGTTTCTGAGCCAGGAAATTTCAAGCGAGTAGCCCCCAAAATGCTATAAAGTTGCAGTAAAACTAGAAACTCACAGACTAAATTTGCGAGTTAGTTGGAGTTTAGCCTCTTTCTTTAGAATACACTAACTGAAAAATATTATCATTAATTTTGAGAAAAAATCCTATCTTTTTAAATTGGGTTTGATTAACGTAGTCCAGAGTGCTATAGGCAACATTATTAGTATTTCTACTGCTACTAAGTTCACTGATTTGACATTATCTCAAGTTAGTTATGATACTTTGATTAAGGCAATACTCACAGAGTTAGTTTTATTACTAGAAATTACACTTAACCCTGACTGATTGGTTAACCGTTATAGTTTGTATTAAAGCTAGTTACAGCTTACAACTATAGACATTGATGAAGCTGTACTGTTTTTTTAGATATAGACCTCCTAGTATTTAAAGATTTGATAATTATTTCAAAACTATTTCATAATCTTTTCCGTATAAACTGAAAAAATCTTGTTCAAAACTGAGTTAGTTTCACTACTAGGAATTACATCTAGTACCCTCACTGCTAAAAATTAAGAGCAGTTTTTGTACAGTTGTCAAATCCGTGATACTGAGGCAAAATACAACAAAAGCAGGAGTAACTTATGTAGCTTGCTCCTAGCAGGGGTATGACCCCTACTCAATAATCAGGTTTTAAGCATGGTAAATACTTATGCTTAAAAAATACCAATACATCCTAGAATTTATTAGTCAGTAGTTAATCGGGGAAAAGTTATGATTATTAATGGGACTTCTGGTCAAGATAACTTAGAAGCTAAAAAGAATGACCAATTATTTGGTTTTGAAGGAGATGATATTTTAGATGCTTCTAATGGTCAAGGAAGTAATTTACTTGATGGTGGTAGTGGCAATGATAAACTTGTTGGTAACAATCAGGATACATTGAAAGGTGGTGCTGGAACAGATAGCTTATATGCTTTAGGTAGTTCTGGTTTTAACACTCTTGAAGGGGGAGAAGACAATGATCAGTTATTTGTAGTAGAAGGTGGTAATAATATCCTTAGTGGTGAATCTGGAAACGATACACTAACTGTTTCTGGAGGTAGTGGTAGTAATACCCTTAATGGTGGAATTGGTAATGATAAGTTAGATGTATCTAATCTAACCGGAAATAATATCTTAAATGGTAATGAAGGTGATGATATTCTGGTTGGGGGATTAGGGAGTGACCAGCTATTTGGTGGGTCTGGTGATGATTTACTGTTTGGAGGGGTAAAGGGTAGTAAACTAACCGGAGGTACTGGAGTAGATAAATTTTATCTTGCTAGTGCAGCAATTCCCGAAGTAGCCATTGAAGTTTTAGATTTTACCCAAGGTGAAGATAAGATCATTATTGAGGGTATCCCAGAAATTGCAAACTTTGCTAATCTGATCTTGACACAAACGGGTTCTGATACAACCGTTAAAGCCAATATAGGTAGTAGTGTTAAAAGCTTGGGGATATTAAAGAATATCCAGGCTAATATTCTGAGAGCAAATGACTTCAATTTTAATGATGATTCTGCACCTAACAAAAAACCAACTCTGCAAAACTTCACTCAAAATGGACAAGAAGATCAAATCATAAGTTTTGGTATTGGAGACTTCAAAGACAAGGGTAAATACCAGGACGAAGACAATAATGATTTAATTGCAATTAAGGTAATAAGTTTACCAACCACTGGAAGCTTAACTTTTGTTAATGGCCAACAAGTAACCGTAAATCAAGAGATATCGGTTAATGATCTGGCTAATGTGCGATATAATCCCGTTGCTAATGCTAATGGTAATGTTGCCACATTTACAATAGCAGCCATTGATAATGGTACTCCAAAAGCAGAATCTGATCCTGCTACAATCACAATCAATCTGACCCCGGTAAATGATCCTCCCATTGCACAAAATGATCAATTATCTGTCAGTCAAGGAAGTTTGGGGACTATCAACCCTTTAAACAATGATAGTGACCCTGATGGAGATAATCTGAAAATAGCTGGCAAAACCGACGGTAAATATGGCAAAGTTGATATTAATGGCAATAATTTGACCTATACGCTGTTAGATGCCAATTATTTAGGTAATGATGTCTTTAGTTACACTGTTTCTGATGGTAGTCTTTCCGCCAGCGCTAATGTTAGGGTAACGGTTACAGCTAAAGCTGCAAGTGGGACTGTAGCACCAACTCAGTTAATCTCAATTGCTCCAGGTGATAAACTGATTCCCCAAGAGGCAGGGGCATTAACTGGTATTGTGGATAAATTGGCCTACAGATTTTCTGACTACAACCCATCCCTTGTGAAAAACTCCCTACAAAATGCCCTAAATCAGACCAGCGCGGCTTTTAATAATCTGTTTGGTCTTTATGAGGTAGATGATGAAACGGGGGCTGTAAATGGCATTAAACCTGGGGAAAGCGGTTATGCAAAAGCCGCTTTGAGTAAAGTAGTAGATAACTTTATTGTCAGAGTAGGGGGTTTAAGTAGTGGTGCTGCAAGTGATGTCGTTGTCACTCGTGGTAAAATCTATTCTCCCTTCGCAATTGCTAATGGTGGTAACTTCTCTGGTAATATTCAACAAGCAATTAATGCCTTCTTGGCTGCAAATCCGAATAATAGCCCAGCTAATGCCCAAAATTACACAACTTTACCTGTGGCCTATTTT
This sequence comes from Aphanizomenon flos-aquae FACHB-1287, assembly GCF_014698755.1. GTDB lineage: Bacteria > Cyanobacteriota > Cyanobacteriia > Cyanobacteriales > Nostocaceae > Dolichospermum > Dolichospermum flosaquae. The sequence continues at coordinate 12,560 of NZ_JACJTO010000004.1, read as the reverse complement.
AGCTTTGGGGTAGCTAACCCCGACGGTGCGGCTCATTTGAAAAGTTTTGGGAATAATACCTTTGGTTTTGAAGATTTACCTGCGGGTGTGGGGGTTAGTGACTACGACTTTAATGATACGATGTTCTCCTTTGGAGGGATAGCGTGAGCACTGCTACGGGCATTTGTATATTATTTTAGATCATGTTGTGATCACCGTCTCTGTACTTAGCTACTAAGTTCAATTGTCAAAGCTAGTTGATAGAGATAGCGACGAGATAAACCCGTATCCTTTGCTATCTCACGACTGGCTTGAGAACGAGAAATACCTTGTTTAATCATTGATAATAGTTCGTTTTTTAATTCGGTTTCTGTGAGTTGAGGTTTACTAGGTGGATTTCCAGCTACTAAAAGAGTATATTCTCCTTGAGGTTCTTTGTCTTGGTAATGGGTAATCCCCTCGGCAATTGTTCCCCGCCAAAATTCCTCATATAATTTCGTCAGTTCTCGTGCTATAACTAAAGAGCGATCGCTTCCTAAAATTTCTCCCAAATCTGCTAAAGTATCTCGTAATCTGTGGGGTGATTCATAAAAAACTAAAGTTCGAGATTCCCCTTGTAAAGATGTTAAATATTCCTGGCGTTTTTGACTTTTCCCTGGTAAAAAACCGTCAAAAATAAATCTATCAGTTGGTAATCCAGCCGCACTCAAAGCCGTAATTACAGCACTTGCACCGGGAATAGGAACAACTGTTATATTATTATCAATACAAGCCTTAATTAACTCATATCCAGGGTCAGAAATTCCCGGCATTCCTGCGTCACTTACTAATGCAATCGTTTTTCCATATTCTAAATGTTCTAATAATTCAGGAATACGACTATTACTATTATGTTCATAGTAACTAACTTGGGGTGTTTTTACCTGAAAATGTTGTAGTAATCTACCTGTATGGCGTGTGTCTTCTGCTGCAATCATATCCACCGCTTGCAAAATTCGTACCGCTCTAAAAGTCATATCTTCTAAGTTACCAATGGGTGTAGCGACAATATAAAGTGTTCCTGGTCTTGGTTCAGTTTGCATATCAATTACTATTTCATTTCTGAATTTACTTAACACTATTTTACTAGGATTTGCATCATTATCCTCAGCTAACTTGATTAGGCAAAAATTCAGATATAAAAATGTCTGTCATGCTATAAGGACAAATTTGGGGAAATGAAGACAATCCGGTTTCTCGTTCTGCACTAATAATAACCAGTTGGTAGATTTTTTCTAAAGAATCAGCTAAAAAAGATTTAAGACTAGGATTTTCTGCCAAAAGTTTTTCTAAACGTAAACGTTGTTCTTTAATTATTAGTTGCCAACTTCGAGAACGTAAGTTAGGCTGAAATTGCCATTTAAGTAGGTGCATAAGTAGTAATTCTAATCGGCTTTCTAATTCTCGTTTTTCAGAACGTCCCATATCTTCAATTTCTTCAGCAATATAATGAAAATCAATTTGGTTAAATTTTCCAGTTCTCAAAAGTTGTGCTTGTTCTTGAGTCCAAGCATAAAAATCATCATCATGGGTAGTTAAATTCATAAACTTTCCTATAATTTACTTAATACTTCGAGAAACTTATCAATTAGCAATGATCAAATCTGCCCTATTTGTCGGTTTAATTACCTTAGATTTCATTTATCTCGCGGACTCTCCCCCCCAAAACAATCAAAAACTAGTTGCCACTGACTATACTGTAGCAGCAGGAGGACCCGCAACCAATGCCGCAGTTACCTTCAGTCACTTAGGAAACAAAGCCACAATTCTAGGTGTATTGGGTTCTCACCCCATGAAACAGCTAATTTGTACAGATTTAGAAAATTGCCAAGTTGCTATTATTGACTTAGATCCTCATCAGATTACACCACCACCGGTTTCTTCTATCATTGTCACTCAAGGAACAGGAGAAAGAGCCGTAATTTCTATTAATGCCGTCAAAACCCAGGCAAATATTACCTCTATCCCCCCAAATATTTTAGAAAATATTGATATTATCTTAATTGATGGGCATCAAATGGCTATTAGTTTTCATCTTGCCCAAACTGCCAAAACCCATAATATCCCCATTGTCATTGATGGTGGTAGTTGGAAACCAGGTTTTGCAGAAATATTACCTTTCGTAAATTATGCCCTATGTTCAGCTAATTTTTATCCCCCTAACTGCAAAAATCAGCAAGATGTTTTTAACTACTTGCAAGATTTTAACATTCCTCATATTGCCATTACTCAAGGAGAAAATCCCATTCAATACCTAACTTGCGGTCAGTCTGGTGTAGTCAATGTACCCAAAATACAGACCGTTGATACACTAGGAGCAGGAGATATTTTTCACGGTGCTTTCTGTAATTATATTTTACAAACAAGTTTTATTGATGCCCTAGCTTTAGCTGGTAATATTGCTACTAATGCTTGCAAATATTTCGGTACACGCCATTGGATGAATTTATGAAAGACCTAACAAAAATATTAACAATTGCGAGAGAAGTAGGTTGGGGTGCAGCCAGTCTTCTAAGTTCTTATTATCACGGTAATGATGAAAAAACAAATTTAGATATTAAGTATAAAAATAACGAACCTGTCACCATTGCGGATTTAGCAGTAAGTGAATATATCTTATCACAACTACAAGCCGCTTTAGGTAATCAAGACTTTGGATATATCAGCGAAGAAACTTATAAATCACAACAGGGGAAAAATCCCTCCGAGTGGGTATGGATTATTGACCCATTAGATGGGACAAGAGACTTTATCAACAAAACTGGGGAATATGCAATTCATATTGCCTTAGTTCAAGGAACACAGACAATGTTAGCCGTAGTAGCAGTTCCAGAGACAAAAAAGCTGTACTATGCCACCAGAGGTAATGGAACTTTTATGGAAACCTCTACCGGGGCTGTACCCGTGCGAGTTAACTCCCATAAAAATATTGAAGATCTAATTTTAGTTGTTAGTCGTTCACATCGTAACGATAGGTTAGAATATCTTTTACGGCATCTACCCTGTCAAAATCAAAAAGCAATTGGTAGCGTCGGTTGCAAAATTGCCGCAATAGTTGAACAGCAAGCAGATGTTTATATTTCCCTTTCTGGTAAATCCGCACCTAAAGACTGGGATATGGCTGCTCCTGAATTAATTCTCACAGAAGCAGGTGGCAAATTTACTCATTTTGATTGTACACCATTAAAATACAACACTGAGGACATTCATCAATGGGGAGAGTTACTAGCAAGTAGTTATCAGAATCATGAGTTACTGTGTCAAGCAGCACAAAGCATTCTTGCACGGTTTACTTCCCACTAAAGCAGTATTGATAATGGCTGGTCGCCTGACAATGCTGTAATTTTTGTTGGGAAATTTTGCTGATTATGTGTTAATATTCTCATGTAGTGCTATACTGGGGGATATCAAGGATTATTTTCGGTTGAGTAAGTCGTTTTAAGATTTTTTTAAATGCGTCTCTCCGGATCTAACTCTCTACACTCTCTGATTTGGGAGACCGTTCTCTATGTCGATTTATGTTGGAAATTTGTCCTATCAGGTAACAGAGGATGACCTGAAACGGGCTTTTGCGGAGTATGGAACAGTTAATCGTGTCCAGCTACCTACAGACCGGGAAACTGGTCGTCCACGGGGTTTTGCCTTTGTGGAAATGGCAGCAGAGGCCGAGGAAACCGCAGCTATTGAAGCTCTTGACGGGGCTGAATGGATGGGGCGCGAGTTGAAAGTTAACAAAGCTAAACCCAAGGAAGAAAGACCTCGTGGTGGTGGCGGCAATTGGGGTAATCGCGGTGGAGAACGCGGCGGCGGTGGTGGTGATCGTGATCGCAATCGCTATTAAGTCCGTTTAAAAAAAATTAAAATCTATAGTATCCAGCAGATGCAGCCCCTGGCTAAGTGCTGCTGGAATATTTTATAGTGTTACTCAGTAAGGGTGAAGCTCGAACAGTTTAGGACTGAGATATCAGCGATAGTCAGACCCTAGGGAAGAGTTCAGCGACGGTTCAGTATTAGTATGTTAGCTGGTTGTTTAAAAAATTTCTGTGTCTTTTGACTCTGAGATTACTCATTTAAGTCTGGCTCTCTAGCTGTTAATATTGTTTCAAATTGTTTCAAAATACGGAGGAATAGGAATGACACAAGTGGTTTTAGGTGAGAATGAAGGTATTGAGTCAGCGTTAAGAAGATTTAAACGGGAAGTTTCTAAAGCGGGAATTTTCCAAGATATGCGGAAAAAGCGTCACTTTGAGACACCTTTGGAGAAAGAAAAGCGCAAAGCCATAGCGAGACATAAGCAACGCCGTCAACAACGTTCTCGCTTCAAGCGATAGATTTTAGCGGAGAAAGTAGAAGCCTCTCACCTCCCCGACGAGGTGATGAGATGAGTCTGTATATAGTAGTTTCCATGCTTGTGGGTACAAAGTTCTTTAGTTTGAGGGAACAGGGAACAGTCAATAAATTGCTGTGTACTTCATGACGATACAAGTAAAAGGGAAGAGGGAAGAGTAAAGAAATTTTCAGGGTTTTTACATTTAAAAAGGGAAACCAAAACACCTTCTAGTAGTTCACAAAAGCTGCAAAAATATAAATAAAGTCGGGATAGGGCATTTATTCTAGTTAATATTTTGGGGGTGTGATGGTCAACTTATCCACAAATAGTTCCGCTGATCTTCAACTTTTAGATCTGCAACTGACACCAATGAAGATAGCAGAAACTGCGTTAGAGCCAATTACTAACAGTTCACAAATTGGCCAATCTTTCTCAATGACTGCGGCTTTAAGCAACTTAGAAAATAAAACCAGTAAGGATCTAGTTATCTATCCAGGAGAAGCTAGTGAAATGCTAATCCAACTAGAAAATCGTAGCCAACAAAAATATATCTACTTTGAAATTCAAATTGAGACAAATTTCCCCAATCATTGGTATGTTTTTCGGATTGAAAATAACCAAATTGCTCCTCAAAAAAAAATAGAAGCGGGGCTTTGCTGTCAAATTCCCGAAGATTTTTTTGAATCTCAAAAATCTTTCCAATCAGATCGATATATTAACCTAGATTATTTTGGGCGAATTCATATTCGTTATACTTTCCAGGATCACCCAGGATTAACTGCAGAAAATTTAACCAATCTACCAGCAGAACTGTATGTTAAATCGGCAGATTTTCATCTTTATCTGCGTCCCCGTAGTCTTTACCTCAATTTTTTACCTGATCTCTATCGAGAAGTAGATTTTATTGGTCGGTTACTAAATATTTTTGAACAAACCTTTGAACCGGTTGTTGATGCTTTAGATGTTCTTCATGCTTATTTAGACCCTCGCACCGCACCAGAAGCCATGCTGCCTTTTTTGGCTTATTGGGTAGGCTGGCGGTTTATCCCCAATATCACCCTAGAGCGCCAACGCTATCTAATTCATCAGGCGATGGAAATTTATAGATGGAGAGGGACAAAGAAGGGATTACGATTTTTTCTCCATCTGTACACAGGTTTACCCTTAGATGAAGAATATATTGACATTCAGGATATTTTTGAACAAGGTTTTAAAATAGATGATAAAACTAAATTGGGAATAAATTCGATTATTGGTGGTAGTAAGCCTTACCATTTTATTGTCCGCCTCCGTCATCCAGAGACAGATCAGATAGATGAACAGTTAGTTCGCCAAATTATTGAACAAGAAAAACCAGCTTTCTGTACCTATGAACTTAATATTGATATTATTAATCTTGAACCCACTAACCTCAATACCTAAATTCCGTCAGTAACTTAACCCAAAAGGGATTATACAGCGTTTTCCGATCTGATGAGGTACAAAGTTGAATCATGAAACTCTTGTGGTGCGGGCATCTTGCCCGCTAGATATGTAACTCATAACACCGTGAAGTGCTGTAGTTATAAAGCCATTGGTAGCATTGTTACAAGCCTAATAAACTGTAGGTATTTAACTAACATTACTCCAGAGATAGGAGGCTTTTTGAGCCAAACATACAGAGTGGGAAAATTTGTATCAGTAATTGTCCCGTTAAAAGTAGATTACAAAAGCACCCCGAATTTGCCAACTTCAAGGCATAATGAAAAAATATCAAATGCGGTTTTAACCGCAGGAGTCTTTTCCCACTCAGGTCTGAAGAGACTAATTTTCCCACTTACTGTGAGGTCTTATGACAAAACCTTGGTCTGAACCAGAAAAACAGCCCTTAAAGCGTCTTGAAGTGACAGATGGCTTACTCATCAATAGTAAAAAATGGCATATAGCCCATAATTATCATCATCAACGCCAGAATCTTCATTATCAATCTCTCAATCAAGCTGGGATTGTTTGTGGTTTAGGTGTACGTCTTTTAAAAAAAACTGCTACTAGAACCGAATATGAATTTGTTTTAAAGTTTCAACCGGGTATTGCTATTGATAGATATGGTAACTGTATTATTCTTGAACAAGAGCGGGAGAAAGTAATTGCTGCTCAGGTAATACCTGGAGAATCTTTACTTGTCTATTTTGTGATTAGTTATAAAGAGCCTAGCCAATTAAAAAATCTTGATGGAGAGGTAACTGAAGAGTATGAAATTAAAGAAAGAACTGATTCTCCTCAAGAAAATGAGGTGGAACTATGCAGAGTTAATCTAACTGCTCCCAAAAATATCAAAGTTGCTGATAATGTATTTGATCCTCAAGATAATGAATTAGATTTTCGCTATCGTTATCCAGCAAAATGGAGACCATTATCAATTATTCGCACTGCTATCTATACAAATTTAGGGGAATGGCAAGAAGTATTCTCTGATGATATTCAACCATCAAATTTTTCTTATTTACTACAATCTCTAGATCAACTTTATCCTGCTTTAGGCACTTTAAAAATAAGTGACAAATCAAGTCTTAATTCACTTTTAGAATATGATTTAATTTCTTTAACTGATCAACAATTTCAGGACTTTCAGCAACAGCAAATTGATGATATAAAGAAATATTTAGAAACTGGAGGTGTGATCTTAATAGAACATTCTAAACAATCTCAAGAAATTGGACAATTTATGCAAATTAAACAAGAATTACAACAAGATATCATTGATACAGAAAAAGAGGTAGAATTAAATGATGATCGAGAAATTTTATTGGATGAATTAAGACAGATTACAAATAGATTAGAATCCATAACTAGAAATATAGCTGAATTTTACAATCAAAAATTCAAAACTAATTTAGAATCTATCGAACTGATAGAAAATCATCCTTTACGAAAAACACCATTTCTTTTTAATCAACTTCCTAGTGTTAATAAACAACCTATTTTGGTTTTGAATCGTGAAGGAATTATTGTTGTAATTGGTAATTTATCATCTGCTTGGGGATTAAATGGAAATCTTTCTCTTTCTCGTGAAACTATTCGTAGTGCTCAAGAAATGGGAATGAATATTCTACATTTTGCTTGGCGCAGAAGAGAACTTACCCAATTAGTAAAGTAGTTATAGCAATCTAAACTCTCAAGAAAATTACCTTTAGTCATCATTTATTTAGTTAGTTATCAGGTACAACATGAAAACCAATCAAATTGAGATTGAAGTTGAGTCAAAACAAGTTGACTTAACCCCAGGAGAACAACCTGCTAAATACGAAGTTACCGTTAGTAATAATACTAATGACTATGCGGATATTCAATTACAATTACAAGCAAGTTATGGAAAAAAGCAGCCAAAAGATTATTGGTATCGTGTCAGTCCAGAAGTTAGTAAGTTGATTCCTCAAGGAGATTTGACAAAATTTTCTCTAGAAATCTTTGATACCCCAGAACCTGGTTTTGTGGGAAATTTGCCCATTACGGTGGAAGTTTTTTCAAGCACCACACCAAATCAACCCACTAGAAAACTTATTAAAGATTTAAACATTAAACCAGCAACTTCTTTAAAACCGGTAAAAATTGAATTATCTCCAGATTACTTGGAAAAATTTCCTGATACTCAGGAGTTTAATATATCAGTTTATATCTATAATCCTAATCAACAGGAAATAAAGGCGAAAATCAAGTTATTAAATTTAGATTACAGTTGGATAAAGGATGGAATTTCCGAATATGATTTAAAATTAGCTCCTGATGAAAAAGGGAAGCAAATCTTTTATCTGAAACTACCCAATAATTATCAAATTATTAGTAAGCTTTATCCTTTTCAGGTTGAAGTAACTCATAAAAATAGTCCTAAAGATTGCATAGAAGGAAAAATAAAAATCCTTCCACAAGGGAGTTTGAATTTTGTTTACAAACCTGAAAAAATTCAAGAAATTACGGCTAAACCAGCTTGGAAATTTTGGCGTTCTGATTCTGTTACCTATGATCTAATTTTTGAAAATAATAGTAATGTCTATCAAGATGAAGTAGGTATAAACATTGTTGATCAAGATCAACCACCCTGTACTTTTCTAGTCACTCCAAAAACATCCCCTTTACCACCAAAAGACACTAAACAATTAAATCTAGAAGTAAGTTGTCCTCGACATTGGTTCGGTCAAGCCAAATACATAACACCGACAATTGAAGCTACCTGGTCTCAAGAAGAAAATCTAGATTTACCCAATGAAGTTGAACAAATCCCATTGTTAATTAAACCCATTATTCCCTATTGGTGCCAAACTGGTAGCGTGATTTTATTATTATGTCTATTCTGGTGGTTATTATTTAAACCACCCACTAGACATAATGATGCTGTTAACTCTGTCCAATTTAATGGTGTAGGTGAAAATATCATTAGTGCATCAGATGACCAAACTATGATTAATTGGAGAGTTAGTGGTTTTAATATTTTCAAGTTTTGGGCTAATCCTAAAATTCGCCAAATCGGTAATACTGGTAAAGCAGTACGATTGATTCGTTTACGACCTGTGGATAATAACTTTTTAGCCGCTGGGTTAGAAAATGGGGAAATCCAAATCTGGGATTTATTGAGTGACAATAAAAAACCAAAATATTGTTTTTCTCCGGGAAAAGATGATCGGGTATTAGCGTTAGAGTTTAGTAATGATTCACATTATCTATTTAGTGGTCATGGTAGTGGCTTGGTTAGGGGTTGGGATTTACAAAATGCTCCTAATTGTGGTTCAGGAAATTCCACCCTTTACAAGTTAAAACCTCTTACCAAACAACTAAATTTTGCTATATCTTCTATTAAATCTATTGGTAAAGATAAGAAAATTCTAGCTATTGCTGGGCGCTATAACCAGCTAATTCTTTGGAATTGGGCAGAAAATAAAACTAATCAAATATCATATCCATATCCAGGAGGCAAAGACGACTATATTACCACTTTAGCCACAGCAGAATCTGATCCTAATTTATTAGCAACAGCCAATACTCAAGGAAACATTACAATTTTCAATGTCAAAGATTGTTTAGAAACTAACAGCAAAATTTGTGGTCAAGTTGTTGATAAGTGGAATAGTGGACAAAATGAACAACCTGTACGAAGTATATCTTTAACTGCCAATGCTTGTTATTTAGTTAGTGGTGGTGATGATGCTAAGATTAGACTCTGGCCTTTGACAAAAGGAGGTATGCGTTCTCTATTATTGAAAAATGGAAATGGTAAGGAAATTGGCAACCTATCTAACGGAAAAACAATTTATAGCTTGGATATTAAAATTGTCCAGAATGATATAGTGATTGGCAGTGGAAGTAAAGATCATTTAGTCCAAATTAGTCGAGAGAAAAGGTTGCCAGAGATGGGATGTGATCGAGATTAGTCTGATTTTTGTGAATTATAAAGATTGCAAAGTCTCATTTGTAAAAATTTCTGGTTTGATATTTTTCATTTTTTGTCTACTTGAATTTTTTGGATAGTAGCTGAACCTCTTATTGGTTTATCAGAAATTTCTTCAAGCTTTACTGATTTTAATAGAGTTTCCCAATCTAATTTAATATCTAAATCTTCTGGATTTTTATTGCGTAATTGGGCTAGACTACTAACAGCAGAATACCAGATACCATTGTTTGTGTACACGCTGGGATAATCTTTTGTTTCTGTCTGATTTAATTGCTCGGAAATTACGTCAGAATCTTTTGAGTCTTGATTATTGATATAGCTAGAGCCCAATTGATTCTTTAAGGAAGTGTTAAGATCAATCCTTTTAATCCAACCACTAATTTCTGGAGATTTCTTATCAATGTCCTCAATCTTATTTTCACAGATAAATTTTAGCTTCCAGGAATAATTTTTGCCAGTCGTTAATTCTGGTAAATTATTAGCTTTAGCAATATCAGAAAAGTTTAAAGTCACTATACCATTTTGCTTATTATCTGTAGGCATTTGAACATCTGCTAAGTAAACAAATCGTTTATTTTCTTCCTGTAAATAAAAACGTGCTTGAGTAGGAGAGTTTTGAGGAAGATAAAATAATACTATTGGATATGGGTCAGCAGTTAAATGAGTAATATCATTAACTTGCTGTTTACCGGACTTATTTAAGTCTGTCGCTTTTTGATCAGCAGGTAGTAAAGCAATAATATCATCTTGTTGCTTGCAAGATTCACTCCGCAATCCACCGAAACGTGAACTAAGATTAGAAGGAGCTACAACATTGAGGTTAGAAAACATTAAAACTTTTCTTCTAGGTTTTTTGGCTTTCTTTGTTAATGCAACTGCTCGGCTGGATTCCCGTTTAGTTAAAATGTCTTTAGAAACACTAGATCCTATGACTGGTAAACTGGTGCTGCTAACCAAAGCTACTAATAAAGTTGAAGACAGCAAAGCTAAATACTTAGGATAATTCATACATTTATCTCCGTTTGTAAATTGTTATCTATTCTACTTAATAAGGTAGTATGATTATGTATTTTATTCTAAATTTTAATGGAAGTCAAACGAGGGTTTGTAAAAATATGTGAAGAGGATATATCGTTTCCCATTCTAATGAAGTACAAATTAATTTCTTCCCTGTTCTCTGTTTCTTAAATCAACTAAAAAACTTTGTACATCACTAGCATGGAAAGTGCTATATATTAAAATATTGATTTATTCCTGCTGGATATTATAATTGTCTAAAGTGTAGAAGTAGTAAGTTCATTACAATATTCTCATGCCTTCTTCTTTGGAAACAAACCAATCTTGCTTTGAGCCTGGAATAGAGTTATTATTTGAGCCAGTAGGAGACTTGACCGCTATCGCTGGATATGCAGCCTCTTGGCAAATTCTTACCAGCGAAACTGAAGATAATAATAAGTTGTTACCATTAGTGACTAAAATTCTTAATAATCGCCAAATGCAAATAGAGTTGGGAACTAGAGTTTACCAACTTATGCAGGAAGACTTATATCGACAAAAAGAGCGTAGAGTAGGATAATTAATATGACAAGGGGGTTCTAATGAATAATCCAATGAACTATGTTACAGCCAATCGGTTTTATGTGGAAGTTAATAGCATTATTTGTGCGGCGTTTAGTGAATGTTCGGGACTAGGGGTAACCATAGACAAGGAAATTTACTTAGAAGGTGGCTTAAATGATCAACAACACGTTTTACTCAAACAGGCAAAATTTAATGATGTTAATCTGAAAAGAGGAATTACAAATGATATCAGTTTTTGGAAATGGGTGAGTAAGGTTTTAAGTGGTGCACAAAAACAACGCTTAGATGTTAATATTATCTTATTTAATCAGGCGGGTGATCGTATGCAAACCTGGACATTAGTAAGAGCTATTCCTGTTGGTTGGAAAGCGCCTTCGTTACAAGCTAGTGCGAACAGTGTTGCTATAGAGGAATTGAATCTAGCTTACGAAGGATTGAAAATAACCAAGGGAATGTAAGAATACTTTAGAAAATTAAAGTCTACTAATTTTTCCAACAATCAAATATGAATCCTGTATAAAAATTTTAATTAATATACACAGGTTATGCTCAGGATAAGGAAGTAACTCATGGAGAATAGTCAATTTCAAAATATAGATAATCATGATATTGATTCCCAGCACGTAAACAACTTAACACCATTGGGAATACAAAATCCTTTATTTTCATCTCCTCCTCTTGGACAAAGTTTTTTGTCTACCAAATTTATATCACCATTAGGAAGACAGTCTCTAAGTAATATTAATACTTTAGGTTTATTAAGGCAGGAAAATTCAGATTATAATTTACCAAATCAATCTATTCAAACTTTTACAAATTCAGAAGCAGCTACAGAAGAAAATTCTCCCATTCAAACTTTTACAAATTCAGAAGCAGCTACAGAAGAAAATTCTCCCATTCAAACTTTTACAAATTCAGAAGCAGCTACAGAAGAAAATTCTCCCATTCAAACTTTTACAAATTCAGAAGCAGCTACAGAAGAAAATTCTCCCATTCAAACTTTTACAAATTCAGAAGCAGCTACAGAAGAAAATTCTCCCATTCAAACTTTTACAAATTCAGAAGCAGCTACAGAAGAAAATTCTCCCATTCAAACTTTTACAAATTCAGAAGCAGCTACAGAAGAAAATTCTCCCATTCAAACTTTTACAAATTCAGAAGCAGCTACAGAAGAAAATTCTCCCATTCAAACTTTTACAAATTCAGAAG
>NZ_JACJTO010000039.1 GCF_014698755.1 Aphanizomenon flos-aquae FACHB-1287 | reverse complement strand
GGTTAATGCTATTACTGATGAAAATGCTCTCAATTGGTTTAATCATTGTGGATTGTTTTTTGACCCTATTTAGATAGCTATTCTTGTACTGGACTTGATATCAAACTGCTGTATGTTATTCTAAGATTGAATTTATAGTATCAATTACGTCTTGCTTAAACGTATTGAAAAGGTCAGAAGTATTTGGTAATTTAAATCTAGTAATGTTTTGATCTGGAATAATTTCACCATATATAGTTACTAACTCAAGTTACTAATCATCTAGTTAAGGTTGGTAATGGGTAATTGGTAATAAAATTCCAGTTTTCATCCTGTAAATCCTTAAATCCTGGACATCCTGATTCAGACAAATTCCCTAACTAGAAACTTATGTTACTACGGATTCTTGCTTTTACTGATTCCCAAGAACTGGCTAAACTGGGATCTTGTAAATGGAGAGCTTTTCTTTGAGCAAGTTCTTCTTTTTGCCAGTCTAATACAGGAAGATTAGCTGATTTCGTAGCAATATCATCCCATAAATCTTCCAGAAGTTGTAGCTTTTCTGACAACCCTAGTTCAAAAATCGGTGCCAAGTCTACTTTCATAATCAACCAAGCGATCAAAATTATTGCTCTATTATTACACACAACACAGATTTTCAGAACGCGACTTAAAAGGATTAATAATCTTTAAACTGAAATCTCAGTCTTCATCCTGTTCATCCTTAAATCCTGGATATCCTGATTCTGACAATCCCCCCATTCTCCCATACAACGGACAAACTGAGAAAAAAGTCAATTAGTCTGAATTTTTAGTTACAGTTAGATCACAAATAAATCGTGAGGGGTGATACTATGCGTGTTTTGCTAGTTTATCCAATATTTCCAAGCACCTTTTGGTCCTATGAGAAAATTCTGGCACTAGTTGACAGAAAAGTTTTGTTACCACCTTTGGGTTTGGTAACAGTAGCGGCAATTTTGCCCCAAGAATGGCAATTCAAGCTTGTAGATCGTAACATCCGCGCCGCCACTGAGGAAGAATGGGCATGGGCAGATATGGTGATTTTTTCCGCCATGATTGTCCAAAAACAAGACTTATTGGCACAAATTCGAGAAGCGAAAAAACGCGGTAAATTGGTAGCTTTAGGTGGTCCTTATCCTACCTCCACACCCCATGAAGTGGAAGCCGCAGGGGCAGATTACCTGATTCTTGATGAAGGGGAACTCACTTTACCCATGTTTGTAGCAGCGGTACAACGGGGAGAAAAATCTGGAGTTTTCCGCGCTACTGAAAAGCCTGATGTTACTAGTACACCTATTCCCCGGTTTGATTTATTAGATTTCAGCGCTTATGATATGATGTCGGTGCAGTTTTCCCGGGGTTGTCCTTTCCAGTGCGAATTTTGCGACATCATTGTTTTATACGGACGCAAACCGAGAACGAAAACCCCTGCACAACTTTTAGCCGAGTTAGATTATCTCTATGATTTAGGTTGGCGGCGCGGTGTTTTTATGGTAGATGATAACTTTATTGGCAACAAACGTAATGTAAAATTGTTGCTGAAAGAGTTAAAAGTTTGGATGGAAGAACATCAGTATCCTTTCAATTTTGATACAGAAGCTTCCATTGATTTGGCGCAAGATGTCGAAATGATGGAATTGATGGTAGATTGTGGTTTTAAAGCCGTATTTTTGGGCATTGAAACCCCAGATGAAGACAGTTTACAACTAACTAAAAAGTTCCAAAATACTCGCAGTTCCTTGGCTGAATCTGTAGAAACTATTATTAAAGCAGGTTTGCGACCCATGGCTGGGTTTATTATTGGCTTTGATGGTGAAAAGTCTGGCGCTGGCGATCGCATTGTCCGCTTTGCTGAATTAGCAGCTATCCCTTCTACAACTTTTGCTATGTTACAAGCATTACCCAATACTGCTTTATGGCATCGGTTGAAAAAGGAAGGAAGATTACGGGAAAATCAAGATGGGAACATCAATCAAACCACATTGATGAATTTTATTCCTACCCGTCCTTTAGAAGAATTGGCCAGGGAATATGTGGAGGCTTTCTGTGCTTTATATGACCCTGCGGCCTATTTAGACCGCACCTATCGCTGTTTTATGATGTTAGGTACTCCCAAATGGACAGCACCAGCAAAAACACCAGAATGGGTAGTTGTGAGAGCCTTATTAATTGTAATTTGGCGACAAGGATTTAAACGACAAACCCGCTGGAAATTCTGGCATCATTTATTTAGTATTCTCAAGCATAACCCCAAGGTGATTGAACAATACGTTTCCACCTGCGCTCACATTGAGCATTTTATGGAATATCGGCAAATTGTCCGTGATGAAATTGAAAGTCAATTAGCTGTGTATTTAGCTCAAGGTGCAGAAACACCCTATGTACCGGTGAAGGCAAAAATAGAGGAAAAAGCAGAAGCGGTAGTTTAGTATGATTCATCAACTTTTATTTAACTCTTAAATAAAGGCTGATGATTTCATTTTTTTAAGTCTCGCGCAAAGGCCAAATAATAAGGGTTATAAAGGTTAAGTTCTCAATATATTATCTTTCCGAAAAAGAATGTCGAGCCAAGAATCTTTACCCAGTCCACGTCTCGACAATGGTTCTAGAATACGCATACCTCATTTCTTGAAATGTCTAATCAAATCCAAGAATTAAACCACATCCGCATTCTATAATCATCAGGAGAGAGGGGTAAACCTAAATAAATAGGTATCCAGAAAATGAAGGCGGCCATAATTATAAAAGTTATAGTTACACCTAAAAACCGCAAGGTGCGATAATAACTTAGTAAACATTGATCAACAAACCAAGCAATGGCTATAAATGTAAATACAACCGCAGACATATAATGATAGATAAAAGTACACCTTGTTACCTCTACCCAAGGGAGGAAATTAGCCCCATAATTTATGATTAAAAATAATCCAATCCCGGTATCAATGCTGAGATTTTTAGGGATAAATAACTGCTGTTTTTCTATTGCTGGCCTCGTAATTGTTATTATTACCATACCAATTAAAAATATCATTGCAGCTAAACCGAACCACCATAAAAAAGGATTACCCATAGCATGAACATCATAAATTACTTTACCAGCACCATCAGGTAAAGGTGGTCCAAATACAGGTAAGGAATCCTTAGAACTTTGAGCAGTTTGATAATAATAAGCCATAGGCCGAGTTAACAATGGCCATTTATACCATGCAGCACAATAGGGATGAATACTAGGGCTATTACCACCTAATTGTAGATGAAATTGCAAAATTTGTTTATGGACTTCGATAAATCCATATCTTTTATCAAGTTGGAGGTGAGGAATCCAAATTAGACTATAAATAGCTGCGGGAATAATTCCTAAATAGGAAAACATTTGCCAAATATTTATTTTTGTCAAGTTTTGCCAGGGTATTTCTATAGTATCAACTGGGAAATTATGGCGATGTTTAAAAAACTTTAAATAAGGGAATAACGGCACACGATAAATATTATCAAAAGATTGTAACCAGCGAATTATCCAAGCTGCTATCCATACCCCATAAGTACCAGTTAAAAACCATAAACCGTTCCATTTTGTGCCAATACAAGCACCAAAACTGATACCAGAGAGAATTAACCAAAACCAACGTTTTTGTTTTTGCTTTTCTAAGGCTAATAATAATAACCATTGTCCGAGTAAACCAAAGATAATGATATAGATATTACTTAAAGCATAACGAGATTCTACTAAAAATAATCCGTCACAAGCGGTAAAGAATCCTGCTAATAAAGCAAAACGATGACGATAACTAAATTGATAAGTTAATAAGGTTACGACTACGGGAATTAATGAACCCGTGAGCGCATTTACCCAACGATAATTCCAAGGGGATAATAAGGAATCTGTGAGACTATTTACAGTATCTCGGCCAATGGGAATGTACTTACTAATCCAAATACCCAATCCAATTATATATTGACTTAATGGTGGATGAGCATTAAAAAATGGCGTATGGGTAAGATAGTTATTACCGAATTTGGCAAAATAAACTTCATCAAATACTAGAGTATTAAATCTGTTTAATCCCCAAAAACGTAAACCAAGTGAAAACAGAAATATTGTGATTATTCCTAATCGAAACCAATTTTTTTTCATCTCTTATTGTAGTGCTTTTTTGAAATAATAACAATTCAATACTATTCTAGGACTGTATGACCATCTATGATCCTCAGAACTAAAAAAATTCTGATTTATCTATTGGTAATTGTGTGCAAATGTAGAATAATAGCTCTAACACAGTCAGAAAACTTAATCTACTATGTCACAATTGGAACGATGGCTAAAAATGGCAGAAGATGAACTTACGGAGTATAGCACTGATGCCCGCAAAATGGAAAAACTCCGCCGCAAGATTAGTTTATCATTATCATTAACAGAACAGAGGCAACTAAAAGCAACATTATCAGCTACAATGCCATCTGGTAAAATTGCAGAAGTTGTGGAGGAGCAAAGACAAGTCGTGGCCTTGCCATTTTGGGGAATTGCTGGTTTGGGTTTGTTATTTGGGATTTCCCTAAATCAACCCCTGGGGTTATTAGCAGCTATAGGAGGGACTGTAGCGGCCTTTAGAATTCAAAAATGGGGTTGGCAATTACAGGCAAATCGCCTATTATTACGAACATTGGCAGATATTGAAAACCGGATTTCTCAACCTAGTAATTAAGTACAAACAGCAGATTAATTAAGGAGATAAAAATGATGACAAAGTATGATTATATTTTCAATTCCCAAGATAAAATCAAAGAATCATTGAACGAACAACAAGCGGTAGCAGCAATTGCTGTAATTACAACCATAGTTGATTCTGGTATTGATAATATAGATGCGGAAAGTTTAGCTGATATTCTCTGGGATTTTGAGATATTTGATGAATACTCAGAGGAAGAAATGCTAGAAACGGTAGATAGACTTGTAGAAATTGCGGAGGATGTTGGATTAGGTTCTCTGTTTAATGCTGCAAAGGCAGCGATTTCTGATGAAGTAGTTCTAGATGGTTTTGGGGCTGGAGTTATCATGCTTTTAGATGCAGAAAATTTAATTATTCCCCCATCTAAAAAGGCTTTTCTTAAACAACTACAAATAACCTTAAAATTGGAAGATCAAGAAGCACAAGAAATTATCAAAGAGATAATTGATGCAATTGAAGCAGGAGACGATGAAGAATATTTAGACGAAGAATATGAAGCAGTCATATTAAATGAAGCTGGTGAACAGTTTTATCAATCACCATTGGGTAACTTTACAGTTCCTATTCCCCTTGATTCTGAACAGGGGGGGAAAATTCAAACTGAAGAAGGAATGGTAAGTTTTTCTGATGATATTGGCACTTTATTAAGAATTGATTATTATCCTCTCTCTCCCGAACAGATTGATGATCTAGAATCTCAAGAAGATCAAACATATCTGCATAAAGTTCTTGTAGATAAATATGTCCCTCAGGCAATTACTTCTAATATTCCCAATGCTGAAGTTAAGCATACAGAATATTTGCAAGATACCTTAGAAAAATATTACTATGTATTAGTAAATATGCCTCAAGGTTCAACTATATCTAAGCAAGAAAGTAATGGTAGTGGAATCAGATTAGATGCCTATAGAGGATTGTTGTCTTTTGTCAATAATGAATGTTTGTATATCGTTAGTAGTCAACGCAGCTTTTTAAATGGTGAAACACCTGGTTCTGTGAAAGAAGAAGCTAGAAAAATGAAAAAAGCTATTTTAGATTTTGTCAAGACGATTGAATTTGCGTAAATCTAAATAAATTTCCCACAAGTGGAAGTCCTGTGCCTTTTTTTCTGATTCTTGTTATACTAGTGATCATATAGCTTTTTCCGCACTGATGAGGTACAAAATTAAATCGTTAAACTCTTGTGGTGCGGGCATCTTGCCCGCCAGATATGTACCTCATAACACCGGGAAGTGCTGTATAGGACGCAATTGTGAGAAACTAATAACAAGTCTATTCAAATTAGGAGAATCTCATGGCTTGGACTCAAGTTTTGTCTGCTAATGCACTGACTGAGGGTGCTCGTGAAGTGGTAAAGGTGGGAGAACGCAAAATTCTACTCTTAAAACATGAAAATCAGCTTTATGCTGTAGATGATGCCTGCCCTCACTTAAAACTGTCTTTGGCAAAAGGGAAAATTGAAGCTGGCTCACTGGTTTGTCCCTTTCACCGCAGTGCATTTGACTTAAATAATGGTGAAGTAAAAACTTGGTGTCCCTTCCCACCTGTAGTTGGTAAATTACTATCTATGGGTTCCTCAGAAAAAACCTTGCCAATCTATCCCCTTAAAGTCGAAGAGGGCAACATTTTGATTGATGTTTAAGCGGCAGGTAAGGATCGAAATTCTGCATTTCAAGATCAATTAATATCCTAACTGCCTTAAGGACTACTATAAATCATCTATAGGGGTAGGGTGCAATGCGCCTTACCCCTAAAATTTTATGGACAAAAATTAACTAATTTCTGAATATTTAGTAATCATTATTTTCACATTTAATAAATGTTCTTCGATAATTTCAGGAATTTCGGTATTCGTTTTAATAATTAACTTACCAATAGTATTACTAGCAATGTCATTAATAGCATTAATTAAGAGATTTGGTGTAGTAATATTAGCTTCAGCAATCTGTTTAATAGTAGCTTTAGGATTATCTCCCTCCAGTATCGCTTGCAAAACTTGAATTTTATCAACGGGAAGATGTTTTAAAAAATCATCCCATTCTTTAGGTAAATTGTCTGTGTAATAATCTTGATTATCCAATGGTTCTAAAAGTTCATCAAAAGGAAATAACTCTAGATCATTTTCTTCATTATCTGGTAATATTTGGGGATTAATTGTTTCTATTTGTTGAAGTAATTCCCAAACTTGATTTTGTAATAAATCCCGTTCATTCTGTAAAAAAGAAATCTGATTTTGCAGTTCATTAGTTTCAGATTTTTGTTCTATTGTCCTGTTTTGTAAAGCATTGACGGTATTTTCGAGACTATTTATAGCTGTATTTGTTTGCAATAGCAAATCATTTTGTCTAGCAATTTCTAGTTCTTGATTTTGAACTTCTATTCGCAGTTCATAAAGTTTTTCCTCCAGTTGTGGTTTAAGTCTTTCTAACAGAATTACATCATTTTCTAGTGATTTTTTTTGCTGTTTAATTGTCTCAAGTTGAGGTTGAATTTGATGGAGTTCGGCACGGGAGGCGTTACAATTTACCTCTAACCGCCGTTTTTCAACAATCAAATTATTGCAAATGTTATTTAGTTCTATATTGCTGTTATCTAGGTTTTTAAATTCATCTTGTAGATTATTTAATTCGGTTTCAATTTGCTTTTTTTGAGCAGCCAATGTCCCTATATCTCGATGTAAACCATCTCTTTGACTACGACAATCTCCAATTTGATTTTCTAGTTGCTGCGTTTCTGTATACAATAAATTTCTATATTCTTCCAATTGGTGTATTTCCTTGAGAATGCGCGATTTTAACCCTTCTATATCCCGAATGCGTCTTTGGAGAGAACCAATCATCCTCAGTTCATCACTTCTACGCCGTTTATCAACCAAAAATGCTGCCGCATAAGTAGCTAATACTGTAATTATTCCCGTAAAAAAGGCTTTAGAAATATCCCAGTTAGGAACAAGACTTAAACCAAAACTAATACTAAAAGCGATTATACCCAGCACGACTCGATGACTAACTATTGTTGGCTGCATCTTGCTAGGTTTAATTGTAGTCAAGTTGTTAGAATTATTAGTAATTAACGTCATTCATTATCCCTCACATTGTCACCAAATACAGCCAAATCTGCTTTTAAAAAGTCAATAAACTGCCTTGCAGTTCTGCCAGAACGGCCATTATGTCTCGTTGCCCATTGTAATGCTTTATATTCTAAATCTTCGGGAGAAATATTGATATTTGCTGCTAGGTGCTGGACTATTTGTAAATAGGTTGTTTGGTCTGCGTCCGCAAAGGTTAATGTTAACCCAAAGCGATCGCTAAAAGATAACTTTTCTTGCATTGTATCCCAACTATGAACTTCATTGTTATCCCTGGGGGCTGGTCTATCAGTAAAATATTCCCGAATTAAGTGGCGACGGTTAGAAGTAGCATATACAACTACGTTTTTCGGTCTAGCCGTGATATTACCTTCCAAAACTACTTTCATTGCTTTAAAACTATCATCATCTTCTTCAAAGGAAAGATCATCTACAAAAATAATAAATTTCTGGGGAACTCCTGGCAATAATTCCACAATTTTCGGCAAATCTGGCAATTCTGACTTGGAAACTTCTATTAAACGCAGGTTTCTATGACTATACTCATTTAACAGAGCTTTAACTAAAGAAGATTTACCCGAACCACGACTACCATAAAGTAATACGTGCAGCGCTGTTTCTCCTAACAATAAAAATTCTGTATTTTTCACTAAAGCATCTTTTTGCCACTCATAACCCACTAATGTAGACAATTTTACGGAATCAGTATTAGCAATGCCTAGCAACTGTCCATCTTGCCAACGAAAAGCCCGATATTTGGCAAATAAACCCGTTCCATATTGCTGATAATAGGCGGCTAAATCCGCCACGGCCTCACCCCAATTGTCTAATTGGGGAATAGATGTCATTAAACCCGGTTCCATGCCCAAAGTTTCCGGTTCTCTGTACCAAACCACGGGAGAAATAGGTAAATGGGTCGCCATTTGGACCCACTCGCTTAAAATCGCACTATTACATTCATACAAACTTTGTAATACTTGTAAATCATGTTGAACCGCCACTACTAAAGCTGACGGTAATTTACTAAATTCCTCCTGCTGTGCCAATTTGCTAAAAGGATTATCCACTGTGAGAATTTGCTTCATCAAATATTCTTCCCAAGTTTGATGACTGCTGGCTAAAGCTTGGAAGTAATTACCATAGGCCTGCAGACAATCCCGCCCATCTGCATCAGTATAACGGATGGTTTGCAACAAATTAAGAAATGCTTTGCCCACATCGCTTTTTAAGACAGATTGATATAGTAAAAGAGAGGCGGCTTGGCGTTGTAGAACTTGAACTGCTGTATAAGATGTAGTATTTGCCGTAAGCATTGCTAGATGATCCATCAATCAAACTGGGTAAATTATCTCTCACCATAAGTTAAGTATAATGGTGACTTTTGACTATGACATTTTGATTTTGCCTGATGTGGATGAAATTAAAGTGAATGATTCACCCGCGAGAAGTAATATAAAACTTATACCTACAGGAATACAAGTGTAGTCATTTACATATTAAAGTAGAGATGATCGGGAATGATAATAAACTAATACTGATGATAATCATGGTAAATTGTTTACTTGTGTATAGGAAATATGGATCACTAACCATAATCAGTAATAGTTGTTGTCATTACCTATCTACTGGCAATTATTTCTGAAACAGAAATGTTTTATTCAAGGTGTAAAGCTCTACTACGGATATTGTCAAGATTTTATAGTTTCTTCTGTGAACTTGAAAGTAAAAAAATAACTAATATTGCCATTTTGGCAGGTCTTTCTGGCACAAATGAGATATTAGTAGATAGTAGCAATGTTTCGTAAATTTTTCACCATTAACTAAGAACTGCTGTAGTCTCTCAAGACCACCGCAATTCTTTAGCCATTACAATCACTAGGAAATCATTCATGTTATCATCACTGTCTTCTCAAAATGTTATCCAGTACCTGCTCGATAAGGGGCTGTGTGGCGCGGAAGATGGCGCTACATATAAATCTGTATTGCCAGAAAATAGCAAAAAGAATCGAAATTTAATGGTAATACTTGCAGATAATCGCCAACTGCTGATCAAACAAGAATGTCGCATTAATCATGATCAAATTGCTCATGAATTCTTTAATGAGTGGCTATTTCACCGATTATTACAGCAATTTCCAGTAATTGGTAATATTGGCGCGATCGCTTCATCTTTGCTTCATTTTGATGAGAAAAATTCTATCCTAGTCCGAAGCTATTTAGGGGAATATCTGGACTTAGGAAAATTTTATCAACAGAGGAGTATTTTCCCTAGAGAAATCGCCAGGGCGATTGGCGCTACGTTAGCAGGATTACACCGAGCTACGTTTAATAAGCGTGAGTATCGTGATTTTATGTCCACTGCTCCCGCAGGACAGTTTCGCTACAATTTTTACAATCCTGCCCAGGGTATACCCTCGATAACTCCAGACACATTTGGTACAGTTCCTGCTGAAGCTCTACAGTTTCATCTTCTTTATCAGTGTTACGAAAGTTTAGAATCAGCGATCGCCGATTTAGCTTATGAGTGGAAACCATCTTGTTTAACTCACAACGATTTACATTTAGGCAATATTTTAGTTCATTCTCGATGGGAACAGCTAGATAATTGCTTGATTAGATTAATTGATTGGGAGGCTTGTAGTTGGGGAGATCCAGCTTTTGATTTAGGAACTCTCTTAGCAAGTTATTTAAGCATTTGGTTGTCTAGTTTAATAGTAGATCCAACATTAGAGTTAGAAGAATCTTTAAATTTAGCGGTGATTCCTCTAGAAGCACTACAACCTACAATTTTAGCCTTAATTCAAGCTTATCTTGATGGTTTTCCCATGATTTTAGAATATCATCAAGACTTTATTATGCGGATAATTAAGTTTGCCGGTTTAGCATTAATTCAACAAATTCAAGACAGAATTGAATGCCAAAAATCCTTTGATAACAGGAATTTGTGTATGTTGGAAGTTGCTAAAAGTCTTTTGACAATGCCTGAGCAATCAGTATTAACTATTTTTGGCATTTCTGAATTAGAAATCTGCGGATCTCTTCCCCGACTACAACAACCTTCTCGTCCTCATAAGCAACAACAATTAGTCCCTCTTTATTACGAAAAAACTC
Source organism: Aphanizomenon flos-aquae FACHB-1287 (assembly GCF_014698755.1). Classification (GTDB taxonomy): domain Bacteria; phylum Cyanobacteriota; class Cyanobacteriia; order Cyanobacteriales; family Nostocaceae; genus Dolichospermum; species Dolichospermum flosaquae. The sequence goes on along the minus strand of NZ_JACJTO010000039.1, from coordinate 30,913 downwards.
GCCTACGGGGTTGTTAGTAATATTATTACCGATGCTTACATATATATTTCTCTAAAGTTTGAGGTGCAAAACAAGTTAATGTTTGATGATTGTAGCAATCAAATCCTAAATTCCTTATTCGATATTGCCAGTAATATCCAGATTGAACCTAATTTCTGTATTTACCATCCCCATTATCAACCTTTTGCTTTACCGGCTAATATAGCAAATAGATTTCAACAAAACCCACCTTCTTTAAAACAGAAGTATTTGAACATACTGCTGAGAAATTTTCTCTACGGTATTTATTATAATGGTTCATTACAAACAGTCTTAGCAGCAAATAATTATCATCAGCAATCTCATATTAATGTAATTGAAAATAATAGTTTGGGTGTAGATAAAAATTTCTATGAACAACTGCATCATAGCAATCATGGCACAGGACATTATGAGCCCAATTGGCAGATTTTGAGAATTGAACCTGATGGTAGCATGGCTGTGAATAAGGATGGATTAACCTTATATATTGAGCCGGAATGTCATCTTCAACAGCGGAAAAAGTCCCATAAAGTGGGGGAATTAATAGCAATATGGATGCCTAAAAATCGCTTGCAAAATGGCTGTTATATGGCAGTTAGTAATATAGCCATAGACAACCAAAATCCCCGAAATTCTGATTTAAGAGAAGGACGAATTTATTTTAATTTTACATCAGCCGGGGCGATTGTTCTCATGGATAGCTTAACCCAAGCCTTAAATAAGGCGGCTATTATCTTTAGTTTTCAAGTTCTTTATAATCCCGCTGCATATCAGCGTTATGATGCAGGTGTGCTACATTTTGAATGCCAAGATTACCCCACAATTCGGAATATTCTTCAAGACATTTATCAAAAACATCAAGCTTATTTTCAGCCAGAAATTCCCTTATTTACTAAATTCTTAGCTCCGGGATTAGGGTTAGCAGAAGAACCAAATCAAAAATTTGCTCCTCAAGAAAGTTTTGGTATGAATCGTTGTCAAATTGTTGCCAATGCGTTATTAGAATCTTGGCAAAAAGGTAAAAATGCCTTGGAAGAACGGATAGAAATTATTAATCAACACTTTGCCCAACATTTGATTGATGTGCACCATCCCTATCTTAATCCTAGTTCTGAGGATATATATCAGCCTTTAAACTGATTTTCTAGAAACAATTTAGGTCAGCAATCATGGTACTTAGTTCAGATCTATTAGTAGTTAATATCTAGTAAAATGATATGAATAGTATATCTTAATTGAGGAGATTTTAAAAATGGCTTTCGCATATTACTACACTGTACGATTTCAAGATACTGATGCGGCTGGAGTCGTTTATTTCGCCAATGTGTTGAGAATTTGTCATGAAGCTTATGAGGTTTCATTAGCAGCTTCTGGTATTAATCTTAAATCATTTTTTACTAATCCGTCTGTAGCTTTTCCTATTGTTCATGCAAATGTAGATTTTTTTCGTCCCATGTATTGTGGTGACAATTTAGTGATTAGTTTGTTACCAGAAAAAATAGGTTCAGATAAGTTTGAAGTTACCTATGAAATGACAGTAGATGAAGTAATAGCTGCTAAGGCAATTACTAGACACACTTGTATTGATGTTAGTATTAGAAGTAGGCAAGAATTACCGAACTATATGAACCATTGGTTAGAAACTAACCACAGAGACGCGGAGGGCGCGGAGAGAAGAAGGTCGAGAGAGGAGGTTATGTGATTTCAGGATATAGATCTCCGAGTTATTGCAAAAAGTTGGGGATCTCAAGTATTATGTTTTCAGAATATCTTTAGCGATTTTTTGCAGTTGTTGACGGTTAATTTTACCTTGGACATTACGGGGTAAGTTTGCTAGGGAAATCCAATATTTAGGAATTTTAAATTTACTCAGTTGATTTTTGAGTTGATTTTGAATTTCTATGTGGGAAATATTTTTATTTTTGGGAGTATAAATAGCTGTTAATGCTTGTCCCCAATGTTTATCAGCTATACCAATTACACAAACATCAATTACCATTTGAGTTTTTCTAATTGCTGATTCAATTTCTGTTGGGTAAACATTTTCCCCACCTGTAATAATTTTGTCGCTATTTCTGCCAATAATATGTAAATAGTCTTGATTATCTAAAAAACCAATATCATCAACTAGAAAATTATTTCTATTTTCCCATATTTGGGGATAATAACCTAAAGCTAAAGATTGACTTTGAATATTTATATTTCCCGGTTGATTATCAATAATGATTTTAGCATGGGGAAGAATTTTTCCACTATTAAATTTACCTTTTAAAAATTCATCAGGTTTCAGAGTGGCAATTTGAGACGCTGTTTCTGTCATTCCATAGGTAGGTGCTAATCTAATTTGATGAAATCTAGCTTTTTCTAATAGTTCTTCCCAAGGTGGTGCACCTCCTAACAGAACTGTAGAAAATTTTGATAACCATTGGGTTAATTCAATATTTTGGAGAAGTTTTTGTAATTGGGTGGGAACTAAAGATATAAAAAATTCTTCTGTTTTGATATTGGGTATTTGACAATTTTCTAATTTCTTAGATGTGCTAATTACTAATTTACCTCCTGTTGTTAAAGAACGCATAAACTGCATTAATCCACTCACATGATATAATGGTAATATACAAAATGAATTAACAGAATCTATGGAAAAATATTCTGTAAATCCTTTTACTGAAGCGGTTAATGTTTGCCAGGTATGAATAGCGAATTTAATCTTTCCTGATGAACCACCGGTAGGAATCATAATAGAATTAGTAATTGGTAATTCATGGTTGATAATTGGTGATTTTGAAAAGTTATGATTTATTCCTAAAACTATATCTGGTTGAACTAAGTTAAAGACCTGTTCCCATTCGTCTTTACCCCAATCTGGGTTACAGAGAAAAACTGGACATTTAGCCGCACAAGCAGCAATAAAACTTCCTAAAAATCTCACTGGTGATCTTTCCGCAATGATAATTTTTGGATTTGATAACTGCATTAATTGTAAATATAATTCTGTTGCTATTTGTAGTAATTCTTGGCTATGATCACAAATTAGCCAATCATGGTTTTGTATATCTTCTAAAAGGTTTTCCATAGACTTTCTAGCCAGTTTGCTTCTTGTTGCTCAAAAAAGTGGTTAATTCCAAAACCAACAGCGCGGTTATTTGTAGATAATTCTGCTGCTAATTTTAAGGCAGCTTTTCTGCCAATTTCGGTTTCAAATACAGATGAAAATACAATGTCAATTTGATGTTTTTTGCAAAACTCTTTTAACCTAAATGGTGAACCTATTATTGCCGATTTAATCACAAAAATTCCCCCCCAACCTTGGTGAAAACAAAATTCTAATTGTTGGAAATTAGCAATAGATTCATCTAAGGCTATAGGTGTAGAATAGGAATTACTTAATTCCTGCATTTCTGTAAATTTATCTTTCTGTAAAGGTTGTTCAATAAATTCAATTTTTGGTAATAATTTATCGCACTTTTTTAACCATAATTCAGCCTGTTGGTAAGTAAGTCCACCATTAGCATCTAAACGTAATTTTGCTGAGGTTGGTAAACTAGAAATTAGTAAATCAAATATTTCTAATTCTTGATTTATATCATCAACCGCAATTTTCCATTTAAACGTTTTATATCCTTTTTCCCATAAATCATGCCATTGATTTAAAGCTAATTTTCCCGCTGATAATAAGGCACTATAGGTGAGATTAGTACCCAGTAATTGGAAATCGTAGCTACCTAAGTGGGTTGAAGATTCAAAAGCAAATTGACAAGCCGGTAACTTATCTGAAATAGTGAAAATTATCTCTTTAGTAATTATTTGTGGAAGTTGATAACAAAAATCTAAAGCTTGTTCTATGGTTTCTGAACCAAACCAAGAAATGGGGGAAATTTCCCCCCAAGTAATATTATTGTTTTCATCAATCAAGCGAATAATTATGCTTTCGCGGATTTCCCAAACCCCATAATTAGTAATAATGGGATTTGTGAATTTATGACTAAAGTAACGAAAAGAAAATTGATAACCCATTAGGGACTTCCAAAAAAAACTCAACCCCTCATTCCTCCGTGTCCTCCGTGCCTCTGTGGTTCGTTTATTCTTAATGTAACTTAACCAAAAATAAATCCTAAACCCAAAAATAAGCAACTTACAAAATGAACTCTGATAGCGATAAATTTAGAATTACTCACTTTATCCGGTTGGTTGTGATTTTCTAAAACGTGACGACATAATTTCACCGCAAAAGGTAAACTGAGGAAACTTAGTAATGTCCCAATTGGGAAAATATTCAAGATTACAAACAGTAAAATTAGAGGATAAATACTCGCAGTAAAACCCACTAAAACCTTTGCACCAGTGTGAGTTCCTAGACGCACAATAGGAGATTTTTTTCCTGCGGCTATATCGTCTGCAACTTGGTGAAAATGGGAACAAAATAGCACTAAACTCGTAAGAATACCCAAAATTACGGAAACTGCTAAATTAGTGCTAGACCAGGTTTGAGTTTGGCTATAATAGGCTGCACTCATACCCAAAGGACCAAAGGCAAAAAAGCAGAGAATTTCCCCTAAACCCTGATATCCTAGACGGAAGGGGGGACCTTGGTACATATAGCCCAAACCGCAGCATAAAAGAATTATACCGATAACTGTCGGGTCTTTTTGCAAAAAGGCGATCGCTATTATCCCCAACAAACCCAAGCCTAAACATAGGTTTCCTATCCAAAACATTAAAGTTTTGTTACCGGTTAAATTCACCAATGAATGATTTTTATTTTTATCAATTCCTGTTTCGGCATCAAAGACATCATTACTAATATTTTCCCAGGCTAAAATTAAAATTGCTGCCGCAATAAACAAAGAAAATATTGTGATATTAAAAATCTTTATTTCCCTAAATGCTACCGCAGAACCTACCCAAATCGGCATAATAGCAACACTGTACATTGGCGGTTTAATAGCCGCCAGCCATAGTTTACCTTGAGGTCGTGAAATCTGATTTGAAGTCATCAATCGTGATTAGTTAAATTACTAGAACTTGCGTTATCAGTTAAATTTTATAATTTTGTAGTTTAACTTTGGTAAATTACCAAAAAATGCTAATTTTATGATTACAGGTGAATATCCTGCCATAAAACCTGCCATTTTGCAACCAAAACAGGATCAACCCCAGAATCAAGCTAACTTTATGCTGGTTAATGGTGACTGAATTATGTTACCTATAAAAATACCACCATGATTTATTCATTTTAGGAAGATAACTTAATAAAAATTAACTTATACATCCATGACAATTTCACCATGTCGCAGCCACACCTTTGTAGACTACAAATACCTGAATCAATTACTATTAGAGATTCAGGAAAATTGCCACCGCAATAATAATAGTAAAATTGTCAGTATTTCTCTAGAAATTGGTTTAGTTGATCCTTTGCTGGTTTTCGATAAATTTAGTCAAAAAAATAGCAAAAACTTTTATTTTGAAAATAGAAGTAATGGTGAAGCAATCGCAGCAATTGATACTGTAGATAAAATAGAAATTTCTGGTCAAGACAGGTTTACAAAATCAGAAGAATTTATCAAAAATTGTCTGAAAAATATAATTCCTATTTCTGATCAAAATCAGACTTTTTCTTTACCTCAATTTTTTTGTACTTTTAGTTTTTTTGATCAGCACCAAACAACAGATTATCCATTTCCCTCTGCTACAGTTTTCTTACCTGCTTGGCAAATAGCTTTAAAAAATAATCGCTGCACATTAATAATGAATAAAATTATTAATTCTAGTATTAATATTACCAAAATATTAGATAATTTACAACGTCATTTAGAAATTATTAAATCCTTGAAAAATCACTCCCTAAATATTGATACATTTACTTTAAATTTATATAAAAAAATCACTAAAAATGGTGAGAAATTTAAAACTTCTGTTTCATCAGTATTAGAAATAATTCACTCCAATCATTTAAGAAAAATTGTTTTAGCTGATACCTTAGATGTCAGTCTTAATCATGATTTTAACTTATTACAATCTTTAAATAATCTCCGTCAATTACATCCTAATTGTCATGTATTTTCCACCAGTAATGGCCAAGGACAAAATTTTATTGGCGCTAGTCCAGAAAGATTAATTAGTATTCACAAACAACAGTTAATTACTGACGCTTTAGCAGGTTCAGCACCCAGAGGTAAAACACCCACCGAAGATACTGCAAATGCTAACAACTTAATCAATAGTACCAAAGAAAAACATGAACATAAACTTGTCCTAGATTTTATTACTCAACATTTATCTCAACTAGGTTTATTACCCCAAGTTTTAGCCCCCAGACTCCGACAATTATCTAATATCCAGCATTTATGGACACCAATTAGTGCCGCTATTCCCAATAATATTCACCCTCTACAAATCGTTGCAAAACTGCATCCAACACCAGCAGTTGCCGGTGCAGCGCGAGATATTGCTTGTGCAAAAATTCGCCATTATGAAAGTTTTGAAAGGGGTTTATATGCAGCACCTTTAGGTTGGGTAGACGGGGAAGGAAATTGTGAATTTATTGTCGGCATTCGTTCAGCTTTAATTAATGGTAATCATGCTAGACTGTATGCAGGTGCCGGTATTGTTGCTGGTTCAGACCCAGAAAAAGAATTTGCAGAAGTGCAACTGAAACTGCAAGCTTTATTAAAAGCATTAGTTTGAAAAAGAGTTTACCTTATTCCCCCTCGGAGACTAATAACGAGATTATATTATCAAGTACAGATACTAATAATAAAACTCTTGTGGTGCGGGCATCTTGCCCGCATGAAATGTACCTCCCTCAAGCTCAACGTGCCCTATTATCAATCATTATAAATCCCGATGACTAAATGATTTTGCATTTACACCTGTGTAGGTTTTCACAATATGTCCATTACCAGACATTTGATATTTATATGTAATCAAACCTTCCAAACCAACAGGTCCACGCGGAGGCATTTGTTGGGTACTAATACCCACTTCTGCACCAAATCCATAACGGAAACCATCAGCAAACCGGGTAGAACAATTATGATAAACTCCCGCTGCATTTACTAAACTTTGGAAACTTTCCGCCGCTGTGATATCTTCAGTAATAATTGCTTCTGTATGTCGAGAACCATAATTTTCAATATGGCATATAGCTTCATTTAAAGAATCAACAATTTTAATCGCTAAAATCAAATCACTATATTCTGTTTGCCAGTCTATTTCCGTTGCTGGGACAATATTAGGTAAAATTTTTAAAGTACCTTCATCACCTCTTAATTCTACATTTTTTGCTTCTAAAGCTGCCGCAACTTGGGGCAAAAATTCGCCAGCAATACTACTATGAACTAGCAAAGTTTCAATAGCATTACAAGCAGCAGGATATTGAATTTTAGAATCTACAGTAATATTAATAGCCTTAGTAATATCTGCCCCTTGATCTACATAAAGATGACAAATACCATCAGCATGACCTAATACTGGAATGCGGGTATTATCTTGCACAAATTTCACGAAAGCATTAGAACCCCTGGGAATAATTAAATCTACATATTTATCTAATTGTAACAGTTCTAATATTTCTTCCCTAGTTGTTAACAATTGCACCGCATCAGGATTAACATCCGTATCAGATAATCCTTGCTTAATCGCTTTAACTATAGCCTCACAAGAACCTAAAGCCTCTTTACCACCTTTGAGAATTACACCATTACCAGATTTAATTGCTAAAGAAACAATTTGAATAGCCGCTTCAGGACGCGCTTCAAAGATAATTCCTAAAACCCCCAAAGGACAAGTAGTTCGTTTAAGAATTAAACCCGTATCAATTTCTCGATGAATTTGTACCTTACCAATAGGATCATCTAATTTACCAACATCTCGCACACCTGCGATCGCATCTCTTAATTTATATTCATCTAACTGCAACCTTTTATAAAGAGGTTCAGCGATTCCTGCCGCCGTTGCTGCTTGACAATCAGCCAGATTTGCTTGCAGAATATCACCCCTTGCCAATTCTAACGCCTGAGCGATCGCTTCAATCGCCTGATTTCTGGACTCCAAAGAAAGAACTGCCAGCTTGCTTGCAGCCTGACGGGTTTGTTTAGCAAAAGCAGTCAAAGGAGAAACAATTTTGAAATTACTCATGTATAGCAACAATCTATATATTGATTCCCATCCTATCAATTTTCCCAGGTGCATTTACCACTATTGTACTTTTAAGCAGATTTTCAGGAAAAAATAGCTGAAATAGCTAATTTTTCCCCCATCTTTTTATATTGAGTCTATGTGCTTAACCCTTTTGAACTCGACGTTCAAATTCTTCAGCAGTTTTTCCAACTACATCCAACGCCGAAGCATAGATATCATTATGCTCCTGTTTCAGCCAGCCTAATAGATTGGCCATCTGAGCATTCCGCAAATCTAAATCAGTCTGAAAAATAATTGAAGTCGCCATCGCTTCAGCATATTGACGTGGATGACCTTTTTTAACAAGAGCATCCACCAAGGTCGCTAAAGCTGCCTGGGAAATATTAGCAGGAGTCCCTTCTGTAGTCATAATTTTTGAGTTAAAAAAATAAAATCCATACACAATTTTAATTCATCTACAGGAATTTGATTGAAGTAGTCATAATCAACTAGTCTAGTTTTCGTTACATAACCATATTTTCTCTGTCTACATAATTATTTTTAGTATTTATACGCAACCATGTAACTTTTACTATGTCAAATAAGTTGCCGAAGTTCACGCAATTTCTGCTGGTTGAACAAAATAAACAAAATACGTAATATGCCTTCTAGACACTCAAATATATCTTTACAATGGTGAATTTTAGATTGATTTCACCACTTAAAATTTGCTGATAGATCATATTTTAGCATTAGCTTTATACAACTAAAACCCTTACACAGCAATAATTTAAGCAATAATAAATATTAATAATGTGTAATAGACAAGCCTTAATACTATAATTTTCTTCTTGACTAACTTTTTCAATAATCTTTAAGCAAATATAAAAATATTAACCATATCTGTCAAGTTTGACAGCCTGTCAATCATGTATATTTTGTATTTCAAATTCGTATCATTTTTGTCTACTCATAAAACTTCACATTTCTTGACCAATTTTTTCTTTACATCCTGAGGATTCGATGATAACTTGTTTAAAGGTTAAGCAAATTGCTTAATCAAAGGTAACAAAACTAACAACAGGGACTTAAGAAAATGGCAGTTGAAAAAACCAATTCTTCCTCCAGCTTGGCAGAAGTTATTGATAGAATCCTTGACAAAGGTATCGTTATTGACGCTTGGGTTCGTGTTTCCTTAGTTGGTGTTGAATTACTAGCTATCGAAGCTCGTATCGTTATCGCTTCTGTAGAAACCTACTTGAAGTATGCTGAAGCAGTTGGTTTAACCCAATCAGCAGCAGTACCTGCTTAATTAGCAATTTAATAAGTTAGAGAATAACCGCTACTCTATTTAGGTTAGTTATTCTCATCATTTCCCCAATTTCCGGCAATAAATAAAAAGGACTTAAGAAAATGGCAGTTGAAAAAACCAATTCTTCCTCCAGCTTGGCAGAAGTTATTGATAGAATCCTCGACAAAGGTATCGTTATTGACGCTTGGGTTCGTGTTTCCTTAGTTGGTGTTGAATTACTAGCTATCGAAGCTCGTATCGTTATCGCTTCTGTAGAAACCTACTTGAAGTATGCTGAAGCAGTTGGTTTAACCCAATCAGCAGCAGTACCTGCTTAATTAGCAAGTTCCAGAATATCAGGATTTATTAATCCTGATATTAGTTCTACTTTTTTTAAATCAACGTTTCTCAAAGTATATTACAAAAAAGTACGAATCCTTGAAATGTAGTACCTAGGGAAGCGATTTCTAGTAGGTCTGGGCTAATTTACTATTTTTTTTGGAGAACTTCATGATTTCTTTAATGGCAAAAATCCGGCAAGAGCATCAGTCAATAGCTGAGAAAGTGGCTGAACTATCTCTTGGTACTCAAGAATTCTTGTCCGTCACAACAGCGAAAAGACAAGAGCAAGCTGAAAAACAAGCTCAAGAACTGCAAACGTTCCACAAAAATCTTCAAGAAACAAGCAAAGAGTCTTTATCAGAGACAACCCAAGCAAGAATTGCTCAAGCTGAAAAACAAGCTCAAGAATTGTTAGCCTTCTATAAGGATCTTCGGGAAACAAGTCAACAGTTTTTATCAGAAACAGCCCAAGCAAGAATGGCTCAAGCTGAAAAACAAGCTCAAGAACTGTTAGCATTCCACAAGAATCTTCAAGAAACAAGCCAAGAGTTTTTATCAGAAACAGCCCAAGCAAGAATGGCTCAAGCTGAAAAACAAGCTCAAGAATTGTTAGCCTTCTATAAGGATCTTCAAGAAAAAACTGAGCAGTTCTTGTCAGAAACAAACAAAGCAAGAGTTGCTCAAGCTCTGGAACAGAAAGAGTCTCTCCTTAAATTCCGTCAGGATTTGTTTGTGAGTATCTTTGGTTAATAAATGCTCTTAGTTCCTGTATTCCAGTTGGACAATAGGTACACATAGCAAAACCCCCTGATATTCCAGTTACACAACTGGTAAGACAAGGGGGTAGTTAATAAAATTCAACAACAATCAGTCTTGGCGTGAAGTTTTCGTTGTCTATATTTATACTCTGTATTTATTAACATAGAAAATCAGCCTAGCATTAATGCTAATACTCTTGTTAAACTAGACTTTGTGCTTTGTTTACAAATGCAAGTTTAGCAGTATCGGCACAAACATAAACTTTTTTTTACTATCTTCAACTTATGACTGCTACCAAGGTTAATCACAAAAGAGCCGTTCTTCGTCTTCGTCCAGGTCAATTTGTAGTTACACCTGCTATTGAGCGAGTGGCAATTAGGGCACTACGTTATCTCAAATCAGGGTTTCCTATTCACTTACGCGGACCTGCAGGTACAGGGAAAACAACCTTAGCCATGCACTTGGCTAATTGCCTGGACAGACCAGTTATGATGCTGTTTGGAGACGACCAATTTAAGAGTTCAGATTTGATTGGTAGTGAATCTGGTTACACCCACAAGAAGGTACTAGATAACTATATCCATAGTGTTGTTAAACTTGAGGATGAGTTTAAGCAAAATTGGGTTGATTCCCGATTAACCTTAGCTTGTCGTGAAGGTTTCACCTTAGTTTATGATGAATTTAACCGTTCACGTCCTGAAGTTAATAACGTCTTGCTGTCAGCATTAGAAGAAAAAATTCTCAGTCTTCCTCCTAGCAGCAATCAGCCAGAATACTTAAGTGTTAATCCTCAATTTCGGGTGATTTTTACATCAAATCCAGAAGAGTATGCGGGAGTTCACTCAACCCAAGACGCTTTGATGGATAGATTGGTGACTATTAGTATGCCAGAACCAGATGAGATCACTCAAACAGAGATATTAATTCAGAAAACAAATATAGACCGAGAATCGGCTAACTTCATAGTACGGTTAGTTAAATCATTTCGTCTGGCGACTGGAGCGGAGAAAACTTCTGGCTTACGGTCTTGTCTAATGATTGCTAAGGTCTGTGCGGATAATAATATTCCGGTGACAACAGAAAGTTTAGATTTTCCAGATATTGCTATAGATATTCTGTTCAACCGCTCTCATCTATCTATAAGCGAATCAACGAACATTTTCTTGGAGTTACTGGATAAATTCTCAGCTGAAGAACTTGAGATATTAAATAATAGAGTCACGGGAGACAATGTTTTTTTGACTGACAATTCCCAATTTACATCCCAACAATTGGCTGATCAAGCGAATTAGGTTATAAAGTATAAGTCTCTCACTTACCCGACGGGGGGGTGATGAGATCAATCTAGGTAAGTGACCACTAGAGCAACTAGCAAAGTTGATCATTGCTCAATCAGAAATGTTAGTCGCTGGGGAATGAACACTTTAATTTGCCAGTTTTTCTACTCAATAATTTGATATAATATTGAGCAGATGGGTCAATACCTTCGCCAAGACCCTGAAACCCTATGATGTCGTAATGATTTGATTGGGTTTCAGAACTGTGTTTGGGAAATTGACACAAGTATTGATGGGTATCACCCAATAATAACTAGTGGTTTATTTTCTTTAGAGCAGTGATATTTGGTTTGTAAAATCAGGTATGATCCCTATAACATTCAAGAGTTGAATTGCTTGTGACTTCTACCCCAATGCTGCCAACGCGTCCTAATACTAACTCAAGTCGAGCTATTAACACATCTACCCAAGGTTCGACTTTAGCGGACATTCTCGAAAGGGTTTTAGATAAGGGCATTGTGATTGCTGGTGATATTTCTATATCTATAGCTTCCACAGAACTTATACATATTCGGATTCGCTTGTTGATTTCCTCCGTGGACAAAGCCAAGGAAATGGGCATCAATTGGTGGGAAAGCGATCCCTATCTGAGCACTAAGGCTCAACGGTTGGTTGAAGAAAATCAACAGCTTCAGCATCGTCTAGAGAGCCTAGAGGCAAAGCTAAATTTACTGACTTCTTCTAGTGTGGAGGAGAATATCCCCTTATCAGCAGATATTGGGGATGATTTGCGTCAAACGGCTGAAGAAATTCCATCGCCAGATACACCGATTGAAGTTCTGGATTTTCGGTCTGAAAACGGTGGAGAAACTTCACCATATCTAAACACAACAATGGAAATTCTGGATTTTCAGTCTGAAACCGTTGAAGAAGGTTCATCACCCTTAGATTCAACAATGGAGGTTCTTGATTTTCAGTCTGAAACCGTTGAAGAAATTTCATCACCTGTAGATTCAACAGTGGAAATTCTGGATTTTCAGTCTGAAACCATTGAAGAAGGTTCATCACCCGTAGATCCAGCAATTGATGTCTAATCTAAACTATGATCTACATTCAATAGAAACTGAAAGTCTGGAAAATTTAATAGTCAAATTTGATCAGAGACATTTAAAACTTGAGGTTGCATCATGAACATGGTTTGCACTCCTGCTGAAAACTTAAATAATTCACTAACTATTCCTGCTAAAGCCAAGAATGAGGCGGGTTTAGCTCCTTTACTTTTGACTGTATTGGAATTGGTGCGCCAGTTGATGGAAGCTCAAGTAATTCGGCGCATGGAAGAGGATTTACTGAGTGAACCTGACTTAGAGCGGGCTGCAGATAGTCTGCAAAAATTAGAAGAACAAATTTTACATTTATGTAAGACGTTTGACGTTGACCCCGCAGATTTAAATATAAATTTGGGAGATGTTGGGACCCTTTTGCCATCTTCCGGTTCTTATTATCCAGGTCAACCCAGTAGTCGTCCTTCGGTACTAGAGCTATTAGATCGACTTTTAAACACGGGAATTGTTGTAGATGGTGAGATAGATTTGGGTATCGCTCAAATCGATCTTATTCACGCTAAATTACGGTTGGTTTTGACTTCAAAACCAATTTAATACTAATTTATCAATCATAAATTTAGATTTGATCTTTTTACAGCTTATGATTACTGGTCTTTATTTGTACGGTATTTTCCCAGACAAGATTCCTGAAACTCTTGTTCTTGAAGGATTGGACAAACAACCTGTTCATAGTGAAGTAGTTGATGGGTTTTGTTTTTTATATTCAGAGGCTCTTCAAGAAAAATATTTGGCCTCTCGTCGTAATTTGTTAGCTCATGAAAGAGTTTTAGAACAAACAATGCACGAGGGTTATCGTGTTCTTCTCCCCCTGCGGTTTGGATTAGTGGTTAAAGATTGGGAAACCATCATGAGTCAACTGATTAATCCCCATAAGGATCAATTAAATCAATTGTTTCAAAAATTGGCAGGGAAAAGAGAGGTTAGCATTAAAGTTTTTTGGGATGCTAAAGCGGAATTACAAAACATGATGGAGTCTCATCAGGAGTTGAAGCAGCAGCGCGACAACATGGAAGGTAAAAAGTTGAGTATGGAGGAAGTGATTCAAATTGGACAATTAATTGAAAGTAATTTATTAGCCCGCAAACAAGCTGTAATTCAAGCTTTCTCTAGTGAACTAGACCCTTTGGCTCAAGAGATTGTAGTCAATGATACTATGACAGAGGAAATGATTTACAATGCAGCCTTTTTGATTCCTTGGGAAAGTGAATCTGAATTTGGTGAGCGTGTCGAAATGATTGATCAGAAATTTGGTGATCGCTTACGTATTCGCTACAACAATTTTACTGCTCCCTATACATTTGCTCTGCTTGATTCATAGGAGTTATGACGATGTTGACGAAACTGTTACTACTACCAATCATGGGCCCACTGAATGGAGTTGTCTGGATTGCGGAAAAAATCCAAGAGCGGACTAATACTGAGTTTGATGCTCAGGAAAATTTGCATAAACAATTATTAAGCTTGCAACTTTCCTTTGATATTGGCGAAATTGGTGAGGAGGAATTCGAGATTCAAGAAGAAGAGATTCTTTTAAAAATTCAAGCTCTAGAAGAGGAAGCACGCTTAGAACTAGAAGCTGAACAAGAGGAAGCACGCTTAGAATTAGAAGCTGAACAAGATCAAGATCTTGTTTCGCTACCTTAGTATAAATAGGGGTAAGTAAACTACCTTTTTTTACATTTAAAACTCTTGAGAAACGGTAATGATAAATGATCCCATAGGAATCCTATTTGATTATTGAAAAGTTAAGAAACTCCTAGCCTTTCTTGAGCAGGGTTGTAATCTAAGTGTATTGCAGCAGCTTTAGTAAAACCCTTTAAGTACAAGGTTTTGTGGTTTGTACCTAATTTACCTGCAATGGGGTAAAGTTGAAACTGACTATAGAAAACCCGCTTTCGCGGGTTAATTTAGAAGATGTGTTCATACTTTACCGCATTTATCAAGACGTTGGCTTCTAATATTCAACCTCAAAAGTTTGGTAATTATTCGACTCAACAAAAATACTTGAACGGGCTATATTTTGAGAAGTATTGGAGTGAGGTTGACGGAATTTATGAATAGTTTTTTCTGTCGCTTCTATTTGTTCATTGAGGATATCTAAGCGTTGTTGAAGTAAACCCATTTTCTCTTTTATGGAAGACATATCTCGCTGAATACGTTGTTTCTCTGTCACCATTTTATAAAGATCCAACTGACTTGACGCATCAGACTTAGGACGAGGCATTGTGCTAATTTTAGCTACACTAATACTGCGATTAATAACTGTTTTCATGAAAGATACCTGAAAATATTTTTATCATTATAACCAAGTTTTTGTGATTGTAAATCCCCAAATTATCTGGAAAAAAATTTAGCTCTGATTTTAATGAATATGAACTTTAAATACTTCGTAACAGCAAATATTTTTATCTAGGTGAAATATATGGAATTAGAAAATCTCTACACTTATGCTTTTTTAGAAATACCTAGCTCTCCCTTGATTTTGCCACAGGGTGCTGCTAATCAAGTAGTGCTAATTAATGGTAATGAACTTGCGGCTATTGTCGAGCCGGGGATATTGTTAGAATCATTCCAAAATAATGATGAAAAAATTATCAAAATGGCTTTAGCTCATGATCGAGTGATTTGTGAACTTTTTAAGCAAATTACGGTTTTACCATTACGTTTTGGAACTTATTTTACTTCCGTAAATAATCTGCTAAATCATCTAAAATCCCATAAACAAGAGTACCAAGAAAAGCTAGAAAAGATTAATGGTAAAAACGAATTTACTTTAAAATTGATCCCACGGATCATAGAAGAAGTACCATCTGAGGGGGGAGGTAAGGATTATTTCCTAGCTAAAAAGCAACGCTATCAAAACCAAAATAACTTCCTTATAGCTCAAGCAAAAGAAAAACAATATCTTATTGATTTAATCACCAAAGTTAATCAATTACCCGTTGTGATTCAAGAACAAGAGGAGGAAGTGCGAATTTATCTTTTGGTTAGTGGTCAAGATAAAAACTTGCTTTTAGAACAATTTTTAAATTGGCAAAAAGCTTGTCCACGGTGGGATTTAATTTTGGGAGATAGTCTTCCTCCTTACCACTTTATTGAATGATTATCTATTAGTCTTTTAGTGAATTTTTTAACTTTATTATGAACCATTACGACTCACTTAATTTAGTTATGTTTAGCGGCAAGGGTGGAGTTGGTAAAACTACCACTTCTTGCAGTTTTGCTCGTCATTGGGCAAAACAGTTCCCTGAAGAAACAATTTTGTTGCTGTCTACAGATCCGGCACATTCCTTAGGAGATGTATTACTGACAGAAGTGAAAGATTATGCTTCACCATTACCAGATTTGCCTAATTTAAGTGTTCAGGCTTTAGATGCTGAAAAACTACTCTTAGAATTTAAGTCCAAATATAGCCAATTTTTAGAACTACTGGTTGAGCGAGGAAGTTTAGCTGACGGACAAGATTTAGCGCCAGTTTGGGATTTGAACTGGCCTGGTTTAAATGAATTAATGGGGTTACTAGAAATCCAACGTCTACTGTTTGAAAAAAAAGTAGATCGCATAGTGGTTGATATGGCTCCTTCTGGTCATGCTTTAAACCTGTTGCGATTGGAAGATTTTTTAGATGTGATTTTAAATTCATTAGAGTTATTTGAAAAAAAGCATCAGGTAATTACAGAAACTTTGACAAGACAAAGTTATGTTCTTGATGAAGTTGATGACTTTTTAGCTGACCTGAAATTTCAATTAGCAGAAGGTAGACGACTACTACAAGATGATAAATTTACAGCTTGTATAGTTGTCGCTATTTCTGAACCTATGTGTTTTGCCGAAACTGAGCGATTTATCGAAAGTTTAGAAACCTTAAAAGTTCCCTATGGAGGAATAGTAATAAATCGAATTTTGGCACATTCAAATGTAGAACCAGACCGCTATGCAGAACAGCAAAACTTTATCAATAAATTCTTAAAAATTTCCCAAAATAAACCCGTTCTCATAGTCCCACAACAGCAATTCGCGCCATTAGGTGGAGTTGCATTAGACAATCTAGCAGCACAAATTCAATCTATTGATCATGTGGAACTCGCTGCTGCACCACTAATTCAATGGCCGACTAAGATTCCACCTAGCTTTACTGACTTTGTAGCGGAAGGTTGTCAACTAATTGTTGTTGGTGGCAAAGGAGGAGTTGGTAAAACCACAGTATCAGCGTCCATGGCCTGGGCTTTTGCTAATCGTTATCCTGATAAAAATATTCGCGTAATTTCTATAGATCCTGCTCATTCCTTGGGAGATGCTTTTGGTGAAAAATTAGGACATGAACCGAAATTATTAGCTCCTAATTTAACTGGACAAGAAATTGATGCTGAGAAAATATTAGATCAATTTCGTGCCGATTACCTATGGGAATTAGCGGATATGATTAGTGGTGAAGGGACAGAAACAGATACAACTATAAATATTGCTTATCTTCCAGAGGCTTGGCGGCAAATTATGTCTCAAGCTTTACCAGGTATTGATGAGATGCTATCCCTAATCACGATTATGGATTTATTAGACAGCAGCCAACAAGATTTGATTATTCTAGATACAGCGCCCACAGGCCATCTTCTGCAATTTTTGGAAATGCCAACTGCATTAGGAGATTGGTTATCTTGGATCTTTAAATTGTGGATGAAATATCAGAATGTCTTGGGTCGAGTTGATTTTATTGGACGGTTGCGAAGTCTGCGCCAACAAGTGGTCAAAGCTCAGAAGAAATTAAAAAACCCAAAGCATACGCAATTTGTGGGTGTAATTCAGGCTGAATCAGCAATTATAGCTGAACACATTCGTTTAACAGAATCTCTAAAAACTATAGGAATTCAACAGCGTTATGTGGTGCAAAATCGCTACACTGAAGATGTAGAGATTGAGAGTAGCTTGTTTTCACAGCAAACAATTATTCGCTTACCTAACTTACCTAGATCTGTCGAACCCATTGCCAGAATTAAAGTTGCTGCGGATCTTTTGTTTTAAGTGGATAATGTAGCCAAGAAACAATGGTTTTTTAGAGTCAATTTTTGGAGGAATCTGATGAGTGAAAATTTATTCAAGGGATTTGAGCAGTTAGTGGAACTGGTGAAAGCTCTGGAAGAAAAAGCAGAAAACGGAGAAATCAAGACCAATGTCCAGTTTAACTCCCGACCCCTAAGCAGTATTCCCAGAACAGGAAATATGCCCCGTACTAGTAATATGGGGGGTAACATGGGCAGTATGGGTAATGATGTGGGTACAAGTCGGATGAATACTCAAGCTCCCCCAGCAGCAGGTGCAGGTCCCTCAGATCCAGTTGTTCCCCCCGATCCTACTTCAGGTATTGCTCTTAAAGATATCGGTGGACTGAGCGAAATTGTCAAAGAACTCAAAGAACTGGTTGCTATTCCTTTAAAACGCCCTGACCTACTAGCTAAATTAGGACTAGAACCCACCCACGGCGTATTATTAGTTGGTCCTCCAGGAACGGGCAAAACCCTCACCGCCCGCGCTCTAGCAGAGGAACTGGGCGTTAACTACATTGCTATTGTTGGGCCTGAAGTCATCAGTAAATATTACGGTGAAGCGGAACAAAGATTGCGCGGTATCTTTGAAAAAGCCGCTAAAAATGCTCCTTGTATTATTTTTATTGACGAAATTGATAGCCTCGCCCCAGACCGCAGCGCCGTAGAAGGGGAAGTTGAAAAGCGTCTGGTTGCCCAATTATTAGGCTTAATGGATGGTTTTTCCCATAGCCCAGGGGTGATTGTTCTCGCGGCTACCAACCGCCCTGACCACCTTGACCCTGCCCTACGAAGACCAGGACGATTTGACCGGGAAGTTCAGTTTCGCATTCCTGATATCAACGGCCGCAAAGAAATTCTGCAAATTCTCACCCGTTCTATGCCCTTGGATAACACCGTTGACCTCGATTTTATCGCCGAGCGGGCGGTGGGATTTGTGGGGGCTGATTTGAAGGCCGTTTGTCAAAAGGCGGCTTATAGCGCCCTCCGTCGTCAAGTTCCTTCAATAGAGGTGCAAGCTCCAGAAAACATGACGGTTACTCAAACTGATTTTTTACAGGGACTAAAGGAAATCAAACCGGCTGTACTTCGCAGTGTGGAAGTTGAAGTTCCCCAAGTTGCTTGGGATGATATTGGTGGTTTAGAGAATATTAAGCAAACTCTGCGAGAATCTGTAGAAGGGGCTCTACTTTATCCAGAACTTTATCTACAAACTAAGGCTATAGCTCCTAAGGGGATTTTGTTATGGGGTCCACCGGGAACTGGTAAAACTTTATTAGCCAAGGCTGTAGCTTCCCAGGCCAGAGCTAATTTTATTGGTGTCAATGGACCGGAATTACTGACCCGTTGGGTGGGCGCTAGTGAACAAGCAGTGCGGGAATTATTTGCTAAGGCTCGACAAGCAGAACCCTGTGTCATATTCATTGATGAAATTGATACCTTAGCTCCCGCAAGGGGAACTTACAGCGGTGATTCTGGTGTAAGTAACCGGGTAGTAGGGCAATTATTAACTGAGTTGGATGGTGTAGAGGTCGGTGCAAGTATTCTGGTTATTGGGGCGACAAACCGTCCTGATGCTCTTGACCCAGCGTTATTACGGGCGGGTAGGTTGGATTTACAACTTAAGGTAGATTTGCCTGATTTGGCCAGTCGTTTAGATATTTTGCGGGTCTACACTGAGGGACGACCATTATTAGATGTGAATTTAACATATTGGTCTGAAGTCACAGAAGGTTGGAATGGCGCTGATTTAGTATTGCTCTGCAATCAAGCTGCTGTAGAAGCTATTCGCCGTTTCCGAGCGCAAGGACAGACAGATCCTGCTGATATCAGAATTACTAATAATGATTTTGAATATTCTCATCAGGTTTTAGTCAGTCAACGTCATGCTTAATTAGATTCTCTATCTTACCCCTGGCTATAAGGAATTTGGCCGGGGGTCGGAATGCAAAATATATGGAGTAATTTCAACGTTACTCGGCCTTGCTGTTAAATTATTATGGGGTTAGGTATTTATCTTGCAGTTAAATACGGTTAACCCCATTATACTAAGTTATTTTGAGATTATAAACGGCGACTAATTGTCCAAACTCTGAAGACTTAGAGGAATTATATCACCATTCCTCGTCAATCCTAATAACATTGGCTGTCGTGATTCAATTAATTTACCTGTGAGGGCACAACGCTCCTCTTGTTCAGCTATGGCATTAATACTAGCGCGAATATCAGATTTAGAAAATCGGGGTTTCCACGCACCTGATTTCTGTTGGATATAATTCCAGAGGATATCCCGAATTAGAGATTGATATCCCTGATTTCCAGCGATATCTTTGAGTTTCTCCTTGAGTTCCCGTTCTAGACGAATACTAGTAACTTCCATATCAGTTGTTGGGGTGCGTGTGATGGTCTGCATGGTTTTTCTCCTTATGGGTATAGCTAGGATAGTAATACAAGTGTAGTATGTTTAAAGAAATGTTCAATAGGTAAATTTTTCTGTGAAATCCATTTATCCCATGTCTACTTGTTCATAAGCTACCAAATGCCTCAGCAATTAGGAATTTGCTACTGTGGACATGGAGTATTTATTTATAGTTAAAAATAGCTAATCCCAAAAATAAATGAACCTTGGAATCAAAGGAGAGCAAAAAATAATCTGTAGCTTGTGGTGTTGCAGAGTGACAGAAGAGAGATAAATCCTTAATTACTTTTTACCCATTTTTTCTATTTTCTCTATAACGGCTAATTTCATGAGGGATTTAACTAATAAATACAAACAAAAACTACATACACAAAAAATTGCGATCGCCCAATTATGATAATTAGCAATCATCAGAATTAATCCCGTCAACACACTAAATCCTGTTAAAAAAGCATAAATTAAGGTTTTTATCGCTAAATAAATTTGTCTTAATACGCGCTCGCTTTCAATATTTTTAACTCTTAATTGTATCTCTCCCCTTTCAACTCTTTCTACTAAATTCTTCACCAAAACTTCGGTTTTATTTGGTTTTGTCAGTTGATATTGGATAAAATCCCTAGCTTGATGACTTAATTGAGCAATAGTATTACCTTTACCCTTTGCTACTGCTAAACTTTTAACAAATGCTTGGGCTGATGCTGTAGGATTATAATTAGGATCTAAAGTCCTAGCAATACCATCTAATGTGGTTAAAGCTTTTAAAATAAATGTCATTTGAGCAGGTAAACGAAATGGTTGCTGTTCAAACATTTCATAAAGTTCGCTTTTTACTTCAGTTAATGCTTTAATATCTAAAGGTTTATTAGTGAATTTATCTAATAAAAATGTGATTAATCTTCTCACTGGAGTCATATCCGGGATAGGTTCAAGTAATCCCATACTCATGAGAGTATTTACTACCTCATCACTATCCTTTTTTAACACAGCAAAAAAAGTTTTAATCATCTGCTCTTTATCCAAGGTTCTGATTTCTGCCATCATCCCAAAATCGTAGAATATAATACTACCATCTGCATTGACTGCCATATTCCCTGGATGGGGATCAACTTGAAAAAATCCATCTTGTAATAGTTGTTTTAAATAACAACAAATACCCGTTTCATTTACCTTATTAATATTAATTCCACAGGCTTCTAAAGCAGCTTTATCATTAATTTTAATTCCCGGTCTATATTCTAAAGTTAATATCTTAGTTGTGGTATATTGCCAATATACTTTAGGGACAATAATTCGCGGATATCCATGAAAATTCTCCCTAAATTTATCAGAATTTTTGCCCTCTTGAATATAATCAATTTCTTGAAACAACAAATTAAAAAATTCATCATAAATTAATTCTAAATTATACTTTCTCAGTCCAACAAAATATTTATTACAAAACTTAATTAACTGCAATAATATCTTAAAATCTAAATTAAATAAAGCCTCTAAACCCGGACGTTGTACTTTAACAACCACTTCTTCACTAGTGTATAATGTAGCTTTATGAACTTGACCTAAACTAGCAGCAGCTAAAGGATTAAATTCAAATTTTTTATAGATAAATTGTACAGGTTTACCTAATTCCAATTCAATCATATTAATTGCTTCTTGACTATTAAAAGCCGGAACTTGATCCTGTAAAGTTCCCAAAGCCTCTATATATTCTAAAGGTAATAAATCCGCACGGGTTGACAAAGTTTGACCAATTTTAATAAAAGTCGGACCTAAATCAATTAAAATATTAACAAACCAAGTAGCGCGGTTTTTCTGATGTTCTAAAGAATCTCGATGAAAAATACTATCCCACCAAAGACATAACATAAATCTACCCGCAGCTATGAAAATGTCTATTTTTCGAGATAAAGCTGAATATTTAGGTTTTTGCCACCGAAATTTTTTAGATTTTGCTATCATATAACATAAATAAAATTTAAGTTTTGTATAATTAATTGTTTTCTAATAATTGTGCTTAAATTATCAGAACTTCTGTGAGTTTCTTTTGCTGTGGTTCTATTTTCTGTACCATTTTCCCCCTTTTGTGGAGGTATTTGCTTTAATATATTAACGCGCTTGTGTTCCATATCACTTAACTTATCAGATTTTGAGGGCAATTTTCGGCTATTTCCTTTCTACCCCTCAAATGATGACACTGAAAATATCAATTGGTAAAGATTTGCAAATCATTCCCTTAGCAATACGTTAGCAACCCGTAGAAGCAATAGTCTTACAAAACTAAATTCCCTAGATGTTCCAAAAATTAAAGGGATAGAAAAAGATTTTCGCTTTTCCTATCCCTTTTATAATACCCCCAAGGGAATTCGAATCCCTGTTACCTCCGTGAAAGGGAGGTGTCCTAGGCCTCTAGACGATGGGGGCTTGTTTCTCTTCACTTTTAACAATATAGCGGATTGTTTTGAGAATGTCAACAGGTTTGGGGAAATTTTTTTTTGCAGCAGTCGAAAGAGGTAGAAAGTCTGCTGCGGGGGCATATTTCGGGCTTTTGCCAAGAAAAATAAATTATTTGGGGATTTTTGATTTCTACTAGAGGGCGTTCATACTTGGCACCAGATTCCTTTGACACCATCAGAGGCTTTAGCCCCTGGGCTTTACGCTTACCGGGTATTCCTGTAAACTTAATATTTATGATTCTTTAGAAAGGATTTTGAAATTAATGGCTCAAAATCTACAATATGGAAGCATCTTTTGAAATCACCCTCCAGATGGTGATCACTGTTTTCGCAGGCATTAGCTCCCAGGTAATGGCTGCATATTTCAAATTGCCCAGCATCGTCTTACTGCTCCTATTAGGCATTCTTTTAGGTAAAGACGGACTGGGACTATTACAACCGCATTTGCTAGGCACAGGATTAGAAGTCATTGTTTCCCTGGCAACGGCAATCATTTTGTTTGAAGGTGGACTCAAGTTAGATCGACAGGAGTTGGGCAAAGTTTCCCTCAGTCTCCAGCTACTAGTTACCCTGGGGACACTAATCACCCTGCTGGGGGGCAGTCTCGCTGCTCACTGGTTAGGTGAATTTCCTTGGAATATAGCCTTGCTTTATGCGTCTATTGTTGTTGTTACCGGACCCACTGTAATTGGTCCATTAATTCAACAAATTAATGTAGATAGACAGGTAGCAACGTTGTTAGAAGGCGAAGGGATTTTAATAGATCCAGTGGGAGCTATTCTGGCTTACGTTGTCCTGGATACAATTTTAAACGGTGATACGGACCCGGTTAATGCTATTGTTGGTCTAATGTTACGTTTCGCTGTGGGTGCGGGCATAGGTGGCATTGGTGGGTATTTAATGAGTTGGATGTTCAAACGCGCCAATTTCATCTCCTTTGAACTGAAAAATCTGGTTGTACTGGCAGTGTTATGGGCATTATTTACCCTAGCGCAAATGATCCGCAGTGAATCGGGAATTATGACCACGGTAGTAGCTGGAGCGGTATTTGCCAATTCTTCAGTTCCAGAAGAACGTTTATTGCGAAGCTTTAAAAATCAACTCACAATTCTCAGCGTTTCTGTTTTATTCATCCTTTTAGCGGCTGATTTATCTATTGCCAGTGTGTTGGCTTTAGGTTGGGGGAGTTTATTAACTGTTTTGGTTTTAATGTTTGTGGTTCGGCCCATTAACATTATTTTGTGTACTTGGAATAGTGATCTAAATTGGCGACAGAAATTGTTTTTAAGTTGGGTTGCACCTAGAGGTATAGTCTCGGCCTCTATGGCTTCTTTATTTGCGATTTTATTGACGCAGCGGGGCATTAATGGTGGTGACTCAATTAAAGCCTTAGTCTTTTTGACAATTATCATGACGGTTTTTTGTCAAGGGTTAACCGCTGGGTGGCTAGTTAAATGGTTACGAATTACCTCTAAAGACGCAACTGGGGCGGTAATTGTTGGTTGTAATCCCTTGGGTTTATTAATTGCCCGCTTTTTTCAAGAAAGGGGCGAAAGTGTGGTGATGATTGACACTGACCCGGCAAATATCGCTCAAGCTGAAGCCCAGAATCTGCGGGTGATTATTAGTAGTGCTTTGGATCAAGAAATATTGGAGGAAGCTGGGATTGGTTCTATGGGGACTTTTTTAGCTATTACAAGTAATGGTGAGGTGAATTTTGTCTTAGCACAACGGGCTGCTGAGGAATTTAATCCCCCCTGTGTTTTATCTGTATTCCCTCGTCATCCTCAAGGTTCTCCTTTTGTTAATAGTAAAGTTGAACAAGCTTTTGTTTCTGATTTATCGGTAAAAACTTGGAATGAATATTTGGTGAATGGACAGGTGAAGTTAGGAACAACTACACTAAATGCCACAGAATTTGATTCTCAACAAGAACATATACAAGAAAAAATTCGAGACGGGATTTTAGTGCCACTATTATTGGAACGAGAAGACCGTCTACAGGTAATTTCAGCAAGTCAGGAGTGGGCTGCAGGCGATCGCATTATCTATCTATTATATGATGCCCGTCCTAATCTTTTAAAACTTCTCTCTGGTGCAAGTCAATCCACACCCCTAACTCTGGAAACATTGGCAGAAGTTGAAGAGGTCAGAGTTAAAGAATTTTAGATTTTAGATTTTGGATTTATCCCCACAATCTTCTTCCTGCTTTCCCTTGTAATTGCTCATGAGTATCTTTTAATAAAGCGGGAATATCTAAATTTTCTGGACATTTGGGCAAACAATCACCACATTCTGTACAACGGTTGGCTTTCATACCTGGAAACCAATGACCGGCATTTTCAAACATTCCATAACGATATTCTCCATAATCTGTCATATTGTAAGCTACGGCTAAATTTCGTAATCTTAAAACTTCGGGAATATGAATATTTTCCGGGCAAGGTAAACAAGCATAACATTGACTACATTTATCAGTTAACAAAAGATTATTTTGCTGATTTTCTAATTTTTCAAAAATAGCAATTTCGGCTTCTGTTAATTCGTTTTCATGTTCAAAAAGTTCTGGAGATATTACTAACTCTTCCGGTTTTCCAGGTCCTATACTCAAGGTGGTAATGCGGTTGTCACTGAGCAGAAACCGATAATTTAAATCTAATGGTGTGAATGGATAACATAGTTCTTTTAAGGTTTCGGGAGGATTATATAATTTTCCCCCTTTATCAGCAGGAGAAATAATAAAAATACCCATATCTTTCTCTGTTGCTAACTGAATTATGGGGGCATTATGTTGGAAAAAATAGTAATAATGGAGATTAATAAATTCAAAAAATTCTGTATTTATAGCTGCTAAAATTATATCTAATGAAGCGTGGGTAGAAAAACCAATATGTCGCACTCTTCCATCATTTACAGCTTCCTGTATAGCTTGCATACAACCGTTTTTGGCTTGTATCCATTCTAAATGTTGCCAAGTATTTAATCCATGAATTCCTAAACAATCTAAATAATCTAAATTTAACCGATTTAAAGATTCATCAATATACCTACCCATGGTGTCAGCGTCAGGTGTGGGGGGAATTTTGGTAGTAATATAAAGTTGATGACGAGGTACAGATAAACCAGTTTTGATGGCTTTTCCTAGATATATTTCGCTGTCACCATAACCCCTAGCAGTTTCTAAATGATTAATTCCTAAAGATAAAGCTTTTTCAATCGTCTTTTGGACATTTTCGCTATTAGTTAAATAGCGCATTGTTCCTAGAGAAAAAATAGAAAGATATAAATTAGTTTTACCAAAACGACGATATTGCATATATTTTCCTTCTATTACTTTCCTATTATTTCCCGTTTATATAGATGTAATTTGTCATTTATATTGTTTCCCATTCTAATGATATACAATCACTGTTTCCTAAAACTAAAAAACTTTGTACCTCACAAGCATGAGAATCGCTATATTAAAAATTCATGATCTGAGAATTTTTCAGCTATAAAGACAATGACGGATTTTCTGGATCTCCGTTGTCGCTAAACCTAAATACATTTGCTGTAATTCTTTGGATAAATCAGGATTTTTGATCAAATGTTCTATCCGGCTTTCAACGGTAGTAATCAAGTTATCTAAATTTTCATCAGCAACTATACCTTCTAATTCTTGGGATTTATTTTGATCCTGTAAATATTTAGCTTTCTCGGTTTCCAATTGAGCTACAGTTAATTGTAACGTTTCCATGACTCTATACATCTCCAATGGGTCAAATATCCGCAATAAACTGGTTTGAGTCACAATAGCCAACTTTGACCCCCAATCCCAGGATACAACCAATCGCCGCACTCGTCGCCTTTGCATTTCTTGATGAGCAAAACATAAGGAGTCGTCTGGACTCAGCAAAGACAAGGGTGTACTCATCACTGTTTTTGCTTGAATTTCCGATAAATTTAAGCCCAATGCTTGAAATTGTACTATGTCTCTTTCTGTAACAATTCCTACTGGTTTACAAGCGGATTCAGCATCATTCCCAGAACCACTTTTCGTTATCACCACGCAACTAACTTGATATTGTGCCATCATCTGCGCCAAGCTGAGTACGGAGGCTGTGGGTGCTGCATGAATTACCTGGTTTGTCATGACTTCTGATACCCGCCGCATTTTCAGTAAGTTGGTAGGGCGCAAAACTTGTCTAATACTCTCCGGGGAGATAATTCCTACTACTTCTTTCTCTTCATTGACTATTACCAAGTGACGAATCCGATATCGTCTAAATAAAAACAGTGCCGCAAAAATATCCCGAAATGAAGTTTCCACTAAGGTTATTACTGGATGTATCATGACATCAGCTATTTTCACTCCAGTAAAATCTCTACCCATTGCTGTAAGTTTAACAACATCTCTTTCAGTGAAAATGCCCAGTAATCTGTTTTCTTCTATAACTAAAATACAACTTGACCGCGTACCTTGCATGGAACTAAAACCCATTTCTGAATCAAAATCAGGTAAGAAACAACTATTACCTCGCGTCTGATTCATTAAATTGACAACATCAATTAGGGAAGTATTCGGTGTAACAACCAGCGGACGCTTATCTATCGCATCTTCTAAGCAAGGAACGCCAATGAGTGGGTCATCAATTTCCATATTTGACAATAGCCGATGAAGTTAATTTATAAAGTTTTGTAAAGTTTTTTGTCATATACATATTATTTTCTATAAATTTCAGGTACAATACGAGGGATGTAAAGGATGAAAGGGGGGAAACAGTTTCTATATAAAGGATTGAATCATCAAAAGGTAAATATGGGCTAAAATTCGGGGTTATCTATCGCAGTAGGGGTAAAAAAGACATTTTTACTTTGTGGTTCTAAATCAGAGCCAAATGTGTACATCAATCTTCATCCATACCGGAAATTCTTTGTATTTTACCATAGAGCCTGTCTAAAACCCTTTTAACTGATACAGGTTGCCACTGACTGCCTCGCTTGGTTGTATATCCTTGCTGGTTCAGCCACGCAGCAATTTGTGGAAGTGATTTTCCTGACTTGTGGTGACGGCGAATTAATTCAATAATCTGTTGTTCAGATGGATTCTCCACCAGTTCACCACCAACTGACTGTTGACCAAAAGCAGGTGAACCATAGCCGGCATAGCCGCCACTGGCAGCTTTCGCTTTTCTGGCTTGGTCTAGCTTTTCCCACAGGTAAGAGTAAGAGTCTTTTGATTTTCCAGTTGCCATAGTTTTCAGAATTCAATTACCTCTATGAACATGATATCTCAAATATCGCTCGTTACTAGTTAAGTATTAACTAATGGACATTCTTCCCCATACTTGAAAAATTCCCATTTCCCACCCAAATAATCACCAATTTAAATTTTTACCGGAGAAACCTATGGCTACTTCTGAAAGTCCGAATGAAACCCTTGTTCCATATATCAAAAAATCAGAATTTGAATCATTTTTAGAGGCAAAAGAATTATTTGTTATGGACTGTACGGCGAGTTGGTGCGGACCTTGTAGAATGGTTGCTCCTTTAATGGATAAACTGGCCGAAGAATACAAGAATCAGGTAAAAGTAGTCAAATTAGATGTTGGTGACGGCGAAAATCAAAGCGTTGCCAAAGAGTACGGTATTCGCAGTATTCCCGCAGTTATGTTTTTCAAGAATGGTGAATTATCAGAAACAGTTGTCGGGGTAGCTGCTTATGATAAATTCACCACAGCTTTAGACAAAATACTTTCACCTTCTTGAGGGGGTTTCTCCATGCAGAGAGCGTATATATTTCCATGTCCTAATTGCGGTAGTGAAGCAAAACGTCAGTTTTTAACTGATGGAAAACTAGCTCACAAGCATTCTTTGATGAATCAAATTATCCGTACAGAGTGTCCAGTTTGTGACTACCTGATGGTAATACGCTCTCTGGATGGTAGTGTAATTGAAGCTTACGCACCAGGAATACCAAGTAATTTTAAACCGTTAACTACATCTAATGTATCTCTAGAGATGTGTGAGCAGGAAATATTGACAGTCAGTGAGTCTATTTTATTCTGCTCTATATTTAGACATTTCCCAAGTCAATCTCCCACAGATTCATACTCATTACTTTCAGGATTTTCACCATGATGAAAGCAGAAGACATAATGACCACAGAAGTGATTACAATTCGTGGTTCAGCAACCGTAGCCGAAGCCGTAGATTTAATGAAATCTAAGGGTTTACGTTCTTTAATTGTCGAACCTCGTACAGAAAATGATCCCTATGGCATGATTACCGAAACTGATATTGTTTATAAAATTGCAGCCTATGGTAAAGACTCTAAACAAGTGCGAGTTTATGAAATTATGACCAAACCTTGTATTGTCGTCAACCCTGAGCTTGGTGTGGAGTATGTAGCCCGCTTATTTGCCAATACAGGCATCCGTCGTGCCCCTGTAATTAAAGGTAAGCTATTAGGAATCATCTCAATTACGGATATCCTCAGAAAAAGTGATTTGTTCGAAAATCCCAAACGCATCTTTATCGAGGACGAAATAGAAGTTGCACGAGAAGAAGCGAGAACAATTTGTGCAACTAAGGGCGATTCTTCTCGTGAATGTGCAGCAGCTTGGGATATTGTAGAAGAACTTTTGTCAGTAGCATCTGACCAACGATTAGTAAAGGAAAATGTTGTCTAATCAATAGATTTGCCTGGGCTGATTTTCCCAACATCCTCCATAGGGGTAAAGGTTTTTTCTTTGCTTTATCCCCTTAAATAACAACTATAGGAATGGTTTATTTGTCTGTTTTTTCCCAGAGAATAAGCAAAGCTTGAGTCTAACTTCTATCTAATGCGCCGATTTCCAAGATTACATCAGTGCGTTTATCCATTGTATGTATAAAAAAATATTCAGAAAATCATCAAAATATATTTTATCAGAATTGTAATTTATAAAACTTAAACATGATTTACTATTTTTTAGAACCTTTGGTAGATACGAGGTAAAGTCAATGGCTGATATTGTTGATATTGCAGTTAGTAATGATGCCTTCAAAACATTAGTTGCAGCAGTCCAAGCTGCTGGGTTAGTGGAAACATTGAAAAGTCCTGGTCCATTCACTGTGTTTGCACCAACTGATGACGCTTTTGCTAAGTTACCCCCAGGCACAATTACAACTTTATTACAAAACATTCCCCAGTTAGCACGAATTTTAACCTATCACGTCGTAGCTGGCAAGTTAACAAAAGATGATTTAGCGAAACTAGGTACAGTCACTTCTGTGGAAGGTTCTCCTATTAAAGTTAATTGTGATCATGGTTTTGAGGTAAAAAATGCCACAGTTTTGGCAGCGGATATTGATGCTGATAATGGCATGATTCACGTTATTGATACTGTGATTTTGATGGGTTAATCTGCAAAAATTCAGGAGTCAGGAGTCAGAATGCTTGTTAAATCATGATTTGATAATTCTCCTCCACTCCTGACTACTTAAAAATTTAGAAGAAGAGGGCTAATTCTTTAAAAAATGTAACATAAATGGTGTATTGACTCATTTGTGAGGTACTATAACTTTAGTAATGTATTATTTATAATAGAAATTAATAATAAGAACCTACAATTATCCCCAAAAATTAATGTTAGATTTCCACACCTTAACCGAATTTTCTCGAAACAACTGTATAGGCATTTGTGCCTTTCTTGTTCCAGCTAATATCTTGACCACTTTATTAACAATTATCCTCGCATTTCTAAATCGTCCCATGAGTCAGGTATGGATATCGATAGGATTGGCCTGTACATTTGCTAGTATCATGATGCTGCACGTTTATACTTGGTTTATGATTGGTGTAGTTATGCCGCCAACTTATATTTTATTATCCCTCGCTGTCACCTGTTTATTGACTAATCTTTTGGTAATTATCTGGCGAAGAAATTCTCTACAATTGTTTTCTTTTGGTAAATAATGGCAACACATATTGACATACTCACCTGCCTGAAGGCGAGGTGATTCTTGACGCTTCACAGACTGATGCTACCGAGGTAGTCTTACTCTGTCTCTGCGCCCGTTTAGAGTCGTGGCAATACCCTA
>NZ_JACJTO010000038.1 GCF_014698755.1 Aphanizomenon flos-aquae FACHB-1287 | reverse complement strand
GGTTAATGCTATTACTGATGAAAATGCTCTCAATTGGTTTAATCATTGTGGATTGTTTTTTGACCCTATTTAGATAGCTATTCTTGTACTGGACTTGATATCAAACTGCTGTAAGTATTGAGAAATTTATGAATATTCAACGTTGGATAGGAAGACGAGAGCCTAATTGGCAGCGGTTAGATGCTTTATTAAAGAAAGTAGAACAAAAACGGTTAAAATCCCTGGGTTCTACGGAAATTAGGGAATTAGCGAGTTTATATCGGTCTGTGGCCGCCGATTTAGCTAGGGCACGGACTCAACAAGTAGGTAAAACTCTGATTCAAAGTTTACAATCTTTGACGACTCGCGCCTATACACAAATTTACCAGGGTTCGCGGCGACAGGAATGGCAAGCAGCTAAGAAATTTTACCTGTGGGGATTTCCTCAAGTTGTACAGCAAACCTTCCTGTACATTGCCACAGCCACTGCTATGTTTATTTTTGGAGGCTTAATTGCTTGGTGGTATGCTTGGCAAGATCCGAGTTTTATGTCGTTGTTAGTACCGGCAGAATTAATTTCTCTGGTGAGAGATAAGCATGAATTATGGATGGGTTCGATTGTGGGAATTGAACCGTTAGCTTCTAGTAATATTATGATGAATAATATTCTTGTGTCTTTTGGGGCTGTGGCTGGGGGAATTACGGCGGGTTTATATACGATTTATTTATTAGTATTTAATGGGTTGTTAATTGGTGCTATTGGTGCTTTGGTAGGACAAAATAATCTAGCTTATCCATTTTGGGCCTTTGTATTTCCCCATGGTGCTTTAGAATTACCTGCGATATTTTTGGCGGGTGGTTCAGGATTATTACTGGCAAGGGCAATTTTATTTCCGGGTCAATATCGCCGTCTGGATGCGTTAAAATTTTATGGTTCTTTGGCTGTACAATTGGTTTTTGGGATTGTACCAATGTTGATTTTTGCTGGTTTAATTGAGGGGTTTTTCTCTCCAAATCCAGTTATTCCAGACCCAATTAAATATTTAGCTGGTATGGGTTTATTTGTGCTTTTGGTGCGGTATTGTAGTCGGAAGTAGAACATAATAATTAACGTTATTATCGAAGGTAATAAACATGGTTTACAGTGATTTCAAATTAAGTGAAATTATTCAAAATTTTGGACTGACACTAAATGAAGTATCAGGATTATTTGGGGATATCTTAGAGGAAGAATGCAGCGATTTACTAACAACAATTCTCAAGGATAATATTGATTTAGCTGTGGCAATTAATACGGAAAAAGCCCGTTCTGAAATGATAATTAGCCCAATTTTACTGGAAGTCAGACGGAAATTAAATTATGAAATAAGTTTATTTTCCGGGATAGATTTTAATGTGGATAATCAACAAGGTTTAAATGGTTTTTACGATTTTCTGATTAGTCTTTCTAAAGAGCAGCTTTTTGTCCGCGCACCTGTAATTACATTAGTAGAAAGTAAAAATGAAAATCTGAAATCAGGTTTGGGTCAATGTATAGCAGAAATGCTGGCCGCTCAATTGTTTAATGAACAAAAACAAAATGCGATTAAAATTGTTTATGGTGCGGTAACTATCGGGACTATTTTGCAGTTTTTGAAGCTAGAAGATCAAGTTATTTCTATTGATTTAACCGAATATTATATCAAAGATGTGAAAAAGATTTTAGGGATTTTAATCAGT
Source organism: Aphanizomenon flos-aquae FACHB-1287 (assembly GCF_014698755.1). Taxonomy (GTDB): domain Bacteria; phylum Cyanobacteriota; class Cyanobacteriia; order Cyanobacteriales; family Nostocaceae; genus Dolichospermum; species Dolichospermum flosaquae. Next base: position 41,484 of record NZ_JACJTO010000038.1, on the reverse strand, counting down.
GCAATTAAGCAAAAATCAATATTTCAAACCTGATTTTAAGCCCAATTTTCAAAAATAAAGGCTGAATAAGTAGAACCCAAAGCTTAGGGGTATTGTGTATAAATCCTAACAATGTTTGAAAGTCTAACCGCAAAAAACTCTAATTATGATAATCTTACCTAATTTAACTAAATTAACGCCTTATCTGAGTTAGAGTAACAAAAAAGAAAGGGAAACCACAAGATCAAGGTAAAGACATTTTATGAAATTTATTATTCAATTATTTGATAATCCATTTTGGGCATTAGTAAGAAAAGAAATTAATCAAATTTTACGGAATAGACAATTAATTATTTTGTTAATAGTACCTCCAACAGTGCAATTATTATTTTATGGATTTGCACTTAATGCTGATGTCCAAAACTTGAAATTAGATGTGATTGATTATGCTCATGTTGCTGATAGTTGGGAACTAATTTCTGCAATGACTTCCAATCGAATTTTTACTTTAGAATCTGTACCAAATAGCGAAAAAGATTTAAGTCAACAAGTAGAAGAAGGAAAGTTAGATGTAGGGGTCATAATTCCTCCTGATTTTCCCCGTAAATTAGCACAGAAATCGGCAGAAATTCAAGTTTTTATTGATGCAGTAAATGCTAATACAGCGGGTATTGCAGCTAATTATATGAATCAAATTGTTCAACAATATAATCTCAGTTTAGAACCAGGTAAACGTATTTCTCCCGTATCACCTCAAGTCGTATTTCTCTATAATCCTGGACTTATAAGTAGTTGGTTTTTTGTACCAGGAGTCATGGGTTTAGTATTAACATTAATCGGGACATTAGTTTCCGCAGTCACTGTTGTGCGAGAGAAAGATACAGGAACTTTAGAACAATTGTTAATGACTCCAACGGAAAATTGGCAAATATTGTTATCAAAAATTGTCCCTACTCTTTTATCTGAATCTGTGCGCCACGAAAAAAATTTCCCGCTTTATGTAAAAAACACAAGTAGTACATCCGCTTTCTACATAATAACCAAAATTTAGTAACCTACTATACGAACTATTATCAAAAATTGGATTAAGTTATCAATATCGCAACTGTTACACCACCGACAAAGAAATTACTATCAGTTATTTCCTCAAAGTGGAAAACACAGAAGCGATAAGAACACGGATACACAATTAATTAAGTCCTGTTCCCTAAAAAAAGATCATGACAGAAACAGCAACTACCACAGACAAACTGAATAAATTCGAGAAATTCAAAGCCGAAAAAGACGGACTCGCAGTTAAAAACGAAATTGAGAATTTTACCCAAATTGGTTGGGAAGCAATGGACGAAAATGACCTTAACCATCGCCTAAAATGGTTAGGAGTGTTTTTCCGTCCAGTGACCCCCGGTAAATTCATGATGCGAATGCGAATACCTAATGGTATTCTCACTAGCAATCAATTGTCAGTTTTAGCACAAGTAGTACAGTGTTACGGTGACGACGGCAGCGCCGATATTACCACTAGACAGAATATACAACTACGCGGGATCAATTTTTCAGATATTCCCGATATCTTTAATAAATTTCACAAAGTTGGATTGACCACTATCCAATCTGGGATGGATAACATACGCAATATTACGGGTGATCCTGTAGCAGGTTTGGATGCAGATGAGTTTTATGATACCAGAGAATTAGTCCAGCAAATCCAAGATATGCTGACTAACAATGGTGAAGGTAATCCAGAATTTAGTAATCTTCCCCGAAAGTTTAATATTGCAATTACTGGGGGAAGAGATAATTCAGTTCATGCAGAAATTAACGATTTAGCCTTTATTCCCGCTTTTTTGACAACTCAAGAGCAAATCCCAGTTTTTGGTTTTAACGTCATTGTCGGTGGTTTATTTTCTGCTAAACGTTGCGAAGCGGCCATTCCTTTAAATGTTTGGGTATTACCGGCTGATGTTGTATCATTATCCAAAGTCATTGTTGAGATATTCCGAGATCATGGTTTACGCGCAAACAGACAAAAAGCCCGGTTAATGTGGTTACTTGATGAATGGGGGATAGAAAAATTCCGTTTAGAAGTAGAAAAGCGATTTGGAAAATCATTATTACCCGCAGCAGCGAAAGATGAAATTAACTGGGAAAAACGGAATCATCTGGGGATATATAAACAAAAACAAGTGGGCTTAAACTATGCGGGTTTAAATATTCCTGTGGGAAGATTATCCGCTAATGATATGTCAGAAATTGCGCGGTTAGCAGAAGTTTACGGAAGTGGAGAAATCCGGTTTACCGTCGAACAAAATGTTATTATCCCCAACATTCCCGATAGTAGTTTAACAACATTTTTCACAGAAAGGATATTAGAGAAATTTGCAGTTAACCCTGGCTTATTAATGGGATCATTGGTATCATGTACTGGGGCACAATTTTGTAATTTTGCCTTAATAGAAACCAAAAATCGCGCCTTAGCAATGATTAAATCATTGGAATCTGAATTAACTTTATCACGTCCAGTGCGAATTCATTGGACAGGATGCCCAAATTCCTGTGGACAACCCCAAGTAGCAGATATTGGCTTAATGGGAACTAAAGTCCGTAAAAATGGGCAAATGTTAGAAGGTGTGGATATTTATATGGGTGGAACAGTGGGGAAAGATGCACATTTAGGAACTTGTGTTCAAAAAGGTATTCCTTGCGAAGACTTACAACCCATATTAAGAGATTTACTTATTGACAACTTTGGTGCAAAAATTAAAGAACAGGCTTTGATTCCTCTTTAAATTAATTAATTTAATCGCCAAAATCCAGAGATAACTGCAAACCCAAATTAAAACTGATTAAGAGTTTCCCATGAGCAATATTTCTCGCAGAAAATTTATTATTACCTCAAGTGTAGTAGCAGTAACTTCTATCTTGGCACACGGCTGTTCATCTAGTAAATCTGATTCAGCAAAAACAGATAGTGCTACTTCTTCCAATAGTAAACTAGCTAATAATTCCCCAAAAGTTGAAACAACCACAGCCAAATTAGGATTTATTGCTTTAACAGATTCCGCACCTTTAATTATTGCTAAAGAAAAAGGTTTCTTTACTAAATATGGTATGACTGATGTGGAAATCAGCAAACAAAAATCCTGGCCAGTCACCCGCGATAACTTAAAAATTGGCTCATCTGGTGGTGGTATTGATGGCGCACATATTCTTAGCCCTATGCCCTATTTGTTGACCATAAATGATAAAGTACCAATGTATCTGTTAGCGCGGTTAAATATCAATGGTCAAGCAATTTCAGTTGCTGAAAAATTCAAAGATTTGAAAATTGGTTTACAAAGTAAATTACTAAAAGAGTCTGTCACTAAAGCCAAAGCCGATAAAAAATCTCTAAAAGTTGCTATGACTTTTCCCGGTGGTACTCATGATTTATGGATGCGTTATTGGTTAGCAGCAGGGGGTATTAATCCAGATCAAGATGTAATTTTACAAGCAGTACCACCACCACAAATGGTAGCAAATATGAAAGTTGGAACTGTTGATGCTTTTTGTGTAGGAGAACCGTGGAATGCTCAATTGGTAAGTCAAAAATTAGGTTATACAGCTTTATCTACAGGTGAACTATGGAATGACCATCCAGAAAAAGCCTTTGCTATGCGTCAAGATTGGGTTGATAAAAATCCCAATGCTACCCAAGCATTATTAATGGCAATTATGGAAGCACAACAATGGTGTGATCAGGCAGAAAACAAAGAAGAAATGTGTAAAATCTGCGCTGATAGGAAATACTTTAATGTGGCCGTAGCTGATATTTTAGAACGGGCTAAAGGTAATATTGATTATGGTGATGGACGTAAAGAGCAAAACTTTGCATATCGTATGAAATATTGGGAAGATAATGCTTCTTATCCCTATAAAAGTCATGATACTTGGTTCTTAACTGAAGAAATTCGGTGGGGTTATTTACCTAAAGATACAAAAGTGAAAGAAATTGTTGATCAGGTCAATAGAGAAGATCTATGGAAACAAGCTGCTAAGGCTTTGGGTGTGGCTGCTGCGGAAATTCCAGCAAGTTCTTCTCGCGGTGTGGAAACATTTTTTGATGGGGTTAAATTTGACTCTGAAAAACCAGAGGAATATCTAAAGAGTTTGCAAATTAAGAAGGTGTAATTTACATTTAGTTAAATTTGGTTAAAATTGGGTTAAGCGAAATTGCAACCCAACAAAATTTACTAAATTAATTAGATTTTCGAGTCTCACACAGAGGCGCTAAGAAGAGAAGAAAAAGAGATTTTTAATAACTTACTCAGGAGAAAAAAATGGCTGCTATTGTTGGAAGTCGTAGAGTTAGTAGTAAACAGCAGAAGGTAATTAATAAGTTTTTGATTAAGAAGGTTATACCACCGCTGTTTGGATTATTTGTTTTTTTGATGTTGTGGGAATTACTTTGTTTAATTCCTAGTTTTCAATTACCAGGACCGATAGAAACAATTCGGGAAACTTGGGACCCTTTTGTTATTCATCCTTTTTTCGATAATGGTGACAGTGATAAGGGTTTAGGCTGGCAAATATTGACCAGTTTAGGACGAGTTGCTTTAGGTTTTTCTTTAGCAGCAGTTGTCGGGGTTGTTTTAGGAATATTAATTGGTTCTAATACTTTTCTTTATAATGCTGTAGATCCGATTTTTCAGGTGTTAAGAACTATCCCTCCCTTAGCTTGGTTACCAATTTCTTTGGCGGCTTTTCAACAAGCTAATCCTTCGGCAATTTTCGTGATTTTTATTACTTCAATTTGGCCGATTGTCATTAATACGACTGTGGGAGTACAAAATATTCCTCAAGATTATGTAAATGTGGCTCGTGTTTTGCGTGTGCAGAAGGGTAATTATTTCTTGAAGATTGTGTTTCCGGCAACTGTGCCTTATATTTTTACCGGTTTAAGAATTGGTATAGGTTTATCTTGGTTAGCAATTGTCGCAGCGGAAATGTTAGTTGGTGGTGTGGGTATTGGTTCATTTATTTGGGATGCCTATAATACGACTACTGAAACTAATATGAGTGAGATTATTATTGCCTTGGTATATGTCGGTTTAGTGGGATTAGTTTTAGATAGAATGGTGGCTTTTGTTGCTGATAAAGTTGTCACAACAGAACAAAAATAATTCTGAGTTTGTCGTAATTTATGAGATTGCTAATTATCCATTACCATCATGAATACTTTTTTAGAAATTGATCATGTAGACCGAATATTTGACCTCCCCAATGGTGGTAAATATATTGCTTTAAAAAATATTGAATTGAAAATTTCTGAAGGTGAATTTGTTTCTTTAATTGGACATTCTGGTTGTGGTAAATCCACCTTACTAAATATTATTGCTGGCTTAGATCAAGCTAGTATTGGTGGTGTAACTTTGGCAGGTCGGGAAGTGAGAGAACCAGGTCCCGATAGGATGGTGGTTTTTCAAAATTACTCCTTACTTCCTTGGCTAACTGTCAGGGAAAACATCGCATTGGCTGTAGATGAAGTCCATCAAAATCTACCTAAAGGAGAACGTCGGGGAATAATAGAAGAACATATTGATATGGTGGGGTTACGACGGGCAATTAATAAGCGTCCTAGTGAATTGTCCGGGGGAATGAAACAACGAGTTGCGATCGCTCGTGCCTTAGCTACCCGTCCCAAGTTATTATTGTTAGATGAACCTTTTGGTGCTTTAGATGCCTTGACAAGAGGCAATTTACAAGAGCAATTAATGATAATATGTAATCAACACAGAATTACCTGTGTAATGGTGACCCATGACGTTGATGAAGCTTTATTATTGAGCGATCGCATTGTCATGTTAACCAATGGACCAGAAGCACACATTGGCCAAATTATTGAAGTACCTATTCCCCGTCCCCGTCACCGTTTAGAAGTAGTTAACAATCCTTTTTACTATAACTTACGCAATGAAATAATTTACTTTCTCAATCAACAAAAACAAGCAAAAAAACGCCAGAAACAACCTACCGCACCTGCTATTATTTCTAATAACAACTTAGAAAAAGTTCATTTGGAAATTGGCTATATTCCCTTGACTCAAGCTGCACCTTTAATAATTGCCAAAGAAAAAGGTTTCTTTGCCAAATATGGTTTAGAAGTCAACCTAAACAGCCAAACTAGCTGGAAAGACATAGCCAAAGGTGTAGTAACTGGTAGACTTGATGCAGCCCAAATGGTTGCAGGTATGCCCCTAGCCCTGACATTAGGTGCAGGAGGTAAAAATCCGGTGTCAATGGTAACAGCCATGACCCTTTCCCGCAACGGTAGCGCCATTACTTTTAGCCAAGAATTGTTCAACGCTGGAGTCAGAAACTTAACAGACTTTCAGGCCATTATTAACGCTGACTTAGACAAAACCTATACTCTGGGAATTGTCCATCCCGCATCCATGCAAAACCTATTATTGCGCTACTGGTTAGCAGAGTCTGGGATTCAACCTGATGTAGATGTCAGCTTGATAGTAATTCCACCACAAAATATGGTAACTTCTCTCCAAGAAGGAAAAATTGATGGTTACTGTGCGGGTGAACCTTGGAACTCTCACGCAGTTGATCAAAATTTAGGTTTTATGATTGCTATCACCTCAGAACTTTGGTATGGACATCCAGACAAAGTATTAGGAGTGCGAGAGGATTGGTCCGAGGAAAATCCGCAAACACATCTAGCATTAGTCAAAGCACTATTAGCAGCCTGTGAATATTGCGACGACATTCGCCACCAAGAAGAAGTTCTCAAATTAATTTCTCAACCTCAATATCTTGGTAGTAATTCTGTTTATCTGCGTCCTGATTTAATAGATAATTACAAGCATGGTAATTACAAACAACCCCAAACTTCCCATCAGTTTTATTTCGACAAAGCCAATTATCCCAACCGGAATGAAATGCTATGGATTCTAACCCAACTAGCCCGTTGGGGTTTAGTAGCTTTCCCCAAAAACTGGGTAGAAGTAATTGATCGGGTTTGTCGTCCAGATGTGTTTGGTGCAGCCGCGAGAGAAATGAACATTTTAGATATTGGTAGAGAAGAAACAATTCAATTATTTGATGGCAAGATATTTAATCCTTCAGAACCAGTTGAGTATCTAAAAAATTTAGCAATTAAATACCCAGTTCGCATCGAAGAAGTATTTATCTAGTAAAATCAGGTTTTCCCCAGCCCATAGCCGAGTTGTAATAATTTAGGAATATATCATCATGACAACAGTAAACTTTAATCAAAAAAGCCAAAATCAACAATTACAAGCCCATAAAAAAGAAGACTTTTTAGTAATTGAAGATGTTAATAAAATTTACAACACTGGCGAAGGTATCTACACCGTTTTAGATAACATTAACCTCAAAGTTAGTGAAGGTGAATTTATTTGTTTAATTGGACATTCTGGCTGCGGCAAATCAACACTCCTGAACATAGTTTCTGGATTTAATAAACCCACCAGCGGCGTAGTATGGTTACAAGGTCAACCCATCAAAGAACCAGGACCAGACCGAATGATGGTATTTCAAAACTATTGTTTATTACCTTGGTTAAATGTTTTTGATAATGTTTATTTAGGCGTTGATTCTGTATTTCCGCACAAAAGCAAATCCGAAAAACGGGCAATAGTCAGAGAACATTTAGCAATGGTAGGACTAACAGAAGCAGCCCAAAAGAAACCCAGTCAAATATCTGGAGGAATGAAACAAAGAGTAGCTATAGCCCGTGCCTTAGCTATCCGTCCCCAACTCCTGATTTTAGATGAACCATTCGGTGCTTTAGATGCCATCACAAAAGAAGAATTACAAGAAGAACTTCTGCAAATTTGGTCAGAACATCAAATCACAGTTTTGATGATTACCCATGATATTGATGAAGCACTTTTCCTAGCAGATAAATTAGTGATGATGACAAATGGACCAGCAGCAAATATTGGCGAAATATTAGAAATACCCTTTTCTCGTCCTCGTAACCGTCGCCGAATTATGGAAAATCCAGAATATTACAACCTACGAAACTATGCCTTAGACTTCCTCTATCGTCGCTGCGCTCATATTGATGAATAATTAGCATAATTTGTCATTTAAAAACCCATAACAAACAGGTGGTTTTTGCCCATGTCTTCCTCTGTATTTGACAATGAAATTGAACAAGTAAAAATTAACCATCAACCAATTTTAATAGCAAAAGAATAAATATCTCACACAGAGGCGCAAAACTAAGAACATAAAGAAAGTAAAAACATCCTGAAAACATTTCTACTCTCTGTGCCTCTGCGTCTCTGCGTGCAATAAAAAATCCTAAAATCATGAAAGAATTTACCAAAACACTTTGTCCTTATTGCGGTGTTGGTTGCGGTTTAGAAGTTTCTCCACCAGCCCAACATGGAAAAGCCACAAATCGAGATAATCAAGGAATTCCCATTTGGCGAGTTAGAGGTGATAAAACCCACCCTTCCAGCCAGGGAATGGTATGTGTTAAAGGTGCAACTATTGCTGAATCCTTGGATAAAAATAGATTGTATCATCCTATGGTACGAGATTCTTTAAATGAAGAATTTCGCCGCGTAAGTTGGAATGAAGCTTTTGATATTATTACCCAACGGATTCAAATATTACGATTAAATCAAGCTACAGATTCTATCTGTATGTACGGTTCTGGACAATTTCAAACTGAAGATTATTATATTGCTCAAAAGTTACTCAAAGGTTGTTTAGGAACTAATAATTTCGATGCTAATTCCCGGTTGTGTATGTCTAGTGCGGTATCTGGGTACATTCAAAGTTTTGGCTCTGATGGTCCTCCTTGTTGTTACGATGATTTGGAATTAACTGATTGTGCTTTTTTAATTGGTACAAATACAGCAGAATGTCATCCAATTATTTTCAATCGCTTGGAGAAATATCATAGAAAAAATCATCGTGTTAAAATAATTGTGGTTGATCCTCGGCGCACTCCTACCGCAGAAGCAGCCGATTTACATTTAGCTATTCGTCCAGGTACAGATATTGATTTGTTAAATGGTATTGCCCATTTATTAATGAAATGGAACTACATAGATCCGGTTTTTATTGATGATTGTACTAGCAATTTTCCAGCTTATGCGGAAGTAATTCGTCATTATTCTCCGGAGGTTGTTGCTAGTCGTTGTGGTATTAGTATTGAAGATTTAGAAACTGCTGCTAAATATTGGGGGAAATCAAAATCTGTACTTTCTTTATGGTCAATGGGTGTTAATCAATCTTCAGAAGGTACGGCTAAAGTTAGAACTATTATTAATTTGCATTTAATGACCGCACAAATTGGTAAACCTGGTGCGGGTCCTTTTTCTTTGACTGGTCAACCTAATGCTATGGGTGGTAGAGAAGCGGGAGGTTTATCACATTTATTACCCGGTTATCGGTTAGTAAAAAATCCACAGCACCGCGCAGAAGTTGAGGCTTTTTGGGGTTTAGAAACAGGTCAAATTTCCCCTGTTCCGGGTTTGACTGCTTGGGAAATGATCACTGGCTTGGAAACTGGAAATGTGGGTTTATTGTGGATTGCTGCTACTAATCCTGCTGTGAGTATGCCAGATTTAGAACGCACTAAAAAAGCTTTATTAAAATCTCCTTTTACTATCTATCAAGATGCTTATTATCCTACCGAAACATCGGCTTATGCTCATGTTTTATTACCTGCGTCCCAATGGGGTGAAAAAGCTGGAATTATGACTAATTCAGAAAGAAGAGTAACTTTCTGTTCGGCTTTTCGTGAACCTCCCTCAGAAGCAAAAGCTGATTGGGAAATCTTCGCAGAAGTAGGTAAAAGATTGGGTTTTGCTGATAAGTTTAATTTCCAAAATTCGGCGGAAGTTTATCAAGAATTTGTCCAGTTAACTCGTCAGCGTCCTTGCGATATGTCTGGTTTAAGTCATGGGTTTTTAGCTGCACAAGGTCCCACTCATTGGCCTTATCCACAGGGTAGTAATTCAGAAACTAAGCGTCTATATACTAATTTACACTTTCATACAATTGATGGACGCGCTAAATTTGGCGCTTATTATTCTCAAGGACTCGCTGAACCACCTGATCCCAACTATCCTTTTATATTAACTACTGGGAGATTATATGGTCATTGGCACACACAAACACGCACTGGTAGAATTGAGAAAATTCGCAAACTGCACCCCCAACCATTTATCGAAATTCATCCCCGTGATGCTGCTAGTTTAGGTATTATTAATAATCAGTGGTTGGAAGTGCGATCGCGTCGTGGTACAACTAAGTTCCCTGCTAAGGTTACAAAAGCTATCACCCCTGGTACTGTCTTTGTCCATATCCACTGGGGTAAACTATGGGCTGATGATGCAGAAGCTAATACTCTTACCCATTCAGCAGCTTGTCCTGATTCTTTACAGCCAGAATTAAAAGCTTGTGCTGTGCAATTAATCCCCATTGCTATAGAACCTACTCTGAAAAATTATCAACTTCAAGCATCTATATGATCATCACTGGATTATTAAAGTCTTTGTAGCAAATTATCAAGTTGTTGCAGTTTAGCTGCTAATACACCACTGTTAATAAGTTCAGTAGCTTTGTCTATACCAGCTTGCATATCTGAACAAACTCCACTGCGCCATAAATAAAAACCACCATTCCAGAGGGCTGTCTGTCTTAATTCGTTCGCTTTTCCTGTTAAAATCCCCTGCATATCTGTAATAAGTTCTTCTGTGGTCGTCAGCGGCACATTTTTGGTTGTGAAGCCATATTCACGGGGTGGAAGTTGTAACCGGGTTAATGTTTCTGGCTTTGATGAAGATAAGCCAATAATGGCTGTGCGATCGCGTGGTAAATCACAACTACCTTCTAACCCTTTAATAAAAGTATATTTCTTGACTTCCCTTAAACCCAAAGCTACCTGAAACATTATTTCTGTGGGGGGATGAACAAAACCGGCAATAATATGAGCATCACCAGCATAAGGACACCAGATTAACTCCATTGTCGCTAATGGTGGACGTTTACCTAATTGCTCACGATATTCCCACAAAGTTTCATTTAAAGGAAAATGTTTAGTTGTATAAATAAAGCCAATTCCAGTTTCTTCAAAAACTTGCTGGGTTTGCTCTAATGATAAACTAGTCCAATTAATTCCTAAACCTTGCCAAATCTCAATTAAGGGTAAACCATATTTTGTCGGTAAGCGATTTCCCCCGTGCATAATTACAGCTTGTCCTGCAGCAGCTAATAATAAAGCTGTAATTATATTAATTGGTGCTGTACGAGTTCTACCATCATAAGGTACACCTAAAACAATCACTGGTTGAGCTATTGGTGACAATTTAGGACCTAATTCATCATAACTGTCTAACATCCCTGCTAATTCTTCGCCTGTGGGTCGTTTAATTCGGTGAGCAATTAAAAATGCCCCAATTTGCGCTGGTGTTGCTTCACCTAACAACATCATTTTTGTTCCAGTAGCAGCTTCAGCACGAGTTAAATTTTCTGATGTGTGATTTCCACTGCCTATTTTTTGGATAAATTCTTTAAATTTATTAGTCATTTGTTATTGGTTCGTTATCAATTATTATTGTTTTGCCATCAGATGTTATTGGTTTGTCATCAATTATTATTGTTTTGCTATCGTTTGCTATTTATTGACAAAACAATGTAATAGTATGCAGTCTACATCTCTTTTATTTTGGGAATGTTATCTTTGACAAGTTGCCAAAAATATTGTATAGGAGGAATATGGAGACGATCTTGAGTTGTTACCATCACTACTTGACGAGTCCAACTGGAAGCACCAGCTAAATCACTAGTTTCAGCTAAGGGACGAATTGCTAAAGTGGGATCATATCTAGCCTCCATTAATGCTGACTGGGGAAGTAATGCAATCAGTTCTTCTTGACGAACTACTCCCCGAAAGCCATCTAGAGTGTTTAGTTCTAAAGCTGCTTTTAGTGTAACTTTCATATATTCAAATTTATCTTCAATTAAACGTCGCATTCCATAACCATCCTTAAATACTACTTGAGGATAACGAATTAACTCCAACCAAGGGATAGATTCATATTCAGCTAGGGGATGATTTGCCGCGATAAGGACTTCTATAGGTTCTTCATACAGTAATTCTATAACCATTTCTTTGCTGAGGCTTGCAAAACGATTGTGCATAACAATTGCTAAATCTACTAAACCATCTTTAAGAACTTTGAGAGAACGATCACTTCCTAATGATGTAACTCGCAATTGTACCGCTGGATAATGGTGACAAAATTTTTGTAATACTGGTGGTAAGTAATAAGCACAAACTGAATGAATTGCAGCAATACAAAGTTCTGGTTGTTTTCCCCCCATTAGATCTGCTAATTCCTGTGTAGCAAACTCCCATTCTTGACAGATTTTATGCACACGAGGAAGTAACTTTTCACCTGCTAAAGTCAATTTAGCATGGGTACTGCGATTGAATAATTCTACCTCCAAATCTGCTTCTAATGCCTGAATTTGCCTACTAATAGTTGATTGAGTCACACCACATTGTTTTGCTGCTTGTTGAAAGCTGCCAGTTTGCGCGATAGACAAAAAGGCTTGTAACTGCTCTAGACGCATTTTGATATAGCCTGAGTATAAATTTATAGCTCTTATTAATTTAACGGGTTATGTGTATAATTTTAATTTAATTTAATTAATTTTCCAGGATTTAATTTACATAACCACATTAGCAAAAATACTTGATCGATAATATTGATAATATAGTTAATTGTCAAGAGTTAGCATCTTATCTAACCAAGTAAACGCTGTAGCAGGAAATAAGGAAGACAGAGAAGAATATTCTTCCTGCTGAATCCTGATTCCTGCTATACGAAAGCCTGGAAAGTATTAAATTGTTTGGACTAAGACTGAAGCGCCCTCAATTTTAACCTGGTAAGTTTTCAGGGGTTTTTTAGCAGGACTTTGCTTGATTTTGCCATCACGGGTAAATTCTGCACCATGACAGGGACAGACAAATTTATTTTCTTTTGCTTTCCAGTCAATGGTACAACCTTCATGGGTACAGGTAGGATTAACCGCAATCAAATTTTTTGTATCTTTAGATGTACCAATGACTAATACCGCGCCAATAGGGGAATTTTCCGCCAATAGTTGACCATTTTTGTTTAATTGTGCCACAGTACCCACTTTTTGCCAGGGTTTGGTAGTAGGTCCAGGTTTAGCTGATGTTTTGCTTTCGGGAGAACAGGCCGCAATTGCGACAGGTAAGGAACTAGCTAAACAACCTAATCCTACCCAATTTATAAAGTCACGACGTTTCATATTTCCTAATGATCAATATGTGATTTTTTACTAGAATCTATTATTACAGGCAAAGATGGATAATTTGACATACTCACTGACCTGAAGGTGCGGTGATTCTTGACACTTCAATGAAACACGCCACAAGTGGTCTTATCGTCTCTCCATGTCCGTTTAAAGTCTCCCAATGCCTTATGGCGACTATGACCAAATTTTAACATAAAGCCGTCCTTCTAGGACGGGGCTTGTGTCCCGTCTTTTCGGTCATTATTTAATTATTGATTGGTGGTGATAGAATCAAGGGCGCAGACCCTGCGCCCCTACAGTTTTTGTGAATTTAAATTATAGAGACATTGACTCCGTTAGGAATGTGCTATCATGACTCTGTATAACTAACAGTAGTTAAACCGCATAAATTCATGGATATTGCTGTAATTGTTAAGTTTCTCGCTCCCTGTTTGCCTTTTTTGCTGACTATGGGTAATAAAGCCGCAGAAGGTGCATCTCAAAAAGTCGGTGAGGATGTTTGGAATAGTGCTAAAGTGATTTGGGCTAAGTTATGGCCGAAGGTAGAAGCTAAGGAAGCAGCAAAAGAAGCAGCGGAGGATGTAGCTAAAAATCCCGATGATGAAGATTTACAAGTAAGTTTGCGGGTACAATTGAAGAAGATTTTGGAAGCAGATACAGAACTTGCAGAGGAAATTGCCAAGATTTTGGAAGAACAAAAATCTGATGGTGGTTCTTCTGTTGTCAATGCTCAATCTTATGATGAGAGTACACAGATTATTACAGGACGTGATGTTGTGAGCCCAACCTATGATATGAGGAGAATTAATAACCCAAAGTAATTAATATCTATGGTGGTGACATTACTGAAATACATAAGATAGCAGCACTCATAGAAAGCAGCACCAAATCAGAATCACCGGGGATTCTCAAAGCGGGAAACCCTAATAAAAGTTTGGCTAATTGGCAAGGAAGAACAGCAGAAATTGCCAATTTAAAACAATGGTTAAATAATCCAAATATTCCTCTAATTGGTATTGAAGGTATTGGTGGTATAGGCAAATCTATGTTATCAGCCTATATTTATGAAAATGAAACAATAGCAGGTTTTACAAAACGTTTTTGGGCTGATGTGAGTTCTGGGGCAATTTTTACTGATGTAGCTACTCAAGTTTTACAAGATTTTGGTTTTCGAGTCCCAGAACAAGAAACACAATTAGTACAAACTTTGGTGAAATGTTTGCAGTCAGGTGAATATTTATTGATTATTGATAACTTAGAAAGTCTTTTAAAAACAGATGGAATTTGGGGAAGTCAATTCTATGAAGACTTTTTTAAAACTTGGGTAGAATGTGGAGGTAAAAGTAAAGTAATTGTCACCACGAGAGAAAGACCAGAATTACCGAAAAGATGGGAATGGCTACCCTTATCAGGTTTAAAAATAGAAGATGGCATCAAACTATTAACAGCTTTAGGTATTCAAGGAAATTTAGAGGAATTTGTCAAATTAGTAGACGGTTATCCCTTGCTGTTGAGATTTGTAGCAGATTTATTAATAGAAGAATATCCCCAAGACCCGAATTTAAAAAGATTGGAAAATTTAGGTTTGGGAAATTTGCAGCAATTATTAACAGATAAAAAAGTGGTTGGCCAGCACCGTCTGGAAAATGTGGGGATGGTGTTAGTATTAGATGCCAGTTTTGAGCGTTTGAATGAGTTGCAAAAGTCTCTATTACAAAATATTAGTGTTTATCGTGGGGTCGTAAATGCTAAAGCCGCAATGGCTGTATGTTTAGGAAGTTCAGAAGCAGAGATTGAGAGAGAATTAAGAAATCTTGTCAAGCGTTCTTTTTTATCAGAAAAATTGATTGATGATGGCAGATGGTTTGAGTTTCAGCCTGTGGTGTTGGAATATGTGCGATATAAAGCAGGTGATCAGAGGTCAGCACATCAACAAGCTATTAATTATTATCAGTCAATTGCTAAACAACAACCTTGGCAAACTAAAGATGATATTCAGGAATATTTAGAAATCTTTTATCATTTTTACCAATTAGCAGATTATGATTCAGCATTTGAGGCGATTTGGCATTGCAATGATTTTTTGACTTTGGGGGGTTATTATGCCAACCAAGTGGAATTATATGGGCAGTTGGTAAGTAAATGGTCGAAAACGAATGATAAAGAAAATTGGCATTATACAGCTTCTCTGATTTCATTAGGCAATGCTTACGACTCCCTGGGACAGTACGAAAGGGCGATCGCATTCTTCCAGCAGTCTTTGGATATATTTAAGGAGATAGGGGATATTCAGGGGGAAAGTATTTCCTTAATCGGTTTAGGCAATGCTTACAACTCCCTGGGACAGTACGAAAGGGCGATCGCATTCTTCCAGCAGTCTTTGGATATAAAAAAGGAGATAGGGGATATTCAGGGGGAAAGTAATTCCTTAATCGGTTTAGGCAATGCTTACAACTCCCTGGGACAGTACCAAAGGGCGATCGCTTTCTACCAGCAGTCTTTGGATATAAAAAAGGAGATAGGGGATATTCGGGGAGAAGCAAATGCTTGGTTTAATTTAGGTCTGTCCTTAGAAAAAGTGGATAGGGAACAAGATGCACTGGGGGCTTATCGCAATGCCCGTGAACTATTTCAGACAATGGGACTTGATACCAATGTGCAAAATTGTAACAATGCAATTGAGGGTCTTTCTCAACCACAAAAGCCTGTAGTTTCTCCGCGTGGGTTTTGGGGTTGGTTGCGGCAGTTGTGGCGTTGGGTACGGGGTTGGTTTCGGCGATAAGGGGCTTCCAGGTAAAAAATATTCAATTAATTTTTGTGGGGTAGGCATCTTACCTGCCCTCCCTATCGGACGGGCTAGAAGCCCATCCCACAAGATTTGATACAGCAGTTTCCTGGAAGTTCTTAAATACAATTTGTTAAGTTATCATTAATCTAATTTGTTAATATTTAACGGCAGAAGTTAAAATTGTCCGTTCTCAAATTCATAACAGAAAACAACAAATATTTACCTATGTGTTATAATCCTTCTAATCTGTGTTAACAGGAGGATCACAATGAGCTTAGTCATTTCTGAAGATATTGTTCAAGCCAGTGGATTATCAGAAAAAGAATTAGTTTTAGAATTGATTATCCTTTTATTTCAAAGGAAAAAAATTAGTATCAGTAAAGCATCTCAACTGGCTAAAATGCCTTTACTACAATTTCAAAATGAATTAGCTATGAGAAACATTAATATTCATTATGATGAAACTGATTTAGAGGTTGATTTAAAAAACTTGGGAATCATCTAAAATTTATGATCATAGTTAGCAATACTTCACCTATTACTAATCTATCAGCTATAGGAAAAATCCAATTATTAGAACAACTTTATGGAGAAATTATCATATCATCAGCCGTTTTTCAAGAATTAACACAATGGGGAGATTCAATACCAGGAGCAAAAGAAGTCAAAACTTATGACTGGATTATTGTAAAACCTGTTAATAATGTTAGTTTAGTACAATCTTTAAAAAACAAATTGGATGAAGGAGAATCTTCAGTAATAGCTTTAGCATTAGAATTAAATGCAGATTGGCTAATTATAGATGAACAATTAGGCAGACAAACAGCAACAGAATATAACTTGAAGATAACAGGTATTTTAGGAATTTTAATTGAGGCAAAACGTCAGAAATTAATTCCATTAGTTAAACCTATTCTTGATGATTTAATCAATACAGCTAAATTTTGGGTTAATCCTTCTCTTTATAATCGTCTTTTATCAATTGTTGGTGAATGATAATAGGTAACAGGTCAAAACCAATTACCCATTACCAATTACCGATTACCTATTAGCCAAATATTGATACATCTCCCATCTAGCATTAACTTCCATTTGCGCTTGTTCTAGCAACAATTTCGCCACCTCCGGTTTACTCTTCGTCAACATTTTAAAGCGGTTCTCCTGATACATTGACTTTTCCACCGATTCAGAAGGTGCTTTCATATCCAATTGTAGGGGATTTTTACCCTGGTCTTGTAATGCAGGATTATAGCGATATAATAACCATCTTCCTGAGTCTACTAACGCCTTTTGTTGTTGTAAACCAGTGGTCATATCAATCCCGTGAGCAATACAATGACTATAGGCAATTATGATTGATGGACCATCAAAAGCTTCTGCTTCTAAAAATGCTTTGAGTGTATGTTCATCTCGCGCACCTAAAGCGACGCTGGCAACATAAACATTACCATAAGTCATGGCCATTAAACCTAAATCTTTCTTGGGTGCAGGTTTACCTCCAGTCGCATATTTAGCTACTGCGGCTTTGGGAGTAGCTTTAGAAGATTGTCCTCCGGTATTAGAATAAACTTCTGTGTCCATGACCAAAATATTCACATTGCGACCTGTGGAAATTATATGATCAATTCCTCCGAAATCTATATCATACGCCCAACCATCACCCCCAACTATCCACACACTTTTCTTAACTAAATAATCAGCTAAGGATTTTAGATTTTGGATTTTCGTCTTTTCTAGAGAGGTTTTGTTGTTCGGTTGTAGAGATGTTTCATTTAATTGTAGAGACGTTCCATGGAACGTCTCTACATTGTTCAATATTTGATCTAATTTGTGTTTGAGGATGACAATTCTTTCCCGCTGGTCCCAAATATCAGCTTCGGTTTTTTGTTCGGCTTTGAGAATGGCATTAACTAAATTATCGCCAATTTCATTACTTAATTGTGATAATAATTCTGCTGCAAATTCCGCTTGTTTGTCTATGGATAAACGATAACCAAAACCAAATTCGGCGTTATCTTCAAATAAACTATTAGACCAGGCCGGACCTCTTCCTTGATCATTTTGACTCCAGGGAGTTGTGGGGAGATTTCCTCCGTAAATGGAAGAACAACCGGTGGCGTTGGCAATGAGTGAGCGATCGCCAAATAATTGTGTTAATAATTTAAGGTAGGGGGTTTCTCCACAACCGGCACAAGCACCAGAAAATTCAAATAATGGTTCTTGTAATTGTTGTTGTCGAATTTGGTTTACTTGCAAGGTTTTCCGGTCAGGATTTGGTAAGCTTAAAAAGAAATGCCAATTTTCCCGTTCTTGTTCTCGCAAGGGTAATTGTGGACTCATATTAATGGCTTTGCGGGTGGGTTCGGCTTTGTTTTTGGCAGGACAGACGCTAACACAAATTTCGCAGCCTGTACAGTCTTCTGGAGCTACCTGAATGGTGAATTTCTGGTTAGCAAAGCTCTTATCTTTGGCGTTAGTTGATTTAAAAGCTATGGGTGCGTTGACTAATTCACTGGGTTGATACACTTTAGCACGAATGGCCGCATGAGGGCAAACCATCACACATTTACCACATTGAACGCAGATATCACTATCCCAAACAGGGATTTCTTCAGCAACGTTGCGTTTTTCCCATTTTGCAGTTCCAGTGGGAAAAGTTCCGTCAGCAGGTAAGGCACTCACGGGTAAATTATCGCCTTCCCAAACCATAATTTTATCAAGAACATTCTCGACAAATTTGGGTTTGTTAATTGCTAATTGGCGATTTTCTTTATTACCTATTTGTATGAGAGGAATTTCGATTTCATGGAGATTTTCTAAGGTGTTGTCTACAGCTTTTAAATTCTTATGGACAACTTCTGTACCTTTTTTACCATAGGTTTTTTCTATGGCTTGTTTGATTTTAGCAATTGCTTCTTTTTCTGGCAATACTCCGGCTAAAGCAAAGAAACAGACCTGCATAATAGTGTTAATTCTATTTCCCATACCACTATTTTTAGCTACTTGACTGGCATTAATAGTGTAAACTTTGAGATTTTTAATGAGAATTTGCTGTTGAACTTTTAGTGGTAGATTTTCCCAAACTGTATCAGCATCATAAGGACTATTTAACAATAAAATCGCCCCCGGTGCAGCAGCTTTTAAAATATCAATACTTTCCACAAATCCCCAATGGTGACAACCGATAAAATTAGCTTTGTCTATGAGGTAGGTTGAACGAATTTTTTCAGGTCCAAAACGCAGGTGAGAAACTGTCATTGAGCCGGATTTTTTGGAATCATAAACAAAGTAACCTTGAGCGTTATTTTCTGTACCTTCACCGATAATTTTGATAGAGTTTTTATTTGCACCTACTGTACCGTCTGAACCCAAACCATAGAACATTGCTCGAACTACATAATCTGGTTCTGTAGAGAAATTAGCATCAAAATTTAAAGAGGTGAAACTCACATCATCATTAATCCCAATTGTGAAATGATTTTTGGGTTTAATTTGAGTAAGATTATCAAAAACACTCTTGACCATTGCGGGAGTAAATTCTTTAGAAGAAAGTCCATATCTCCCTCCAACAATTTTTGGAAATGTGGTTTTTTTCCAGCCTTCATAAATAGCCGTCACCACATCTAAATATAATGGTTCTCCCGCACTTCCAGCTTCTTTAGTTCTATCCAAAACCGCAATAGATTTGACACTATTAGGTAATGCTTCTATAAATCTAGCAATATCAAAAGGGCGGAAAAGTCGCACTTTGATAACTCCAACTTTTTCCCCTTGATTATTTAAATAATCTACAGTTTCATGGACAGTTTCACAACCAGAACCCATGATAATAATTACTCTTTCTGCGTTTGGTACACCATGATATTCATAAAGTTTGTAATATCTACCTGTACGTTTCCCAAATTTGTCCATAATCTTTTCAACAATATCAGCACAAACATGATAATAAGGGTTTGCACCTTCACGAGATTGGAAATAAACATCAGGATTTTGTGCCGTTCCTCGTAATACTGGATGATCTGGAGTTAAACATCTTTGACGATGTGCTAATATTGATTTTAAAGGAATAAATTCCTGTAAATTTTCATCTGTTAATAATTCAACTTTCTGCACTTCATGGGAAGTTCTAAACCCATCAAAAAAGTGCAAAAATGGTACTCTTGTTTCTAAAGTTGCTGCATGAGAAATCAATGTAAAATCATGACTTTCTTGAACAGAAGCTGAACATAAAAAAGCGAAACCTGTCGCTCTAGCAGCCATAACATCACTATGATCACCGAAAATAGATAACGCATGGGTAGCTAAAGAACGAGCAGAAACATGAAGGACAAAACTAGTTAATTCTCCCGCAATTTTGTATAAGTTAGGAATCATTAATAATAATCCCTGGGAAGCGGTGAAAGTTGTACTTAATGCCCCCGTTTGTAATGCTCCATGAACAGCAGCCGCAGCCCCTCCTTCGCTTTGCATTTGGGTGACACTGGGAACTGTACCCCATAAATTAGGTTTATTTTCCGACATCCAACTATCAGCCCATTCACCCATATTTGAAGATGGTGTGATAGGATAAATAGCAATAACTTCGTTTAATTTGTAAGCTATACGGGCAACGGCTTCATTACCATCAATTGTGGCATAATATTTGTTCATGATTTTTCTTCCTGTGTCTTTTGTGGTTGTTTCAACTGTATGCAAAGAAACCAAAAAGATAAGCATTAGAAATAGCTAAAGTTAGGAAGTCAATTTGTAATATTTTCTACAGTTTTATTCATTGTTAATTATTCTGACTTCTAACCAATATTTTAATTATAGCAGGTGGTAAATATACTATTTCTATTAATAGTCTACTCAATATTTGTCATCTTGGATTCATCAAGGTTTGATGATTTTTATGGTGTAGAAGTGGGGGAGGTTTTTTCATTCTGGAGAAAATACTCATTTTATCCTGATACAACAATCCCTATATTTTCATCATAATCTCCTATCCAAACATCAATTTCTCCAATTTTAGTATAATTAGTAAATTTCTCAGGAATATTAACAGTAAATTGTTGTAATTTTCGCCAATCTGATTCTGTTATATATTCTTGATTTTGCATTTCTGCAATTAATTTTTCACTATTTCCCCATTTAACAACTACAGATATTTGATGTTCATCATCTATTACCTTCACTGATTTAGCAACTTCAGGAAAATCATAGTTTTCTCTTAATTTTTGAATATCCACACCCCCATCATGATTTTGATGAAATAAAGTACCAAAATATATTTTAATTATCGGTAAAATATCACCATTTAAATCATATTTTGCTAATATTTTTTTAGTTAAGTTAATAGGTTGAATATACCCCGGTGGGTTGGGAGATGACATATTAAAAATTATCACATTACCTTGATCTTTTTTTCCTTCTCTATTACATCTTCCCGCAGCTTGTATAATCGAATCTAAAGGTGCAACTTGACGATAAACAATAGGAAAATCCACATCAATACCAGCTTCTATAACTTGGGTACTCACTAGAAAACAGGGTTTTTCATCTTTTAATAATTGTCGCACGGTTCTAAGAATTTGGGAACGATGCACAGGACACATTCTAGAACTAAGATGAAAACACATTTCTGGAAATTGTCTAGATAATATTTCATATCCTTCTCTCGCTAACTTCGTGGTATTGACAATAATTAATCCTTGATTTAATCCAGAATCTTGAATATTAGAAACTAAATTCTCCCATTCCCAAATCTCAGGAATATATTCATATTTAACACGGTTAAGTTGTTTAAATAATCGAGTAGTTTCATCTTCTGGAATAATATCTACAACCTTAACTAAATCATGATCATCAAGATTATCAAATGCTGGTTGGGTAGCACTCATCAAAACTATTGTACATCCCCAATCTGTAACTAATGTATTTAATATATTTAAAATAGGACGGATTAAATGAGTAGGAATAGATTGGGATTCATCTAACAATATAACCTTGTTAATTAAACCTTGTAATTTTCGACATTTAGAAGGATGATCAGCAAATAAACTTTCATAAAATTGCACTCCACTAGTAACAATTACGGGTTTATCCCATCTTTCAGTATTGAGTTTATATTCCTTGACTTCTGCTAATTTTGGTTCATATCCTGAATGATGTTCTAATACTGATTTTTCTCCAAATAGTTGACGATAAACTTCCGCTGTTTGTTCAATAATACTTTTTAGTGGTCCCACATAAACTATACCGGACATTTGATGTTTTTGACTGTGTAAATAAGCAAAATTAGCACTAGAAATAGTTTTACCAATTCCACAAGGTCCCGTTAATCTAAAAATTCCTTTTGGTAATTCACTGGATTTTTTACAATATTCTGCAAAAGTTTTTCTCGCTTCACTAATTGTATTTTGCGGATTTGATAATTTTAAATAATTATTGAAAGTAAAAGTATATGTAAAATCCTCCTGATTTATAGAACTTTCAAAGTTTTTAGCGTCTAATCTATCACTATCAACTAAGACAGAAAATAACATTCTAATGGCAAATTCTCGACGTAATTTAGGTAAATTAATATCTGGTAATTGTTCAGGAATAAAAACGGCTATTTCCTGTTTAGCTATTTCTAAACATTCCTCTAACCCTACTGCTAATCTCTTATATTCATCTCCTCTGATTTTTGAACGTTTAGATAAACCAGAATGATGACCACCAATAATATAAGCCATTGCCGGTGGTTCTTTTGTTCCCATTTGTAATGCTAAAACTGCACCCTGGGGAGAGTGGACAACTCTTTTCCCTTTATTTTTGAGATATTCCTGCCATTTTTGCTGATATTTACCCAAATCATGCCATAAACCGGCATACCTAGCTACAGCTTGGAACTGCTGCGGTACAGCACTTGCAGACCTTTCTGCAACACTCTGTAAATGTTCTGATAACAGTTGTTCTTTACAATTCGTAGTAATTCTTGCTAAGTAACTCATTATGTGTTAACTTTTAATTGAAAAAATTTAGTCTAGACTATGCAGATTAAGTTATGGGGTGAGTGGGCATTATTTACAAGACCAGAATTTAAGGCTGAACCGCACAGCTACCAAGTAATGCCCTTTACTGCGGCTATTGGTGTACTGGAATCTATTTTCTGGAAACCAGAGATTAAATACAAAATCAATCACATTATAGTCTTGAATCCGATTAGTACATTTACAATACAGCGTAACATGGTGCAGTCCAAACAAATCTATGGAAATGTTAAAAAATGGATAAAAAATGATGGTATAGGCGGATACACAGCCGTAGGAGATCGCGCTCAAAGGAATCATGTCATATTGCGTGATATAGCCTATATCATTGATTTCAACTTTGATTTACAAACAGAGGAAGATTTATCTAATAAATATGCGGCTCAAATAAAGCGCAGAATTGAGAAAGGACAATGTTTTAAACAGCCCTATTTTGGCTGTCGAGAATACATTGCTTATTTTGGTTTTCCCCTCCCAGAAGATCAACCCGCACCAGAGTTAAAAGGAGAAATTGATTTAGGATTAATGCCTAAACAAATGCACTTTATTCCTGATAAAAAAGGGGCTATTTCTTGGCGCACTGCGGAGGGATTTGTCAAGGGTAATGTTGTTACTGAATTTGCTCACTTTGTCATGAGAGATGGGCTAGTATGTTACAGGAATTAAATCAACTAGGAATTGCTTTAGAACAGGATGATAAACTCACACCAACAGGTTTTAGTGAATGTATTTGTCATTGGCAAATTGATTTAAGTTTAGAGACTTTTATGGTATTAGAAACACCAGGAAAAAGTGATAAAAGTAAACCTAAATTCGGCAAAAAAATACTAGTCCCTGATTTGCGCCGTAATGGTGATGAAACCCTATTAATTGATGATGGGGGAGAATATGTTTTTGGGGCTGGAGACAGAGGTGAAAAACGTCATGATTTGTATCTACAACTTCTAGGAAGATGTTTGCAAGAAACTAATCATGAAGCTGTAAAAGCTGTTTATGATTTTGTCACTAATACAACTGTGGAAAAAATCACAGCAGAGTTAGTAATAGCCTATCCTCCAGCAGCAAATATAGAATGGTATCGGGATAGATTTGTATTCATGTTTAATGGTGGACAAATCACTAAAATTCCCGCAATTAAAAAATGGTGGTCTAATTATTATGCTAGTAAACAAGATACCATTGATGGCACAAGTGTTGAATCCTGCAATAAAACTTTACAATCTTTGCGTTTTACCCAGGTAAAATCCATTGTCTATTGAGAATAGAGTCATTAATTGATCAAATTTGGTATCACCAATACCAATGCACAACTTGGACACAATCCTCAAAATCTTAACATTCAACACTTCTGCATTGATGGTGTTTGTTTATTAACAGGTGAAAAGACCCCAACAATGGGGCGAAAAATGCCTATGATGGTTAAAGGTGTTCCCGGTTCTATGGCTTATGGAGCGGCTATTAGTAGTTTTGATAAAGTTGCTTATCAGTCTTATGGATGGGATGGAAATATTAACGCCCCCATTGGTTTTACCAGTGCTGTGAGATTTCATAAAGCTTTGGATTTTTTACTAAATTCTCACACAAACCACTATAAATTAGGGGGTCAGGTTTTTGTCTATTGGGGTGAAGAAGAAGGAGAAGGAATTAATCCTGAAATTTGGGAAAATCCCTCTTTTGAATCTATCTTTGCTAGTCCCCATAGTCCTAAAAAATTTAATTTGGAGGATATCAAATCTAGCAAGTTTTATTTAGCGGTTCTTAAAGGTAATAAAGGGAGAATCTCTGTTAGTAGTTGGAGTGAAATTACCACCCAAAAAATTAAAGATTCTCTTCAACAGTTTATACAATGTCAGCAAGTTAATAATTTGTCACCTGTTCCTATTTGGATGTTGTGTAATACTGCTTTTTTAAACCATAGTAAGGAAAACACCGACAGGATAGCGACAGCTTTAATTAAAGCCGCTTTTTTGGGTGAAAAATTACCTGACGAATACGCTTACAGAATCATTGATAGGATATGTAGTGAAAAATCTTTTCATCCTTTCCCGTCTCAATCTAGAAAACATTTCTACTTTCCTAGACTACAAGGTTTATTACTTTATTTAGCAACCAATAACATGAAGTATCCCACAGATCATCCTGGCTTGAATACCGCTTACACATTAGGAAGAATTGCATTTTTAATGCACCAATCTCAAGTTAATGCTCAAAGTATGACTGAAGATAATACTAATGTCATGCGTAGTCTCAAGGCTTTATCTTCCACTCCTACTCAAGTTTTCGCTCGGCTTTGTCATGGTTGTACTCATTATCATTTAGAAGCCGAAAAGAGTAAATATATTAAGCTATTACTAGCTGAAGAATTTGAGAATTTTGATATTTCTGTGCTACCAGAAGTTCTAGATTTAAAATCTCAAGCTCTGTTTTTTCAAGGTTGGTGGCAAAAAAGAGCCGAATTTTTTAAACCTAAAGATAAATCTGAACAATAAAAATGGCTAATTATGGACATAAATCAATGACATGAAATTTTTTTGAAGATGATAAAAAATAATTTTTTATCTCTTTAAAGTCTAGAATTTCCAAATCTCTACTTTCTCAACTTGCTAAAAACCTAAAAAAATCACAGGAACAAAAATCATGACTTTACATTTAGACCCCACCAAAAAACACGATGCAATTTTATTATTTGACTGTCTTGATGGTAATCCTAATGGTGATCCAGATGCAGGAAATCAACCGAGAATTGACCCCCAAACTAATCAAGGTTTAGTAACAGATGCTTGTTTAAAACGCAAGGTCAGAAACTATGTAGAAATGGTTGGTAAGGATGAAACCACACCAGAAAAATATAAAATATTTGTGGAAGAAGGAAGTGTTTTAAATGAGAAAATTCGCCGAGGTTATGTAGGTGTAGGTTTACCAGAAAAAGAAGGAACTCCAGAACAACAATTAGAAGTTGGAAAATGGATGCAACAAAACTTTTATGATTTAAGAATGTTTGGAGGAGTGTTGTCTACTGGTTTAAAAGCTGGTCAAGTTTGGGGACCTATGCAAATTAGTTTTTCTCGTAGTATTGACCCTGTTTTTCCTCAATCTGTAAGCATTACCCGCTGTGCTGCTACTAGCGAAAAAGAAGGTAAGGACAATAAAACTATGGGGAGAAAGGAGGTTTTACCCTATGGTTTGTATAAATCTCATGTTTTTTATAATCCCCATTTGGCGGAAAAATCTGGTTGTGTGACTGAACGTGATTTAGAATTGTTTTGGGAAGCTTTAATTAAGGCTTGGGAGTTTGACCGCTCTTCTGCACGGGGTTTTATGGCTTGTCGTGGATTATATGTATTTAGTCATGCCAGTAAATATGGTAATGCTCCTGTACATAAGTTGTTTGATAAGCTGCAAATTAAGTCTAATGTTGATGTACCCCGTAGTTTTGCTGATTATCAGGTGGTGCTTGATGATGAATTTAAACTACCTGATGGTGTGATTTTGACAAGGTTGGATTAAAAATGCGCGGATGGTTAGGTGTTAAGTCGGAATGAGTATGATTAAGCTGGAAACTCTTGCAATGTATGGATTTCAGGACATGGGTAATTTAAAATGCCCGCGCACCTTATGCTGTAAGGGTTACAGCGTTTTTTGCTCTTGCTCTTGGGACTGGAATGGGGTATTATCTGAACACCCGCGCAAATCATTCTGGAAATCTCCTATTTCCAAGGGTTTCCCCGGCCCGCTGTGACAATTACTATTTAAGGTAATTGAGGATTGAAACCCTGCTTGGAAAAATAAATTTCCTTTTGATATGATTTGTGACAATTACTATTTAAGGTAATTGAGGATTGAAACAAAAAAGGAATTCTCGATAATCAGAAGCTAAAAGCGTGACAATTACTATTTAAGGTAATTGAGGATTGAAACACAATATGGTGGCATGTCTTCCATTTGTTGTGCAGGTGACAATTACTATTTAAGGTAATTGAGGATTGAAACTGTCCACAAAACCCCACAAATTCTTCAATCCCAAAGTGACAATTACTATTTAAGGTAATTGAGGATTGAAACTACAGCCAAATTATTTGTTAGAACTGCATAATGGAGTGACAATTACTATTTAAGGTAATTGAGGATTGAAACTATTAAAGTCAACAGCAGATAACAAAGAAATTTGTGACAATTACTATTTAAGGTAATTGAGGATTGAAACGGAGGCTAAGATGCACTGCCAAGCACTAAACAGGAAGTGACAATTACTATTTAAGGTAATTGAGGATTGAAACACTTGATGGACTCTGAGAAATTTAGAATAGGATGTGACAATTACTATTTAAGGTAATTGAGGATTGAAACTAATTAAGGATGCGATCGCCTCTATCCAAGAGGCTTTGTGACAATTACTATTTAAGGTAATTGAGGATTGAAACATTTCTTTAGAATTTATGGTACAGGATTAGCTAATAGTGACAATTACTATTTAAGGTAATTGAGGATTGAAACCGAAAAACCAGCTAAGTACAGGGTCAAGCAGGGGAGTGACAATTACTATTTAAGGTAATTGAGGATTGAAACAATTGACTGAACTTTGTAGCTTTCTGAATTTTCAGCAGGTGACAATTACTATTTAAGGTAATTGAGGATTGAAACGGCCGAAAATTATAGCAGATATTAGAAGAATGAATAAAAAGTGACAATTACTATTTAAGGTAATTGAGGATTGAAACGTCCCGTGAGCAATTCCCGCGTCTTTTGAGAGTAGTGACAATTACTATTTAAGGTAATTGAGGATTGAAACCAAAGCTTCATTTAAATTCCTTAGGCTTTGCTCACCGCAAGTGACAATTACTATTTAAGGTAATTGAGGATTGAAACTTGCTACAGGCTTCCTTATGTTGGGTGTGGTTCTTTGTGACAATTACTATTTAAGGTAATTGAGGATTGAAACCTTATTTAAGTAATGAGTATATTGGCCATTTTTGTGACAATTACTATTTAAGGTAATTGAGGATTGAAACACAGGTAAGTCTGCACCACCTTCTGGTGGGAGTGACAATTACTATTTAAGGTAATTGAGGATTGAAACGCAATATTATCCAGAGATCCAGCAAGAAATGAAAAGTGACAATTACTATTTAAGGTAATTGAGGATTGAAACATCAAAAATCAAATCCAAGCTTGCTTACGGGCGATTGCAAGTGACAATTACTATTTAAGGTAATTGAGGATTGAAACGGCAAACCTAATAATTTATGCGGGTAAAAACGTGACAATTACTATTTAAGGTAATTGAGGATTGAAACATAGTCCCTATTAGAGAGGATTGGGAGATGTATAGTGACAATTACTATTTAAGGTAATTGAGGATTGAAACGGTAGCATAAATTTCTAGACCTCTATAAGAACCAGTGACAATTACTATTTAAGGTAATTGAGGATTGAAACAGAGAACAAAACGATATTATGAAAGCAGCGAAGGAATGTGACAATTACTATTTAAGGTAATTGAGGATTGAAACCTACGGTGAATTTTTGGGGTAAAGACAGAGAGATTTGTGACAATTACTATTTAAGGTAATTGAGGATTGAAACCGACATATGAAAAGTATTTTACTTTGCATATCTCAAGTGACAATTACTATTTAAGGTAATTGAGGATTGAAACTCGAACAAGATAAATATGCTTCTTGGATTTCAAATCGTGACAATTACTATTTAAGGTAATTGAGGATTGAAACTTACTTTTTTTTCTAATTCTGCTGCATTCGCCTGTGACAATTACTATTTAAGGTAATTGAGGATTGAAACACAAGAAAATGTAAAGGAGAAAAGCGATTCTGTTGTTGGTGACAATTACTATTTAAGGTAATTGAGGATTGAAACTAAACTGCCTGAAAATACTTATCATTTTAGTAGGCGTGACAATTACTATTTAAGGTAATTGAGGATTGAAACCTGCTATTTTTGTTGCTTCTAAGGCTGAAGATAAAGTGACAATTACTATTTAAGGTAATTGAGGATTGAAACTTACCAGAGATTGGGAAGAAAACTTCTGATTTAAGGTGACAATTACTATTTAAGGTAATTGAGGATTGAAACAGTGCGGAGATTAACGCTACCATGACCCGGCTGGGGTGACAATTACTATTTAAGGTAATTGAGGATTGAAACGGGATACACCCTTATTAGGAGCGCTTACCACTGGGGTGACAATTACTATTTAAGGTAATTGAGGATTGAAACGGCATTTAGACCTGAAGAAATGACAGAAGAACATGTGACAATTACTATTTAAGGTAATTGAGGATTGAAACCAAATCTGAAAATTTTCAGGGGTGAAAAAATAGTGACAATTACTATTTAAGGTAATTGAGGATTGAAACTTTTCTCGAAAAGATGGTAAAAGAATGAAAATGGAAGTGACAATTACTATTTAAGGTAATTGAGGATTGAAACAAGAGGGTGGCAAGATGGCATGGATACCTGCAAAGTGACAATTACTATTTAAGGTAATTGAGGATTGAAACGAATAAAGTTCGAGGGCAAGGTTAGAGCCCAAAGGTGACAATTACTATTTAAGGTAATTGAGGATTGAAACGAAAAATGAGATTTACTACTACCAGGTTTACCGTATACTGGTGACAATTACTATTTAAGGTAATTGAGGATTGAAACCAATATACCGACAGACTAAATTTTTAGAGAGCCAATCGTGACAATTACTATTTAAGGTAATTGAGGATTGAAACGTTAAATACGCGATCGCTAATTATGACTCTGAAAGTGACAATTACTATTTAAGGTAATTGAGGATTGAAACAGATTGTGATTGAACAAATTACCGCAGATGTTTCTAGTGACAATTACTATTTAAGGTAATTGAGGATTGAAACTTGAATTTCGCTACTGAAGCTATTAACAAACATTTTGGTGTGACAATTACTATTTAAGGTAATTGAGGATTGAAACGTAATTATCTTTTTTCTGTTTATATTTTTGTACCATTGTGACAATTACTATTTAAGGTAATTGAGGATTGAAACCGGCATCGAAAGCAATATCTTATTTGTGTGGCGCAAGTGACAATTACTATTTAAGGTAATTGAGGATTGAAACTTCCGTCACCGTCAAAGTCGCCACCGCAGTCCTGAGAACCAGTGACAATTACTATTTAAGGTAATTGAGGATTGAAACTTAATTCTTCTACGCAAGAGCGATCGCGCATTAACCAGGTGACAATTACTATTTAAGGTAATTGAGGATTGAAACAATTCAAAGGATGATCTAATTTCTGGCAAAAGGCGTGACAATTACTATTTAAGGTAATTGAGGATTGAAACGAAAGATGGACCAGCTTCGCTGCCGGGATCTTTAAGTGACAATTACTATTTAAGGTAATTGAGGATTGAAACTTTTTGTTTCTTTTTACCATTTTAAATCTTTTCTTCCGGTGACAATTACTATTTAAGGTAATTGAGGATTGAAACTTCTACTAATCCAGAAGAAAATAAAATGTTCCGCGGTGACAATTACTATTTAAGGTAATTG
The DNA here is from genome assembly GCF_014698755.1 of Aphanizomenon flos-aquae FACHB-1287. Lineage (GTDB taxonomy): Bacteria > Cyanobacteriota > Cyanobacteriia > Cyanobacteriales > Nostocaceae > Dolichospermum > Dolichospermum flosaquae. Next base: position 10,839 of record NZ_JACJTO010000038.1, on the reverse strand, counting down.
AGGATTGAAACAAGTAAATCAAGTTTTTTAAGTTTAGGAGTAATTGTGACAATTACTATTTAAGGTAATTGAGGATTGAAACAACTTGTTATGCTAACCGATATGCCACTTTTGTGACAATTACTATTTAAGGTAATTGAGGATTGAAACATAGTTTTTATGATATTATGGAAAAAATCCCAAGTGACAATTACTATTTAAGGTAATTGAGGATTGAAACATTGAGGATTTAAATATTGAGGATTGAAACGAATTACAATAAATCAAATCAAGCAGATTGTGACAATTACTAATTAAGATAATTGAGGATTCAAACAAAATCATGTTTTATCTAAATACCCCCGTCCCTGACAATGATCATACCCCACCAACTCGACGGGGAAAGCATAAAATATTCATTGGAATGGCTCCCGGAGTCGGGAAAACATACAGAATGCTAGAAGAAGCACACCAACTTAAACAAGAAGGTATTGATATTGTAATTGGTGTTTTAGAAACCCATGGACGTAAAGGTACGGCCACAAAAGCCATAGGATTAGAGATAATTCCTAAAAAAACCATTGTTCACAAAAATATCAACCTTCAAGAAATGGACACCGAAGGAATTTTAAAACGCTCCCCTCAACTGGTTTTAATTGATGAATTAGCCCATACAAATACCCCCGGTTCACTTAGAGAAAAACGCTATCAAGATGTAGAATTAATTTTAGCAGCCAGTATAGATGTTTACTCTACAGTCAACATTCAACATTTAGAAAGTTTGAACGATTTAGTAGCAGGAATTACAGGTATCGTAGTCCGAGAACGAATTCCAGATCGTTTACTAGATGAAGCTGATGCTGTTGTTGTAGTTGATGTTACTCCAGAAACCTTAGAAGAACGATTACGAGAAGGTAAAATTTATACACCTGATAAAATTCAACAATCTTTAGACAACTTTTTTCAGCGTCGTAATCTCATCGCTTTGCGGGAATTAGCATTAAGAGAAGTCGCAGATACCCTAGAAGAAGAAGCCAATACCACCCCCTCTCCTGGGCAAAATTGGAATGTTCATGAACGAGTTTTGATATGTATATCTACTTATCCAAATTCGATTCAATTATTACGACGTGGGGCACGAATCGCCAACTATATGAACGCTAAATTATATACTGTATTCATTGCTGACCCTGAACGATTTCTCAATAAACAAGAAACTTTACATATTCATACCTGTGAGAAATTATGCCAAGAATTTGGCGGTGAATTTATTATTATTAAAAATAACAAGATTCCTCAAGCGATCGCTGAAGTAGCTGCTACCCATCATATCACCCAAATAGTTATTGGTGAAAGTCATCAACCCCGATGGAAAACATTTTTTAAACGCTCTTTTACACAACGGTTACTAGAGTTAATCAGAAATCAAAACATAGATTTACATATTATCGCCACAGAGAAATAAATTTTAATATTTGTTAATCTATCTTAAATGAGAGGTAATTTTTTTGTCTTTTGTCTATTCTAAATAGCAAACCTAAATATTAAGGATGCTTTTACCAAAAATTAACCTAAAAAATCAGATATAGTCATTATCATCAGTTAGCAATCTAACATCGAGGTATATATGTTTAACAAAATTTTAGCAGCAGTAGATCGCTCGGACATGAGTATAAAAGTTTTTGAACAAGCCCTATCTTTAGCTAAAATCACATCAGCCAACCTAATGTTACTGCATATTCTATCACAAGAAGAAGAAGGCAGTCCAGAGGCGCTAATTTACCCGAATATTGACTACTATCCTGGTTGGAACGAGCAGAGCTTTAAATTATACCAAGAACATTGGGATAAATTTAAAAATGAAGGACTACAGATGTTACAATCATGGAGCGCTCAAGCTAATACATCCGGTGTAAATACGGAATTTACTCAAAATACTGGTAGTCCAGGACGGATGATTTGTGAATTAGCTACCAGTTGGGACGCTGACTTGATTATCATGGGACGACGGGGACGCTCAGGACTAGCGGAATTTTTTCTTGGTAGTGTGAGTAACTACGTTTTACATCATGCACCTTGTTCTGTACAAATTGCACATCTTCCCATGAGTTCTCAAGCAGCAGAGGTAACTTCCAAAACCACCACCTTTAGTAACTAGATTTCAGGTAAGAGGTAAAAATATTTACCAATTACCTATCCGCATCAAGTGGAAAAAATATGAAAACATCAATTCCACCTTCTTCAACCCATCTCATTGAAGATAAGCGTTTAAAAATGTTAGACGCAACCATTAAACGTCATCAATATCAACAAGATGCACTTATTGAAATTCTACATCGAGCTTGTGAACTATTTGGTTATTTAGAACTGGATTTATTGCTTTATATTGCCCATAGCCTAAAATTACCACCAAGTCGGGTTTATGGAGTAGCCACATTCTATCATTTATTTTCCCTAGCTCCAAAAGGGGTACATAATTGTGTGGTTTGTACGGGTACAGCTTGTTATGTTAAAGGCGCTCAGACCATCTTAACCAACGTAGAACAATTTACGCAAATTCACGCAGGGGAAACCACCCCAAATGGTCAAATTTCCCTAATGACAGCCAGGTGTTTGGGTGCTTGTGGAATTGCCCCAGCGGTAGTATTTGATGGCACGGTTTTAGGTAATCAGACCCCGGACTCAGTTTGCGAAAAAGTGAGAGCATGGTGGCAAAATGGAACTAAATGAATTATTAGAAATTGCCCAAAAAGAACATTCACAACGGAAAACTGTAGAAATTCGGTGTTGTATAGCTGCCGGTTGTCTATCTTCTCATGGACAAGCTGTCAAAGATAATTTAGAGGCCTCTGTCAAAACTGCGGAGTTACAAAATACCGTACAAGTTACTGGTGTGGGTTGTATGCGTCTTTGTTGTCAAGGAACATTGGTACAGGTAGAAAACTTGGCAAATCCTCCCGCCTCAAAATTGTATCAAAAAGTTATCCCCGAAAATGCAGCAGCAATTGTGGCAGGGATTCATGGAGAAACCACGAATTTACAAGAGAGTGATTTAAATCAGCCATTTTTTAGCCGTCAATTGCCAATTGTGCTGGAAAACAGCGGTAAAATTGACCCCGAACGGATTCAAGCTTACATTGGCGCTAATGGTTATCAAGCCCTTTACCAAGTGCTGCGGGAAATGAAACCCAGTCAGGTAGTAGAAACCATGACCAAAAGCGGTTTAAGGGGACGTGGTGGCGCTGGTTATCCCACAGGTTTAAAATGGGGAACTGTGGCAAAATCCCCAGGGTCGAAAAAATTTGTTATTTGTAATGCTGATGAAGGTGATCCCGGTGCATTTATGGATAGGAGTGTATTAGAAAGTGATCCCCATCGAGTTTTAGAAGGGATGGCGATCGCTGCCTATGCCATTGGTGCAAATCAAGGCTATATTTATGTTAGGGCAGAATATCCCATTGCTATTAAACGCCTAGAAATAGCAATTCATCAAGCTCAACACTTAGGACTTATCGGGTCACAAATTTTTGATTCTCCCTTTGATTTTAAAGTAGAAATCCGCATTGGTGCAGGTGCTTATGTCTGCGGTGAAGAAACGGCTTTAATGGCTTCTATTGAAGGTAAACGCGGTGTCCCCCATCCCCGTCCGCCATACCCTGCTGAGTGCGGTTTATGGGGCTATCCAACGTTAATTAACAATGTGGAAACCTTTGCTAATATCGCGCCGATTATTCGTCAAGGTGCTGAGTGGTTTGCAAATATTGGTATTGGTAAAAGCAAAGGTACAAAGGTATTTGCATTAGCTGGAAATATCTGCAACACGGGTTTAATAGAAGTGCCTATGGGAACATCTTTACAAGCAATTATTGAGGAAATCGGCGGAGGTGTTCCCGACAATGGTATTGCTAAAGCAGTACAAACTGGTGGCCCTTCAGGAGGATGTATTCCCGCGTCGGCTTTTGCTACACCTGTAGATTATGAATCCTTAACCGCTTTAGGTTCAATGATGGGTTCAGGTGGAATGATTGTTATGGATCAAACTACAAATATGGTAGATGTTGCTCGTTTTTTCATGGAATTTTGCATGGATGAATCTTGCGGTAAGTGCATTCCCTGTCGAGTGGGAACTGTGCAATTATACGGGTTATTAACAAAGATTAGTCAGGGAGAAGGTTCACTAGCTGATTTGAATTTGTTGGAGGAACTTTGCGATATGGTCAAAAATACAAGTTTATGTGGTTTAGGACAATCTGCACCAAATCCAGTTTTTAGCACTTTGCGATATTTTCGAGATGAATATTTGTCACTTGTTAGTTGTTAGTTGTTAGTGGTCAGTGGTCAGTGGTCAGTTGTTAGTGGTCACTTGTTAGTTGTTAGTTGTTAGTTACGAATTACCAATATTTTTATGACTGTAAAAACCTTAACAATAAATGGCGAACTTGTGAGCGCTCGTGAGGATGAAACCTTATTAGACGCAGCCCAAGATGCTGGTATTCATATTCCTACATTATGTCATTTAGAAGGTATAGGAGATGTGGGTGCTTGTCGTTTATGTTTGGTAGAAATTGCAGGTAATAATAAATTACAACCTGCTTGTATAACGAAAGTAATAGAAGGAATGGAAGTAAATACAAATAGCGATCGCTTACAAAAATACCGTCGTACAATTATAGAAATGTTATTTGCCGAAGGTAATCATATTTGCTCAGTTTGTGTTGCTAATAATAACTGTGAATTACAAGATTTAGCCATAGAAATGGGCATGGATCATCTACGATTAGAATATCAATTTCCTCACCGAACTGTTGATACTTCTCATCATCTTTTTGGCATAGATCATAATCGTTGTGTGCTTTGTACTCGTTGTGTGCGGGTATGTGATGAAATCGAAGGTGCTCATACTTGGGATATAGCAGAAAGAGGATCAAAATCTCATATTATTACTGATTTAAATCAGCCTTGGGGAACTTCTCAAAGCTGTACTTCTTGCGGTAAATGTGTTAATGCCTGTCCTACAGGGGCGTTATTTGATAAAGGTTCAAGCGTGGGTGAAATGAAACATGATCGCAGTAAAATTGAATTTTTAGTAACTGCAAGAAATAAAAAGCAATGGAATTTTTAATATCTAGTATCTCACACAAAAGCGCGAAGGGAGAAATACATGAATTTTAAATATCTAAAAATCTAAAAAAATGACTAAAATTAAATTAGCAACGGCGTGGTTAGGTGGTTGTTCTGGTTGTCATATGTCCTTTCTTGATTTGGATGAATGGTTAATCAATTTAGCAACACAAGTAGATATAGTTTATAGTCCCATTGTTGATATTAAAGAATATCCAGAAGGTGTAGATATAGTATTAGTTGAAGGAGCTATAGCTAACGAAGAACATTTAGAATTAATTTACAAAATCAGAAACCGAACTAAAACAATAATTGCCTTTGGTGATTGTGCTATTATTGGTAATGTTACCGCCTTAAGAAATCTTGCCGGTGGTGCAGAACCAGCTTTACAATTAGCTTATATCCAAGAAGCGAATTTTAATCAACAAATTCCTAATTCACCCGGTATTGTTCCTCCTTTGCTAAATAAAGTTGTCCCCATACATAAAGTAGTACCAGTTGATATTTATTTACCTGGTTGTCCTCCTTTAGCACCTCAAATTCGTGCTATAATTGAAGCATTATTAAAAGGAAAAAAACCAGAAATTGTCGGACGAGAAATGATTAAATTTGGTTAATGCCATTGTCAATTATTTGAAGGTGAATTATGTTAACAGCAGCAGATGTAATGACTAAAGATGTAGCAATGATTCGCAGTTCAGCCACAGTCAAAGAAGCAGTTGATTTAATGCGAATTAGAGACTGGAGAGCATTAATTATAGATCGTCGTCATGAACAAGATGCTTATGGAATTATCACAGAAAGCGACATTGTTTATAAGGTAATTTCCTACAGCAAAGACCCGAATAAAGTCCGTGTTTATGAAATTATGACTAAACCTTGTATTGTCGTTAATCCAGAATTAGGTTTAGAATATGTAGCCAGATTATTTGCTAACCATTATCTGCGACGTGCACCTGTAATTAGTGGTAAACTATTAGGAATTATTTCACTTACCGACATCTTAGCCAGAAGTAGTTGTTTAGAACAACCGCGCTCATTGTTATTAGAACAAGAATTACAAGATGAAATTAAAAAAGCTCGCATTGTTTGTGTAGAAAAAGGTATCAATTCCACCGAATGTGCAGCCGCTTGGGATGTGGTAGAAGAAATTCAAGCTGAAATTGCTCACCAACTCGCTGAAAAACCTCTTAAAACTGCCTTTGAAGATTACTGTGATGAATATCCAGAATTAGCAGAATCTAGAATTTATGATTTGTAATTAATATCCGTAGGTTGGGTAGAACAAAGTGAAACCCAACAAAATCTTTGATAATGTTGCGGAAATGTTGGGTTTCCTTATGTCAACCGAACCTACAATTTTATATAATTACCAATCATCGATTAATTATGAAAACAATCATTATTGACCCCGTTACTCGCATTGAAGGCCACGCGAAAATTAGCATTTATTTAGATGATGAAGGTCAAGTAAATGATGCTCGATTTCATGTTACAGAATTTCGTGGTTTTGAAAAATTTTGTGTTGGTCGTCCTTTCTCAGAAATGCCAGGAATTACCGCCAGAATTTGCGGTATTTGTCCAGTAAGTCACCTATTGGCTTCAGCCAAAACAGGAGATGGGATTTTAGCCGTCAAAATTCCCAAAATAGCCACTCAATTACGCCGTTTAATGAATTTAGGTCAAATCATCCAATCTCATGCCCTCAGCTTCTTTTACCTCAGTGCTCCTGACCTATTATTAGGCATGGATAGCGAACCCGAAAAACGGAATATTTTTGGTTTAATTGCTGCTGAACCAGAATTAGCCAGAGGTGGCATTCGTTTACGGCAATTTGGACAAGAAATCATTGAATTATTAGGAGGGAAAAAAATCCATCCTTCCTGGGCTATTCCTGGTGGGGTAAGTCACTCTTTAACCGAAGAAAATCGCACCCATATTCAGCAAGGGATTCCTGAAGCGAAAGCTACCGTAATTAATGCTATAGAATTATTTAAAAACTTATTAAAAACACACCAAAAAGAAATTAAAACCTTTGGTAATTTCCCTAGTTTATTTATGGGTTTAGTCAGTTCAGAAGGTTTATGGGAAACTTATGATGGACATATTCGATTTGTTGATAGTATAGGAAATATTGTTGCTGATAAACTTGACCCCAATAATTATCATGAATTTATCGGTGAAGCGGTGCAAGCAGACTCTTATTTAAAATCACCTTATTATCTTCCTTTAGGTTATCCTGATAGTAGTGATCATTGTCGTTTAGATAGTGGAATGTATCGCGTTGGACCCTTGGCAAGATTGAATATTTGTAGTCAGATTGGAACAACTTTAGCAGATACAGAATTAAAAGAATTTCGTAGTTATGAAAACGGTACTATTAAATCATCATTTTTTTATCACTATGCCCGGTTAATTGAAATTTTAGCAGCAATTGAACATATAGAAATTATCCTTGATGATCCAGATATTTTATCAACTCGTATCTGTGCTGAAGCTGGTATTAATTGTCTAGAATCTGTGGGTGTAAGTGAAGCCCCAAGGGGGACATTATTTCATCATTATCAAGTAGATGAAAATGGGCTAATCTTAAAAGTAAATTTGATTATTGCCACGGGTCAAAATAACTTAGCAATGAATCGTACTGTTGCCCAAATTGCCCGTCATTTTATCCAAGGTGATGATATTAAAGAAGGAATATTAAACCGAGTTGAAGCCGGAATTAGGGCTTTTGATCCTTGTTTAAGTTGTTCGACCCATGCCATGGGACAAATGCCTTTATTAATAGAAGTAGTAAATAACAATGGTGCTGTAGTTAATCAAATTTGCCGTAATTAAGTTAATTATTTAGATCCCCGACTTCTGGAAACTTGTATTTATATGATATAATTTAAGCTAAACTCATATTACCCAAATTTTATGACTCTTGCTACTGCTAAACGCTTTACCATAACTGAATATCACCGTCTAGCAGATCTTGACTTCTTCACAGAAGATGACAGAGTTGAACTAATTAAAGGTGAAATTATCAAAATGGCTGCAAAAGGTAAAGCACATTCTGTTTGTAATACTCGTTTATATAGAGAGTTATTCAAGTTACTAGAAGAAAAGGCTACTATCCGTGGACAAGAACCTATTATTATTAATGATAGCGAACCAGAACCAGATTTAACAATTGTTAAAAATACACCTGATGATTATTTTCTAAATCATCCCATACCATCTGATATTTTCTTAATTATTGAAGTAGCTGATTCATCTTTAAAATATGACCAAGAAGTAAAATTATTCCTATATTCAGAAGCTGGTATTTCTGATTATTGGATCTTCAATTTAATGGACTATTATTTAGAATGCTACAGTGACCCATATCAAGATTTACAAGGTAAATTCGGCTATCGTCACAAATCAATTATCCTCCCTAATGAGTCTGTCAAATTGCCATTTTTCCCGGAATTAATTTTAGATTTAACTAAAGTATTTCCAGGGAAAAATTAAGTTATAAAATTAAAACTTGCAAAAATTGGGAAAATATGTTATTCTAGTTGTCAAGTGATAAAATGGGCCGGTTATAACAATTTATAATATTGTCAGTATAAATAATAAGCGGCTATAGCAGCCGCACCAGTATCTATACTGAGTTTTCACTCATGTTTACACCTGCTACAATGGGGTCAAAATTTGCAGGAAACCGGGTATTATGATCACAATCTGCTTTTTCTAAATGCGTCCCCTGTAAATTAGCTGTACGTAAATTTGCAGAAAATAACATTGCTCCGCGCAAATCTGCATTTTCTAAATTAGCTTCACTTAAATCAGCAAAACTCAAATCACATCCTCGCAGATTTGCACCGTTCAGGTTGGCTTTACTCAAATCAGCATAACTGAAATCAGAGCCTTTCAAGTCAAAATTTTGTAGATTAGCTTCTCCTAATTCTGCTTTTTCAAAGTCTCTTTTTCCGACTGCATATTCTTCTAGAATCGTAGCAGCACTATTAATTGACTGTTGAAAATTAACTTCAGGCATAAAGCAGCCTCACAATTTATCTAAATTTTTTACGAAATTCCCAATTTTATCTACATTCATATTATAACGAATATGCAAAAAATACAGGCTATGTTTACATAAGTTTATTTTCAGTTTAATCTTAAATTTTGGTTTATGCTCATACAAATTAATTCATATTCATACTAATTACCAAATTACAATTATGCCTTTTGATGGAACTTTGTTAATAAAAAACTTTTTATAATTACACAAATAGCCAAACTGATCTAAAAATATAGGATGGTAAAATAAATTCTCAATGTACAAAAGATAAAGATATTTAATACCAAGAAAATAGAAAAATGAGTTAGATAAATGTCATTAATTGACATTGAATCAGGAGAATTAAATAATTATGTATAAACCATTTCGCACAGCCGCAGTATTAGGTGCAGGAATAATGGGAGCGCAAATAGCCGCTCATCTGGCAAATGTAGGACTAGACGTATTATTACTCGACCGTCCATCTGAAGGAAAAAATAAAAATGCGCGAGGAGAACAACTTTTTAAAACTGCTCTTAAATTGAAGCCCACTCCATTTTTTACCGAAAAAATACCCCGCAGAATTACGTTAGGAAATTTTGATGAAGATCTACACAAACTTGCAGAAGTAGATTGGATTATTGAATCTGTAATTGAGGATTTACAAATCAAACAAGAACTCATAAAACAGGTAGAAAAAGTAGCACGAGAAGATGCCATAATCTCCACCAATACCAGTGGTTTGTCCTTAAAAAAAATTATCGCAGGACGCTCGGACTCCTTCCGACGGCGATTTCTGGGAACTCACTTTTTCAACCCACCTCGCTACATGAAATTACTGGAATTAATTCCCACCAAAGATACAGATCCTCAAGTCCTAGAACGCATTAAGTGGTTTGGTAGAGTTCACTTAGGTAAAGGTATTATCATTGCCAAAGACACACCAAATTTTGTAGGTAACCGCATTGGAAATTATGACCTAATGCCCGGTATTTTGCACGGGCTTACCAAACAAGATTACACAATTGAAGAAGTTGATTTTTTGACAGGTCCTTTAGTTGGACGACCCAAATCTGCTACTTTTCGTACGGCTGACTTAGTGGGTCTGGACACTGTAACCCGTATATTAGATAATGTTTATGAAGCCATTCCAGAAGATGAAAGCCGGGAAATTTTTCGCACCCCCCCAGTGCTTCGCAAATTAGTGGAAAAGGGAGCATTAGGAGTCAAATCCAGTGGTGGTTTTTATCAAAAACAAGGCAATAAAATTTGTGTTATCAATCCTACCACCTTAGAATACGAACCGCCTAAACCATTAAATCTGGGCGAAGAGGTAGAAAAGATTGCCAAGATTGTCGATGTAAAAGAGCGTCTTCGCGCCCTTTACCAGGAACAAGGACGGGCTGGATCATTCTTCCGCCAAACCATAATAGAAATGTTAGCTTATAGCGCCCGCCGCATTCCCGAAATTGCCGAAAATCCTGCCGATATTGATCGCTGCTTAAGGTGGGGCTGGAATTGGGAATTAGGATTGTTTGAAATTTGGGATACCCTTGGGGTTGAATCAGTAGTTACTGATATGAAAACCGCTGGAATTACAGCAGTTTGAGATCAAAAGCGGTACAAAGATGGTAAACTTTAAAGATGGAAAAAAAAGAAAATAATTGAGATATATATGGCAGCAGCATATTCGACTGATATAAGACAAA
>NZ_JACJTO010000037.1 GCF_014698755.1 Aphanizomenon flos-aquae FACHB-1287 | reverse complement strand
GAGTCGTCAGCTAGGTTTATATTTAGGAATTTATCAAGGACTATTACGGTATTTTACACCAGCAGGAGAGTTAGTTCCCACACCTGAAGAAACCGCAGAAAAAGAAACTAAAAGAGCAGAAAAAGAAGTGAGAAAATCAGAGCGTTTAGCAGCAAAATTGCGGGAATTAAATATAGATCCTGATACAATTTAATGCCAAATTCTCAAATAGTAGCCGATATATTTCACATAATGACAGAGATAAATAAAGAATTAGATACACAAAGAAAAAGAGAAAAACGAAAAATTAAAGATTTAATTAAGAAAGGAAATACACCAGATAAATCTACATATAAAGCAACATTAGCCAGATTAAAGAATAGTAAATATCCTTTACTTAAGAATGAAGATAAGTTAACCAAAGAGCAATTAGAGAAACTTATTCAAGGTAAAAATGTCTCGTCTATTTTGAAGGAAACGCACGAATTTAAAGAAAAGATTTAATACTACACAGGATTGGTATACAAGAGCTAAATATCAGTAAATTATAGCTTACTTTGATAATAGGACAACCTTAGATTAGATTAGAGTTTATTTTATTGATCAGGACTAAGGAAACTACACTAAAAACCTCCACCTGAACAGGCGAAATATCTGGTTTATATTAACACAAAATAATACATATTCAAAAAGTTATGAATAAACTAAAGTGTCTATAAAATTTGTTTATTTATGTACATTTTTAAATAAATAACTGGTAACTTTAAGCAATAAATTAGAGCATTTTTTCATATTAATTTTTATAGAATTAAGTCAGAAAAGAAACTGTTACATGATAACAATATAATGAACGTCTTTAGCTGCATACTAAAAAGACTTAGAGCAATATATTTCCCTGTTCCCTAAAACTAAAAAACTTTGTATCTCAGGAGCATGGGAACTGGTATATATTACCAGATTAGGATTTTAGATTTGGTATCAAACTTATGTTCTGGAGAGGTCATGATATTTAACAATTTTCAGCAGAAACTGCACGAAGAAGCGGGACATTGGCGAGATGAAGGAATTATTAGTTCTTCTCAATATGACCAAATAGTTAAGCGACATAAACTGAAAACTAGTGAAGAATTTACTCGTGATGCTTTTGGTGTAATTGCCATTGTTGTTGGGAGTTTATTATTAGGATTAGGTTTAATGACTCTTGTGGGCGCAAATTGGCAGGGTTGGTCACGAGAAGTTAAGTTTATCTTGTTAATGAGTTTATTTCTATCTACAGCCATTACTGGGTTTTTGACTTGGAAAGAACCTAAACTTGCTACAAATCAAGATAAAAAGATCCAGGAAGGTAAACGGGTAATTGGAGAAGGATTGTTAATTCTTAGTGCTTTCATTTTAGGGGTAAACCTGATGTTAATGGGGCAAATATTTAATATTAGCAGTTCTACTTCTGAGTTATTTTTAGCTTGGGGGTTTGGGGTGTTAGTAATGGCTTATAGTCTTTCTCTCAATTCTTTGGGAATTATGGCTATTGTTCTAATTCAGATTGGTTATTGGATAGGAATTGGTAGTTTGGTGTCTGATCCTGGGGAGGTGAATTGGGCGCGTTTAGCTATTCGTCATATGCCCTTATTATCCTGGTTATTATTTGTCCCTCTAGCTTATATTTGCAGATCTAGGTGGATTTTTGGTTTGGGAGTTATGGCATTTATTATATCCTTACAATATAACATTAGACCTTTGCCACTGTTGACATTTTCTGATGTAGTTTCTTGGATAGCTTCCTTTGCTTTGGCTTTACCTTCTGCTTTACTTTGGAGTTATGATGATTTACTTTTTCCCACAGTTAATTATCGGTTATTTCAACCTCTAGCCCGGAATTTAGGCTTGATTTGTTTTGGTGTAATTTTTTATCTTTTATCTTTCCGTTGGCAATGGGAATCTGTAAATTATAGTGGATATCTATCATTACTGAATCCCTATTCTGAGTCTAATAATTTATCGAATGTATTGCCGTCTTTACAAATTATTGATGTAGGGATTATTAGCGGTTTAGCTGTGTTACAATGGTTGTTTTTGATTCGTCAGAATAACAGTCCCATTCGCCGGGAAGTATTTTTCAAAATTGGTATTATTACTACTTTTTTGGGATTTATTCTCGTTACTCCTTTTTGGCATCAAGCTATCAGCCAAATTACTGAACTGGGGGTTTTTATTTTCAATATTTTATTGGCAATATTAGCCTGGGGATTAATTCAAGAAGGTTTAAAGTTACGCAAAAGAACCTCCTTTTGGTATGGTATATTATTATTGACTCTGCAAATTATCAGCCGGGTTTTAGAGTATAATACTGAGGTTCTTTTCCGGGCTTTAGTATTTGGTATTTGCGGTTATTCTCTCATTACGGCCGGACTTTGGTTTGAACGTCGTTTTTCTAGTTCTAAAACTAGTAATAGCGGTGGTAGTGAGAATAGCGGAGATGATTCTAGGGGTAAAAAGTAATCAGAAATTCTCAACTAGAATTAAGAGGGTGTTTGAAAAGTTTTGAGGGGTAAGATTTTATGCTAATCGCCTAACGACGATCTGGATCATGGCAAGGTAAATAAAAGTGTCTGATATTTTCGGCAATAACTCAAATCTCTGATCATTCTATTTTATAGGCAAAATACTCAATAATATGCCTGTATTATTACTATCAATAAAGATTTTGGCTAGATCTTACCTAATATTAATTAACCCCCAGACTGAAATTATGAATTAGTCTGAGGGTAATTTACAAACAAGAGCTACTCCTAAATCAGCGTATTAACCACAGAAGAAGGTGCTATCCCATTTTGGGAATCGTTGTTAATTGATTGCTGTGGCTGGATTTCTTCCTGTACACCCCGCATTTTAATTAACTTAATAGCTCTGTTCACACTCTCCGGTAAAACTACCACCAAACTACCATCAGCAGCCATATCTAAGGCTTTGTTAATGGCCGTGGTTTCATCCAAAATTGATTCAAAGCGGTAATTAGGCTTAACTTGGGTAATACCTTGAACAATCAAATCTGAAGCTGAACCACGAGGTCTACCCCTAGTATCATCATCCTCTTTAACAATTAAATAGTCAAAGATATCTGCTGATAACTTACCCAGTGTAACAAAATCTTCATCACGGCGATCGCCAGGACCACCAATCACACCAATGCGCTGTCCCGTTGTCCAATTACGGACAAATGACCCCAAAGCCTCATAACTAGCCGCATTGTGAGCATAATCTACCAAAGCATGATATTTACCCAAATTAAACAAATTCATCCGTCCTGGGGTCTGACTTACAGAAGCGCGAAAGCCACGTAAACCAGCGCGAATTTGTTCAATAGTCACATCCTGAACAAAAGCAGCCAAACTAGCAGCTAAAGCATTAGCAATCATAAACGGTGCTCTTCCACCCATTGTTAAGGGAATATTTTCCGCTCTTTCAATGCGGTGTGTCCAATCACCTTTAACAATAGACAGATAACCATGTTCATAAACTGCGGCCACTCCACCCTGTTGGATATGTTTCCGCACCAGATCCGAGTCTGGATTCATGGTAAAGTAGGCAATATTCGCTTTAGTTTTTTCCGCCATAGCAGCAACCCGGTGATCATCAGCATTAAGTACCGCATAACCATTAGGGAAAACAGCTTCCGCAACTACACTTTTTAGATGTGCTAATTGCTCAATAGTATCTATATCACCAATGCCTAAATGGTCAGCGGACACATTTAATACTACACCCACATTAGCATTTTCAAAACCCAACCCACAGCGGAGAATCCCACCACGAGCCGATTCTAATACCGCTATCTCTACGGTCGGATCTTGAAGGATAACATGGGCGCTTTGAGGACCTGTATTATCTCCCGATTCTACTAAGAAATCACCGATATAAGTACCGTCTGTAGTTGTGTAGCCTACAACTTTACCAGTTTGCTTATAAATATGTGCTAACAAGCGAGTTGTGGTAGTTTTTCCATTCGTACCTGTAACTGAAAGTATAGGAATGCGGCTAGATTGTTCATTGGGGAACAGCATATCCATGACTGCACCAGCAACGTTACGAGGTATACCAATGCTGGGGGCGACGTGCATTCGGAAACCAGGGGCAGCATTAACTTCAACAATTACCCCGTCTAATTCTCGCAGTGGACGGCTAATATCTGAAGTGACAATATCTATTCCCGCTACATCTAAACCAATAATTCTGACTATCCGTTGTGCTAACCAGCGATTTTCTGGGTGAATTTCGTCTGTGCGATCTACAGCACTACCACCTGTACTTAAGTTGGCTGTAGCCCTTAGATAACAAATTGTCCCCTGGGATGGCACACTATTGATAGTGTATCCTTGTCTTTCTAGTAATTGGTAGCTGGTACGGTCTAGTTCAATTTTAGTTAAAACGTTATCATGACCTTCACCACGCTTAGGGTCAAGGTTTGTTTCTTCAATTAGTTCTGTAATCGTAGATTTGCCATTACCTACGACATGGGCGGGGATTCTCTCCGCTACAGCAACTACTTTGCCATTAACTACTAATACTCGATGATCTCTTCCCACATAATATCGCTCAACAATGATTGAGCGAGAGACTTGTCGAGCCATTTCATAAGCCGCTTCTGCGTCTTCCCAGTTGCGGATATCA
Organism: Aphanizomenon flos-aquae FACHB-1287; assembly: GCF_014698755.1. Lineage (GTDB taxonomy): Bacteria > Cyanobacteriota > Cyanobacteriia > Cyanobacteriales > Nostocaceae > Dolichospermum > Dolichospermum flosaquae. The sequence goes on along the minus strand of NZ_JACJTO010000037.1, from coordinate 39,554 downwards.
ATGGTAATACCCCGGCCATGATTACCGTCTAAAGGTTTAATCACAATGGGATAACCACCAACATATTCAATGGCTTCTTCTAAATCATCAAAGAAATTGATGACTGTACCTCTAGGAACTGGTACACCGTTAGCATCAAGAATCCGTTTAGTAGATTCTTTATCACCAGCTAGTTCTACACCAAGAATACCTGTGTTATTGGTCATTGTGGCTTGAATCCGTTTTTGATAGATACCATAGCCCAATTGAATTAAGAATCTAGCTGGTAAAGGCATCCAAGGAATACCTCTTTTTTCCGCTTCTTTAATAATGGCTTCTGTAGAAGGTCCAAGTGAAGCATCACGCCAAAAGTCTTTTAGGTCTTGAATGTCTTGCTCTAGTTCGGCCTTGGGATAACGTCCCCGGTCAATAATACTTTGACATAGCCTGACTGCGGCTCGGGCTGCATAGCGACCCGCTTCTTCATTTAGGTACTCAATCACTACCTGGTAAATTCCAGGTGTGGCAGTTTCACGGGTGCGACCGAAACCTACGTGCATTCCCGCTAATTCCTGGAGTTCCAAGGCTACGTGTTCCACTATATGACCCATCATGGTGCCTTCTCGCACCCGCATTAGAAACCCACCACGACAGCCTGGGGAACAGTAGTGACCCTCTAAACTTGGCAGTGCCTCTACTAATCCTTCATAAAAGTTAGCTATTTCATTTGATGGGGTTTCAGCAAGGTTATCTAAGCTAAGGCGCATAACGATAAGCTTGTGCCGTCGAATGCTCCAGTAATTTGGGCCGCGTAAGGTTTGGATCTTGAGGATTCTCATGGGAATAGGTAGATGGAGATTCGTAACCAAAATTCTAGTTTTTTGCCGTAATTGACCGTTAAACTGTGCATTTGAGGCAGTTTTTCCTTCGGAAATGGAATTGATCTCAACTCTAGAAGCAGAAATCAAGATCTGGTCAAATCAATGTAACTTCAGATACTTAATATCATTAGCTAGAGATGCGATGCACAGCGGGTAAAACAGTACGTTGGTAAAGATGGAAACGATCTCCGTAACTAAGTATATGTAGTCTTAAATTATGTACTGTCAGGGGTTCGTTAGCACTAACATTGGGTTCATTGGTATGAGTAAGTTCTGTGGGATCAACAATAGTAACACTGCCTTTACCCATAACTTGTAGCCAACCATCCCGTTCAAATACAGCACAGGTATCTTCATCAATACCAATGCCCAGTCTATCCGGGTGAGCGGCGATGGCGCTAACAAGCCTACCCATACGGTTTCGGTTATGGAAATGTTGGTCAACGACCACTTCGGGAATGAATCCTAAGCCCGTTGCCATGTCCACCAGGGAACGATTGGGTGTTTCACCACTACCACCACCTGCGATCATGTGATGTCCCATAACGGCTGCTCCAGCACTTGTTCCTGCTAAAGTCAGTTGTCCGGCTCTTACCCGCTGACGGATAATTTCCATGGCTGGTGTGTCGGAGAGGACTCCACAAAGACGAAGTTGGTCTCCTCCGGTTAAGAAGACACCACTACAGGCTTCGAGGGATGCTTTAATCTCAGGATTTTCGCATTGCTCCCGTTCCCGAATGTCTAGAATTTCCACCTTTTCTGCACCCATTTCTTCAAAAATGCGAACGTACCTACCAGCAATAATGGCAGGCTCACGGGAGGCTGATGGAATTATTGTAATATAAGCCTTGTTACCACCAGCGCGAATAAAAAAAGTTCTTAGAATTTCGCGTCCATGAACTTTGTCTTCCGCGCCTCCGATAACTAGTACGGCGGTTTTAGTAGCTTGGGGTGTCCTCATTTCCAGCGATTTAACTTCTAACTGCGGCATTGTGTTTCTGCTTGAGGGAGTCAACAATTTCAGGTTAATTGAACAAGGTTCGTTACTTGTTAATTTTCGCCCTTTGCTTTGATGAGGGGACACTGCTTGACGCACACGATGCCTCAATTTTCTCATGTCCGTCGTTCTCATGGCCAGCATTTTGTTTTTTACCTATCTACTTTTCCAGTCGGCTTTCATAGTGGTAAATTAACTATAATTCCCTTCTGGATTTAGGGTTTGGTTGGCCTTGACACTCTTACTTCTGAGGCTGGCTGGATGTATCCCGGAAGTTGTTAACTTTGGTGGGACTATGAATTTAAATTTAGTAGTGACAATATTTAAACACAAATCAAGTAACTAGAAAAACTTTTGCTCTAATTAAGAAATTAGAAGCACTGATATTTTTGGATACCGTGGGTAGATTTTTCTATAACTTACACTATGGTACGTTATTAGTTATGATGCTGTCTAGGTATCTATCGTTAAAATTAGTTCTATCGAATATGAATTACTGTGCGTTTTGATATAGTTACACTTTTTCCTGACTGTTTTACTTCTATTCTCCATTCTGGTTTATTAGGTAAGGCTTTAGCTAGACAGATTGCTCAGGTGCATCTGGTTAATCCTAGAGATTTTACCACAGATAAGCATCACAAGGTGGATGATCAACCTTATGGTGGTGGGGTGGGAATGTTGATGAAACCAGAACCGATTTTTGCGGCTGTGGAGTCTTTGCCGATTCTACCCCGCCGGGATGTGATTTTGATGAGTCCCCAAGGACAACCGATGAATCAGCCCTTGCTGCGCGAATTAGCCACGAATTACGAGCAGTTGGTTGTGATTTGTGGTCATTATGAAGGGGTAGATGACAGGGTGCTAAATTTGGTAACTCGTGAGATTTCTTTGGGGGATTTTATCCTGACAGGAGGGGAAATTCCCTCTATGGTTTTGATTAATGGTGTGGTGCGGTTGCTTCCGGGAACTGTGGGTAAGGAGGAATCTCTCAAAAATGAAAGCTTTGAGGAGGGTTTATTAGATTTTCCTCAGTACACCCGTCCTGCTAATTTTCGTGGCTGGAAGGTTCCAGATGTGCTACTAAGTGGTAATCATGGGGCAATTGCTCGTTGGCGCTTTGAACAACAAATTCAGCGCACAGCTTCCCGTCGTCCCGATTTACTGAAACAATGGCAAGAAGAGCAGGGGGAGTAGGGGAGAAAAATATTCTTTTGCACCTAACAACTAACTACTGACAACTAACAACTTACTATGAACATCAGAATTGGTAATGGTTATGATATACACAGATTGGTGAGCGATCGCCATTTAATTTTAGGCGGTATTCACATTCCCCATGAACTCGGTTTGTTAGGACACAGTGATGCTGATGTTTTGACCCATGCTATCATGGACGCTATGCTAGGAGCATTATCTTTAGGGGATATTGGTCATTATTTTCCCCCAACAGATCCTAAATGGGCTGGGGCTGATAGTTTGGTATTATTAAAACAAATACATCAATTGATTCGGGAACAAGGTTGGAAAATCGGCAATATTGATTCTGTCGTTGTGGCTGAACGTCCCAAATTAAAACCCCATATTTCTAAAATGCGGGATAAATTAGCCGCAGTTTTAGAAGTAGAACCAAATCAAATTGGTGTCAAAGCTACAACTAATGAAAAACTTGGTCCAACGGGAAGAGAAGAAGGTATTTGTGCTTATGCTGTAGTTTTGTTAGTAAGTGGTGATTAATTCATAACTAATAGGAGAATCACAGAATGTTTAGTTTAGAAAAACCAGAAGAACTAATTAAAATCAGACTCATTTCTAGTATTTGGAATAATCAATTTGATTCACCGGAGAAAATAGAAAGTTTATTTCAACTGTCTTCTCCAGATATTATCGTCTTAGATCAAAATCAGCAAATTGCATTATTAGTAGATGTCAAAGCGCAAGAAATTCTAGAAAGTCATGAAAATAATTTATCAAAAGTCAGCAATCTGTATTTACAAAACTCTCAAACAAACCCGCGATTTGTTATGTTAGCAAATTTAACAGAAATTAATGTTTTTAAATCTACTAATGGTGTATTTTATAAACCAGAGATATCATTAAATACAGGAAAAATTCTTAGTCATTATGATTCAGAATTTTGTGAGAAGACAATATTTAATTTCTATTTGAAAACCCTCATAGTATCTTGGTTAAGAGATTTGAGTTATCACTGGAAATCAGAAATACCACCTGCCTCTGAAAAATTTGAAAAAATAGGTTTATTAGCAAAGATAAAAAATGGAGAAACATATTCACAAAACTATGAATAAGAGTAAATAATTTATATTTAATTACCAGTATCAGGAATATCAAAATATTAAAACCATGACATTACAAAAAATACTCAATCTTACGAAACGCTTTTTCTTATTAATCACAATTATTGCATTTACAGCAATGACAATTACCGCTTGTAACCCAATTCAATTAAAAACCAATGCGGCTCAAGTTCCCCAATTAGTCAGAAGTATTCTGAATGATCCAAAAACATTTAATGCGGCACTTGGTTCTGAATCACCAAATATTTTTGATCTTACTTATGAAGGATTATTAACGCAAAATCCTATTAACGGTAAAATAGAAGGAGCATTAGCTCAATCATGGGAAATATCACCTGATAAAACCAAAATTACCTTTACCATACGTGAGGGTTTAAAATGGTCAGACGGACAACCATTAACAGTTGATGATGTCGTATTTACCTACAATGATATTTATTTAAATGAAAAAATTCCCACAGATACTAGAGATGTTTTGAGAATTGGTAAAGATCGCAAATTACCAACTGTGAAAAAAATAGATAATAAAAGAGTAGAATTTAGTGTACCTGAACCATTTAGACCTTTTTTGCTAAATACAAGGGCATCTATTTTACCTGATCATATTTTAGAAAAATCAGTGAAAACAAAAGATAAAGATAGTAAACTGGAATTTTTGAGTAAATGGAGTGTTGATACTCCCCCAGAAGAAATTATTGTTAATGGACCTTATAAAATTGAAAGATATGATACAAGTCAACGGATAATTTTTCGCCGTAATCCCTATTATTGGCGTAAAGATGCTCAAGGTAAATCACAACCTTATATTGAACGGATAATTTGGCAAATTGTGGAATCAACAGATGCTTCTTTACTTCAATTTCGTTCCGGTGATTTAGATTCTATTAGTGTTTCCCCTGATTATTTTTCGCTGTTAAAAGTTCAGGAAAAACAAGGAAATTTTACAATATATAATGGTGGTCAAAGTTCTAGCACTTTATTTCTTTCTTTCAACTTAAATAAAGGGAAAAGAAATAATCAACCATTAGTTGATCCTATTAAATCTCAATGGTTTAATAATGTCCAATTTCGCCAAGCGGTAGCTTATGCTATTGATAGACAAACCATGTTAAATAATACTTTTCGTGGTTTGGGTACTTTCCAAAATTCTTCTATTTCTGTTCTAAGTCCTTATTTTTTATCACCAGAAAAGGGACTAAAAGTTTATAAATATAATCCTGATAAAGCGAAGGAATTACTAATAAAAGCAGGATTCAAATATAATGACAAAAATCTTTTAGTGGATAATCAAGGTAACGAAGTCAGATTTAGTTTACTCACCAATGCTGGTAATAAAATTCGGGAATCAATGGGTTCGCAAATTAAACAAGATTTGAGTAAAATTGGCATTCAAGTTGATTTTACTCCCTTGGCATGGAATACTTTTATAGGTAAGATATCTAATACTTTAGATTGGGAGGCTGGTTTATTAGGTTTAATTGATGGATTAGAACCTAATGATGGTGCTAATGTTTGGTCACCTGACGGGGGATTACATATGTTTAATCAGAAACCCCAAGCTGGACAAAAGCCCATAGAAGGGAGAGAAGTTGCACCTTGGGAAGTGAAAATTAATGAACTTTATATTCAGGGCGCACAGGAATTTGATGAGGTGAAAGTCAAGGAAATTTATGGGGAAAGTCAACAATTAATACAGGAGTATTTACCTTTTATTTATTTGGTAAATTCCTCTGCTATGTCAGCAATTAGAAATCGTTTTGAAGGTATCCAATTTTCTGTCCTTGGTGGTGCTTTTTGGAATATTCATGAAATTAAAGTTACGAAATAGGTAATAGTGAAGAAATTCTTACTAATTACCAATCACCAAAAACTTTCTAGGTTGGCTAGAGTCTAAATCATTCTCATATTAATATCTGGTAATAACCTATGACATTAACAGAAAAACTATTCAATTCCACAAAACGTCTTTGGTTACTAATAATTATTATTGCTTTCACGACAATGACCATTACCGCTTGTAACCCAACCAAATTAAAAACTAGCACCGCTCAAGTACCCCAATTAGTAACTAGTATTCTCAGTGATCCAAAAACATTTAATGCTGCACTAAGTTCCGAATCACCAAATATTTTTGGTTACACTTATGAAGGATTATTAACTCAAAATCCCATTGACGGAAAAATAGAAGGTGCGTTAGCCCAATCATGGGAAATATCACCAGATAAAACCAAAATTACCTTTACCATGCGCGAAGGTTTAAAATGGTCAGACGGAGAACCATTAACAGTTGATGATGTCGTATTTACCTACAATGATATTTATCTAAATCAAGACATACCCACAGACACTAGAGATGTTTTAAGAGTGGGGAAAGATCGCAAATTACCAACAGTCAAAAAAATAGATAATACAAGAGTAGAATTTAGTGTACCCGAACCATTTAGACCTTTTTTGCTGAGTACAGGATCGTCTATTTTACCTGCTCATATCTTAGAAAAATCAGTCAAAACTAAAAATAAAGATGGTAAACTGGAATTTTTAAGTAAATGGGGTGTGGATACTCCTCCCGAAGAACTGATTGTTAATGGACCTTACAAACTGGAAAGATATGATACTAGTCAACGGATAATTTTTCGTCGTAACCCCTATTATTGGCGGAAAGATACTCAAGGAAAACCCCAACCATATATTGAACGCATAATTTGGCAAATTGTCGAATCAACTGATACTTCTTTACTCCAATTTCGTTCTGGTGATTTAGATTCTATTGGGGTTTCTCCCGACTATTTCTCCTTATTAAAAGTTCAGGAAAAACAAGGTAATTTTAAAATATATAATGGTGGTCCTAGTTCTAGCACTTCCTTTATTTCTTTTAATTTAAATAAGGGAAAAAGAAATGATAAACTATTGGTTGATCCTATTAAATCTAAATGGTTTAATAATGTCCAATTTCGTCAAGCGGTAGCCTATGCTATTGATAGACAAACCATGTTAAATAACACTTTTCGTGGTTTAGGTACACCTCAAAATTCTCCTATTTCTGTCCAAAGTCCTTATTTTTTATCACCAGAAAAAGGCTTAAAGGTTTATAAATATAATCCTGAAAAAGCTAAGGAATTGCTAATACAAGGAGGATTTAAATATAATGAAAAAAATCTTTTAGTAGATGATCAAGGTAACGAGGTGAGATTTGCATTATTAACAAATGCTGGGAATAGAATCCGAGAATCAATGGGTTCACAAATTAAACAGGATTTAAGTAAAATCGGTATTCAAGTAGATTTCACACCTTTAGCTTGGAATACCTTCATAGACAAACTTTCTAATACTTTAGATTGGGATGCTTGTTTAATCGGTTTAACAGGAGGTTTAGAACCTAATGATGGTGCAAATGTGTGGTCTCCTGAAGGTGGTTTACATATGTTTAATCAAAAACCTCAAGCGGGACAAAAACCAATTGTAGGTTGGGAGGTTGCTGACTGGGAAAAGAAAATTAATGAACTTTATATTCAAGGAGCGCAGGAATTTGATGAGGCTAAATTAAAGGAAATTTATGGCGAAAGTCAACAATTAACACAAGAATATTTACCTTTTATTTATTTGGTTAATTCCTATTCTCTATCAGCAATTCGCAACCGTTTTCAAGGTATTCAATTTTCCGCTCTCGGTGGTGCTTTTTGGAATATTCATGAAATTAAAGTTACGAAGTAGGTAATTCGTCAGGCTTCGCCCCGCTTCGCTAACACGCAGAGGCGCAGAGAGGAAGAGTTTGAGCTATTGGTTTCTTATTGGGATATTTCATTTCTGTTGTCCACAAGTTTGACGTTAAATGCGGGTGTTTCTACTATATGAATGGTGGTGGAAGCAATGCTTATACTTCCGTTTGTGTTGTCGAATTCGTCAAGAATCCGACTAAAGATGATATCTTTTTTGCCTCGACGTTGTTTGTAGTCCACTATATAACGCAGGGTAAATTCTAGCCAGTTGTCGTTAGCTGCTAGGGTGACAGCAGGTTCAATTTTGGCATCTTCAATTAAATATTTGTGTACCATGTGTTGCCATTGTGCCTTGGCTTGAGGCATATATTCCCCGACAACTTCGTTAGCTACCTGTTGCAGAATTTCTCTGGTTAAAGAGCGATCGCTCCCGTATTTTACTGGTACAGTAATTTCATCCCATACAAAGGGAAAATCTGCCGAATAATTAAATACGGGTTCTTTAAATACAAAACTATTAGCAATTCTGACAATACGACCATTATAAAGATCAGCTTTTACCCAAGCACCGCACTCCATTAAGGTAGTCCGCAAAATACTAATATCTATAACATCTCCCATTATCCCACCCAGTAATACTCTATCTCCTGGTTTGTAATATTGACCTAAGGAAATAGCTACCCAACCAGCAAAACTCCCAATTACTTCTTGTAATGCAAAGGCGACACCAGCACCAATTACCCCAAAAATTACTGTTAGTTTTCCCAGGCTATCACTAAATATCAAAACAATTAATAAAGCCATAATTGCATAGCCAATGAAGGTAATGGCTTTGCGGATATGATAGCGCAAATCACTGTCTTGAACTTGGCGCGGTAAAACTTGAGCTAAAATTCGGAAAACAATGGCAACTATAATAATTCCTGAAGTTACTTCAATCAATTTGACAACTATAGCATCCGCCAGTAAGTTTTGAATTGTCTTTGAAGCATTTTCCACAAGTTACTCCTTATTAAATAAAAAGTTAATTTACATTCATGAATCTGGTGTATTTTTACTGTTATCAGGGTTGAACAGATTATTTAAATAAGATAGCCGAAATCCTGGTGATTTGTAATCTTGAGGCAAATAATTTTCTGGTATAGTCGTCTGATTACCGTCTCTGACAGCAGAGTAATGGGGAGACAGAATTTCAATTTCTGCTTCATTACATTTATCTTGAATGTTTTGGTGGAGTTCTGAATAAATACTTGCCATGAGTATAGGTTTATTGGTATAAGCATTTAATTCATAGCTGACATAAAAATCATCTAAACTGGTTTGGAATACAAAGGGAACAGGCTCTGGTAAAATATTATTTGTTGCTATTGCTGCATCAATTAAAACTTGATGAACTTTTCGCCAAGGCACATCATACCCCAGTGTGATTGTAGTATTTAATATTAGATAATAATTAGGGTCTTGTGATAGGGAACTATAGTTGATAATTTGGCTAGTTAATACAGTTCCATTAGGAATAGTAATGATCACATTTTTAATGGTACGAATGCGGGTAACTAGCAGGGTTTTTTCTACTATATCACCTATAGCGTCACCAATTTTAATGCGATCGCCTATTTGGAAAGCACGAGTATAAATAAGAATAGTTCCCGCGACAACATTAGTAATAACAGCCGTTGAACCTAATGAAAATAAAACACCTAAAAATACTGAGATACCCTGAAAAGCTGGTGAACCAAATCCTGGTAAATAAGGAAATGCTAAGACTAATGCTAGGGCGACTATAATTAAGAATACCAGTTTATAAGTTGGTTCTGCCCAGTCATTATAAAAGCCGGAAATGGATATATTTCCATTACCCAATTCTGTGAAAATATAGCGAATAAATTTAAGACTGTAGTGGGTAATGAAGAAAATTAATGCTAATGCAAATATATTAGGTAAATAATCGGCAAATGCTAACCAACTTTTATAAATTGCTCCTAGAAAATAACTAATAAGTCTAGAACTTATTTGTTTTGTCCAAGGAAAAAAACTTAAAACTAAAGAAATGTAGATATATAAAATACTAATTACTATAATTATGCAGATAATCTTAACTAGCCTAGTCACAATATTACTGACTCTAGCTGTGGGTAAAAGTTCTATATTTTGAATTCTTAACTCAGGAATTCTAATTCCTCTCCAATTTTGTAATTTAGTAATAATTCTGGGATAAACTTGATTAAACACTTTCAGGAACACGAATAAAATTACTGTTGAAATAAAAGTATAAAATAGCCCCTTCAAAATATTATATAAGCTACGTTCTTTTCTGTATTGATTGATGGCATTTCTAATTATTTCTATACATTTTTCTGCTAGTATTTGTCTTGTTTTATTTACAGCTTTAGCATCTTTGTCTGTGATGGTAAATAATGTTTTATCCCCTATCACAATATTAGTTGTATCTGAATCTTCTACAACTCGCAATTTATCCATAGATATTAATGGATCATTAGCAATTTTTTCTAGTCTATTGGTGACAGCTTGCGCTCGCTCTTGGTGAGAAAATGAACCGACATTTTTCTGAATTACAAATAGTGTTGTATTTCCTAATAACACAGGAGTTCCATCTATTTTATTCACAATTTCTGAGTTTTGGGCAACAGGTATAGCTTTATCTTGAATAGTTACGGTTTTATCTTGAGAATAACCCATAGATATGTTTATCATAAAAATATAACATATCAGGCTAATCATGAATTTATTTAAAATATTTAGATACTTGTTTTTATTGGTGTATTTGTTCATGGTTTGATTAAATTTATGGACTTACTTAATCTACTTTTGATATGGTATCATTAAGGTTATAAACATAATCAACCTAAAAGCAAAGGCAATATTTTGAACAAATTTCGTACACAAGAAGCCGTGACAAGTAGGGGTTTAGCTTTTGCTTTACCCTTGCATAAATCAAACCGGATTCCTATAAAATAGATTTATAGTATAAATTGATGTTTGTGTATATCAAGCGCATATCAAGGATAATTATATTCACTTAAAATCTAAAATTGCTGTGACACAACCCGAAAATTTGCGATCGCTCTTAGAAGCCGTCGCCAATGGTAAAATAACCCCAGAGACAGCCTTCGACTCCCTCAAAGACCTAGCCTATCAATCTGTAGGTGAGTTTGCTAAAATAGACCACCACCGTCAATTAAGAACCGGTTTCCCGGAAGTAATTTGGGGGCCTGGTAAAACTCCTGAACAAATTGCTCAAATTATGGAGGTCATGCGTCATCGAACATCTGTAGTTATGGCTACCCGTATTGAACCTCAAGTATATTCTGCATTGCAAAAAAAAGTTAGGGGTATCCAATATTACGAACAAGCGCGAATTTGTGCCATTGTTCCCCCGATAATTGAAGTCAGATTTCCTGGTAAAATTGGCATTCTTTCCGCCGGTACTGCTGATTTAGCCGTTGCGGAGGAGGCCGCTGTCACCGCAGAACTTTCTGGTTTTTCTGTACAACGTCTCTGGGATGTAGGTGTAGCAGGAATACACCGTTTACTCAGTAACCGTCACCTGTTAGAATCAGCCTCAGTATTAATTGTTGTAGCAGGTATGGAAGGGGCTTTACCCAGTGTAGTAGCAGGTTTGACTGATTCTCCAGTCATTGCTGTTCCTACCAGTATCGGTTATGGTGCGAGTTTTTCCGGTTTAGCACCTTTGTTAACAATGCTTAACTCTTGTGCTGCTGGTATAGGTGTGGTAAATATAGATAATGGTTTCGGTGCAGCGGTTTTAGCAGGGCAAATTTTACGAACTTCAGAAAAATTACGCTTGTCAGCAGAAATATAGTAAGATGTAAAAGTAAAAATTACTTACGACCGTTGTTTATCTGATTTCACTCTTTTATGGAACACTTAAATGATTCCCTACTTCCACTGCTAGGAAATTTACACGAACATATGACTTTTCTGGCTGATGTTGGTAACGTTAGAGATGCAGACGTTTTAGGTCAAATACGAACTGCTTGGAATAACTTTGTCACAAGTGGCCAAGTGTGGGCACTGTCGATTGGTGTTATTATTGGCTATCTGTTCAAGAGTTTAACCAGTTACGGTTAAATTTATTTAAGATTTGAGATTTTGGACTGATAATTATTCAAGATCTAACATCTAGATATAATTTCTGCCTCTCCCTTCAGATTTATTTATGACAGAAAAACAAACTTGGAGTCAGCGGTTTGAGTCCGCGTTGCATCCAGCGATCGCTCGCTTTAATGCCAGTATAAGTTTTGATATTGAACTCATTGAATACGACATTACTGGTTCTCAAGCTCACGCGAAAATGTTGGCTCACACGGGGATAATTACCCATTTAGAAGGGGAAGCACTGTGTAATGGTTTAGAACAAGTTCGTCAAGAATATCACCAAGGGCAATTCCGGCCTGGTATTGATGCTGAAGATGTGCATTTTGCCGTAGAAAAGCGACTAACGGAAATTGTTGGGGATGTAGGTAAAAAGCTACACACAGCCCGTTCTCGCAATGACCAAGTAGGTACGGATACGAGATTGTATCTCCGGGATCAAATCCAACAAATTCGCCAGCAATTACGGGATTTTCAAGGGGTTCTACTGGATATAGCCGAAAAAAATGTAGAAACCCTGATTCCTGGCTATACCCACCTTCAACGGGCTCAACCTGTCAGTTTAGCGCATCATTTGCTGGCATACTTTCAAATGGCACAACGAGACTGGGAACGCTTGGAAGATGTTTATAGCCGAGTGAATATCTCTCCTTTGGGTTGTGGGGCTTTAGCGGGAACAACTTTTCCCATTGACCGCCACTATACAGCTAGTTTATTACATTTTGACAATGTTTATGCTAACAGCTTGGACGGCGTGAGCGATCGGGACTTTGCCATAGAATTTCTCTGTGCTGCTAGTATTATCATGGTTCATCTCAGCCGTCTGTCAGAAGAGGTAATTCTATGGGCTTCGGAGGAATTTCGCTTTGTCACCCTCAAAGATAGCTGTGCCACAGGTTCTAGCATTATGCCCCAAAAGAAAAACCCCGACGTACCAGAATTAGTGCGCGGCAAAACGGGGCGAGTCTTTGGTCATCTACAAGCCATGTTAGTAATTATGAAGGGTTTACCCCTGGCTTATAACAAAGACCTCCAGGAAGACAAAGAAGGCATATTTGATAGCGTGAATACGGTCAAAGCCTGTTTAGAGGCAATGACAATTTTACTGCAAGAAGGTTTAGAATTTCGTTATCAGCGATTAGCAACAGCAGTTACAGAAGATTTTTCTAACGCTACTGATGTCGCTGATTATCTTGCAGCCCGGGGTGTACCGTTCCGAGAAGCTTATAATATTGTGGGTAAAGTCGTGAAAACCAGTATTGCTGGTGGTAAACTACTTAAAGATTTGCAGATAGAAGAATGGCAACAAATCCATCCCGCATTTGCTTCCGACATTTATGAAGCCATAACTCCACGCCAAGTAGTTGCAGCCCGCAATAGCTATGGAGGTACAGGATTTGAACAAGTTAGACAGGCTCTTGTCAATGCCCGTATTCAAATTAATATATAGGTTTCTCTACCCCTCTCTAACAATCGCATAGAGTGAGGGTAATTTCTTCTTTATTGTATCATCCTGTTTAGAAGCGGAAAACGCTGTATATGGTGTGTTGGGTTGAGGTAACAAAACCCAACTAATTAAACTCTTTTGCTGCTGGCAATAATCTTTTCAAACTCTCTTTTATTTCCTAGAACCATTTTTATTATTGGTATAGAAATCTTAATTCTTCAACAACTGACCGAAAAGACGCGACACAAGCCCCGTCCTTCTAGGACGGCTTTATGTTAAAATTTGGTCATAGTCGCCACAGGGCATTGGGAGACTTTAAACGGACATGGAGGGACGATAAGACCACTTGTGGCGTGTTTCATTGAAGTGTCAAGAATCACCGCACCTTCAGGTCGGCGAGTATGTCAAAACTGGAAACAAGTAAAGGTGTACTCATGTACACCCTAAAAATTAAAAATATGAAAGAGTAAAATTTAACCAGATATACTTGTGACGGCTGAGATTTGAACTTTTACAAGATTATCAAAAACCTAGACTTGTAAGGGTTTAGCATTGCCAAATCCTTACCCGTAGAATCCAACGGTTAAGCCATTTTAAGTATACATTAATCAGCAGCGTCCATGGCTGCTGCCCCTGTGTCTTCCTCTTCACTATTGGGCGGTCTTTGTTGGAATCTTCTGCCCATTCTACCTGTTGTAGTCCGTTTACGAAACTTTCTGGCGTAAGCCTGGTTTCGTAGCGCCTTCTCTTTCTTTGGGTTACGGCGCTTTGCCATATTCACCTCATTAATAAACAACAAAAAATTGGCATCTAGGCATTACTTAGGCCATATCAGCTACCGATATTATTGATATACTTTTTTAGCCTAGTGCAGCAATCAATACACTTTAAATAGCATATCATTATATCGCACTAAAAAGTCTAATGTCAACCAGAATTTAGGGGCGGCAAACTTTAAATTAGAGGTTTGCTGATAGCCTAATAGAAAGGGGCCAGTAGGGGTGCAGGGCTTAATAATAGAAAATCCGACGGCGATGCCTTACTGGTAGGCATCGCGGATTTTAGATTTGTGATTAGCCCTTAATCTAAAATCCAATTAGGGATTTAATTGTTTACCGCTGCTGCTTCTCGTGCTGCTGCTGCTTGGTCTGGGTGAATACCCAATCGTGTGAGGTTAATTCGACCTTTATTATCAATTTCTCGCACTTTGACAATCACTTCATCACCAACACCGACTTCATCTTCAACCTTACCAACGCGGTAGTCAGCCAGTTGAGAGATATGAATCATGCCTTCTTTTCCGGGCAAAAATTCCACAAAAGCACCAATAGGTATAATTCGCGTTACACGACCAATATAAACATCACCTTCATGGAGTTTACGAGTCATGCCTTGAACAATGTTCCGCGCCTTCTTAGCCCTATTTTCATCAACTGCGGAAATAGTGACAGTACCATCATCCTGGATGTCAATTTTTGCGCCAGTTTCTTCAGTAATGCCCTTAATGGTTTTACCACCAGGCCCAATGACTAAACCAATCATGTCAGGATCGATCTTAATTGTCAACAGGCGGGGGGCATAGGGCGAAGTTTCTTCCCTGGGGGTATCAATAGTCTGGAGCATTTTTTCCAGAATGTGTAACCGGGCGGGTCGGGCTTGGTTGACAGCGTCGGCGATGACTTCTAAAGACAAACCAGATATTTTCATATCCATCTGTAAAGCGGTAATCCCAGTATCAGTACCAGCAACTTTGAAGTCCATATCACCTAAAAAGTCTTCAATGCCTTGAATATCGGTAAGGATTCGCACTTCGTCCCCTTCCTTAATTAAGCCCATAGCCGCTCCGCTGACGGGTTTAGTAATTGGTACACCGGCATCCATTAGGGATAAACTAGAACCACAAACAGAACCCATGGAAGTGGAACCGTTAGAAGATAGCACTTCCGAAACTACGCGAATAACGTAGGGAAATTTATCTTTAGGTGGTAATACGGGTAACAATGCTCTTTCTGCTAATGCACCATGTCCGATTTCTCTTCTACCGGGGGCGCGGAGGGGTTTGGTTTCGCCTACGGAGAAGGGTGGGAAGTTATAGTGATGTAGATAACGTTTGGCTTGGTCTAGTTGCAAGTCGTCGTTAAGGTTTTGAGCATCTCCGGGAGTTCCCAAGGTACACATTGATAATACTTGAGTTAGTCCCCGGTTAAATAAACCGCTACCATGGACTCGTTTGGGTATTATACCAACTCGACAAGATATGGGACGGACTTCATCAAGTTTGCGACCATCAACGCGGACATTATCTTCGATAATTTGCAGACGCATGAAGTATTTAGTAATGCTTTTGAAGGTATTACTAAGGGCTTTAGAGTCTGCTGTTGCAGCGATACGAATGGGGTCTTCTTCTGGTAAAGCTTTGATTTCATCAGAAATACTATCTTTAACCGCATCTAAAGCGATATCACGATCAGTTTTAGTTAACTCAAATTGCGCTAATATTTTTTTGATCTCTTGATTAGCGCGATCGCGGATATAATTTTCTAAGGTCTGATCAGGTTCGGGTGGTGTTTCTTGGACGAGTTTTAGCCCTAATTCATCCAGCAAATCTAACTGGGCTTGAATTAAATCCCGCACGGCTTCATAGCCAAAATCAATGGCTTCAATAATATCTCGCTCTGGCAATTGATTTGCACCGGCTTCTACCATGATCACCCCATCTGGTGAACCGGCGACAATTAAATCCAAATCTCCCGCTTCAATTTCTGCGTAGGTCGGGTTAATAATAAAATCATCACCCACTAAGCCTACCCGCACAGCGGCCATTGGTCCATTAAAGGGAATTTGGGCAATTAGTGTGGCAATTGAAGCACCTGTTACTGCTAACACATCGGGGGGAACTTGCTCATCCATGGACATAGTTAAGGCCACAATTTGCAAATCATCCCGCAACCATGAGGGGAATAAAGGACGGAGTGGACGGTCAATCAGACGACTGGTAAGAATTGCCTTTTCCGGCGGACGACCTTCTCGCCGCATAATTCCTCCCGGAATTCTTCCCGCTGCATACAATCTTTCTTCGTAATCTACGGTCAGTGGCAAAAAATCAATGCCTTCCCGCGCTGCTGACCTTGTAGCCGTTACTAAAACTGTTGTATCTCCTGATTGTATCAAAACCGACCCACCTGCTTGGGGGGCTAGTAGGCCAACCGTCAGTCGAATATCCCGTCCGTCAAAGGATATTGACTTTTCAAATTCTGCCATTCAGTTTTTTTTCCTTCTCTTACGCGTTTCTCACTCTGTGGCAATCCTAACATTTATGCAGTCTGGACGGCTTGTGTTATGAACAAACATAAAGCAAAATTTCCTAAGTTAGCTGTACAAAGGGCTTTATATCTGGGTTTGTCATCTCAGCTATATTTTTGCTGAACGATTTCATAATAGTTCATCAATCAATTAAGATGTAATTAGCTGTATGGTAATTCCCAAAAAAGGAATGGTCACCCCAAGCTAAATTACCAATTGAGTTATTTTTATGGTAAGGATAAATAAATTATTCTATCTTGATATTCATTGTCTTCTGAGGCCAAAGCAACTAATATTAATTTTTCTATATTTTCACCAATACTTAAATTTGGATTCAGGATTAAAATAACTAGTGTATCACTAATACAAAATTATTTTTCTCACACCAACAAAAAATTTCCGTATCTAATGTACCTTTTGAGGGTATATTTGCTTCTCCTATTACCTTAATCAAAATATCAGGTTCTCGTAATCTAATTTGATTTGGATATAGAGGATTAACATTTTCATTAATTAAATATTTTAAGGTCATACTGGCTTTTTCGCTTGTCTGGAAATTCTGAGTTAGTTTTTATGACCATGTTCTATTCAGTTTTTTATGTAAGTGCTGACAGTTTCTTGATTTTGCGAATAATAAAGAATGGTTGCATATACTTATTCTCACAAGTGTTGAATCCTATATACCTAGGGTAAATCAAGGCTTTCATGTCATTTATTCGTAATTAACGCAAGCTAAAGTATAAAATAATTAAAAATACTTTTATTATACCGTGGCAATATGAGTGTAATATAAATTATTTTATATTTATGACGTAACAATTTCTTTGAATCTTAAAAATTCTGACACAACCGACCCTGATATGGGTTGAACTAGTGTCAATATTTTCATTTTGTTGATTTAAAGAGATTCAGATCTGATTTTTGTGGAAACAATACCGAATAGCTGAGGATAAGCATTGTCAGTCAGCATTCCCTATCCTATACAAATCTACATTTTCATAAATGATTTAGGAGTGCATTATGTTTGATAACTCTTTTGATTCATCTTTATCAGGGTTGGGTAATTTCTCAACTTACCTGGATAAAGACCATTTAAGTTCCAGTCCAACAGTGTCTAGTTTACAGCAACTTCCATCATTAAATACACCTGTTGACAATGCGGGAAATACCCTAGCTACAGCCCGTTCTGTTGGGACATTAACAGCAACTCAAAGTTTTAGTGACTGGGTAGGAAGTGTTGATACTAACGATTATTATAGTTTCAATGTAGGCATTCAAAGTAACTTAACTTTGAGTTTAACAGGCTTAACCGCCAATGCGGATGTTCAATTACTTAATGGTTCTGGTGGTGTAATTACCACTTCTGCGAAAAGTGGCACTACTTCTGAATCCATTGCCAGTCTGTTGAATACAGGTAATTATTTTGTCCGAGTATATCGGTCTAGCGGTGACACGAACTACAGTTTGTCTTTAAATGCTACACCTATTGACAATGCCGGAAATACCACAGCTACAGCCCGTGCTGTTGGGACATTAACAGCAACTCAAAGTTTTAGTGACTGGGTAGGAAGTGTTGATACTAACGATTATTATAGTTTCAATGTGGGAACACAAAGTAACTTAACTTTGAGTTTAACAGGCTTAACAGCCAATGCGGATGTTGAATTACTTAATAGTTCTGGAACTGTAATTACCACTGCTGCTGCTACTGGCACTACTTCTGAATCCATTACCAGGTTGTTAAGTACAGGTACTTATTATGCGCGGGTATATCAATCCAGTGGTGACACGAACTACAGTTTGTCTTTAAATGCTACACCTGTTGATAATGCCGGAGATAACACAGGTACAGCCCGTGCTGTTGGAACATTAACAGCAACTCAAAGTTTTAGTGACTGGGTAGGAAGTGTTGATACTAACGATTATTATAGTTTCAATGTAGGCATTCAAAGTAACTTAACTTTGAGTTTAACAGGCTTAACCGCCAATGCGGATGTTCAATTACTTAATGGTTCTGGTGGTGTAATTACCACTTCTGCGAAAAGTGGCACTACTTCTGAATCCATTGCCAGTCTGTTGAATACAGGTACTTATTTTGTCCGGGTATATCGGTCTAGCGGTGACACGAACTACAGTTTGTCTTTAAATGCTACACCTATTGACAATGCCGGAAATACCACAGCTACAGCCCGTACTGTTGGGACATTAACAGCAACTCAAAGTTTTAGTAACTGGGTAGGAAGTCTTGACACTAACGATTACTATAGTTTCAATGTGGGAACACAAAGTAACTTGACTTTGAGTTTAACAGGCTTAACAGCCAATGCGGATGTTGAATTACTTAATAGTTCTGGAACTGTAATTACCACTGCTGCTGCTACTGGCACTACTTCTGAATCCATTACCAGGTTGTTAAGTACAGGTACTTATTATGCGCGGGTATATCAATCCAGTGGTGACACGAACTACAGTTTGTCTTTAAATGCTACACCTGTTGATAATGCTGGAGATAACACAGGTACAGCCCGTGCTGTTGGAACATTAACAGGAACTCAAAGTTTTAGTGACTGGGTAGGAAGTGTTGATACTAACGATTATTATAGTTTCAATGTAGGCATCCAAAGTAACTTAACTTTGAGTTTAACAGGCTTAACCGCCAATGCGGATGTTCAATTACTTAATGGTTCTGGTGGTGTAATTACCACTTCTGCGAAAACTGGTACTACTTCTGAATCCATTGCCAGTCTGTTGAATACAGGTACTTATTTTGTCCGAGTATATCAATCCAGTGGTGACACGAACTACAGTTTGTCTTTAAACATGATTGAGATTACACCCAATCCAAATCCAACACCGGAAGATTGGTATAATCAAAATCTCAAAGATGCTCAAATTATCACTTTAACCCGTTCCTTAGCTGCTGATGGTAATTTGAGTCGCAATGATATGATTTCCATTTTCAGTGATGCTAAAGATGGTAGTGTAATTGATGCCAATGAGTTAACTGACTTACGGACTCTTGTTAGTAACTCTACCCTGTTTACTATGGCTGATTCCGTGAAGGTCTTATCTAATAAGATTGCCAATAGTGACGTTGCTAACACTCGTTCCGGTTTTGGTAACTTGTCTGCAGGTAGTAATGCTACCCAAATGGAAAATCTGATTGGTAAGTGGTTCTTAGGAAATAATCGTCCTGGTTTGACCAGTTCCAGCTATTCCTATCAATATGTTAGTGGTTCTCTGTTCCAAAATGGACTTAGTGCTAATGACATTGACCAAGGAGCGCTGGGAGACTGTTATTATGTAGCAACCTTAGCTTCTATTGCCCAGGAAAAACCTGATTACATCCAAAATATGTTTACGGACAATGGTGATAATACCTTCACTGTGCGTTTTTATCGCAATGGCGTTGCTGATTATGTCACAGTAGATCGTTACTTACCAACTAATTTATCAGGTAGGGCCGCTTATGCTGGTTGGGGTGGAAGTTCTTATACTTCCACTACTAATGAACTTTGGGTAGCTTTAGCAGAAAAAGCCTATGCCCAATTAGCTGAATCTGGTTGGAGTCGTTCTAGCACTTCTACTAACTCCTATGCAGCTATAGAAGGTGGTTGGATGGGTTCAGTGATTAGTCAGGTAGCGGGATTAGGTAGTTCAGCAGCTGATGCCGCTTATATGACTCAAGCTCAACTGATTAATTTGGTTAATTCTAATCAAATTTTAACAGTTGGGTTTAATTATGCTGCTGGTAATACATTAGGGGTTGTTAATAATCATGCTTATACCATTACTGCCTATAATGCTACTAATCAAACTTTCCATTTACGGAATCCTTGGGGAACCCGCGATGTTGATGTCACCTGGAGTCAATTAGTCTCTTTGAGAGGTGTTATGGTATGGTCTAATACCTAGACATTATTGGCAGCAGTACGAATATTAATTATTTGTACTGCTGTTTATTTAATTAATAATGATTTCAATAATTAGAGGTGATGGGGATGAAACCATTATTATTGTTGTTTAGTTTATTAAGTTTTGATAGTATGATGGATTGTTGTCATTATTTACCTAGATATTTTCACAGTCAACCATCGTCACACTTACAGTCAAAGGCTGTTAATAAGAAAGTTATGATTAAGGTTTCTTTACTGTCTCAAGAAAATAAATTACCACCTTTAGGTATTCCTCCCCAACCTAACCGCGATATTGGTTTTGCGACTGTATTTGTCAGCTTAGAAAATCATCAGATGAAAAATCAAACGGTGATCATTAAAAAGATTGAAGTTCGTAATGTTTCTGATCGTAAATTACAATCTTTTAGTTTTCAACCGAAACGGATTGAATTAAAACCTTTAGAAAATTCGGTAATTGATATTCATTTAACTAATAAAATCGGCTATTCTGGAAAAGATCGAGTAAAGGCAATAATTACCTATCAAATCGGGGAAGAGGTTAATAAAATTGAATCTGAAGCTGTTGAGGTTGATAGACATTAGCTACTCAATCAGCTAATTGTAATTACCCTAAACTCAAAATACCAACTTGAAAATTCACGGTGATAAAGTTAATTCAGGAAAAATTCTTCCTCTTCTTGCTGGTTGTTTTGGTGTTAGCTGATTCATATTTAAAACCTCCATTTTCATTATTT
Source organism: Aphanizomenon flos-aquae FACHB-1287 (assembly GCF_014698755.1). Taxonomy (GTDB): domain Bacteria; phylum Cyanobacteriota; class Cyanobacteriia; order Cyanobacteriales; family Nostocaceae; genus Dolichospermum; species Dolichospermum flosaquae. The sequence goes on along the minus strand of NZ_JACJTO010000037.1, from coordinate 18,128 downwards.
TTTGACTATTTTAGTATTTTACTATCAGTCTTAAATTGATTTTTTCGTAGTTATGCTGTATATAATAAAACAAAACTACGAAGGGTCGATTTACGTCAATTTACTTTGCTTTCGTGTCATCTATAGCACCTCTAGTCATGGCAGCGATCGCTTTATCGGTGGCTTTTGGTAGGTGATAATATTTACCTCCAGCGGTTTTCGATAATTCCTTCGCAAAACCAGTTGAATTTTATGCAGATAAATTGAGATATTTGTCAAGAATATTGAGAAAATAAATAATATTTGACTTTGCTGAAATAAAAAATACAATCACGATTATAATTAATTTAGTTATTTAACATATATCACCAAGATTCACTACGGTTAATTTATATGCACATTTCAAAGTTTCAACTTTTCAATTACAAATCTTTTCAAGATTCTGGTCTACTGGAATTTACACAGGGTATTAATATTATTGTTGGTCAGAATAATGCCGGTAAAACAGCACTATTAGAAGCACTTACATTAAATTTTAGTGATGTCCCACATCGTAGTATTAAAACTTTACCAACTCAGTCTTCAATTACAAAAGAGATATCAAAATCTGAAATTACATTGTTACTACAGAATCAAGAATTACGAAATTTCTTGGATTATCTTGAATCCTCTCTTGGAATTCCTTATCCAAACTATGATCAAGAATGTGAATATGGCTGGGAAGGCACACCAGAAAATATAGATGCACTAGTCAAATCTTATTTTCAAAAAATTTTAGATAGTCAAGATTTGATAGAAATTAATTTATCATTGTCTAGCATAAATAACCAGATAATAGTTGAGGATGACAAGATAAGTAAAAGATTAAACTTTAATTTATATTTACCAAAAATGAAAAAAGACAAGGTCAAATATGATTTTATTAAAATCAAAAAAGAAAATGGGTATAGCTATAGTCCTGAATTTATTTATGAGAAAGTTTTAGATCCTTATTATGGAGATACCTGGGAAACAAGCCATGTTGAAATCTATGAGGGTGGAAATGAAGAAACAATCACCTACAAACTGTTCCAACTCTTTAAAAGCCGTATATACAGATTCTATGCTGAAAGATTAAATATTAGCAAGTGTGCTTTTGGAAATAAGTCAATTTTAGAACCAAACGCATCTAATTTAGCTGAGGTTTTGAGTGGTTTACAAAGTCGAAACTCAACAGCTTTTGACAGGTATAACAAATACATAAATCAAATTTTTCCCCATATTAAAAGAATAGCAATTGAACCCAGGGAGCATAATCAACTAGAAATTATGGTTTGGAATATAGAACCAGAAACCGAAAGGGAAGATTTAGCTGTTTCTTTATCATCTTGCGGTACAGGTATCGGTCAAGTATTGGCTATCTTATATGTTGTCATGAATTCACCAGAACCGCGAACTATAATTATTGATGAACCACAATCATTTTTACATCCAGGAGCAGCAAAAAAACTAATTGAGATATTGAAACAATTTCCACAGCACCAGTATTTTATAGCTACTCATTCACCAACGATAATTAATGCTGCTAATCCTTCTAAAATTATCATGCTTAAATATGAAGATTGTGAAACTAAAGTATCAGCGATAAATGCTAAAGAAGCAAGAGAACAACGGTCACTTTTAGCAGAAGTTGGTGTGAGTTTATCAGACGTTTTTGGTGCTGATAATATTCTTTGGGTAGAAGGTCCAACAGAGCAAATATGCTTTCCATTAATTTTAGAGAAAGTAGCTAAAAAATCATTATTAGGTACTACAATTTTGGCTGTTCAGGATGTAGGGCGTTTAGATAATAAAAGTAAAAATGCTAGTTTGATATTTGATATTTATGACAAGCTTAGTGGAGGTTCAAGCTTATTTCCACCTGCTATTGGATTCTTATTTGACCGTGAGACTAGATCGGATAATGAAGAGAAGGATTTGCAGGAAAGAAGTAAAAAACTTGTTACATTATTGCCTAGACGTATGTATGAAAATTATCTACTTCATTCTGAAGCAATAACAGCAATCATTAATGAATGTGACGAAAACCGTGAAGAAAAGCTTACTATTGAAGAGGTTAAAGAATGGATTGATAAAAACAAATACGAACTTGATTATTTTCCAAAAGATGTAAAAATTCAGGGAATTTCAGATAATGATTGGCGTTGTACAGTTGATGGTGCAAAGCTTATAAAGGAATTATTTGCACATTTTTGTGAAACGCGATTACGATTTTATAAAACAACACACTCCGTCAAACTTACTGAATGGCTAATTGATAATCAACCAGAACAACTTTTAGAAATAGCGGGATTATTGGTAAATATTTTAGATTTTAAAGATTAATAATTGATATCTATAGTTGCTAATAAATTTAGAAATTTTCTCTTTTCGTTTTTTATGATTGTGAAAAGAACAAATTTTCAAATGAATTAGTTTTATGCCATCGGTAAATATTAAAATCTCTTCTATCAACAGTAAGAATACGTCCATTTTCTAAATGTTCAGCAAGTACAACCAGGGAAGCATCAGCTAAATCCATTGGTAAATTTGCGTAATTTTCCATTAATTGAATCATCCTTTCAACATGATACTTTTCGAGATCAAAAATCTCAAAAGCACCCAAACAAAAACTTTTCAAAAAATTGAATGAGGCTGTATCACTAGCAAATTGTGTTAACATATAACAAGTTTCAGTAACTACTGGATAAGTTGAAATCAGTGGTTCTGAAATACTATTAAACGCAATTTGTGCTTGAAAATGATAAGTATCTCTTTGGTTAAACAAAGCTAAAAAAGCACCAGTATCAACAATAATCATAATCGCTCTTTTTCTTGTTTATCCTCAAGATAGTTAGCCATTTTTGTTTTATAAGTAACAGATAGATCAGAATCACCATTAAAACATCCGACTAAACCAAGTTCTTTAAATATTGCTAATGGAGTTTTGTTATTAGTCTGAACTTGGTTATAGTATTCTTCAATAGCTTGTTTAATAGCTTCACTAAAATCTTGATTCGTTTGTTGCTGAATATACGCAAGTTTTTCAACACAGTCATCATCAAGTTGGATTTCCAATTGCATAAAATTACCTCTACTGGCAAAATTAACGGCTAACTATCTATAAATTTACGTTAGCATCTAATCAAATAAATTTCAAAAAATAGCTGCCCTCTATCATATTCTTCCAACTGCTCCAATTTCATTCAGTCGAAACATACAATGTACCGCATGAAGGTGTTATTTCGTAGTTATGCTGTATATAATAAAACAAAACTACGAAGGGTTAATTTCCGTTAATTTACTTTGCTTTCATGTCAGCTATAGCACCTCTAGTCATGGCAGCGATCGCTTTATCGGTGGCTTTTGGTAGGTGATAATATTTACCTCCAGCGGTTTTCGATAATTCCTTCGCAAAACCAGTCGATACAAATTTACTCTCCGTATCAATTACTAACAATTGCATTCCCGAAGCCCTAATTCTGGCCGCAATGTCTAATAATTCGGCTTTGATATCTGGTTTTTCTCCCGGTTCTATGGGTTCACCTAAAGAACGAGCTAAAGGAATATTACCGCGTCCATCAGTAATTGCTACGATAACAACCTGCCCAATATCGCCGCCCATTTGGGCATTTATCCCCACCCTTACGGCTTGAGTTAAACCATGTGCTAAGGGAGAACCACCACCACAGGGTAATCTTTCTAACCTATTTTTAGCTAAAGCAATGGAACGGGTAGGAGGTAATAATACTTCTGCTTGTTCTCCTCTAAAAGGGATTAAAGATACTTGATCACGATTTTGATAGGCTTCTGTTAAAAGCTGCATAACTGCACCCTTGGCAGACTGCATCCGATTTAAAGCCATTGAACCAGAAGCATCTACAACAAATACGACTAAAGCGCCGGCTTTTCTCACTAACCGCTTAGAACGGATATCTCCCTGTTCAACAATTACCTTTTTATCTGGTTGTCTAGCTCGACGTGCTTTTTGATACGGGGCTGCGGCTCGCAATGTGGCATCTACGGCTATCCGTCGGGCTTTACCTTTGGGAATCATGGGCTTGATATAGCGTCCTCGGTCGTCTGAGAAGATAATACTGCGACTTCCTGATTTACCTTGACGTTGTGCCATTTGAGTAAAATAAAGCACTTCTGGGTCAAGAATTACCCCTTCTGGGTCAAAAATAAACTCTTCGGGAATGTCTGGAGGTTCTTGCTGTTCTTGGTCTTCTTCTTTTTCCTCTTCCTGTTCTTCCTCTTGTTCTTCTTCTTGTTCCGACTCGTCTTGACTTTCCTGTGGTGGTGGGGGAGGAGGTGGTGGTTGCTGTTCGTCTGGTGGTGTTTGGATGATCGTGGTTCTGGGGACTATGACCAATTCCACCGCGCGACGTAAATCATCCGCTGTTACACTATTACGTCCTTCTAATGCTGCTGCGGCTTTAGCAACACGCACTGCAAATAGTTCCGCGCGATGTCCTTCCACACCCCCACGAATGGCTTCATTGACCAGGTAGGTAATTTGTTCGGGGGTAATGGTGACTTCTTTTAACCATTCCCGTGCGAGGATGATTTGGGTTTGGAGGGAGTCTATGTCTTCGCTGTATTGTTGCAGGAATTGTGTGGGAGAATGAGAATAGGCGATCGCTTGTGCAACTGCCTGTACTCTTTGATCTATACCCAGAACTCCGTCTGCTGATAGTGCGATCGCTATTCTATCAAGTAAATGTTCTCTTAATGCCCCTTCTTCTGGATTATAGGTGGCAATAAACAACGGTTTACAAGGGTGTTGAAAACTGATTCCTTCCCGTTCGATTTGGTTGCGTCCGTCGGATAAGACTGATAAAAGTTGGTTACTAATTTGGTCATCTAATAAATTGATTTCATCCACATACAGCACGCCTCGATTAGCTGTAGCGAGTAAACCCGGTTGAAATATTGTATCACCCTGTTTAACCGACTGTTCCACATCCACAGAACCTAAAAGCCGGTCTTCAGTCACACCCAGGGGAATTTGGACAAAAGGTGCGGGGATAATTTCCGTTTCTAGCTCCTGTCTTTGTGCAGCTAAGAGTTGATCATCCCATTCTTCTGGATGATTGGGGTCACAGTTGCTAAGGGAATTTTTGACAACTTCAATAGGTGGTAATAAAGCGTGAATAGCACGCGCCATTACAGATTTGGCTGTACCGCGACGACCTGCAATTACCACACCCCCCAAAACGGGGTCAACTGCTGTCAACAGCAAAGCTATTTTAATTGCTTCTTGGCCGACTACAGCAGCCAAGGGAAAAGCAGTCATTGTCGGGGTAAGAGTAGGCGCTGGCATTGTTTCCTTAATAATTATTATGATTCTAGGATAGCAATTCTTGGCACATTTTAGAATATATTTAATGGCAATTCCTCAAGGAGCAAGATATATGACTAGGATTCAGGTTAAAAGTTTTACTTTAGAAGAATATCACCAACTCACCGAAATCGGCTTTTTCAAAGAAGATGATCACATTCAATTAATTAACGGAGAATTGATAGAAATGGTATCAAAAGGTAGATCGCATGAAACTTGTTTACGTAATTTATTGCGGGAACTTCCTAAAATGATAGGAGACAGAGGAACTTTACAATCTCAAGCCCCTATTATCATACCACCAAAAAGCGAACCAGAACCAGATTTTGCAATCATCAAAAATCGTGATGATAATTATTTATTATCTCACCCCCAAGGGACTGATATCTTATTAGTCATAGAAGTTGCAGATTCTTCGATAGATTATGACCAAAAGGTGAAAATACCTCTGTATGCAAAAGCCGGAATTGTTGATTATTGGATATTTAATTTATTAGATAATTGCTTAGAATGTTACAGTGAACCATATCAAAATAAACAAGGTCAATTTGGTTATGCAAATAGGCGAATTGTCTTACCAAATCAAGTGATATCTTTACCTTGTTTCTCTGATTTATCGCTAGATTTAAGTAAAGTATTTCCTCCGCATTAGATATCTGAATTTTTTGACAAATGATTCATAAATAACATATAATTATAAATAGGTTCAGCAACACTGTCAAGTTAAAAATTTATTTACCTTGGGTAAAATGGAGCTACAGATATGGTACAACAACTCACACCAGAAACCAAATTAGAAATCATCTACCCTGATAGTGATGGAAATCCCATGGCTGATAATACAGAACATTATGAATGGATAGTTAAAATCAAAGAAAATTTAGAGCTATTATTTGCTTCAGAAAAAGATGTGTTTATCGCTGGTGATTTACTGTGGTATCCGGTGGAGGGAAGTGTAAAAACCCGTCAAGCACCTGATATCATGGTTATTTTCGGTAGACCAAAAGGTAAACGCGGTTCTTATAAACAATGGGAAGAAAATAATATTGCTCCTCAAGTAGTCTTTGAAATTTTATCTCCAGGAAATCGCAGCCAAGAAATGGCTAAAAAACTCCTTTTTTATCAACGTTATGGTGTGGAAGAATATTATGTTTATCATCCAGAAAAAATTGAATTAACTGGATTTATCCTTCAAAAAGAATGGTTAGAAGATATCGAAGAAATTAATAATTGGGTAAGTCCGCGTTTAGGAATACGGTTGGAAATAACATCAAGTAATTTAGAAATTTATTATCCTAATGGAAAAAAGTTTCTCACATTTCTAGAATTAAATCAACGGGCAGAAAATGAGTATGAACGCGCAGAACAAGAATATAAACGCGCAGAACAAGAACGTCAAAATTATCAAGACCTATTAGCAAAATTAGAAGCTAAAGGTATTGATATCAATACTCTTTAAAATTCATATTCCTATCATTTTCGGTTAGTGATATGAGAAGCAATTTTATTTTGCTAGTGTGACAAATATTTATTTAAAAACAATGTTATGGGGTATGCAAATGATGAAATTAACAGGTTATAAAATAGTTGAAAAAATTTATTCTAGTAGTGAAACTTTGGTCTTTCGAGGTATAAGAGAAAAAGACAAAATATCAGTAGTTATCAAGTTTTTACGCCATGATTACCCAAAATTTGATAAATTGGTGCAGTTTCGTAATGAATATACTATTATCAAAAATCTCAATATTTCGGGAATTATTAAAACCTATGGTCTGGAAAATTATCAAAACGGATATGCTTTGATAATGGAGGATTTTGGGGGTATTTCTCTCCAGAAAAGAATGAAAGAATGGGGGGAAGGAGGTATGGGAAACAGCGCGACAGGATTAAGAGAATTTTTCACTATTGCTCTACAAATAGTTTCTATTTTAGAAGAATTGCATCATCAAAAGGTGATTCATAAAGATATAAAAACCGCTAATATTCTAATTAATCCTAGCACCTTAGAAGTTAAGATAATTGACTTTAGTATTGCTTGTTTACTTAAGAGAGAAACTCAAACTCTCGCTAGTCCTAATGTTTTGGAAGGAACTTTATCATATTTATCTCCAGAACAAACTGGACGTATTAATCGCTTAGTTGACTATCGGACAGATTTCTATTCTTTAGGTGTGACATTTTTTGAACTTTTGACTGGAGAATTACCTTTTGCTAGTAATGACCCCATAGAATTGATACATTACCATATTGCTAAACAACCTCCATTATTACATGATATTCATAGTCATATTCACCCGATTTTATCGGCAATTATTCATAAATTGATGGCAAAAAATGCTGAATATCGCTATCAGTCAGCTTATGGAATTAAGTATGATTTAGAAATGTGTCTAAAAGCTGGAGAAGAAACTGGAAATATTCAGACTTTTGAATTAGGAAAAAGAGATATTAGCGATCGCTTAACTATTCCTGAAAAACTGTATGGTAGAGAAGTAGAAGTAAAAACTCTGCTCACAGCTTTTGAGCGTATTTGTGCTAATAATAAGGAAATTATCCTGGTAGTTGGGTATTCGGGAATTGGTAAAACCGCTGTAGTTAATGAAATTCATAAACCCATAGTTTGTGCTAGGGGTTATTTTATTAAAGGAAAATTTGATCAATTTCAACGCAATATTCCTTTTTTCGCATTTATACAAGCTTTCCGAAATTTAATAGATCAACTATTAACTGAAAGTGATGCTCAATTGCAAGAATGGAAAACTAAAATTCTGTCTGCATTAGGAGAAAATGCTCAAGTTATTATTGCTGTTATCCCAGAATTAGAACAAATTATTGGTAAACAGCCTCCTGTTCCAGAATTGTCCAGCATAGCGACAGAAAATCGTTTTAATTTGCTATTTGAGAAATTTATCCATGTTTTTACTACTCAAAAACATCCTTTAGTCATATTCCTTGATGATTTACAATGGGCAGATTTGGCTTCTCTTAAATTGATGCAATTACTCATAACTACAAATGAAATTAGTTATTTATTGTTAATTGGTGCTTATCGGGATAATGAAGTATCTGCAACACATCCTTTAATATTAACTATTGAGAATATCTGCAAAACTGAATCTATAGTTAATACTATTAACCTAAATTCTCTCAATCAATCTGACCTAAATCAACTTATTGCTGATACTCTTAATTGTCCGACTACAGTAGCTCTACCTTTTACTCAATTAGTCTATTTAAAAACCCAGGGAAATCCCTTTTTTAGCCAGCAATTTATCAAATCTCTCTATGAAGATGGTTTAATTAGCTTTAACTTTGATTGTCGTTATTGGCAGTGTGATATTACACAAATTCAAGCCTTAGCTATCACTAATGATGTGGTAGAATTTATGGCACTGCAATTACAAAAATTACCCGAATCAACTCAATCAGTATTAAAGCTGGCAGCTTGTATTGGCAACCAATTTAATTTAGATACATTAGCAAAAATTAATCAAAAATCTCAGATAGAAACAGCGGTAGATTTGTGGAAAGCATTGTTAGAAGAATTTGTAATTCCGACAACAAAAATTTACAACTTCTTTCAATCTGATTTACTAAATAGTCAACAGTTATCAGCAGTTCATAACTACGAAGAACAGAAATTTAGTTACAGATTTTTACATGACCGTGTACAGCAAGCTGCTTATTCTTTGATTCCTGACCAGGAAAAACAATCTACCCATTTAAAAGTTGGGCAATTGCTATTAAAAAATACTTCGGAAAAGGAAATAGAAGAAAATATATTTGAAATTGTAAATCAGTTGAATATTGGCATGGATTTAATTACAGTTCAGTCAGAAAAATATACAGTAGCTCAACTAAATTTAATTGCCGGTTCTAAAGCTAAATCAGCTACAGCTTATGATGCTGCTTTCAGGTATTTAAAAATAGGTTTATCATTGCTTGCAGCCGATAGTTGGCAGCATGAATATAATCTAACATTAAACCTTTATATAGAAGCGGTGGAGGCAGCATATTTAAGTATTCATTCTGAGGAAGCAATAACATATATAGAAATAGTTAGGAAAAATGCAATTAGTATATTAGATGAAGTTAAAGTATACAAAAAGCAAATGCTAATGTATGACATGGAATTAACCTTTAATACGGGGATAAAATTATTAGAGAAACTAGAAGTTACTGTAGAAAAAGTACCCCTAATAAATGTTAACGTTGAGGATTTAATCCATTTACCAAAAATGACAGATCCTTATAAACTTGCAGCAATGGAGATACTAATGGGACTTGGTTTTGTGGCTTATTTCTTACAATCAGATATGGAATTGCTGATTACACTTACTATAATAAACCTGGCTATTAAATATGGCAATTCTGTGGAATCTGCTTATATTTATGTTTGTTATGGTTTGATAGTCTGCGATAGGTTTTCAGATATTGATACTGGATATAGTTATGGAAAATTAGCTGTTAATTTATCAGAGCAGTTTGATAATCAAGTGATCAGATTCAGAATTTTAGTGTTATGGTATTCTCATATTATTTATTGGAAACAGCATTTTCGAGTATCTATAGTTCCTTTACAAGAGATTGCTGAATATGGCTGGAAAATAGGTGAAACAGACTTTTTAGGTTTTGCTTATACCTTTAAGATGTTCATGATGTTATTTACTGGGGAAAATTTAATAACTGTATCTGAATATCTAGAAAGTTGTGCTGCTTTAATCTCTCATAGAAAACTCGATTGGCATACTCAAAATATCAAAACTTGGCAACAAATAATATTTAATTTGCGAGAAATAAATCAGGATAAATGCCAATTTAATGGTGATTTTTTTACTGAAGACTTGTTTCTGTTTTTAGTTAATACTAAAAATCATCACTCTCTCTTTGGATTTTATCTAACTAAAACTATGCAATTTTATTTATTTAAAGAATATAAAAAAGCCCTTGATAGTGCTATTTCTGCTAAAGAATATATAACATCTGTACCAGGACAAATTACTGTCAGCCAACATCATTTTTACTATTCTTTGTCTCTTTTGGCTGCATATAATTATCAGTCAGAACATGAACAAATGGAGTCTATAAAACAAGTTTTAGAAAATCAGGAAAAGATGCAGTATTGGGCTGTTAATGCACCCATGAATTATCAACATAAATATGACCTAATAGAGGCTGAAAAAGCGCGAGTTTTAGGACAAATGCTGTTAGCAATGGAATATTATGACCGAGCTATTCAAGGTGCAAATAATTATGAATATCTTCATGAAGAAGCTTTAGCTTATGAATTAGCAGCAGAGTTTTATTTATCTTTAGGTAGAAATGAAATTGCTTCATTATATATGACAAAGGCATATTATGGATATTTACGTTGGGGAGCAAAAGCTAAGGTAGACCATTTAGAAAAATCCTATCTCCAATTACTTGCTAAGACTCTACAAGCAGGAAAAAAACCTGTATCAATGATGATTTCTAAAAATAATAATATTTCGGAGGCTATTGATTTGAATACAGTTATAAAATTCTCTCAAGTAATTGCTAGTGAAATCCACATAGATAAATTGCTATCAACATTAATGCAAGTGATGATGGAAAATAGCGGTGCAAATAAATCTGTTTTAATTTTAGTTAGAAATAATCATCTATTTGTGGAAGCGATAAAAATAGCTAATACAACTATGATCCAGGAATCAATCCCAGTTAATTTAAGTAAAGATATTCCTATAACGGTGATTAATTATGTTTATAATACGGTGAAAATATTCGTAACAGATGATATTAAAACTAATCTTTTAATAGCTGCTGATTCTTATATTGTCTTCCATAATCCTAAAAGTTTATTATGTCTTCCTATTATTCATAAAGGTAAATTGATAGGTATTTTATATTTAGAAAATCAGCTAACTGTAGGGGCATTTACATATAATAAAATTGAAGTTTTGAATTTGTTAATGACTCAAACTGCTATTTCCCTAGAAAATGCTCAGTTATATACTAATTTATCAGAACAAGCAGACAGCCTCAAACAAGCTAATCAACAATTAGAAGAATATGCTATGACTCTCAAAATCACCAATCGTTTGCAAAAGTTGGCTGATTTATCGCTGGCTATTAATTCAACACTATCAACTAATAATATACTGGAATTGGTTACACAGCAAGCTGCGGAAATTATTGGAGCACACCAATCAATTATTAGTATTAATGTAGATGAAAGTTGCACAAAAGTAAGTCATACAATTCATCTTTCAGAGCAGCATGAATGGTGGCGAAAAAACTATGAAAAGTTTGATGAATCTGATTTTTATAAGTTAGTTTGTCAAATGCAAAATTCAATGCGAATGACTCAAGCTGAACTAGAAGCACATCCAGCCGCAGTTAATAATGTTAATAACAATTTACCCCTGCGCGGTTGGTTGGTAGCACCACTGATTAATATTAAAGGTAAACACATTGGTTTTATGCACCTTTCTGATAAATATGAAGGTGATTTTACAGAAGATGATGAAGCTATTTTAGTGCAGTTAGCACAAATGCTATTATTAGCAATGAATAATGCCCATCTTTACGAGGAATCTCAACGAGCTAATCGCATTAAAGATGAGTTTTTAGCCATACTTTCTCATGAATTAAGATCGCCCCTGACTTCTATAGTTGGTTGGTCACAAATGCTGAAAACTGGGAAATTAAGTCCCGAAAAAATAGCACTGGCTTTAGAAACTATAGAACGCAACGCCAAATTACAAACCGAATTAATTGAAGATGTAGTAGATATTTCTCGAATGGTTCGAGGTAATATTAGCCTCAATATTCATCCAGTAAATTTAGTATCACCAATTGAAATGGCAATTAATACTATGTATTTAGCCGCAAAAGCTAAATCAATTAAAATATTGTTCACAATTGAATCTGATAATGTAATGGTATTAGGTGATCCAATTCGTTTACAACAAATTGTCTGGAATTTACTCACCAATGCGATTAAGTTTACATCCCCCGGAGGACAAGTTGAAATCGGACTAAAAACATTAGAATCAGAAGCACAAATTCAAGTAATTGATACAGGATCTGGAATCACTCCTGATTTTATGCCTTATATTTTCGACTATTTTCGTCAAGCTGATGCTTCTAATACCCGAAATTATGGCGGACTGGGAATCGGTTTAGCAATTGTCCGTCACTTGGTAGAATTGCACGGGGGAAATATTTGGGCTAAAAGTTTAGGTAAAGGACAAGGAGCGACTTTTACAGTCAGAATACCATTAATCCAGTTACAGCCAGAACCAAACCCCGTGAGTGAGCCGCTAAATAATTCCGCAAATCCAAGTATTGATGGCGTAAAAGTGTTAGTTGTTGATGATAATATTGATATCTGCGATTTTTTAGTTTTTGCATTAGAAGAGTATGGAGCGGTAGTCATGACTGCGGATTCTGTTAGGGAAGCATTAAAATCTCTGGAACAATTTCCAGTAGATATCTTAATCACTGATATTGGAATGCCAGAGGAAAATGGTTATAATTTACTTGATCAAATTAGGTCTTTAGAATCTACCGAAAAAAGACAAATACCTGCGATCGCACTCACAGGTTATACTGCAAATGAAGTCATTGTCCAAGTATTAAACGCTGGGTTTCAAAAGTGTCTTTCTAAACCCGTAGATGTATTTGAATTAATTACAGTTATTTCCGAACTGGTAAAATAATTTTAAATTGTGTTAAAATATAAATTGATAAATTGATAAATTGCTTACCAAGGTGTATTAATCAACAATTACTCTAAATTATGAACCAACCACTAAACCAAGAACAATTAAACCAGATCATTGCTGAAGTTCAAACATTACAATTACGCCAAGAATCAGAACTTAATCAACAGCAAATTAAAGAGATTTTACAAGATTTAAATCTACCACCGGAATTATTAGATGAAGCCTTAATTCAAATTCGGCGTAAACAAGCTTTAGAAGTTCAACAAAGCCGTAATAAATTAATTGGTTTCGTAGTGGCTACATCTGTAATTATCGGTATAGGATTAACAGTGTTTTTTCATCAACAAAAAAGTTCTTTATTGGCTAATATTTCCGCACAACAAGACAAAATTACCCTAACATCAAATAATGAAAATTTAAAAAATATCTCCCGTCAAGCTAATTCAGAACTTGTTTATCGTGTGACTTTGAAAAATGCACCTATAGGTAAAAAACTCAATCTTTCTTGTAATTGGATTGACCCAAATGGTCAAGTTGTTAAACAAAATCAATATCAAACTCGTGAAATAAAAACTTCAGTTTGGGATACTGTTTGTCGTTATAGTATTAATCCTACCGCATCTGTGGGAAATTGGCAAGTACAAATGTTGCTTGAAGGTCGGAAAATTAGTGAAGAAACTTTTGTGGTGCAATAGTTATGTTTCCCTATCATTTTATTGGTTATTGGGGTGATAAAAGCAAAGAGTTTCTCACGCAGAGGCGCAGAGGCGCGAAGAGAGGAGGTGAGGAAGAGAAGTTTTTTTGGGATGTTGTTTATATTGGTTGTGAGTCTTTACCTGTATTACCAAAAAATACGATTGCGGGTATTTCGGCTGGGGGTTTTTCGATCTTAGATGTTTGGGTGAAGATAACAGATAATCAGTTAATTTTGGGGTGCGAAATTTTTGGTAAAGTGCCTTTATTTTGGACTCAGCAAGGTGGAGTAATTTGGTTTTCTTCTCAGTTACAATTGCTTTTAGAAATCATAGAAAAACCGGAGATTAATATTTCTGGTTTATATGGTTATAGTTGTTTTTCCTATGTTCCTAATCCTCTCACTCCTGTTAATCAAGTGTTTTCTGTAGCTGCGGGAACTGAGATTATTTGGAAAGATGTTGATAATCCTCAAGTTCATAGTATTTATCAATGGTGTGAATCAAAGTCACAAATTCAAGATGAAAATACAGCAGTTTCTCAATTACAAGTTTTACTGAAAAATTCTATTCAAAAACAAATTTCTAATTTAAAAGATGAACCTGTGGGGGTTTTTCTGTCTGGGGGTTTGGATTCTTCTATTGTTGCGGCTTTGTTGGTAGAAGCTGGGATAAAAGTTCGTGCTTACTCTTTGGATTTTGGTAATGTGGGAATTTCTGAATATCCCTATGCGGAACAAGTTGCAAAGTTTCTGAATATTCCTTTGGTTAAAGTTGATGCTAGTCCTGGTAAGATTAAACAGGCTCTAATTCCTACTATCAAAGCTTTAGATTTACCTTTTGGTGACGGTGTGACTGTTCCTTTATATCTCCTCAATCAAGTTGCTAGTCAAGAAACTCAAGTGATTTTTAATGGTGAAGGTGGTGATCAATTATTTGCTGGTTGGACTAATAAACCTTTAATTGCTGCGGGTATTTATCAATCTGAACACCCTAATCAAGAAGAAAGTTTTATTCAACAATATCTGCGGACTTTTCACCGTCTTTGGGGTTATGAATCAAGGGTGTATCAGCCGGAAATATATGCTCAGATTCAAGGTTTAAATGCTCAGGAATGGTTGTTAAATGCTCTTGATGCTAGTTTTTGTCCTTCGTTGTTACATCGTCTCCGTCGTGCCAGTTTGATGTTAAAAGGAGCGCAAAATATTCATCCCCGTGCGACTGCGTTGGGTTTTGCTCATGGGTTAGGTGTGAGATCGCCCTTTTGTGATTTACTGTTAGCAGAATGGACTTTTCAGCTATCTGGTGAACTGTGTTTACACGGTGCTTGTGAAAAGTATATTCTTAAACGCGCTGTCGAAAATTGGCTACCTAAGGAAATCGTTTGGAGACAAAAACGCGGTATGGGTGTTCCCCTCACCTCCTGGTGTCTAAATAATTTTTGGCATGATATTGGTAATTGGCTGAATCCTGGTATACTAAAATCGGAAGGTTGCTTTTTTCCTGATATTGCGTCACAAATTGTTACAGGTCAACTGGGGGGACAAATTCAAGGACGACGTATTGGTGAAAGTCTGTGGTTATTGATAATGTGGCAACTTTGGCACTATCATGTTTTTGGTTCTAAATTAGGCAAA
Source organism: Aphanizomenon flos-aquae FACHB-1287 (assembly GCF_014698755.1). Lineage (GTDB taxonomy): Bacteria > Cyanobacteriota > Cyanobacteriia > Cyanobacteriales > Nostocaceae > Dolichospermum > Dolichospermum flosaquae. The sequence continues at coordinate 2,749 of NZ_JACJTO010000037.1, read as the reverse complement.
AAGTCTTTATATCATCCATTTATTTTACCTCGATGGTTATGGAAAAAGTACCACCAATTCCCAATTTAGAACTAGAGCTTGCACAAGAGTTATTGCAAGTTCATGGTTCTCCTTTATACGTTTACGATAGCGATATTTTACGTCAAACTATTGCAGATATTACGGAAGCTATTAGTTATCCCCATACTAGGTTTCATTTTGCTAGTGTGACAAATGGTAATATCGCATTACTAAAAATATTTAAAAACGCCGGTTGGGGACTTCATGCTAATACTCCGGGTGATATTTATTTGGGTTTAAATGCTGGTTTTTATCCCCATGATATCGTCTATAGCGGTAGTAATTTAAATCGGGAGGAAATGGAACAAGTTATCAATTGGGGTGTGACAACCCTCAATTTAGATAGTATTTCTCAGTTACGTTTGTGTTGTGAGGTTTTTTCATTTCGCACAAAGACACAGAAAAACATAACAGAAAAGTTAAATCTTGGTTTGCGGTTAAATATTTCGGAGGATAGTCGTATTGGTGTTAGTTCTCTAGATTTTAATGAGGCTATTTCTATTAGTCATGCTGTAGGTTTAAAGATTTCTGGTTTACATTTTTATCGCGGTACAGGAACTAATGCAACAACAGCCTTTATTGATGTAATTGATTCGATTTTAGCAACTGCAAAAAAGTTACCAGATTGGCAATATTTAGATTTTGGTGGTGGTTTTGGTTATCCCTATCATCATGATCATGTGGCTTTTGATTGGCAATTATTTGGAAATCAATTAACTAATAAAATTAGTAAAATTGACAAAAATATTAATTTAATTATTGAGCCAGGACGCTCTTCTGTAGCGGGTTGTGGTACTTTATTAGCTAAAGTTGTTTCGGTAAAATGGCAAGGAGAAAAACAAATTATCGGTGTAGATTCTACTATTGCTAATATTGCTGTTATTTCTGTACATGGAGGTTATCGAGAAATTATAACTTTGAAAAATTCAACTTCTCAAAAATATCTAACTGACGTTTGTGGAAATACCACATATTCACGAGATTATTTAGGCAAAAATTGTCAACTTCCCGCTTTAGAAATTGACGATATTATTGCTATTTTAGATGTTGGTGCTTATGGTTATGCTATGTCTTCTCACTTTTTACATCGTCCCAGACCTGCGGAAGTCTTGTTAGAAAATGGTACATATCATTTAATTCGTAAACGAGAAGATTACAGCATTTTACTTAACAATCAAATTATGTAAAATCTGACTTCTTTAATTATTAATTAATTCCCAAAATAAGAATAGAAGTCGAGTATCTAAAACCACAATTTTTAACCAAATCAAAACTAACAAAACCATGAAATGTATTAACTGCGGAACTGACAACAAATTAAAAGACAGAACAGCAAATCAAGGAAGATGTATTAAATGTAATCATCCTTTTGTTTTTGAACCTACAAGTATGGGAACTGCAACAATTACCGATTCTATATTTTCTAAAACATTAGCAGATATTTCAGCTAGTTATACTTTATATTTTACACCCAAACAACTCCTTTATTTTTTAGATAGTCGGGTTAGAAAAAAGGCATTTCCAACAGCAGGATTTTGGTTTTCATATCTTTTTTGGAATGTTTGGGTAACAGGTTTTTTTGGAGGATTTACTTCTTTTATACCTAATTCTTTTCTTGTTGTTAATCTAGTTTACCAAGCAGTTACAATTTGGAATTTATTTAATAACACAAATTCAAGTAGATTAAACAATGCTAGTCGGAAAGCAAGTGCTAGAACCTTACAAAGACTGGGAGTGGTCATTCTGGTAGTGGGAATATCAGCAAGTTTATTTGTGTTAAATTCTTTCCCTGTTTTCTCTATTGTAGTAATTTTAGGGTTGCTATCAATATTTTTAGGAACTAGACAGTTAGGAAAAGTCGAAAATCTACCACAGGAACTTTTATTTTCTTCCATAGATTTAGATAGTTGGTTGACAAAATGGCAACAAATAAATGGTAAAGTTGATAAAGTTCTAACTTCACAACAAGAACAAATTGCACCTACATCTATTAACCCCGATATAACAGCTTATAGTTTTGATAGATTAGTAGTTTGTGATAGTGCTAATATTGCACAATTATTAATTGCTAATAATTTCCACTTTGAAAATAATTGTGCAATTCTCAGCATTACTGGTTATCCTCAAAGCATTTTCAATACAACAATGGAAATGTTACGACGTAACCCTGATTTAAAGGTTTATGCTATTCATGATTGTAGTCCTAAAGGTGTCAGTTTAGTTCATCATCTCCGCACCAGTGAAAAGTGGTTTTTAAATAGCAATGTGACAATTATTGACCTGGGACTTTTACCCCGTCAAATTATTGCGAGTCAGGGAAAAATGTTTACTCGGTTTTCTTCACAGTTAAAAGAAGAAGCTAAAAAATTATCTGTAGATATTCGTCAAAGTTTAACTGCTGAAGAATTAGCTTGGTTAGATACTGGTAATTTTGTCGAATTGGAATCTTTTACCCCACAAAAATTAATTCAAGTTCTCAGACATGGTATTTCTGGAAGCTTAAATTTAGAAAGTGATGATAACAGTAATATAATTTTAATTGGTGATTCAGGTATTAATTCAGGAAATGATATTTACCAGAAGTGTTGAATGTTAAGAAAAGCCTGATAAAAATAGCCAAAAATATGTTAAATTTTGGGCGAAGGATTAAAATATTTTGATTAACCATGATCATAAACTCATTTCCCAA
>NZ_JACJTO010000036.1 GCF_014698755.1 Aphanizomenon flos-aquae FACHB-1287 | reverse complement strand
TTGGGAAATGAGTTTATGATCATGGTTAATCAAAATATTTTAATCCTTCGCCCAAAATTTAACATATTTTTGGCTATTTTTATCAGGCTTTTCTTAACATTCAACACTTCTGCATTAATTGTGATTAATTCTGTTTCTCTAGCTAAACTGGCTAAAAAGTCTTCACGAATTTCTCTCGATAGATAGCGGTCAAATTTTGGACGACTGAGTACATCAATTAATTCTGATAAAATTTCCACAGAAATTAAGATTACTCCGTTTTGTTTGGCTTCTCTAAGAGCTTGCATTGTGGTAGATTTAGAGAAGATTAATGCACTGACAATTACATTTGTATCAATTACGATACGGTTAGTTTTCATCCTTGAGAATAGATTCTAAAATTTCCGGGGTCATTCCCTTAGCAATGGCTTGTTGACTCGCTTCTTCCATGATATCTAAGAGTGGTTTTTGACTGACTGCTTTTTGCAGCATTATGTTGAGAAATATTTGGATTTTTTGCTGTTTTTCTGGCTCTGCTTCTCGGTACGCTTTGGCAATTTCTGGGTCAACTTGAATGGTAATGTTTTCCATGATAAGTTACAAGTTAATTAGTCTAGTTTTATTATAGCGATCGCCAGTTATTTCTGTTTTACACTATCCTGAATTATCTTAATCTCCTCTTCTGTTAACCTATACAATTTGTACACTATAGGGTGTGTTGGCTAGTGTTAAGGATGTTTTAAATAAGATGCAAGCATAGGAAATGAGAATTTCAGACCGGCTGTATGTGCAGGTTTTGACTTTAGCACAGGAAAAGAAAGTTTGAGGATAGGTAAGGTAATTTATCTCGTGAGCAGTTGTTAGTGAGATTTCAATGGCGAACTGCTGACGCGATCGCTATGAGTAGTATTTTTAAAAAAGGCAAGTATAGATTAGTATGGCTGGTTTTAGCGATCGCCCTTGGTTTATCTACTATAATTCCTGTGAGGATAGCGATTGCTTTTCACAAAACTTCCTTACCCCAGGTAATTTTTGTGTTGAGGGGTGATTATAAAAGAATGGAATTCGCCGCCCAGTTTTGGCGATCGCACAAAGACTTAGATATTTGGGTTTCTGATTGTGACTCTCACCTGAATTAATTATAATCGCCGCATTTTTCAACGGTTTGGTGTTCCTAATCACCAATTGCGGTTTGATGGCATATTTACAGATACAGTAACTAAATTTACATCTATGGCGAATTTACTGCATTGAATATTTTAAAAATCCCTAAATCAATTAATTTTGTAGGGGGCAAACCCCCTGTGGTTGCCCATAAATCGGGGTAGGCACGGGGGCGCTACCCTTACGACCCCTACATTAAATCCAAAGGTCAAAAGCGATAGCGAAGCGCTGCTGCAAGCAGTTAGTTGCTATTGTCCTTGGTAGTGAAGGGATTGTAGTTACACCTATTGCTGTACCTTCATTGGGATATAGGTCAGAATTTTTACTTAAAATGTACTTCTATTTTTTTCACATACCATCATACCATCAATATTTACAAGAAGTTAACTGTTTACTAATTCCTTCAGGTCATGATCTACCATTAGTTCTACCAATTGTTCAAAGGAATATTCAGGTTTCCAACCTAATTGGTTGTGAATTTTATCAATATTACCCACTAATTGCACTGATTCATCTGGTCGGTAAAAGGACGGATCAACTACTACATAATCTTGCCAGTTTAACCGAACAAAGTTAAAAGCACACTCTACCAATTCCTTAACTGAGTGGGTTTCACCACTAGCAATAATATAATCATCAGGCTGCTGTTGCTGTAACATCAACCACATAGCGTGTACAGCATCTTTGGCGTAGCACCAATCACGATGGGCATCTAAATTTCCCAATTTTAATTGATTAGCTAATCCCAGCTTAATCATGGCCGCAGTTCGGGTGATTTTACGAAATACAAATTCTGCACCACGTCGGGGTGATTCGTGAGTATATGTAATACCGCAGCAAGTGTAAAGGTTATATTGTTGGCGATAATTGATAGTCATCCAATGGGCATATGCCTTGGCGACACCGTAGGGATTGCGGGGGCGGAAGGCAGTAAGCTCGTTTTGGGGAGATACGTCAGGCTGACCAAAAACTTCACTGCTGGAGGCTTGGTAAAATCTCGCATCAGATTTACAACGACGAATGGATTCTAAGAGACGAGAAACACCCAAAGCAGTGTATTCCGCAGTGAGAGATGGTTGTGTCCAGGATGTAGGAATATAGCTTTGAGAAGCCAGGTTATAAATTTCGTCGGGTTGGGATTCTGTAATCACATCCATGAGTGAGGATTGATCTAGGAGATCACCAGAAAGAATTTCAACAGTACCACTGAGGTGATTAATCCGTTCAAGGTTTCCAGAACTGGAACGACGGACTAAGCCAAATACTTGGTATCCTTTGGATAGGAGGAGTTCGGCAAGATATGAGCCATCTTGACCCGTTAATCCGGTGATTAGCGCTTTTTTAGTCATTTTTTATAATAAAGTATTGACGTATTTACAGATTCCTCGATGAGAAAAATGTTTGAAGCTTTTTTTTAGGTTTTGTGGAAAAAACTTGTTATCATCGCCAGCCTCAACGTAGATTAGTTTTATCCTTGAGAGAATGTCTAGATCTATTGAGTTTATTGCTATCTCTTCCAAACCTTCAATATCCATTTTGAGAATATCAATAAATTTATGAGAATCCAGAACTTGTGATAGTGCGAAATTAATATCAATAGTCTGAACTGTTATCTGAGATTCACTTTTGACTCCGATTCCCCCGTATCTACCCGAACTTTCTACCCCCATCTGAGTTGTACCATTTATGTTACTTATAGCAAGCTTCTGATTGAAAGCTCTATCCTTAAATTTACTTATGTTGTTTTGAAGTTGATCATAGAGTTTAGATACTGGTTCAAAACCATACACAATATTGCTATTATTCCTAGATAAAAAATATAGTTGGGAGACACCAATATTTGAGCCGAGATCAACAATTACTTTAGGTTGGTTGTCTGTATAATAAATTTCCCAACAAAATATTTCATTAATGGTGAATGTGTCTAAGGAGTTCAATATCTCTATTGAATTAACTCCAATTGGAGTTTGGAGACGCACTATATGTGGATAATTACCTTTTTAGAGAATATAGCCTTGCAGAAAGTCCTGGATAGGATTTACGTATACAAAAGGTGCTTTTATAACTGATAGATAATTTCTGTAGTCAAATAATGCTCTAAAAACTCTACTCAATGATCTTCCAAACATAATTTAAATTCCTCCTATGTATTATCTAGATTTTTTTGCTTGAAAACCTCAGTTCATCTGCTTATATCAAGCATTATATGATTGTAAAGGTTTTCAACTTGGTTAGCTGAAAATTCCCAGCTATATTTATTAACAACAAATTGTCTTGCAAGATTTCTAATCTCTCTAGCTAGATCAGAGTTTTGTAGTAGAGTAATCGTAGCTTTCGCAAAATCTTCTGGACTATCTGCTATCAAAATTTCCTTGTCAGGGTTTGCACTCAGAGAACCAAGTCCCAAACTTGTAGTAACTACAGGTAGTCCAGAAGCCATTGCTTCCAAGATTTTGCTTTGCATCCCTGATCCTGATTGCATGGGAGCGATCGCAATCTTAGCTTTTTTTAGAGTTTCTGGCATAGACTTTACAAAGCCAGTGACTATAACTCCTCTCTTTTGCTCTAAACTGCGAACTTCTGTTGTAGGGTTTGCTCCAGCAATCAAAAGTGTAATATCAGGAATTGTTTGTTGAATTATGGGTAGACAAAGTTCAACAAACCACTTAACAGCATGAATATTAGGTGCATAACTCATATTTCCAGAAAAAATTAGGGTTGGTTCTATTGGTGGTTGTTTTTGTAAACTAAAAAATTCAGTATCTATTCCGAAGGGGATAACCTTTACTCGTTCACTAGGAATTAGTTGTGCATCCTTTTCAGATACAACTACCAAATTATTAAATAAGTTAGGTAAATCACGTTCATAACGGGTGACTCGTCGAAGTTCCTTCTGAAAAATCAAGCGCTTAGGAAAAGATTCTAAAGCTACACGACGCTCTAAATTTAATTGCATCGAGTCAATCAGTTCTATAATTTTAGGGGTATGTATATGATGAAAATAAGGGGCTATCCTCATCATAAAAGTATGAACTACATCAAACTTATTGGCTGCCAAAATCGAATCTAGCTGTTGCTGAAATTTACTAGAAAAGTAGTAACAAGCTTGAAGAGGTAATTGTGAAGTAAATAAACCTTTTCCTACATTGATAAGTGATTGCCATTTAGGGAGATGAACAGGATATATTGCTTTACAGTACGGACGTATCCGATCAATATTTTCTAGTTCCCAGGCACTATGATAAAGGGTTAACAATGTAAGTTCATGTCGCTGACTTAATATGCGAAGGCGATGATAAGGTATAAACTGATCTCCTCGTAACAGAGGATAAGGAAATCTCGGAGTAACAAAAAGTATTTTCATAAGTTATTATCATCGGCAATAATAGATTTATAGATATCTAGAGTTTCTTCAGCCATTCTTCGCCAAGAAAATTGCTTTGCTCTTGCTAATCCACGTTGAATTAAGTTATCTCTTAAAGAATGGTCAACTAATAATTTATATACTGCTGATTCAAGTTCTTCTTGATTGGTGGGGTCTACTTGCAAAGCCGCATCTCCAACAATTTCAGGAATAGATGTTGTATTGGAGGTAATAACTGGAGTACCACAAACCATTGATTCTAAGGGTGGGATACCAAAGCCTTCATATAAAGAAGGATAGATAAATAATGTGGCACAATTATAGAGATATACTAATTCCTCTTGAGTAACATAGTCCGTAAAAATAACATCATTTTCGCATTGAAGCAAACAAACAAGATCATAAAATTCAGACTGCTTCCAGTTTGGAATTCCTACGATAACTAACTTTTCATTAATGTTTTTCGTTTGCTTTAGCTTTGAAAAAGCTCTAATAACTAATTTTGTGTTTTTTCGTGGATCTGTACCACCTAAAGTTAATAAATACTTTCCAGATAGATTAAAACTATTCTTGATAATTTTAGATGCGTTTCCCCTGTCAAGTATGCTAAATGAAGCATCCGGTGCTTCATAGGTAGTTATAATTGAGCTTGTTTGAAGACTGGGGAAGTGATGCAAAATATCACTTTTAGAAAAGTTAGAAACTGTAATCACTTTAGTAGCATTTCTAATAGTTTTGCTGACAATAGCACTTCTGTATATCCTACCTAGTCTTTGATAAGCAACATTTGACTTTGGCAATAGTACGGAATCTTTCAGATACATCACATCATGAATAGTGACTATCAGTTTTGTACTTTTTTTTAGAAAAACTGGAGATGTGTTAGCAGTGCAATGAAGTACGTCTATACCATCTTTAATTGCTTGTCTTGGCAGAACTAGCTGTTCCCATAGTAAATAATTGGCTGGGACTAGGATTCTAACTTCAAAATTTGCAGCTTTTGGTAAAATATTTTCAGAATCAGGTTGATCTGTATAAAGAAAATACTGATTTTCCTGATCTATTTTTGCTAAAGATTGCAATAAATTGAGGGTATAGTTGCCTATTCCCCTACGCTTTTTGAGTGCAAAGCGGGTATCAATTCCAATAATCAATTAAAGGTACTCCTTCAGTCTTGACGTAATCGTAAATAGCAGGTAGGGTTAATGACTATTTCATGTTGAAATAAATTATGGTGCTGATGCAAAGTAATAATCCAGCATAATTAAGGCTTATAGCCTATAACCCACCATAATTTATCGATAAACCTCTTTAGCAGAAACCAAAGAGAACCTTGACTAAATGAAATATCACGATTAAAAATTTTCAGTGTATTCGGTATTAATCTGAGCAAAGCAATATATTGATGTCGAGAAAGCTGATATAATTGGGAGCGATGTCAAAACTTTATCAAGATATGTTATTGGGGTATCTAGCTGTTCACGTATCGGGCGCAAGAATTTTAATTGTCTTCCTAGAAAGATGGGCAGAAAGCTATCATACCCAATCTGATCAACCCTGAAGCTGAACATCCTTAACATAAATTGCAATTCTGATTTTGACATACGTACTGCATGAGACCAGCGCCCGGATTTACGGGCGATGTATTCAGAAATAGAATACTCTGCAGGAAACCGAAATATGAAAAACCAACCGCCTGGTTTGAGGATTCTACGAATTTCTTTTAATGAATCGATAATGTTGTGAGCATGTTCTAGAGTTCCACTGGAAATCACAACATCAAATGAGGCATCAGGAACATGAATCTGAACAGGCGAAGTCAAGGGAAAATAGTTTATCCCTGAATCCAGAAATTCTGGTATTTTAAGATCTTTTGATCAATCACAAGCATCAACTTGATAGCCATTTTTTGCTAGCAGATAAGATAGCTGTCCGTAACCACAACCCCAATCAAGAATCCTGCTTCCAGGTAGCAAATAAGAAGAAATTTTAGCAGCATCTCGAACGTAAACTGCGGCACCTGGAAAATTATCAATATGTCCTACATCAGATGTAAAATCTGGATTTTTGACTGCAAAATTATGTGCTGCATTAATGATATATTGACAGTCTGATTCAAAGCTTTTAATCATTTTACAATTCCTTATATAAAAGAACAATTTCGTTGTCATCAAATAAACAACCTAATAAGTAATGGGACAAAATTAATTACACAAACATTTGGAATGAAATCCTTAATGGACAAAGGATTGGTAAATAAATAATATGTAATTAATTCTGTCCAGGTACTTAACTCTTGGAATCTGCTCGCTTATCTTGCTTTTTTCCAAAATTTAATATCAGTCTATAAGCTAAGAGCATTGTTAAATCTGCCAATCCAAAAAACAGAACAATCCGAAGCATATTTCGGACTATATTCATAGATTGTACTGACAGCAAAGCTACTAGAAATCGATCCTGTCTGTGGTCAAGCATTTTTCTATGTAAAAAATCTGCTAAATAGCCGAGCAAAAAACCCATAAGTATAATGCCAAACAACCCAAAGTGGGCATAGGCAATTTCAAGTCCTGGTGCAACAACTGAACCTTGAGAATATGGATACAAGGAATCTAAAAAGTCTGCTAGAGCAGCAACTAAATATTGGTCATTACGAATTACGTTTGGTATAAGTTGCGTAAATAAGGTGAGGTTCGATAACCCAAAATCATGGTCAATTCCACCAACTTGGCCTTCATAAGTTAGAATACCTGCTAAACCCACAAATCCTTCAACATTAGTACGATAAAACCAATTAACCGGGTTTTCGTCCTGACTGAAGCGGTTAAACAAGTCATCTAACTTTTCATGCCAGTCCAAACCAATATTTGTAGCACCATTATCTCTATACAATCCATATACAATAAAGATAAAAATAAGTATTAAAATACCACCAAGCATCCAACGACGCGAAACTTGTTTATGGCAGTAGTTAAATAATAACAGCACTTGAACAAGCATAAATACGCCTATAAAGCGGGAATTGATCAAAGTGAGGAAGAAAGTTATAGCGAAAATTAGTATGTCATAAATGTTTACCCTTTGTTTAACTGAAATTTTATGAAGCAAAGGCATCTTCCCTAAACTTACAAATATCAACAGCATAGTCTGACCACCAACAGATGTTCCTGGACTATCTATAGCTGCTTGCAATCCACCTAGAAGAAGTATCAACATCGTACCAAATATAATAACCCAACTTGCTATTAGGACATATGAAAAAAGAGAGTTTGTCTGTTGCGTTGGAATTAAAACTTGGTCGTATAACTGTGATGGCAAGGGTAGTTTGAATTTGTGCCGTGCCATAAATACATAAGTTATGACTAGACTAATAACACATAAACCAGCATAAAGATTTGCTAATCGTGTGCCTTCTAAACTTATTGATTGATACAGATGTACAATATTTGCCTCTCCTTGTTGGAACTGATTTAAAATCCACCATGCTTGTCCTTGAACTAAAACCAACATCGTGAATGAAATTAATATTATATACAAGTTACGGTTGCGACTATAAAGAAACTCTCGAACAATTAGAATCCCTAGTAGACCAATTTGTATGTATAGACATATCCAATCAAAAATCATATCGAACATATAATTTTGGCTTTTCAGTATTTGTTATGCTAAATTATTAGACAAAATGCCAAGTTAATTAGCATCTAATAACAAAGCAGGTTTTGCAATTTTAATGACTCTATCTCATTCAATTGCATATCGCTATCAATACACACTCCTTCGTTACTTCATTAGTCAGAGAAAACTGTTAAGAGTTTGGGAAGCTTGAAAATAATCTCTATAACTGCAAGTTTTTTGGGTTGGCTAATCTTGGGATTTATAAGATTAAAAAATAGAGATATGATAAAAAACAATAACCAAAAATCATAGCCAAAGTGCTTCTTCATTACGAAGATTTTGTTTTTATAAATATTTAACCATGATGTATAGACACGCGAATCATTACTGGAAGCACCTATTTTATGATAGACAACAGTATCTGCACATTTCATTTGAATCCCTTGTTTTTGGGCACGTATGCAATACTCATTTTCTTCAAAATACATAAAGATATTGCTATCAAACAGTCCAATCTTCTGTATAACTTCTCTACTCATCATTAAACTGGCTCCATTTATAAAATCCAGTTTTTTGGGAAAAATCTTGGTTTCGCTGACCACTCTACTAGTGAATGAAGAGAAATAACCACCCCCATAGGCTTGAACTTTTTCAGGTTGGGAATAAAATTTAAGTATAGATCCAGTCATGCTGAGACAATCATTAGAAGCTTCAACCATTTTTTTGATTGCTGCATTATCAATAACGGTGTCGTTATTAAGTAACCAAACATATTCACAGTCATTTTGTAATAAAGCGTAGCGTAAGCCAACATTATTTCCACCACCAAAGCCTAAGTTTGCGCCAGTCTGAATTAGTATCAAGTTAGCATCAGCATCTTCCTTATTTCCTCCTGCTTCTGCTTGGACTAGATCATATTGTACATAAGAAACTGGCTTAGAAATTGGAGGGAAGCTTAAAGAGTGGAAAGTATGGCTTTTTGGCAAAAAAATATCTATTTTACCTTCTGCCCAAGCTTTTATATAGTCTAAAGAGCCGTTACTTGAATTGTTGTCGCATACAATAACGCAATAATTAGGATAATTATTCCTAAAAACACTCTCTAAGCATTCTATAGTGTCAGCCCAACCATTCCAATTTACGAGGATAATGTAAACTTTATTTGTATTTATCATAATTAATATCTGATTTTTTTGTAAGCGTTCACGGGGGGTAGAATATTACTCTAAATGTTTACAGTTGTTTTTGTGCAAGGTTTTGGGATGATTTATGCCATAAATGCCTAAAGAATAAGTTTAAATCTCAGTATAAAAAGAACTTTTGCTTATTTAAAATAACCTGTAAAAATCAAATTTGGGTTGGTTTTCATGATGATTCCATTTAATCTTATACAGGGTATTTTTTTGATCACCCCCTGAACGGTCACTTTTTTTAGTGTTTTCTACACAATAGGACAAGATTTTCACCATCATCAAACTGATTTCTAGTTAAAAACACTTCATAATAGTGAAGTATTAATGCTATAAAGAAAATCAACAATTTTGGTTCTCGTGATACTTCGTGATTTCCAAATTTCTGGATACTAAGACTACCGTTTAACACACCTATTGAGTTAGTGGCAGTAGTCCAAGTATTAATATTATTGAATCCTGCTTCCGTAGCACATTTTCGTATTGTATTTTGTGCAAATAAATGAAGGTGTCTTGGTGGTTCCAGTCCACGCCAATTATATCTAAAGATTGTATGTCCCCAACTATTAATATTAGGAGTTACTAAAACTAAATAACCACCTGGTTTAAGAATACGGTAACACTCTTGTAATAAAACCACTGGTTTGGATACGTGCTCGATTACATGACTCATGGTGATTGCATCAAAAGTGTTAGCTGGATAAGCAATGCGCTCTAAACTACCAACGTGAACATTGAAACCATATCTTGTACGAACACCTTCCACTGCTTTAGAATCGAAGTCAACCCCTTCAACTTCCCAGCCAGCCAGTCTCATCTGATTTAGAAATTTGCCATTGCCAAAACCAACTTCTAGCAACTTGCCAGGACTGATATCATCCAGATACATATTATTAAGTCGTATCTCTTCTTGCCTGATTCCTAGAAAGTGTGAAGGTATTATCTTCACTACATGATAAAATTTACGGAGAAAAATCCCTAGCACACTTTGTTTCGTGTATTCTATGTTATGAGTATAGTAGTTTTGATATGCTTTTCCAATATCTTCCTCAAGCGGCATTGGATCTAACCATACTAAACCACATTCAGGATTTGTACATTTCTTTAAATTCCATTCACCTGGCGCACCAAACAGGCGGTCCTTTAAACTCTGATAAAGCAGCTTACCTTCATCGCCACATAAATAACACTTTGGACAAGAATAGGTGCGGATTTCATTATCATCTTTCGTTTCCATCATAATTCCTTGATTCCCTAAAAAATTAAACTGCCTTTAGTTTGTTCTTGATCATTGTGCGTTCATCAGTTTCTAGAATTAGAACCCATGTTGTGACCATAAAAGTGAACAATATCAATACGCAATATATTCCTTTCATGTAAAGTTCTAACTTTAAACTTGCCAAACCCAAAATCAATAAAGTTACACCCACAGCAAAACCCATAAATTGCATTAGTGATTTATTATTTGGTATAAACCTAGATGCTATATAGAACAAAAGTATAGTATCTATCATTGTCCTTAATACCCAGGCGTAAGATGCACCTACAATTCCAAAAGCTGTTGTAAACTTCCACAGTATCAGCATATAAAATGGCAGCTCAATAAAATGGAATTTTGCCGTAATATCTGGTCGTCCAACACCTTGAATAAGGGCAAAAGGAACTTGAGCAAGGCTATTAATTAAAACCCCAACAGCCAACCATTGCAATACCAAGGTGCTATTCTGAGCAAAATCTTTTCCTATCCAAAGAGTTAATCCCTCATTGGCAAAAGTAATAATTATTAAGGTAATGGGGAATAATATCAAAAAAATATATTTCACACCCCTATTAAACATTTGCTTTGCACGCAGAGGTTCTTGGACGAAACTAGTAGAAAAAGCGGGGAAAAGAACACTAACTAAAGAACTAGGAATCAGCCAGAGCTTAGTTACGACCTCATATGGTGTAGTGTAGTAAGCAACAGCAGTAACAGAAATTAACCCCCCAATTAAAAATCTATCCGTGTACACCATGAGTGGACCGACAATGTTAGTTACAGTCATCCAACCACCGAATTTTAACAAAGGCACTAATAATGATTTTCTAAATTGTATCTGATGCTGTAACGCTGGCATGGCGCGAAGGCATAGCCATATATAAACTCCCCAAGCTAAGAATCTAACTACTAATAAAACAGCGATAACTGGAACAAGACTATGGGAAAATGGCAATACCAACAGAGGTCCAAGAAACATCAATAGACCCAAGGGAATGCGAACTGCATTAATCAGGTCAAATCTTTGTAAAGCAGATAATATCCCTACGGTTCCTGCTGTGCTAGTAACAAGGGGAACTGAGGCTGAAAGTAGATAAAATACAACAACAGTCTCGCTTTGTAATTCAGTAGTAATCTTGAGAAGATTATAAACTATCGTAGGTGATAAAATTACAAAAACTAATGTTCCTATTAGCCCTAAAATCAACATTAAGAAAGAGGCTGTCCCAACTAAAGCAGGAATTTCTTCCTCACCACTTTCCTGTCCCAATTTTTCAGCTACAAGTTGAGTTAAGGCTCTACCCAAACCCAAATCGAACAAACTGAAATAACTAAGAACCATCCAAGCCAGGGTTAGTATACCAAAACGATCAGTACCTAGTCCTTTTATTAGTTGCGGAATCGCAAAAACAGCTACTAGTAATGGTGCGGTCTGACCTATAAGACTGTAAATTGTATTTCGGGCTAATAGTTGTCCACTTGTTAAATTCTGGAATTGGGATTTAGTCATATTGAGCAACTGTTGAAAGTGAACGCCATTGGCGATGAATTTTTTGCGTTTTGCATATTGACCTAATATTTTCCTTATAAAGTAGCTAAATATCGCCTAGATATCAATTTTATCCAGTCAAAGACATCATCAACAGTTAATTTTTATACTCAAAACGGCTAGAAGCTGGACTTTTTTATCATACAAAGAACAAGGTTCAAAGCCTCTCCCCGTTGCGGGGAGAGGTTTACCAGAGGGGTTTCATATTTGGTTAAACTATGAACCGTTTTCAGTATAAATCTAATCCTACTAGGACAGGTAGAACACCGTTTTTTTTCATCGATATTGGTTTGGTGATCTGAATTCGCAATAATCCCCCTCAGTTTATCAATTGATTTAAGAAATGACAACTTTTTATTGAAATTTAATTTATTTAGCATGAGCTAATTTTCATTTTGGGCATATTTCCTGGCATAAATAACTAACCTTGTCCAAAAACATAGTTAAGTCCGGCAAATAATTTATCTAAATTAGATATACTATACTCTTGAATATTTTTAATAAAATTCTGTTCTCGCAGTTGTCCAAATTCCCATATTTTACCATTAGAAACAATACCATATAATAATTGTTCCGGTTGATTATTTATCTTCTGAGCGGCAATTAATTCGGCTAAACATTGTCCCCAACCTTCCTCAAAGTTGTCTTTTTTAGCCTCTACTAATATTAAATAAGGAGACTCAAAAACAATTTTACCTCTAGGCGATCTTTTAGCAACAATATAATCAGGGATACCTGATAGTCTTTCATCAAAATTTAATGGCTGATGACTCCATATTAATAACTTATCTTTATACTTTTGCCAAATTTCAATTAAAATAGGGAAAATAACTCCTTCACAAATGGCATACTCTGAGTTAAATACAACTCCTTCCCGTAAAACCAATTCAAAACGATTACGAAAGTAATCATCAATCTCTAAGGGACTTTCTTGGATGAAATTCTCTTCTTGATAAGTTAAAGGAAAGTCCCCTAAGACTTGGGCAATATTTTTGTACTGATTATAGGACATGATTTTGCTCTTTGGGGAGTATGGTTTGTATGCCGGGTTATTTCATTCTAGATTTTAGCAATGGTAATTTTAGAGAAATTCTTGATAGTTTTTTTGATTCTACTAGAGTTCATGGGGATTGATTCCCTTTGCCCGTAATTGTGCCAGCAACTTTTCCATTCTCTGTTGTTCTTGTGCTAGTAATAATTCTGCTCCCTCTGCTCTTTGTTGAGCCTCTTGAGCTTGCTGTTGTGCCTCTTGAGCTTGCTGTTGTGCTTCCTGAGCTTGCTGTTGTGCTTCCTGAGCTTGCTGTTGTGCTTCCTGAGCTTGCTGTTGTGCTTCCTCAGCCAGTTCATGCTCCGTAGGTAAAAGAACCCCATCCAAAGTTGCCCACCGACACCAAACAGTATCGGCATAGCCAAACACCCCCGACCACTGCACTAATGCTAACCCTAACTGCTTACTAACCAGTCTATTTTGGTCATCGGGAATTATCGGTTCATAACCATCACTGCCCATACTAAACCCAGCAAAATCACTAGGGTTAAAGGGATCAAACCAGAAATACTCTGGTACTCGCAGCCGTTTTTGGTAAATTTCTTTTTTCTCTGTTTTATCCTGCGACGCGGTGCTTGAAGACAGTAACTCTACTACAACATCTGGACTTTTACCCTCTTCCCAAGTTACCCAGCATTTACGCTCACCTTTGGGAACGTCTAGCACAGCAAACATATCTGGACCGCGAAAATCATGATTTTTTAATTGATGGGGGCTAAAATAAACAAACATATTTCCGCCCACAAAGGCATTGCGATCGCGTAGCCAATATGACAAAGGATCAACTAGTAAATCCATTTGCATTTTATGGCGGTAAGTCTCCATGGGAATCCCATCATCGTAGAGTAATTCATCTTGTGTCGGCGGCTTAACAAAATCTGGTGATAAACTATCTATCTGTGTATTTAGTTTAGACAATGTTGATTCAGTCATATATCCTGCGATAGCATTCCCATAGGGACTAATTTAACATTGGTGGCGGGGAGATAACTTCTCTAAGGTATTGCTTAGTTAAGCCATTCTCAACCAGCCAAATACATCATTAACAGTTAATTTTAACTCTACTCCCGCCAATACAGGCAGAATATCGGTTTTTTCCATCAGTATTGGTTGGCGATCGCATAAAAATACTAGAATACTTAAATCATCAGGATCAAGAAACCATCCCAATTTACACCCATGCTCCATACAATACAAGATATTGCCAATCACTTTATTTGATTTCTGTTCAGGAGAAAGAATCTCAATTACCCAATCGGGAGCTAGTTCAAATCTATCTGGGACTTCTCCACTGCTAAGGAAAGGAATATGTTCCCATGTAAAAACTGCTATATCAGGAACAATTGAGCGATTACCAAAGCTACACCTAAGTTCAGGGAAAGCATAGGCAATTTTTTCAGATTCACTCACCAAATTAATTTCGGTGCTAAGTTTCCCTTGCAGTCTGCTGTGTCTTCCTTTCAGCATAGGTTTTTGAATAATTTCTCTACCCAAGAACTCCGATGCTGGCTTTGTTTCCGGTAGCATCAGAAACTCCTGCAATGTGAGAGATTTTATGGTGCTGATGGTCATAAAGGATGATTATTGTAGCCCTTAGTCGACATCGTTTTAATAATTGTACCATAATTTAGACATAGCTTTCCCCTACTCCGGCCTCCCCAGTTACGAGCAGGTTGCGAGGGAGGAACTGAGATCAAAAGACCATCAAAGCTCAACTCCTAAAACACAGATAATTTAATTAATCTTGTCAGAGGTCAGTATAAGAAGTTACGCTCGACCCCAAAACCCTTACCGCACACTAGCCTCCGCGTGCTGCTTATTCCGCTCTCCTTTGTCCCCGTAATAACCACTAGAATAGTAATATCCACCATAACCGCTTTCCTTGACAATACCATTCACCACCATGCCTAAAATAGGTAATTTAGCCTGAGTGAGTAATGACTTCGCCGCATTTACCGCTGAATACTCCACCTTTCCAGGACGGACAACCAGCAATAATCCATCTACATACTTACCAACAATCAGGGGATCAGTAACAGCCGTCAACGGAGGCGTGTCAATAATTACAAAGTCATAATCCTTACTAGCTTCTTCAACCAAGTCAGCCATGCACTGGGAATCCAACAGTGTCACCGGGTTAGGCGGAATTTTTCCTGCTGGTAACATTTTTACCAGGGGGGATACTTCCTGAACCGCATTTTTTAACTGTGTCTGACCGGCTAAGATATTGCTTAACCCCAGCAAATTGTGTATTTCCCAAACCCGGTGCTGACGAGGACGACGCATATCCGCATCCACTAACAACACTCGTTTTCCTACATAAGCTCCTGCTAGAGCTAAATTTGCTGCTACAAAAGACTTACCTTCTCCAGGGGTTGCACTAGTTACCAAAATTACCCGCAATTTCTTGTCAGAGACGGTGAACCCCAGGTTAGTCTGGAGCATTTCAAAAGACGTACTAACTGGTGAATAGGGGTCATCCAACAATGGTAACTCTTGCCGACCTTCCTGCGGATTTTTCGGATTCTTTTCCCCATGTTGAGGAATTGTCCCCAGTAAAGGAAAGCCCAACAAACGATTGGCCTCTTCAATATTTTTGAGGGATTGATTCATGGATTCCAACAGTAGCGCCGTGCCCGCGCCTAAAAGCACCCCTAAAAATCCGCCCAGTGCTAAGTTGAGGGGAATCTTAGGAGAGACGGGAAGTTCAGGAACTAAAGCCTCGGAAATTACCCGGGAATTACCTACGTTCTGATTCTCTAATACTTGAACTAACTGGTACTGCTTCAGAAATTCTTGGTAGGTGATTTGTGCGACAGTTAACTGTCTCTGTAGCTGTAGCTGTTGTTGTTCCAGTCGAGGTAAGCTATCTAAACGTCTTCTGTTAAATATAAATACCCTTTGCAATTCCTCAACTTGTTTTGTTAATGCTAACCTTTCTACCTCCGATTTGACAAGGTCTTGAGTTAATGTTTGTTTCAGTTCTCCTATTTGCAAATTCTGTTGAGATAGGGACTCAAAATTACCAACGGTCTGGCCGACTCGTTCTTCTAGTAATTTTTTCAGAGATGCCTCTTTCATGACTAAATCCACAACTTTTGGATTATCATCAGTATATAGTGTTCGCGCTACTGCTAGTTCCGATTGCGTTTTTTGGTATTCTGTGAGAACCTGTTGTACACCACGGGATTGACTTAATGTACTCAAATCTACTGCCTGTTGTCTATCCAGTTTCATTTCATTCTGTAAGGCTACGGAACGAGTCAAGGCCGCCACTAATTGCCCTTGGCTTTGGGTAATTGCTTCATTCAGCCTTCCTAGAGATTCCAGACCAGTTTTCGCTTCTACATCTAAAGCTACTACTCGGTTATTTTCTTTAAACCTCCGCAGGTTCATTTCTGCTTTGGTAACTCGGCTTTCAACCTCTGGTAATTGCTTGGATAAAAATTCTCGCGCTGATGTAGCTTCTCTACGGTTAGTGCGAACATTACTCTCTAAGTAATATTTCATCAAGGAATTCACCACATTTGCTGCTTCCTGGGGATTTGTGCTTTTATACGAAAGCTGCATTACATCTGTTCCTCGGACAGTCTTCAACTTCAGTTTTTTGAGAAAAACTCCCAAGGAAAGTTGTTTGCCTTGATCATCTGTCAACTTTAGTGTGGTAATAGTTTTTATAACGATAGGGTAAGAGCGGATGATCTCAGATTCCGTGTCTACTGGGTTGCTAAGGTTTGTCAGTGCACCCAATTCTCCCATCTGTTGGGATAGACCTGAGAGTGATGAAGCCCCACTTTTTTTAGTAAAAACCAATTTCCCTTCCGATTCATATACTGGTTTTGTCAAATAAGTGACCAGGGCTGTAGCTCCAAAGACGGAGGCAAAAACAATTGATGCTACCAGCCAACGTCTTTTGAATATCAGCCAGTATTGTTGGATATCAACAGAGGAATCTTGGGTTTCTTGGTTAATGGACATAAATTAATTTAATTTCAGAAAATACCCTAAGTATAGAAATTAGGCAGTGTAAAAATTATAGATCATTTGTCCGAACAAAAACTAGTCATCAGTGGTTTTTGGCATTTAATTTTTTCCCAAGCGAGAAAACTGGAGATGATATTATCTAGATTATTATACTTAGGTTGCCAATTCAATACCTGCTTAATTTTTTCTGTAGCAGCAGTCACACAGGCTGGATCTCCCGGACGACGCGGTACTTCGATGACTGGAAAATCTACCCCAGAAATCGCCTTAACCCTTTCTACAACTTGTCTGACACTATAACCTTGTCCATAACCACAGTTGAAAATTTGACTTTCTCCATCCTGTTCTAGATAGCGTAACCCATCAACATGGGCTGTGGCTAGGTCTTCGACATGGATATAATCTCGAATTCCTGTACCATCTGGGGTGGGAAAATCAGTGCCAAATATCTTAAATTCTGATTGGCGTTTCAGGGCAGTATTACAGGCATTGGCAATCAGATGAGTTGCATTCCTGGAGTTTTGTCCGATTCTACCACCGGGGTCTGCTCCCGCAACGTTGAAATAGCGGAGAATTACATATCGCAACTGAGATGCTATTCCATGATCTTGAATCATCCATTCACTCATTAGTTTAGAGCGCCCGTAGGGGTTAATCGGTAATGTGGGAGTAAACTCTGTGACAGGATTTTCTTCAGGTTCGCCGTAAACTGCGGCTGTACTAGAAAAGATCAATTTGTCAACACCCATGATACTACAGCACTGGAGTAAATTCAAAGTATTCCGGGTGTTATTGGTGTAGTAATCTAGGGGATGGGCAACGGATTCTGGTACAATTAGACTGGCGGCAAAGTGCAAGACTGCACTAAATTGATGTTTGGCAAAGACTTGGTAAAGGTGGTCTATATCTCCTAAGTCGCCAATAATTAGTTCACCATGCAGTACAGATTGAGGAACACCCGTAGAGCAATTGTCATATACAACTAGGTCATAACCAGCTTCACCCAGTTGACGCACGACATGAGAGCCAATATAGCCGGCACCTCCAGTTACCAAGATCTTTTGATTCATCTGCCTTTACCCAACAAAACAACTCTGATGGTTTTCAAGACTATCACCATATCCAAGAATAAAGAATAGTTCTTAATATAGTAAAGGTCGTAAGATAGCTTTTCATAAGCATCTTCCAGGGAAGCCCCGTAGGGATAAAGCACCTGGGCCCAACCAGTAATTCCTGGTTTGACTAAA
The DNA here is from genome assembly GCF_014698755.1 of Aphanizomenon flos-aquae FACHB-1287. Classification (GTDB taxonomy): domain Bacteria; phylum Cyanobacteriota; class Cyanobacteriia; order Cyanobacteriales; family Nostocaceae; genus Dolichospermum; species Dolichospermum flosaquae. The sequence goes on along the minus strand of NZ_JACJTO010000036.1, from coordinate 26,368 downwards.
TAACGCATTTCATAATAAGGAATTGCTTCTTTGAGCTTAACATCAAACTCTGGCCTTTCTGGACGAGGTCCAATTAGGCTCATTTCTCCACGTAACACATTTATAATCTGTGGTAGTTCGTCAATTCGCAGAAGTCTAAGCCAATGTCCTACCTTGGTAATGCGTGGATCTCGCTGACTTGCCCATTGTGCTCCTCTTTTCTCAGCATCTTGATACATGGAACGAAACTTGTAAACCCGAAATGGTTTACCATATAATCCTGTTCTTAATTGACTATAAAAAATTGGACCTGGGCTATCTAATCTAATTATGAATCCGACAATTACCATGAGTGGTGACAGTAGTAAGAGTAATAGCCCGGTCAATAAGATATCTGTACACCGTTTGATTTTGAGACTAGTACCACAAAAGACTAAGTTAAAACCATTGCTAAACGCAAACCACTCATCCTCAAGTAAAGATGAAGGCAATTTATACCATAAAGTTTCCCAAATGTCAGGCAACCGATAAATAGGTATGCCTTTTAGTCGCAGTTCCATCAGACTCTGTATCTGTGCATCGGTGAGGCCTATTTTTGCCCCTACTACTACCCCTGACAAGGGTTGTTGACTCCAATAAGATAATTCGCTGAAGCAGCCTTCATGACTGAGTTGGGGCTCTATTTCTGCTAAGTCAGAAAACTGTTGAGGATTTTCAGTGAGAATCACTAATCGCCCTAATGGATTCCGCGTTAAGAACATTTGGGCAAATTTTATGGCATGATTACTAGAGCCTAGCATTAACCAACGACCTTGTTGGGACTTTGATCGCCACCAATTCAAGGACAATAGTCTTAATATAATTGCCCAGATTGTAAATATTCCTAAGTTAATTAGCAATATACTCCTCAGTCCTCCTGTATGCTGTTGCCAACTTCCTGATAAATAAATTATCAAGGAGGTGATGACAGTAACTACTAAACTGTTGAGGAGGATGCGAGCTGGAGCTTGTAAACCTGCAATTTCTTTTTCTGGATGGTATGTATCTAACAAATACATTCCAGTTAAAACCATTAATATAAATCCATACACAAATAAGTCAAATCCCGCCAATGGATGATCTAAAGTCAAGTAGGAACTAATTCCCAAACAGACAAATAGGCCAAAAACATCGCCCACAATCAGAAATAAAGGTATAAGGCGTGGAAGTTTTACTAACTGAATACCGCCTCTATGGGTCTCAAATCCTATCTCCAGCATAATTATTGTTTTTGATTTGCTTTTAGAAACATGAACTTGTAACAATCCTCTTCTGGTCTTTGCGCTGATGGTAAGCTAAGAACATTAAAGATTCTTCTTTAATAGATCTGAGATGCTGGTACACAATGGCGCACGCTAACCAATGATGAAAAACCTGTAAAAATACTGTTGCATGATTTTTTAATTTTTAATTGTTAATTCTACCCTCTGATACCAGTATATAATAAAGGAAACTGTATTGATCAGATCTTCGTGAATAAATACACTTTTCTAGATTACGGTATTTTGTGATGATTAGTGAGTGAATTTGATTAAATACATTTACCCAATATTAGGTGTTTAATCAGTGAACTTTTAAAATATCTAGTTTGAATCACCCTAATAATTCAGGTGGAATGCTATGTCTCTAATCATTTCGCACTTTTTGGGGGTTTTCCCTATAGATGCTCTCAGTCTTCAGCGGTCAGCAATCAGGGGTAAAACCTTTTGGTATGAGCTTCTAGGATGAAAATTAGAATATTATGCCAGTGCATACCACTGTATTTACTTCAACTGTTGAGATATTAAATAGGTATATGAAAAAACAGAACTATGTAACGAAAAGTTAAAGTTCCCAAAATCTCTTTTCTATTCCGTGTTTCTTTGTCTTTAGGACAAATTTTGACGCTAACCTGTTGACTGTGCTCGATTCATACCTTCACCAAAACTCTGAAATCTTAATGATGTCGTGAGAATTGGATTGGGTTTCAAGCCTATTTTTGGAAAATGCCTGATGTATTGCCCGACATTAAATATTTAATCACAGCCTATACTAAATTGTAAAGCCCCTAACCAAATGAAAAAATGTCAAACACCCTTAAAGGTGCGTCTGATTCAGGAGGATACACCTACGGATACGCCACGCAACCTATCAGATAAGCTATAAAGGCTAGTTGCACACAAAGACATTTTATAGATAACAAGGCAGAAACTATGCTGAATATTCCCAAAAATCTCGTCAATTTCACCCAAACTCCTCACAGTGGTTATCATTGGGATGGTGGTAGTCGCCGCTTTTTTGAAGGTTGGTATTACCGGGTCACACTGCCCGATATTGGGCAAACTATCGCTTTTATGTACTCTATCGAAGATCCTATGGGTAATCAGCCCTACAGCGGCGGAGCAGCCCAAATCCTGGGTATAAATGATGAATATCTTTGTCGTACTTTTCCCGATGTTAACAAATTTTGGGCGAGTCGAGATGTTTTAGGATTAGGACATTGGGGAAAAACTAACTTACAAGTTGCTCCTCTGTATCTTATCCGTGATGAATTTACACATTATATTCAGGAGGGTTATCAAGCTACAGCTATTTTAAATCAAGGGATAATTACTGATCCTGCTACTGGTAATTACTGTCGATGGGAGTACGAAATTCAACCTATATACGCATGGGGAAATCAAAATACTTTTCAGCAATCAACAGCAGGTTTGTTATCATCTTTACAGATATTTGAACCAGGATGGCAAATTTTAATGGCTCATGGTTTAGCTAAAGGTTGGATAGACTGGCATGGTAAGATTTATGAGTTCACTAATGCACCTGCATACTCAGAAAAAAATTGGGGTGGTGCATTTCCCCAAAAATGGTTTTGGCTAAATTGCAATTCTTTTATTAATCAATCGGATTTAGCTTTAACGGCAGGTGGTGGCAAACGTGGTGTATTATGGTGGATGGAATCGGTGGCGATGATTGGTATTCACCACCAAGGTAAGTTTTATGAATTTGCTCCCTGGAATTCAGAGGTAAAATGGCAAATTCAGCCCTGGGGTAGATGGCAAATGCAAGCTAAAAACCTACATTATGAGGTTAAACTCACCGCAACTACCCATCTCCCAGGTACACCCCTCCGCGCACCAACAAGGAATGGATTGGCATTCTGTTGTCGAGATACTATGCAAGGTGAGCTAAACTTAGAATTGCGAGAACTTAAGGGCAGTAAATCTCAGGTGATTATCAATGCCAGTAGTAATCTGTGTGGCGTGGAAATTGGTGGTGATGATTGGGATCATGACTGGCACTCTCACTAAAAATACTGCTATTATGGTATTTAGTTAGGTCTTTGGGGTTGTAGCTCAGTTGGATAGAGCGAGCGCCTCCTAAGCGCTAGGCCGTGCGTTCGATCCGCACCAATCCCATTTGTATATGTATTAATAGATTCTGGGCGGGTTTCCCCGCCCCTAATGCTATAATTTGGCGTGAGCGGCCAAAATAATTCTTTCTGTTTCTTCCCAATTAATACATTTATCAGTTACGGAAACACCATATTGTAGGTCTTCACGATTTCCTGTAATCGGTTGACTACCTTCATACAAATTTGATTCTAGCATCATTCCTACAATGGAACTATTACCATCAACTATTTGCTGAATAATATTCTCAAAAACCATAGATTGTAATCTGTAATCTTTATTAGTATTACCATGACTACAATCAACAACTATTCTGGGTGATAGGTTGGCTGCTTTTAATTGTTCCTCTACTAATTTGATGTTTTCTGCATCAAAATTAGGCTGAGTTCCACCCCGCAAAATTACATGACCATGGGCATTTCCCCGAGTTTGAAATACGCTTACTTGTCCTTTTTGATTAATCCCTAGAAAATTATGTGGTGTTTTTGCAGATTTGAGGGCATTTACAGCTACTTGAATATTCCCGTCTGTACCATTTTTAAATCCGACGGGCATAGATAGACCACTAGCCATTTCTCGGTGTGTTTGCGATTCAGTTGTTCTTGCCCCAATTGCTGACCAGGATACCAATTCGCTGATATATTGGGGTATAATGGGATCAAGTGCTTCTGTGGCGGTTGGTAATCCTAAATCTGCCAACTTTAATAATAAGTTTCTGGCAATTAATATCCCTTTTTCTACATTAAAGGAATCATCCATTTCTGGATCATTAATTAATCCTTTCCAACCTACAGTAGTTCTCGGTTTTTCAAAATAAACCCGCATAATTAACAGCAATTTATCTTGAACTTTTTCGGCTAAAGGTTGCAATTTTTCGGCATATTCTATAGCGGCTTTGGGATCATGAATGGAACAAGGACCCACGACAAGGAATTTACGTCTATCTTGAAAATCTAGAATATGTTCTATTTGTTGTCTGAATTTTAAAATTGTATGTTCAGCGGTTTTGGTTAAAGGTAATTTGTCCTTAACTTCATTAGGAGTTAGCAAAACATGAGAACTCTTAATATTAGTGTTAATTAATTTATGAATCATGGCAGAAATCTCTTGATTTGTGTTATCGGTTAGCAATCCTATCTAAAATATTTGTGAAAACGTTTCTTATTCTCTTTAAGCGTAAAGTAGTTAGTTAGAAAACCAGGTTGCACAAATTTAGATAAGGTTACTATATGCAAGGGTATAATATGTTATTATACACAGTTTTTCAAAAAATACAAGATAAGCCCGTGTTATTTCCATGATGTTTAGATATAAAGGAATGATTTAACGTGATTTTGACGGTGATTAAAGGTTAGAAAGCTTGTACAGAGAGGATTTAAGAAATGGAAGATCAAAAAAATAAATAAGATTGATGGAGAAAAACTACTGATATTTAAGTTAACTTCTGCCATTTTCTACTTCTATCAAATTTATATTAAATTAGCGTTTCTGTGGTTTATTTTCGTTATTATCATCAAAATCATCATCTTCAAAAAAATCCCAGTCATCATCATCGGTTACTTGATTTTTGCTTGATTCTTGATAAGGGGGAACAATTACCCGATAATCAGCATCGTAGATTGATTCGGTTTTACCTACAGCAGTATTTTTTGGTGCTTGGGAACTGTAGGAATAAACAGAACTAGTTCGGGAATTGTTTTGAGAGGTCTCTGGTACTGATTGATAATTATCACCATCATCCCAATCATCTTGATTTTGATTTGTATTCCAATCATCTTGATCATGAAATTGACTAACTGGGGGTGGAGGACTTTGAGAAGGTGGAGTATATGGTCTAACACGGGGTGGGGTGGGAATTGATTTAGGTGTAGGTTGTTGTTGTAAATTTAAATCCGTCGCCAACTTTAATAACCTGGTAATTATTAAAGATGTAAAAATACCAGCAATGATACTCAATAAAATCCACAATCCTAATGGTAATGATTGACTTCGCATTCCCAAAAATACTAGGGATAGTAAGGGCGATAAATTTTGGGCTAATATGATTATTAGTCCCAGTATTGCCGCCACTAAGATAATTAAGCGAATTACAGCCATAAAAAGTTCAAAATTGCTGCAGAAATTGAAAATACATCAGAGAAAAAAACCCCTAACGGGGAAAGGCTATAAATGACCTTGCCATCGCTGAATTGGTATACAATCAACGTCTAATTGATCCAGAGCGCGAGCAACAACAAAATCAACTAAATCCTCAATGGTTTGAGGGTTGTGATACCAAGCAGGAATAGCCGGGACAATTCTGACTCCAGTTTCTGCTAAGGTGGTCAGGTTTCGCAGGTGAATTAAACTCAAAGGAGTTTCTCTGGGGACAATTACTAGTTTACGTCCTTCTTTGATTTGTACATCTGCGGCTCGTTCTAGTAAGTCGGAACTTAATCCACCAGCTAGTTTGGCGACTGTACTCATACTACAAGGCATAATGATCATCCCCAAAGTGCGAAAAGAACCACTGGCAATACCAGCGCCAACATCACTCCAAGGATGACAGCGGAGTTTGCCTTGTGCGGGAACTCCCGCTTGTTCCCGCCAAAATTGTGCTTGTTTATCTGGTTCTCCTGGCATTCGGATTTCCTGTTCTGCTTGCCAAACCATGTAAGTTGATTTAGAGGCTACCAGTTCAATCTCGTATTCTGCTGCTAAGAGAAATTTAAGAGCGCGAACGGCGTAAATTAGACCAGATGCACCTGTTACGCCCAGGATTAAAGGTTTTGTGTTATTAGTCATTAGTCAGTGGTCGGTGGTTGGTAGTCAGTATTTACAGCGTTTTCCGCTGAAGATGAGGTACAAGGTTGAATTATGAAACTCCTGTGGTGCGGGCATCTTTCCCGCTAGATATGTACCTCATAACACCGGGAAGTGCTGTAATAACAATGGATGGACAACTGACAACTGGCAAAGAATAACTGACTATTCTTTATCATTATGGTTCTTGGTCGAAAGAGTCGGTTTCATTGGGTGAATAAATGTCTCCTAGATCTTCATTATTTATATTTGCGCCCGTGCTTTTAGGTAAACCATCAGCGCCAACGGTAACTAAATCAATTTGTTGACGGTAATAATCAACACTCTTGACTTGCACCATGCAGCTATCGCCGAGTCGGTAGGAAGCTCGATTTTTCCGCCCAAATAAAGCTTGTTGTCTAGCCCGATATTCATACCAATCATCTTTGAGGGAACTGACGTGAACTAGCCCTTCTACCCGTAAGGTATTGGCGAGATTGCCCCGGATCGGTGCTTCTACTGGGACTTCGATTTCTACAAAGAAACCATAGGATTGAACACCAGTAATTACTCCAGGAAATATTTCGCCAATGCGTTGTTTCATCAAGGAGGCTTTTTGCAGTCCGGCTAAATCAGCTTCTGCTTCTTGGACTTCTTTTTCTCGGTCATTAATCTGAACAACAACTCTAGTTAAGTCACTTTGGATTTCTTGTTGGAGTTCTGGGGGAAGAACGTTCCAATTAATTTCTTCATGACAATTGGAATGGCGGAGATTAATTCGTTCTTTGACGCGGGTATTCCGGCGATCGCGCCCATGTTCTATTAAGTTATGATACACCCGTTGTAAGAGGATATCTGGATAACGACGGAGGGGGGCGGTGATGTGGACATATTGAGATAAGGCCAGTCCAAAGTGAGAACTCTTGGTGACGCTGTAGACAGAGGGCTTAAGAGTGTCCTGTAACAAGTAAGTGAGAACTTGTTCCGATGGAGATTCGGTAAAAGCTCCTGTCAAGTGTTGATAATCTAGGGGTTGGATTTCCAATTCTGGGTCTAGTCCTAATTCCACACCTAAATTCACAGCTAGTTTGAGCATTTCCTGAACATCTTCGGGGTCAGGTGTACCTTGGACTCGCCATAGACAAGGAATGTCTAGAGCGTTGAGGTGGTTGGCCATGAGTTGGTTAACTAATATTACCAACTCTGTGATCAGCGACGCTGGTGGTAAGTCATTTAGTACCACAGATCCCATTGATCCTTCATCATGGTAAGGGTTATGAGTGGGTGGGAGATTTAACTGTAAACTACCCCGCTCTAAACGTACCTGTTTAATAGCCATAGCCAAAGTCTGCAAATCTAGCAGTTTCTCTTGAACTTCGGCTGTCACTTTGGTGGTTTTACCTGTGAGAATGCTGACTGCATTTGTTTGACTTACAGATGTATCTACACTAATGACACTAGGTTGAATTTCCCATTCCTCCACTTCTCCCGATTGGGGGTTAATGGTAATGATAAAGGAAAGAGCCAAGCGATCGCTACCAGGGATCAGAGAACACCGTTCTGTCACCGCTGCTGGTAACATTGGCAGTAAGGATTCTCCTAAATATACTGATTTACCGCGCTTCAGGGCTTCCCTATCTAAGGCTTCATCTGGTTGGATATAGTGGGACACATCCGTAATATGAACAATTAATCGCCAATTATCAGCGGTAGTTTTTTCCAAACTCCAGGCATTTTCCACCACAGATTCATCACTGTTGACACTTTTGATCGTGAAGGTAAAAATATCACGTAAATCGAGACGATTTTTCAGGTCTGCTTTCAGGAGTCTTTTGGGTAACTTTGTGGCGACATCGAGGATTGCATCAGGAAAAGTTCGGGATAAATCATGTTTACAAGTTACCAAATCTATATCTGCTGCGGCTTCAGCATCACTGCCCAGAATTTGCACCACTCGACCCAAGGGGGGATATTGTGCCAAGGGATAACGGAGAATTTCTACATGAGCTAAATGATCAATTGCCTCTTCCAGATTCATGCTGTTGAGTTGTAGTTTTAGTTCAAACAGCAATCTGTCATCTAAGGGTACAGCCCGAAAACCTTCCTCTACCTGCTTAATTCTAGCGAGTAAGGTGTGATTAGACCGTTCCATGATCAATTTAACTTCACCTTCGGGCGATCGCCGTCGACTGCCTTCCTTGAGGACTCTAACTAAAACGCGATCGCCATTCCAGGCATTACTCAAATGACTTTCACGGATGTAAATATCCTCTGAGCCTTCGCTATCTTGAATTGCAAAGCAAAAGCCCTTGCTGGAACAGCGTAGTTTAGCCTCAATTAACCCCTCCTCGGTGACGCGGCGATATTTTCCCCGTTCCTTCACCAAAAGCCCAATTTTTTCCAGTACATCTAAAGTAATTTGTAGTTTTTCTAGACTTTCCTCATTCTCACAACCCAGTTTCTTTTCTAGGACTTTACGAGCTACCAATTTATCATCTGTAAAATTGGCAAGAAGTGTAGCGATTGAAAATTCCATGCAGTGAACCGACCTTTGGTCAAAACATCATTTTTTGTCGAATCTGGTTTTCCGCTAGTTGCCGTCATGGTAGGAGAAAGCGCCTGCTCCGATTTCTCGCTTTATGACACTCAGAGTTTGTCAGCGTGACTGCTTCCCCGGCTCTAAACAATTTCCACCATACACTCTGATACTTAATGATTAACCACTAGATGTATAGATTATGGGTTAGGGAGAGACTTGGTTTGAAGAACTCTTCATACCACCCAGAAGCTATAAACACGCTTAACCATAGGTTTTTGATTGTTTAGAACGAAGGTAATTTCACACCATTAGCATCCGATAGCGTAGCGTTAGCCATGTCTTAACTAGGAGAAACTGCCGAAAAACCCCAATTCTCCCTTCTGTAGAATCGGTAACAATCAGGTAAGCAGTAAAACACAGGCAGTGAGGGCGAACCTTATCTTTACTATTGTAGATTTAGAGCGCACTTCTTTAAAAATACTTCTAGATATCTAATTGGGTAATTAGTATAGCATTTAATTAGGTGAAGATGACAATTTCTGATCAATAACTGCTAGAATCAGGTCATATCTAATGTCTTGTGTCTTAACTGTCCGGTTCTCAGTAGGACTTTATACGGAAATATGCCCTTATGTCTAGGAGTAGTTAATTATCCTTGTCCGTTATTCCCTGACTAGAAATTTATGTAGTTACGAGAATTTAGATAAAATGGTTGAAAGTATGATGTTGGCGCAATTCCAAAACTTGTACCCCAACGGCAGTATAATCTCGGAATTAATAGAAATTTTTCAAGGTAAATATATCGTCCGTGTCAGTATACAACTTGAAGGTATCATCCGTGCAACGGGAATTGCCGGAGCAGAAACGGTGGAAGCTGCAGAAGACCAAGCTAGAATTAGGGCGTTAACAGTTTTAGGAATCAAGAATCTACCAGTAGAAGTTACAAAATCGGCCCCACTATTAGTTCCCCCACCACCAATCCAACCTAGTTTACAGGAATCAAAACCTGTTTCTCCTGTCAGCAGCAATACACCAATATATACACCACCTGTTCTAGAAGAGCTTAATACTGATAAAGCTACAAAACCAGAGATATTTCCTCATTCAGAACCAGAATATCCACCTTTAACAGAAGTCTCTCTTAGTAATGTCACACCGTTTACTCCTCGGAATTATACCCCTTATGAAGATGCTGGTGTTCAGTCAGTCATCGGTAAAAAGAAAAGACATAATGAACCAGTAAATTTATCTGATGTAATTGCCCAAACAGATGTAGAAATTGAGCGTTTAGGTTGGACACCAGAACAAGGAAAAGATTATTTGGTGAAAACCTACAATAAACGAGGACGTTCTCTTCTGAGTGAAGAAGAATTACGCAATTTTCTCACTTACCTAAAATCCCAACCAGACCCAATTGCGGGATTTTAAACTGGCCAGTTGTTAGTCGTTAGTTTTTTCCTTTACCACTGACCACTAACCACTGACCACTGACCAATAACTAAACTAGAGCGACAGGACGACTACCTGCGGCATGACGGTCAATTACTTGGTCAATTAAGCCATAGTCTTTAGCTTCAGCCGGAGACATAAAGAAATCACGTTCGGTATCTTCAGAAATCCGCTCAAAAGGTTGACCAGTGTGTTCAGCGAGAAACTCATTCAGTCGTTGCTTGTGGTACAGAATTTCCCGGGCTTGAATTGCAATATCAGTCGCTTGTCCCTGAGCACCACCCAGGGGTTGATGAATCATAATCCGTGAATGGGGTAAACTCATACGTTTACCCTTTGTACCAGCACTGAGAAGAAAAGCTCCCATACTTGCCGCTAATCCAGTACAAATTGTACAAACATCAGGGCGAATATGCTTCATAGTGTCAAAAATTCCCATTCCTGCTGTCACTGAACCACCAGGAGAATTAATGTACATATATATGTCCTTCTCCGCGTCCTCAGAATCTAAAAACAGCAGTTGGGCCACAATCAAGTTGGCTAGATTGCTATCAACTTGTTCTCCCAAAAAAATAATCCGCTCACGCAACAGCCGTGAATAGATATCAAAGGCGCGTTCGCCTCGACCCGATTGTTCAATAACGATAGGAATCATTTAGCGTGTTTTTAGCTATTTTTCATTTATTCTATCGGTGACAATGGCTGATTGTGTTGAAATTACCAATGAACATTAGTTTAAGCGAGATAAAGAGAGCAGCTAAAAGTCAATGTAAAGAAATATATTTTACGTAAATGCCAGTGTTTGTACAGTTTCCAATAATTAATTACCTGGGGTATAAGAATTAGTTATTTCTATAAATCTAAAAATAAATTTGTATTTTTAAGACACTTTTCAGGAAAAACAAACGTCTAAATTGTTAGGTATATATGAATGGAAAACTAGATCACATTCTTTCATTGATTTCTAAGATATTCTCAAATTATATTCACCGTATCCAAATAAATCAATAACACAAAGTGTATTTAGAATAACAAATTTACATGGAAGTCCCATCCATATAAATAAAGAGAGGATGTTATGTCAGAAAAATTTATACAAGCGGTCTTGATTACATTTTTGTTGGAACTGATAGCGGTGTTGGGTAATAATACTCCACTACACCAGAAAACAGTCTCTCCTCTTGCGGAAATGTCATGGCCTGAAATTACTTGGAATTTTAAGGCTTTGGATTGAATGCTAGGAATAGGGAAGAGGTAATAATTTTACCCTTTTCTGTTTGTTAGTGTTGGTCAAGATATTCAAGGGCGCAAACTCCGCGCTCTTGCGTATTGACGATTTTAATCTATAAATTACTGATTTGAAACTCGTTTGCAAATGTGGTGAATTGTCACTTAATTTTTAATTCCTCCTTGATGTTACTGGTCATGATTTTATTTTTGCTAGTTTGATTATTATCGCCTGTAATGCTGCGGAAATATAGTCCACCAATACTAACAAGAAATACTAAATATCCTACGGCTTGAACAATATAAATTTTGTCTCTATAACCAAATAATGATTTGAGAATGATACCGGGGAACTGTTCATCAGATAAGATATTTTCAGTATTCCAAACTATTGGACCTAAAATACAAGAGTGAATGCTTGTGAAGTGTTCGTAATAGAAACAAAGATTTTCTGAAGAACGACTACTCAGAGCTAAATTAGCTATAGCTTCATCAAAATGTTGTAAACCAGATACTACTAAACCGGAAACAATTAATATTAATAAAACGCCCATAACTTGGAAGAATTGACGGATATTAATTTTCACCCCCCATTTAAACAATAAAAAACCAATTGCTGCGGCTGTAGCTAAACCACCAAACGCGCCTAAAGTTGGTAATAAACCTTGTTGAAAATTAGCTGCGACAAATAAAACAGTTTCAAATCCTTCGCGGACAATGGCGACTAAAATTAAACTAAAAACTCCCCAAGCTGCATTTGAATTTTTTCCCAGTGCTTGGGTAATTGCTCCCTCAACTTGTGCTTTCATGAATCTGGCTTGTTTTGTCATCCAGATTAGCATCCAACTGAGCATGACTATTGCTAAAATGCTAAATACACCTTCTAATGTTGGCTCAACTACAGGGGTATACTGAGGATTAATAGATGCTAGGAATTTAATGATCCCAGTAAATAAAATACCGATTAAACCACTAACTATAATACCAACAATAACACCAGCATATACCCAAGAATTGAGTTGAGATTGTTTAGCTTTTTTCAATAATGCGAGGACAATACCCACAACTAGAGCGGCTTCTACACCTTCTCGGAGGGTAATTACAAAAGTAGGTAAGGCGGTACTAAAATTCATTTTATTTAGTTAGTTGTTAGTTGTTAGTTGTTAGTTGTTAGTTGTCAGTTGTCAGTTGTAGATTTTGCTTCTCCTGACTCCTGACTGCTGTTGTATTAACTGAAATCCCGTAACATTTTTTTGAGTTCGAGATTGTGCATTTCTTCTTGTCCGATCATACCACGGGTAAATTCTTCTAGATAAATACTAGCATTTGCGACGGTTTCTAGAAGACTTTTGTACATATCCAAAGCTTTCTTTTCATGGGATAAACTTTCTTGTAAAATGTCTTTAACATTATGTTTGAAAGTTTCTTCCATGGGAGCGATTCTTAATGTAGGATGTCCTTCTAAACCTGTAAGAATTTCTCCGACTTGTTGAGCGTGTAATAAAGATTCTGCGGCTTGGGCCTTGAAAAATGCCACAATAGGAATACGATTTGGACCTGTCACCATTAAGGAATAATGGGTATAGCGAACTACCCCTGCTAATTCAAATTCCATAATGGAATTGAGAATATCAATGGTTTTTTGGTGGTCGAGTTCTTGCATTAGTTGTTAAGTTGAGCAAAATTACATGAGGAGAGTCTTGAGTTACTAATTATGAGCAATAAATTACACTTTTTTAGATAGGAATTACGCAAAATATCTCTGAAAACCTCATTCCTCCGTGTCCTCCGTGCCTCTGTGGTTCGTTATTCCGTGATTTGTGCGTAAGTCCTATCCAAAATGAAAATATTCTCACCCTTAGCTATAAATTATTTTCTCCCTTATTTATGATTTTAAACTGTTTATTCTGGACTTTTAATATTGTGAAAATGCTAACTCATGGTTTTACTGTGAGTTTTTTCTCGCACTTTTTGAGTATTTTCCTCAATGGTTTTCACTAGTTTGGTAACATCTTCCGGGGTTTTGACTGCTTGCGCTGGGGGAATAGCAGCAGGCCAAACTTTGACTAATTCTCCAAAAGCTGTATCTATGGCTTTGTGTGCTTCGGGATTTTCTTGGATCATTTGACTAGAAATACTTTTATATAGTTCTTGAGAATAGACTACAAAGCCACGAGAATCTTGATATTCAATGGGGGCGCTAATTTTACCTTTTGCTACTGCTGCACCATATTCTGAGTTAGCGGCATCTAATAAACTGTTGATTACTGGTAGAATAAATTCGGGTTGGCTGCGTTGTTCGGTTGGTAAAACAGCAATAGCATTATCAACAGCTTGCATAGCAGTGGTAAAATTAGTTTTTATTTTGGCATCCTTGGGATTGGATTTCACTAAATCTGTTAAACTGACTAAGTTACTTTTAAATTCTTTAACTTTACGTTCATCTAATTGTTCTTCAATATCAATATAAATCTCTTCTACTGGGTGTCCAATATGGGGTTGAGCTTGTTTGGGTTGATTTTGATCTAACAGTTCTTGGGCTACTAAAAGATGTCCTTTCATTAATCCCAATTTTGTCATATAGTCAATATCTTTGGCTTCACCTGTTAATACAACTTCCTCCACTGTCACCATATCTTTAATTTGGTCAAACTGTGGTTGAGTAATTACTTTTTTGCTGACTAAATCTGCTGGATTACCATAAGGACGATTAGCTTGAATTTTGTTAGATAAAGCCGGAATTCCTAATGTAGCTTCTAATTTATCTAACTGCGATAAAATTGCATTATTGATATTAATTTTAGCTTTACCACTATGACCGCTATGGGTGCTAGTTTCTGCCACTTGGGCTACAGTTGGTGTTGATTTAATATCTGATTTTACTGTATTGCCGGTACAAGAACTCAAGGAAATTAAGGTACAAGCAGCAATAGACAGGAATAAATAACGGAATTTAATCATTTTTACTCCAAAATAGGATTTAAGTCAAAGTTTTAGCTATTTTTCTGATATCCAGTCAAAAACTAATAAGTATTTGCAATAGCTGTCTATGGTAATTTATCATAAATAAAAGTTTTTATCAACTAGTTAGAGAAATTGAGTATAATTTTAATATTTTATTTTTATTTTCTCTTAATGCTCCGATTTCAAGGTATTAAAGCTTATAATCTAATTGGGTACTCATTCCCAGGTGGCCGCCTGGAAATGAGAAACTAAAAACAAGAAAACCTAATTAGACTCCATTGCAAATGCTTGTGTCAAAGCTGCATGGGGTCTTTACTTTGCAGAATCGGAGTAATATTTGCTTTCAGCGGGTAAGGACTTAATATGAAAGCCTTTAAACTTTTCCTTCTGACTAACGCGCATCATAGATGTAGGATAAGTAACAGTCAAGAGAGCAAAAACCCCGACTAAAAGCCAGATATATTTGTGTAAATCTCTCCCTAGTATCTTTTCTTTGCTAGTATTCTCTGTTGTTTGTGTTTGCATAATTCAGTCCCTTGATTTTTTGCTTGATTTAGGTTAATGGTAAATAGGGAAAAAGAGGATGCCAACTCATTGCTGTAGCAGCAACCATTAAGGTAAACAGCCAGAAAAATATCGTTCTCGATTTAATCTTTTTGTTGTTCCAAAGTAGGGAAAGAATAGCCCAACTCACCAACCAACTAATAAGTAAGATTGTTTCTTTCCCAGAATAACTGCCAATATTACCCCACATTTTACTGGGGTTATGGCTGCCTGGTATCCAACTTCCCAATGACCAAATCATTTTCTCTATGTTTTTATTAGTATCAGAAAAATGATGTGCCACCATCATTGTAAAACATCCAATTGCTGCACTAATTAAAGCTGCCGCTGCCGGTCCAGAAACCGTTGGTGGATGATTTGAACCTGCTGCTAAAAATCGGGGAAATTGTTTACATGACTGCCAAAATCTACCATATATAGGTTGTGGTTCTGGTGCGATTTCAGAAAATTGAGATTGTTTATTCATCAAATAATCCTCAAGAATTTAATTACAAAGCTAATTACAAAGCGTGAATTTTAGCGACACCAATTCCAGTTACTAAACCACCCATGGCAAAAAACATCATGGCTATTAAAGCCACACAAGTAGCTGTGAGAACGGGACGGTTTTGTTTTTCTAAAATTGAGTCGCCATATTGCCATAAAATCCAGCTACAAGCTACCCCTAATGGCAAGGTAAATAAAACGCTAAATTCGTGGTATTCCATAAGTACATATTGGACTAAAGGGGAGTTTTCTTTTAGCCAAGCTCTTGCACCACCAAATTCTATTCCAGCCCGATAACGCATATATGCTAAATTGCCTGTAGCGATACCCAAAAATGCAATTACACTAGACCAAAATGTTAGGGTACGCATCTGCGGTAATATCTTACTTGCACCTCGTAGCAAGGGAAAGGCTAAATGTCCTGTATACACAGCAACAACTGTTGCCAGCAATGCTCCTACGCCGTGAATTGTGCCTATGGAACGCTGCCAAGGGCTGGGATGTAAAAGATTAAAAAATGGCAAAAATAGAAACATTCCTGCTGATAAAATACTCAATCCATACACAGTAACTTTGGCGATATCTAGCTGTTTGGGAAAGGTTTCTGAAGTTGAATTAATGCCTGAGTCTAACACTATCAATGCTCCTGTAATGATGTGATCAAAAATATTCATTTAATTACCAAAATCTCTATCTCATCATGATTTATAACTGCTAAATTTACCCCAAATAACTTCTAAGTTAATATTTAGTTGGGAATTGTCTTAGCAAAATTAACTTTTTCAGATGTGCTATTAATTTGATAATGGGATGATATTTTTGTGATTATTAAATCATACATTCTTTTAGCAAAAAAAGAAATATCTTTTGTGATTTTTTTTTATATTTTCCTTGATTTATGATAATTATTACTTATATATGAAGCTAATAAATTTGTCAGAATATGAAAATTTATAGAACTATATTTGATCTGGGAACGGGTTTTTAGATAAAAACTTGATTGCATAAATATTTTAGTCTCAATATATTTTCAAAATACAAAATTCTTAACTTTTTCAATACTCAAAATTTTAGGAGTCTTTTTCTGAAATTACTGCAAATTGTCCCATACAACCGCTTTCAGCAATAGCATCTTGGTGAGGATGAAACATATACTTACCTGGATACTTAAAAGCAAATTCTAAAATATGTCTTTCTGCTACACCCATGGTTAAAACATCCGTTTTTACACTGGGATTCATTGTCATTCCCGAAGGATAAACATCGAAGAAATTAGCGTGAAGATGAAACGTTACAGCGGGGTCAAATTCAATAATATTCAAAACATAGGCACGAATTAACTGATTTTGATAAATTTGAATAGGATGGTGCATATAATGATGTGGCACGCCATTAAAAGCATAATACTCATTGCGGTTATCATCATTTACATCATAGCCAGACATGATTAAAACAATTTCATCAGCAGGGGGACGGGGTTTAGGAGGATCAATAATAAACATTCCATATAATCCCTTGGCAACGTGACGAGTAACCGGAGCGACATGACAGTGGTATAAATGAACGCCATAGGGTTCGGCATCAAATTCATATATGGTTGCCTTGCCATTACCTATGGGTTTGATACCATCCATTTCAGCGGGATGAACTCCATGAAAGTGCAAAGAATGGGAATGTCCGGCATTATTGAGAAAAAGTATTCTTATTTTTTCTCCTTCTTTAGCCCGGAGTGTGGGTCCAGGAATGCGTCCGTTTAAATCCCAAATATTATAGGAGACAGCACTATTAAGCTGAATGGTGGAAGTACCAGCAATTAAGCGAAATTCGCGGACTACGCGCCCATTTTCCTGTTTAATTGTCCCATAATCAAAATCTCGTAACACCTGCATGGGGTTAGTAGCACCATTAGAAGCTGTTATTTTTATGGGTGGTATTTTGACACTGGCATAATTTTTGCTGTTTAAAATTTGCCAAATTGTCCCTGTCGTGATCATGAATGCACCGGAAAATCCCAGTTGTAGCAGTTGACGACGATGCCAAATTTTATTTTTACTCTCAGTAAAGTTGTCAGACATAAGACTAATAAGGGTATGCAGGTACGGTAAGTTATAAATAATTTACACTTAGCTTTATGTATAGTAAAGGAATCAGGAATTATTGTCAATAACTTGGAAAAATAATTTTCAGGACTATTTATGATATATTGGTTCATTTACCGCTGACTAGAGAACAAATGGCACTTGCACCCTAGTACATTGGGGATTACAGCGGATACAATGGCGACTGTGGGAAACTTTGAGCAAATTTAGCGTTTGAGGTCAAGGATAGCACTACAGGGGCAGCTATTAAAGATGTAAGATTGCGAGTAAAAGCGATCGCTTTGGAAGATAATTTAACAGTATTTAGACAAGAGGTAGCATCTGGAAAACTACAATTTCTAAATCAGGAAAATCTAAAGGAGATATGTTTTGATGTTCTGTGATAATTTCTCGATTTTGATAACCTTCTGCTGTGGGATTTCTAAATACAATTAACTCGCGTTTCACTACATCTAATACCCAATAATCCTTAATTCCTGCTTGAGAATAAGCTTTAGCTTTGATTTCTGTATCTAGTTTTAAACTACTATCTGCAACTTCGATAATTAAATAAATTTCTGCTGGGGTAGGATGATGATCTGCATAGTCTAGGGGATCTATTTTCACCACAGCAATATCTGGTTCTGGTTCAGACCTTTCATTTAATTTTACAGGGTCTTGAATAGCTATGCAAGCTTTATGACCAATTCTATTTTCCAACAACTTATATGTTCTTCCCACTGCTGAACGGTGGGCTGTTCCTTTAGCAATCATCCAGATTATTTTCCCCTCTAATAATTCTACCCGTTCACTTGGTTCAAATATTCCTGCTTCAGCCATTCTGTGGTATTCATCAACAGTCCACAGCCGTAATTGTAAGGGTGATTCTGTGGTTTGCATAGTTAATTAAGGTGACTATTTATTCACTATTATATGATATTTTATTTGTCAGAATCAGGATGTCCAGGATTTTAGGATTTTCAGGATTTTTGTCTGAATCAGGATATCCAGGATTTCAGGATTTACAGGATTTACAGGATTTTTTATGAGATAATAGAAATAAAGACACTGTGAACATACAATGGCTACTCAATTAATGGTTCAACCTTCGTCTTTAATATCTTCTGGTATGAAGATGAGTGAATTTGGTAATATTTATCTATTTAAATTTACCGAAGAACTGCAGATACGTTTTGAAGAACTATTAGCAAAGAAAAAATCTGATACGCTGACTTCTGAAGAGGAAGCGGAATATGTAGGTATCTCGGAGTTACAGCGAATATTTACCTTAATTAATGCTCAACTAGCGGCTAAAAGTAAATGGTGTCCGAACCAACTCGACGACTTATAAGAAAACGAGCTAAATTTCTCTGTGAATATTGCCACTCTCCTGAATATCTGAGTCCCGACCGGTTTACCATTGATCATATTATGCCGCAGTCTTTGGGGGGTTCAGATGAACTGGAGAATTTAGCCTTGGCTTGTCATCGCTGTAATGAGCGTCATTATAATTTTATAGTAGCTACTGATCCTAAAACTCAAGAGCAAGTTGCTTTATTTAACCCTCGTCAGCAAGAATGGTCAGAGAATTTCATTTGGACAAAAGATGGTATAAAAATTGTAGGTACAACGCCTACAGGAAGAGCTACTAGCGATCGCTTTGACTTCAATGATGAAAGACGTGATGAGCCTTCTATTCAAGTTGCTCGGCGTTTTTGGGTAGAAGCGGGTTGGCATCCACCACTATCAGATCCTCGTCAAGAATAAAAATCAATTTCCTTGGATGTTGACTCTGACAGAACAGGAAAGAAGACAAAAGGAAAGATTGATAGAACAGTTAAGAAAGCTGGGGGTAGAACCTGATATTTTATTTGTCAGAATCAGGATTTTCAGGATTTTTGCTGACATAATGGAAATAAAGAAACTGTGAACGGATAATGATTACTCAATTAATGGTTCAACCTTCATCGTAATTATTAATTGCTCCCTTGTAGTCCTTTTTATGAAAGCATTCATTACCCAAACTGATATATTTGTCAATATCAGAAGATTTCAAACTTTCTAAATAGCCACGTAAGATTTTATCATCAATAATATCTAGATGTAAAACAGGTCCATAAATACGAGTTTGATCACGCCAACCTACATAAATTAATTGATAATGGTTATTTTCAAGATCAAAAATTGTCTGTGCTTGAATGCGTTTATCCCAAACCATACTAGCGTGTTGTTTCAGTAAGTTCTGAATATATTGCCGATATTCTTCTAATTTTGCCATTCTGCTATTACCTCTTTTTCAATATTATAAACTACTAAATAAAGTTGATTCATTTTAATCACTGCTTGAATAAAAGGCAGTATAAAAAATTCATTGTAAACAGTAATAGGAACTGCTAAATATAATGTCCGTTCTGGTTCTTGTTCTTGTAAAGCAAGACGATAAATTATAAATTGTCCTCATGCAGCATAAAGTTCTGTAATTTTTGAAGGATTAAGAAAACTTTTGATTTCTATAGCTATTTTTTGTCCTTCTTTTTCGATTGTCTGCCTAATTCAGACTTAAATTAACAAAGCTTGAAACTCCTTATCTATTGAAGCGGATAGAAATGTGAGAATATGTCATAAAGATTTATAGATGTTAACAATTTAAAAAATAAATATATAACTTGACGTATTTTTTATTACAAAAATCCTCTAAATAAATTCCCAAATATCCACCAATAGGGTATTGTCAAGACAGACAAATTTTAGTTTGCTATTAATTTTGTTAGTCGTTATATTACTGATAATTAGTCTGCAAAAAACACATTAAAAAAACACCAATCTCATGCACATACCCGATGGATTTATTTCTGTGCCAGTTGCAGTCGCTACCAGTTTAGCCAGTGCGGCAGCTTTATTTGTTGCTTTTGAGCGATCGCAAACAGCTTTTGGCATTCGTCGCGCCCCCATTCTCGGTTTAACCACAGCCTTTATTTTCGCCGCCCAAATGATTAATTTTCCCGTAGCGGGGGGGACAAGCGGCCACCTATTGGGAGGGGCTTTAGCAGCCATTATCTTGGGTAGTCCTTGGGCAGGAATGTTATGTATTGCCACGGTTTTAATTATTCAAGCCGTGTTATTTGCCGATGGTGGAATTACTGCCTTGGGAGCAAATATTTTTAACATGGGAGTCATCGGCGTGTGGGTGGCTTGGGGATTAACGCAAACTTTACAAAGACTATTTGGCGGTTCTCAAGGGCGTTTACCCCTAGCGGCAGGGATAGCAGCGGGAGTTAGTGTAGTTGTTGCCGCTATAGCTTGTGCTATTGAATTAGCTCTGTCTGGAACAGCAGCAGTCAACCTAGTTTTACCCACCATGGCGGGTGTACATATTCTTATTGGTGTAGGTGAAGGATTAATTACTGGGGGGGTACTAAATTACTTAGCTACAACTCGTCCAGATTTGTTACCAGGTGAAGAACAGAAAATTAGAGGCTGGTTAGTTCCCATTGTCAGTATTTTACTGATTTCTGGTGTATTATCCCTAGGTGCTTCTGCTTGGCCTGATGGTTTGGAAAAGGTAGCAATCAACTTAGGATTTATTGATTTAGCGGAAAATGTGCGGGTAATTGTCCCCACACCTTTAGCTGATTACAGTATTCAGGGTTTAGGGAAAATCGGTACAAGTATTGCTGGTTTGATAGGTGCTACAGCTTGCTTTGGTATAGCTTTTGGAATTGCCAAAATTATTAGACCGAACAATGCTTAATTATGATGCAAATTTCCCTACCATTACGCTTGCAATTGTCCCTAATTATTGTAATTGGGGCAGCTTTTTTAAAGTATCATACTTGGTCTAATTTACTAGTATACGGGGTGATCGCTCTTGTTTGGATTTATTTGTTACAAGTACCCCTACCCAAATTAGGCGGTCTACTGGGTACAGAATTAATTTTTTTATCCCTGGTGGCCTTACCATTGGGATGGGAACGAGCTAGTTTTTTGCTTGTGCGTTCCCTAATTTGTTTAATTGTCATGAATGGCTTTTTATTAACCTTACCTCCCCACAGTTTGGGTATTGCGCTCAAAAGCTTACCCATACCTGCACCATTAAAGGAAAACCTGATTCTCGCTGGACAATACTTAGAAATATTACTCTTAGAAGTAACACGAATGCAGCGCAGTGCCCAACTACGTGGTTTAAATGGTACAGCAGGATGGCTACGTTATGCTAGTGCTGCCATGATTGGGGCTTTATATCTCCGCACCCTCGACAGAGCCGAAAGAGTTTATGGTGCTATGGTAGCCCGTGGATATAATGGACAATTACCCCTAGATTCCCCCCCCAAACCGAAAGAACGTTTTATCTTGTTAATAGCTGGGGTGATAGCTGCTTGTTTAACCCTAAGTTCTTACCTTACTGTTATTTGAGTGGTGAATCTTGACATCATTAACTTCTAATCCCCAAATTTCTCTTTCTCAACCCCATACTGCTGTTGTTACCGTCCAAAATCTGGTTTACGCTTATTCACAACAGCACCCTGTATTACAAGAAATTTCTTTTAGCTTACAGACAGGCGATCGCGTCGCTTTAATGGGTGCTACTGGTTCAGGCAAAAGCACCTTATTAGAAAACCTCATTGGCTTAAAACATCCCCAAAGCGGCAAAATTTGGATTAACGGTATACCGATATTGCCAAACACTTTACCGCAAATCAGGCAACAAATTGGTTTTAGCTTTCAAGATCCTCATGACCAATTATTTATGCCCACAATCCTCGAAGATATCACCTTTGGACCCCTTAACTATGGTATTTCATCCATAGCTGCAAAAGATAAAGCTCATCAACTATTAGCCAACTTTGGATTAGAATCCTACGCCCACCGTTCCGCTCATGAACTTTCTGGAGGACAAAGACGTTTAGCCGCCTTAGCAGCGATTTTAGCCCTAAATCCTGACATTCTCATCTTAGATGAACCAACTAACGGACTAGACCCAGCATGGCGACGACATTTAGCCCAAGTATTATTAGAATTACCTGTAAAAGTGATGTTAATAGCTTCACATGATCTCCAGTGGCTAGGAAGAGTCACCCAACGGGCTTTAGTCTTATCTAATGGTAAAATCCAAATAGATAGCGATATTCAACCACTATTGCAAGATGGCAAAACCTTAGATAAACTGGGTTTACCAGTAGATTGGTAAAGTGTCGGCTGACAGGGATTTTGCTGGTCAATGAACCACGGTTTTTGTTTCGCGCAAAGGCGCGAAGTAGGAAAGGCGCGAAGAAAGAAGGTAATCTGTGGTTTAAATAGATAAAAACTGCG
The DNA here is from genome assembly GCF_014698755.1 of Aphanizomenon flos-aquae FACHB-1287. Lineage (GTDB taxonomy): Bacteria > Cyanobacteriota > Cyanobacteriia > Cyanobacteriales > Nostocaceae > Dolichospermum > Dolichospermum flosaquae. The sequence continues at coordinate 3,560 of NZ_JACJTO010000036.1, read as the reverse complement.
GTCATATCTTTAATCTATGCTCTGCTTCCTATTTTCCTAAATTTGGGGGTTTAAATCCCCGTTTCCAATTCTTTTTAATCTTAACTTTTTAAATTCTTAAATGTTGTTTTCTCGTTATCCAGTTATTGCTCCTGTTGCTCTGAGCATTGCTTTATTAATTACCAGTTGTAGTGACAGTAAAACCTCCCAATGTCAACGATTGATTAAAGCCGTTAATCATGGTACATTACTGATTGACACTAAAAAAGGTCAACAAGTATCAAGTAGTTTAAAATTATCTAAGGATTTAAAAAATGTCACTCAGGAACTTGAGAAATTAAACTTAAAAGATCCCAAATTAAAAGCATTTGAAACCAGTTTTATCAAAATCTTTGATCATCTCAGTCAAGCCATAGGTAAAGCTTCTAAGGCTCTTGGTGATACTAAAACAGCAGAAGCATCTTCAGATGGTACAATAAAAATTCAAAAAGCTAGAAAAGAAATTGATTCCGCACTGACAACCGCAGCTAAAACCGCTGGTAAACAATCGGATACTTTAGGTGTTCAGTTGAATAAATATTGTAGCCCAGAAGAATCAATTAAGAATTAAGAATTAAGAATTAAAAATTAATTTTTACAATTATCACAATGTCCACAACACCAATTAACAGTTGGTATTTCAAAGCCAAAAGCATTTAATAAAAACCGCCAACGACACTGTTTAATCGTTAGATATGAAGTCATTTGTTTACCAGCTTGTAATTGGGTTTTTGACGAATTTACTGACTGAGAAGAAATAGAATAATGAAAAGGATCAAGCCATTCCAATTGTCCGTTACTATGGAGAAGAGAAAGCGCCACCGCACTATCTGGAAATTCTTTAATTACACTATTTATTTCCCCTTGGGGTGGTAACTTCTTAACTAATTTTCGCGCTTTTTGTTGTTGTAATTGTAGTTGTTGTTCAAAAAATTTCTGTCTTTGTTTATCCCCAGAATCTAAAAATCCTGTCGGTTCACTGACCAAGGTTAAAACATCAGCAGGTTTCCCGTCTCTTCCCGCTCTTCCTATTTCTTGTACATATTCAGATAATAAATGTGGTGCGTGAAAATGAACTACCCAACGGACATCAGATTTATTTATCCCCATACCAAAAGCACAAGTACAGACGACAAACAGGATTTTTCCACCTAACCAATTAGCTTCAATATTCCGACGTTCTGCTGGACTCAACCCCGCATGATAACTAGCTGTTTGATAGCCATTTTCTATTAACCATTGACTGAGATATTCGCTATCTTTTCGAGTTCTTACATAAATTAAACCAACTTGCTTTGGTCTTTTTTGAATAAAATTTAATAATTGTTGTTTTCTCCCTTTAGGAGTCCAAGCAATTCGGACAATAGGATTTAAATTTTGTCGGTAGGGATTAATCTTAAAAATATCAGGTTTGTCTAATTTTAAAACTTGAGAAATAATCTTTTGAGCTAAAGGGTCAGCAGTGGCCGTAAAAGCTGCTATACTAATTTTTGTTCCTGGTGGTTTTGATTTTAACAACGCTTCCCGCGCAGTTCCCAAGCGTCGGTAAGCTGGACGAAAAGTATCACCCCATTGGACTAAACAATGGGCTTCATCTAGGATTAAACCATTAATTTGTAGTTGAGGATTAGACAATTTTTGCCAAACTATTGGACTCAGTAAGGTTTCAGGAGATAAATATAATAATCTTAATTCCTTTTTTTCTAAAGCTTGTAAAGTTTTCTGTCGTTGTAATGCGGGTAATTCACTGTGTAAAAGTCCTGCTTTTTGCTGTTTTTGACGTAATTCCTCAACTTGGTTTTCCATTAGCGCCACCAAAGGGGAAATTACTAAAGTTAATCCCGTTTTTAGTAGTGCGGGAAGTTGAAAACAAATAGATTTTCCCCCTCCTGTAGGCATAATAATTAAAGCATCTTTTTGTAAGATTAAACTGTTAACAATTTCCTTTTGGGGAGGACGAAAATCATCATATCCCCAAATTGTTTTTAATGCTGCGCGAACATCATGATCAGATTGTGTTAAAGGAAGATTCATTTTTTTACCACAAAATCACAAAAAAGAATAAATGGGAAAATAAGGAAAATATTTATCTTTACTCTTCCCACTGACAACTGACAACTGACTAATGACCAATTAATTCTTGATCATTCCATTCTAAAGTATCACCAATGTTTTCTCCATTATGGTAAGCAGCTAGTAATACCTCGCAGGTTTTACCATAGGATATCATGCCAGTGGCATCCAGAGCGATCGCTCCAAAGTCTCTATTATTCTTCTTCGCTTCTGTAAATGATTTCTGCATTGCATCCTGTAAAGACATTCCATCGGTTACTCTTATCACAACCTTAGCGGCTAAACACTCATCAATAATATCTTCACCAATACCTGTACAACTAACACCCGCGTGAATATTTGCATAATTACCAGCCGGCATCGCTGAATCACTGACGCGACCAATTCTTTCAAAGCCTTTACCACCAGTAGAAGTACCAGCAGCTAATTTACCATAACCATCTAAAGCTACAACACCAATAGTACCTCTACCAGCATTACTACTTACTGCCATTTCTGGTTCTGCTACCACACCAGCCATAGTTCTTTGAAAATTACCCTGGCGTTCCAGTGTCCATTCTTGCAAGCGCAAATCAGTTAAACCATTATAAATAGGAATTTGCAACTCTCGCGCTAACTCGGCTGCACCATAATCAGACAAAACCCGGTCATCAGAACTTTGTAAAAATAGTGCCATTGCAATAGGATTTTTTACCCGTGACACATTAATTACACCACTAAAACGGCCAGTAGTCCCATCCATCATAGAAGCGCTCATGCGGATTTGTCCATCAGATTGCAATACAGAACCAGTACCAGCATTAAAGCGTGGTTCATCTTCTAACATTTGACAACCCTTGACTATAGCTTCAGTTGCCGTCCCACCGTTTAGTAGAAGAGTATAAATATCTGCAACAATTTTAGATAAAGAGTTGCGAACCGCTATTAATCCTCCCTTACCTTGGAGAGAACTACCAGCGCCACCATGAATAATTAATTTAGGTTGTACTTGTAATGTCATGTTATTTTCTTATTTTTTCATTATCATATTAAATGTTAATTGTCAGTCGTGGTCAATGTTTCCTAAGTCTCATTTTTAGGGTGAGAACGACGACGGCGACAACGTTCTGAGCAATATTTTACCTCATCCCAACAATCTTGCCATTTTTTCCGCCAAGTAAAGGGACGTTGACAGACTATACAGATTTTTTCCGGTAAATTGGATTTGGAATAAGTAGAACGCATAAAAAATGCGGGTTTTGAGTATATATCTAAGCCAAAAATATTTTATCACCAATTACCTATTATTCATAACCAAATTACCAGCCTCAACCAGATGAATGACCGAAAAGACGGGACACAAGCCCCGTCCTTCTAGGACACCTCACGAAATGTTTTTTCAATCAAATCAAGGCTTTCACCAGTAAACACAGCCCGACGATATTTCGTAACACAGACCAAATAAATCTTTAAGTCTGTAACGCTGTGTC
>NZ_JACJTO010000035.1 GCF_014698755.1 Aphanizomenon flos-aquae FACHB-1287 | reverse complement strand
CAAAAATAATCAGGTGTGCGGAAAGTATTTTGATAAAGTTCTTTTTTGTATTCTCTATCTGTATTAGCTGTAGTTGGTGAGAGAATTTCTAAAATGAAATTAGGATATTTACCATCTTCTTCCCAAACAACCCAACTTTTCCGGGTTTTGCGTTCTGTTCCCAAGACGACAAAGAAATCTGGACCTCGGAAATATTCAGATTTTTTCTGATTAGGACTATAGTAAATGGTGAGATTTCCCGCAGCATAGAAATCATTTCTATCTTTCCATAACCATTCTAGACATTTGAAAAGTAGAATTATTTGTCTTAGATGTAGTTCTGTTTCCACGGTTGGTTCATCACTATATAAATCACTTGGGGGAAATATTACATCTTGGGAGATGTTTTCTTGACATTTTAATTCTTGAGTAATCATCATGATATGATACCAAGTAGTTATTTGTTGATTATAGCATTATGTAGGTTGGGTTGAGAAAACCCAACATTATATTATTAGGACTTACGCAAGATTCATGGAATAACGAACCACAGAGGCACAGAGGTCACGGAGAAATGAGGATTTGAGAGATATTTTGCGTAAGTCCTGATTATTTTTTTGTTGGGTTGCGCTGTTGCTTAACCCAACCTACATGACTTTTAAAAAAACCTCTTAAGTTAAGCAACAGAGTAACCTAGTAACGGGATTAAATTGTATCAGGATCTATATTTAATTCCCGCAATTTTGCTGCTAAACGTTCTGATTTTCTCGCTTCTTTTTCTGCTCTTTTAGTTTCCTGTTCTGCGGTTTCTTCAGGTGTGGGAACTAACTCTCCTGCTGGCGTAAAATACCGTAATAGTCCTTGATAAATTCCTAAATATAAACCTAGCTGACGACTCCACAAATGTCCTTGCTGATTTTCTTCTAAAGGTTGATATTCTCCGTCTAATAAATGAAAACCTGCAAATTCTAGTGTATAAGGGTCGAACCAAAAATAATCAGGTGTGCGGAAAGTATTTTGATAAAGTTCTTTTTTGTATTCTCTATCTGTATTAGCTGTAGTTGGTGAGAGAATTTCTAAAATGAAATTAGGATATTTACCATCTTCTTCCCAAACAACCCAACTTTTCCGGGTTTTGCGTTCTGCTCCCAAGACAACAAAGAAATCTGGGCCTCGGAAATATTCAGATTTTTTCTGATTAGGACTATAGTAAATGGTGAGATTTCCCGCAGCATAGAAATCATTTCTATCTTTCCATAACCATTCTAGACATTTGAACAGTAGAATTATTTGTCTTAGATGTAGTTCTGTTTCCACGGTTGGTTCATCACTATATAAATCACTTGGGGGAAATATTACATCTTGAGAGATGTTTTCTTGACATTTTAATTCTTGAGTAATCATCATGATATGATACCAAGTAGTTATTTGTTGATTATAGCATTACGTAGGTTGGGTTGAGAAAACCCAATATTATATTATTCTTTTGTTGGGTTGCGCTGTCGCTTAACCCAACCTACATTACTACTACATTACTACTTTAAAGGATTCCGAATATAACCATACTTGCGTCCCATTTTGACTGGTTTTAATCCTTCTTTTAATCCTTCTTTTAAGGATTCTGCTTCTTTAAACTTGGCTTTACGCTCGTCAGACTTGGCTTCAAGCTCGTCTTTTGTCTCAAATTCTGGTGGAACAACAATTTTACCTGTTTTATCTATATAGCCCCATTTACCACCAATCTCAACACCTGCTAAACCTTCGTTAAAGTCCCCAACTTCATTAAATTGAAGTGGAATCACAATTTTACCTGTTTTATCTATATAGCCCCATTTACCACCAATCTCAACACCTGCTAAACCTTCGTGAAAGTTCCCAATATCTTTTTTATAACCATAATAATAATAACGATAAAATCGAGGTGGAATAACAATTTTACCTGTTTTATCTATATATCCCCATTTACCACCAATCTCAACACCTGCTAAACCTTCGTTAAAGTCCCCAACTTCATTAAATTGAAGTGGAATCACAATTTTACCTGTTTTATCTATATAGCCCCATTTACCACCAATCTCAACACCTGCTAAACCTTCGTGAAAGTTCCCAATATCTTTTTTATAACCATAATAATAATAACGATAAAATCGAGGTGGAATAACAATTTTACCTGTTTTATCTATATATCCCCATTTACCACCAATCTCAACACCTGCTAAACCTTCGTTAAAGTCCCCAACTTCATTAAATTGAAGTGGAATCACAATTTTACCTGTTTTATCTATATAGCCCCATTTACCACCAATCTCAACACCTGCTAAACCTTCTTTAAAGTACCCAACTGTATTAAATTGAGGTGGAACAACAATTTTACCTGTTTTATCTATATAGCCCCATTTACCACCAATCTCAACACCTGCTAAACCTTCGTTAAAGTTACCAACTTTATTAAATTGAGGTGGAATAACAGTATTACCTGTTTTATCTATATATCCCCATTGATGATCAATGCTAACACCTGCTAAACCTTCGTTAAAGTCACTAACTTGACTAAATTGGAGTCGAATAACAGTATTACCTGTTTTATCTATATATCCCCATTCATAACCAATGCTAACACCTGCTAAACCTTCGTTAAAGTCACTAACTTTACTAAATTGGGGTAGAATAACAGTATTACCTGTTTTATCTACATATCCATATTTATTACCAACTCTAACTGGTTTTAATTTAATAGAATCAGCTTCTTCATATTTGAATGGAACAACAACTTTACCAGTTTTGTCTATATAGCCATATTCATCACCAATTTTGACCTTAGCTAACCCTTTCTGAAAATAACCAGCTTCATCAAATTTCGGAGCAATCACTAAATAAGAATTGAGCGCAAAAATAATACTGGAAAATATAGACACAAAAGGAATGAATAATCCAATTCCTAGTCCAAACCGTACTAATTTAATGCTCTGTTGTTTTTGGCTTTGCAATAGCATAAATTCACCTTTTAATTTTCAATTAACGTAATTTAATACAAATTGAGCTTAATTTTTTATGGCTTAATTAAAGATTTCTCAGACTGGCGATATTTAGCAATTAATTGACGGTGGCTAATTGGTGAATAAAGTAACATAGCAAGTGTGGGTAAACTTGTTCCAGTTAGTGCTAACAAAATCAATGGATTTAGAAAGCCGACTATTATACCAATTCCTGCACTAGCCCCAAACCCCGTTACCAGTAGTAACAGTCTACCCATAACCGAATCTTCAGCTAAGTCTACAGCCACAAAATTCACAACCCGATATACAATCCAATATATAACCCAACACACACCCCAAGTGACAACACCTGCTATAGCTAAAGGTATAGCCGCCATGAAAACGAAACCGACAACCGGACCAACTAGATCAAAACCACTATGTTTAACTGTAAGGTCAAGTAGACCTTCAACCACAGTCCCAACCGCAAGCCCAACCGCAGCCCCACCTACAGATACGGCTATAGCCAAACTTACATATTCACCCACAACTTGACCCACAGTCTGACGTATATACGAAGGATACGAAGTTTCTTGTGTATTTACTACTTTAGTAAAACTCCAAATCACACCCAGAAGTGTAACAACACCCCACACCCTAAGCATAGAGAGTATCGCCTCATATCCCAAATTTTGTAATAACCAAATAGTAACTGGACTTGCAGCATAAGTAATAAACCAACTCGTAGCCATAGCTACCAGCCCAGCTATTAAAAATAGTTTAATTAATCCTAAATAGGGCAATTTTATCTTCTCAATGGGTAAAGCCGCCGTTTGTACCTTCACCGTTAAAGTATGACTCGCTGGATAAGCATTACTATGAAGAATTAATTGACGTTTATACTGCTTATCCGCCATCAATTTACTCGTATCCACCTGAACCTGACAATGAATATTATTCCTACTAAACTGAGCAGGTGTAACTGAAATCCAAGCATGAGTATCCGGTGTATGGGGAGGGTCTTGAGGATGAGGTGCAACTTCCCATTTACCTTCTAATAAAGTATCTGGTATAGAATTTTCAATAATAATAACCCTAGTTAATTTTTCCCCCAGCCAATTCGCTTTAAACTCTAAAACTGTTTCACTAAAATCAACTGCTGGTACACGAATAACATCAAGGGGTTTGAGTGATTCTAAAGCTAATTCTGCATTAGTAAATCGGTCTTTTTGTTTCGGTTGTACCATCTTTTCCAACCAACCGATAAACCGCAAACTTACCTGGGGTAAAAGATGACGAAATTTAATCAAATAAGGATCATCTTCATCTTGCAATTGATCTATTTTTGTTGACTTGATTCCTGTTAATAAACATATCAAAGTTGCACCCAAAGCATACAAATCTGTAGCATTTGTGGGTTTAAACATTTGCTCTGGGGGAATAAAACCAGGAGTTCCTTTAAATACACTACTTCCAGCTACATCATGACTACCAATACGAGCAAAACCAAAGTCAATTAAATAGACATTGATTTGTTCATCTACTAAAATGTTTTCTGGTTTAATATCTCGATGAATTACCGACGGTATCCGATTTTGTAAATATACCAGAATTTCTAATATCTTAACTGCAATTTGTTTAATTTCTGCTGGTGAAAAGCTGCGAGGTTCTGCTAAAGTAGAACCATGAATATACTCTTGAATTAAACAAAAACCATCGGAGGTTTCAAAGGAATGCAAGTAACTGGGAATACCAGGATGATTTAATCCTTTAAGTACCTGTATTTCTCGTGCGTGGGCTTCTGAACCGGACCAACTTGCACCCGCTTGAGCAAAACAAAACTGTTTGATTACTTCTGGTTGCTTTGTGTTAAGATTTGTTGCTAACCAAGTAATTCTACCACCTTCGCGGTTGCGTCCTAGTTCTCGAATAACATCATAGCCTTGTGCTTGAAAATCTGGGTAGATGCTCATACTTCTCAGAGGTAACAAGTATAGTAGTATATTTTAATATTACCATAAGTTGCGAGAAACTTGGGCGAGTGGAAGTCACCGCTACACAGACAAAACCCATCTGCATGGATTTAAGAACCTTAATTTTTTTCTTAATTCTCACAAGTGGATTTTATTTGTGTAGTAGAGATTTACAATTACCGCAGACAAATAACTACGGATTAGTAAAAGTTAAAGCTTGTCCTCTAACTTGCGTATTTACCTCACCGTGATTATAAACAATTTTACCACCGACAATTGTTGTCACTGGCCAACCCGTTAAATTCCAACCCTCAAAAGAATTCCAACCGCATTTACTGAGAACTTCTTCCCGTTTCACTTCTCGGTAATTCTTCAAATCTACCAGCACTAAATCAGCATCGTAACCGGGGGTAATTTCTCCCTTATTAGCAATACCATAAGCTACAGCCACCGCTTTAGACATCCATTGTACAACTTGGGCAACTGTACACTTTCCTGCCATAGCAGCGGTTAAAATTAAAGGTAGAGACGTTTCTACACCGGGCATTCCCGAAGGAGTGTTAGGATAGGTTTGGGCTTTTTCGGCTAAGGTGTGGGGGGCGTGGTCAGTAGCAATAAAATCAATGATACCATCTCGTAAAGCTTGCCAAAGAACCTCATTATCATGGGGCGATCGCAAAGGTGGATTCATTTGTGCTAAAGTACCAATAGTTTCATAGGCGCTCGTATTCAAAAGTAAATGTTGAGGCGTTACCTCTGCTGTCACCCAACTCGGTTTGTCCTGACGCAGTAAATCTGCTTCCTCTGCTGTTGATAAATGCAAAATATGTAACCGGCGTTGATATTTTTTAGAAAGCTTTAATGCCAATTGTGTAGCTAACAATGCAGCTTGATTGTCTTGAATTTGGGAATGAATAGCAGGGTCTTGAATACCAGCAAATTCCTGTTTGCGTTGATTAATGCGGGCTTGGTCTTCTGCATGAACAGCAATTAACCGATTTCCCCGGGCAAAAATCGCCTCTAGCGCCTCTTCTTGGCTCACTAATAATTGTCCGTGCATTGACCCCATAAACACCTTAATACCCGGTGTAGGCTGGGCAGAAAGTAAATCTGGTAAATTATCGGTCGTAGCCCCAATAAAAAAGCCATAATTAACCAAACACTTCTGGGCGGCCCGTTCCAATTTGTCGTTTAAGGCTGCTTGGGTGATAGTTAATGGTTTTGTATTGGGCATTTCTAGAAAGGAGGTAACTCCTCCCTTAGCACAAGCACAACTAGCTGTAAATAGATCTTCTTTATATTCTAGTCCGGGTTCGCGGAAATGCACCTGGGGGTCAATTACGCCAGGTAATAAAGTTAACCCTTGTGCCTCAATTGTGTATGTAGGTGTAGCGTTGGTAATTTCCCGGTCTACTTGGACTATTTGCCTTCCCTGAGTCAGAACATCTCCAATCATTGATTCACCATTGGGTAAAATAATTTCGGCGTGGTGAATCAGTAAACTTTCTGGTATTAACATGGGCTTAATGGTTATCAGTATGAAGGAATTATTAGCGTTATAATGTAATTTGTGCTAAATGACTGCGGGGGTTATAAGTACGAATAGCCCGGATTTTTTCATAATATTCTCGTTCTTGGGCGGTGAGTTCTTTTGGTGGTGCAATTGCTACCTTTACAAATTGATCACCTCGTCCACCTTTAGCTAGGGGCCAACCCTTACCACGTAAACGCAAAGATTGACCAGAACGGACTCCCGCCGGTAATTTAACATTAACATGACCATCAGGCGCAGGTACATCTATGGACGCGCCTAATGTAGCTTCATCAGGTGTAATTAATACCTCGCAAACAAGATTATCCCCTTCCATTTGGAAAAAACTATGGGGTTGTAATTCTACCTTTAAATATAAATCTCCCCGTTGTTGACTCATGGGGTTAGTTTGCCCTTTGCCCTTCAACCGTAAACGAGTCCCAGTTTTAGCACCAGCAGGAATACGTACATCAATAGTTTCAGTTCCTAGACTAAACCGTTTTTGAACTCCAGAGAATGCTTCAGCAAAGGTTAAATTAATCACAGCTTCTGCATCCTGCGTACCACCATCTTGAAAAGCAACATCGTTAAAACTGCTACTTTGTCTGCTCGTAGAAGTTCGAGAAGAGTAACTTTGTCGGCCGCTGCGGGGTCCAGCACCACCAAATAACTCATTTAAGAAGTCATTAAAACTGCCGTATTGACCGAAATCAAAACCACCCATATCCGCCCCAGAACCCCCAGGAAAGCCTTGACCAGCTTGTTTCCAATATTGACCAAATTGGTCATATTTTTTGCGTTTATCGGGGTCAGATAATACCTCATAAGCCTCATTAACTTCTTTAAAGTTGGCTTCAGCCTGTTTGTTATTGGGGTTAACATCAGGATGATATTTGCGGGCTAGTTTGCGAAAGGCTTGTTTAATGTCTTCTGATGTGGCGGTTTTGCCAATACCTAAAATTGCATAATAGTCTTTAAAGTCGGTTGCTGCCATCTACGAGCCTCCTGTGGAAATTTAAGTTATGTTTTTTCTCAGATATGAAATTTACTGTTAATTCAAAAGTCTTGATTGGGTCGAATATCAGTCCAAAAGAAGCTGATATTAAACTAACAAATAATTGTCAAAATCAAGTGTGGTTCTTGCTGAATACAGCAGCGCAATTCCCGTACTCTTGCCATGATAAAAAGGAAATAAGCTCATCCATTCCTTCTTCTACACTGGGGGGAGCATCCCGGATTTGATGGTACATTCGGAGAATTATATCTTCAGGAACTTGACGACTTCGGCGTTGATTCCTGGCTAAACATAGCCAAACCGGAGTTTTCAGCCAAATCCCAGTGATATAAGTAAAGCCACAATTACGGGTTAGGGTAATGACTTCTCGGCGATTTTTCCTTTGGGCGTTGGTAGCGTCGAGAATCACCCTTTTATCGGCGATTATGGCTTGTTGTAATTGTCGTTCCATTTCCCGCCAAATTAACGGCCATGGTCCTTGAATTGCTTCTGAACCAAAAAGCTGACCCCGGATAGTATCTGTGGAAATTAGCTCTATCTGGGGGCATTCTCTCAGTAGTTGTTTTGCTAAAGTTGATTTACCGCTACCAGGAAGACCAATTAGCAAAATTAATTTAGTCATTGGTTATTGGTCAGTGGTCAGTGGTTATTGGTCAGTGGTCAGTGGTCAGTGGTAAAACAACAAACAACGAACAACCGACAACGAACAACTGACAACGAACTAAATGATTGTACCATCGGGAATTACAGCATTTTTGAGAACAACGACAATACCGCTACGGATGTAAAAGCCTTGTTTTTCCCGTTCTGCTTCTTGAATATTGTCCTTATTGATGATTTTCACATTGTGACCAATGCGGGCATTTTTATCAATAATGGCACGACGAATCATGGTGTCTGTACCAATACCGACGGGAATATCATTTTCTTCTAAGCTGCATTGTCTTTCAACGGATGGTTGGTAATAGTCAGCACCCATGATTAAGGTTTCTTCAATTACAGAGCCTGATTCTATCCGCGATCGCACTCCTAAAACAGAATGTTGAATGCGGCAATCTTTCAAAATGCAGCCATCACCAATCATAGATTCGGTAATTTGGCAATTCAACAGTTTAGAGGGGGGTAAATAACGAGCGCGAGTATAAATTGGTGCTGCTTCATCATAGAAACTAAAGGGAGGGAGGGGTTGCTTAGTTAGAGCTAAATTGGCTTCATAAAAAGATTCAATTGTGCCAATATCTTCCCAGTAGTCGTCAAACAAGAAAGCTTGAACGTTATGATCCTTAGCAGCTTCGGGAATAATCTCTTTACCAAAATCCGTTTGTTCTAAAGATTGTTTCAACAACTTAATCAAAACATCTTTTTTAAAGACATAAATCCCCATAGAGGCGATATATGGCTGTAATTCGGCTTGTTCTTTTGTCAATCCCAGTATAGTGGTATCAACACGCATCTGCGCTAAAGCTTCACCTTTGGGTTTTTCACTAAAGTCAATTACCCGACCCGATTCATTGATTTTCATCAAGCCAAAATCTGAGGCGCGACGATTATCCATGGGAATTACGGAAAGTGTAATATCAGCATTTGTATCTCTGTGACGCTGGATAAATTGCCGGTAATCCATGCGGTAAAGATGATCACCTGAAAGAATCAGAAATTCCTCTACATCCCACTCTTGTAACATCCAGATGTACTGACGCACAGCATCGGCCGTACCTTGAAACCAGTTAGGGTTTTCGGGGGTTTGTTGTGCTGCTAACACTTCGACAAACCCATCGCTAAACCCGCTGAAGTTGTAAGCACGAGCAATGTGACGATTCAGAGAAGCTGAGTTAAACTGAGTCAGAACGTAAATTTTGAATATTTCGGAATTGATGCAGTTGCTAACAGGTATGTCTATCAAGCGATATTTCCCTGCTACCGGTACTGCTGGTTTGGCGCGCAGTTTAGTTAACGGATAAAGCCGAGTACCCGCACCGCCACCCAGAATAATTGCTAAAACTTTTTTCACAAAATTTCCCCCAACAGGCTTTTATCTCTCATCTACAGTTTAGAACTGTATGTAGCAACTGATAAAGACAAGAGCAAAGAATCTTAGGGATGAATTTTTATTCAGTGAGATTTGTAACAAATAGTGCTAGTAATTAAGGCTCAGGACTGCTCTTTATCTTGATAAAGAAGATTATAGGCACGCTTTAACATAACTGTGTAATTTTTATCATCAGGTTGATAAACAGTCACACCAATACTAATAGTAATTTTTATGGGACCAGAAGTGGTATCTATCTCTAAATTACGAATTTGCTCACATAGACGTTCAGCCAGTTCTACAGCCCCTTGTAACTCTGTAACTGGTAAAATAATCATAAATTCTTCATCACCTAAACGCCCAACTGTACCCGCATTTTCCAGATAATTAACCAAAAATTGAGATATTTCTTTTAATACTTGATCACCAATAAAAAATCCATAATTATCATTGACAAATTTAAAGTTATCAATATCAATTAATAAAAGTGAAAAGATTTCATTATTAGCTTGTGTTTTTTGAAATTCGTTCTCTAAAATTGCCAAAATATTCCGTCTGTTAGCAATTTCAGTTAAAACATCAGTAGTAGCTAATTTTTTTAATTTCTGACTTAATAATTTCTGTTTATTGACAGCAATTCTTAATTTTTTCTCAATTTGATTGCGTTCACTCACATCTCGCAGAGCGACAATTGAAACTTTTTGCTCTAACCATTCAGTCTCACCAACGGTAATTTCTGCACGGCCAAGAATTCCATGAGGACGAATAATATCAAGTTCAGCAACTTTTCCTACTACAATTGGTAACCCCAATTCCTGATTAATTAAACTAGATAATCGTCTATCAAACATTTGTGCTGCAGCCGGGTTAGCAAATTTCACAACTCCTGATTCATCAACAATTAAAATACCATCTTTGATATAAGTAACAATAGTATTGAGTTTATTTTCACTTTGTTGTAACTGTCTAGTTTGGCGTTTTAATTGAATATGTGTCTGCACACGGGCTAATAATTCTGTAGCGCGAAAAGGCTTGGTTACATAATCAGCCGCTCCCTTTTCAAAAGCTTCTATTAAGTGTTCTTCTTCATGACTAGCAGTTAGAAATAAAATTGGAATATGGTAATAATCTGGATTATTTTTAATTTGTTCACAAACTTCTAAACCACTCATTTCCGGCATTAATAAATCCAATAAAATTAAATCTGGCTGAATTACTTGCAGTCGTTGGAGGGCTTCTTTTCCGCTCAGAGCATAGGTAATAGAATAACCTTGTGTTTCTAGAGTTCTTCCTAAAACTTCGATATTTTGAATGAGGTCATCAACAATTAATATTGTACAATCCTGTGGATTAAAAGCAGTTTTTTCCATTATTTATATAATCAACTTAACATGAAAACGGAGGTGAGAATTTTTATTTAATTGCGACTTCTAGCTGCTGGGACTTTTATATTCTTAAAGTATATATATATAGCAATCCTAAATGAAACGTGAACATCTCTTATTTTCCTCCCTCTGTGTCCTCTGTGTCTCTGTGGTTCATTAAAAAAACTAGTTCATAACTCAAATAGGAGTCCTATATAATACAGTACATTTCACTTGATTAAACTACAGTAATAGCGACCAAGATAACCGCACCACAAGAGTTTTATGATTAATATCTGTACTTTATCATGCCGGGGACTGCTGTCAGCCTTTAAGGTAGCAATTTCTGTAATTTTTTACTAATTGCTGGGAAATTAGCAACAGTATTCGCTAAATGAGCCAAATCAAAGGTATCAATTTGGTTTTTCAGCGTATTAGCATATTCTGCTAAATGATAACATTCATATTGCTCTGCTAAAGCTTGTAATTTAAGCGCGAAAACTCGTAGCTGATCAATTAACAGGGTTTGATGTAAAGTTTTCCAAACAGATGTTTCTTCCTGTTGTAATAATTTTATCAGTTCTGGTAACTTCTTTAAGGCGGAAGGAGACATTACCTGCTCAGTTATTTGTAGCGGAGAATTAGGGTTTGATTCTACTAATAGTTGATAAGGAAATAAACGTTGTAACTCACTGAAAAGATCATGCGGACTAACTGGTTTACGTAAAAATCCTTGAGCAAGGGGTTGTAATTCCTCAAAGTCCTGTTCTTGGATAGAAGCTGTCACCATAATTACGCAAATATCCGCTGTTGAGGGATTATGTTTTAAAGCTTGCAAAACCGTTTGTCCGTCCATTTGCGGCATGACCAAATCTAGTAATATCAGGTCAGGATGATGTTCAACGGCTAATTTGAGAGCTATTACCCCATTATCTGCCATCATAACTTGATGGGGAGTAGAATTGAAATAGGCAGAAAGTAAATCTCGGTTAGATTGTACGTCATCAACTATGAGAATTTTTAAAGCGGGAAATTGACTTAAATCATGGGTTTTTAAGGTTGATATCGGTGAAATTGTCGGAGTTTGAGTAGTTGCAATTTCGGGAAATATCAAAGTAAAGGTGCTACCATGTTCTAATTCACTTGTTACCTCAACTATACCACCCATCATTTGCGTCAATCTGCGGCTAATAGTTAATCCTAACCCCGTACCGCCATATTTACGATTACTTTGTCCCTGACTTTGACGGAAAGCATCAAAAATCAAGATTTGGTCCCGTGCAGAAATACCAATACCTGTATCAGAAACCGCAATTTCTAAATATGCGTGATTCTGAACGCTAGGGTTAATCCGACTATGAACATGAATAGTTACACCACCTTTCCCTGTAAATTTAATAGCATTACCGACAACATTAACGCATATTTGCCGCAATCGTACCTCGTCAATATATATTTTGACGGGAACGGAATCATCAATTTGTAGATCTAAAAATAGTCCTTTTTCCCGCGCTCTTTGCAGAAACATTTGTTGAATATCCCGCAGAAGTGAGGGAAGATTGACAGATTCATAGTTAAGTTTCAGTTTCCCGGCTTCGACTTTCGATAAATCCAGGATATCATTAATTAAGGTCAGTAAGGTGCGGCCATTGGTTTGAATGGCTCGGAGATAACTTTGAGCTAAATCATCACTGACGAGATTTTGTAATAGTTCGGAAAATCCTAAAATAGCATTCATGGGAGTGCGAATTTCATGGCTCATATTGGCGAGAAATTCACTTTTTGTCCGACTGGCTGCTTGGGCTTTTTCCGTGGCTGTTTCTAAGGCTAAGTTTTGTTGAGCGAGTTCTATTTGTCGCTGTTCGGCCTGTTGTAGAAGTTTAGCATGAGCGATCGCAATTCCAACTTGAGCAGCTACAGCCTCTAAAAGGGCACTATCTTCAGTAATCCAATGGCGTTGATGATTGCATTGATGTAAACAAATCAACCCGTTGGCCTTTCCTTGATAGGAGGTGCGAATGGCTAATATGGATTTTAGTCCGATTTGTTGAGAAACTTCCCTACTTGATGATACTAATGGATCTGTAAATACATCATCTATAATAATCGCTGTATCTTGTTGGAGCAGTTGATGAATGTGGGGATTACCAGCAATAGGTCCTAACACTCCTTGAATAGAAGCTATGTCACCGCTTAAATATTCTGCAACTATAGGGAGGTGTTCTATTGGCTCGACTTCGTAAGTATGGAGAAAACAACGATCTACCCCAAAGGCTTCACCAATACGGTTCGCAGAGGTTTCAAAGATTTTTTGGGGTTCGAGACTTTGGCGAATTTCGTCGGTAATTTGTTTTAATAGTCTTTCTCTTTGTACCTGTTGTTCTAGAATCTTTTCTGCGGCTTTGCGATCGCTAATATCTACTAAATAGCCCACACACTCTAACCCTTTATTATCCTGATCTCTAATTAAGCGCAACTGAGCAAAAAACCACCGATAACCACCTTCAGCAGAACGTAACCGATATTCTAAAGAATAAATATTATCAAATTCTAAGCGATTTAATCCTAATAATACTCGCTCTTTATCTTCAGGATGAATATAATCATACCAAAACCCAGCTTCATCTAAAAACGCCTCTGGGGAATAACCTAAAATCAACTCTACGTTATCACTAATAAAGGTAGCTCGATAATCCCCAGTGGGTTGACAACTAAATAAAATAGTTTGGCTAGAATTCATCAAAGCTCGTAATCTTTCTTCACTTTGTAGTAAAGCCATTTGTGCTTGTTTGAGTTCGGTAACTTCTACAACTACCGCACTCACAGCCTTACCACCGTCAAGTTGATTAACAGGATAATAACTAGCAATCCAATGTCTTTGAACATTTGGCTGGGAGGGTGTAAACCCGGAAATCTCAAGATTGCGAATCGGTTTTCCTGTTGTCAATACTTGATGTAAAATTGGTTCAACCCGATTAGCTAAATCTGGTAATACTTCTCGCAGTTTTTTACCGATATGTGCATTAGCTGGTAAACCGTTAATTTCCGCCATAGCTTCGTTAACTCGCACAAACTGCAATTCTTCGTCATGGAGTACCAACCCCACGGGATTTGTATTATAAAGTTTTTCTAATTCCTCCGTACGACGTTGTAGAGCTTCTTGTACCTGCTTAATTTCATTAATATTTACAAAAGTAATTACTACCCCATCTGCTTGTCCATCATCTCTAAGATATGGATATAAACGCATCAGTAAATGATTTTCCGTATTATTTAGCCTTACTTCCTGTTCAATAGGTTTTTCTGTTTCCACTACCCGCTGTAACAATTCTAGCAGATTAGGACAATTCATATTATGGGTAATATGCTGAATTGGGCGTTCAACATCAGTTTCTAACAGGTTAATAGCTGTCGTAGCAGCGGGGGTAAATTTACGAATTCGTAATTCTCTATCTAGGAAAATTACGCCAATTTCACTACTTCGCAGCAGATTATCTACGTCGTTGGATAATTCTAATAATTGACGAATTTTAGTTTGATATTCTGTATTAACTGTATATAGTTCTTCATTAACAGAGTGAAGTTCTTCATTTGTACTTTGTAACTCTTCATTAGAAGCCAACAATTCTTCATTAGTGGCTTGTTGTTCTTCATTAGTGGTTTCTAATTCCTCAATTGTGGCTTGTAGATTTTCCCTAGTCTGCTGTAATTCGTATTCTAAATCAAGAATGCGCTGAGTTGCTTCTGCGTCTTGTTGAAAGGCTTCAGGACGGTTTGGTAAAGAAGGACGTTCTTCATTTTCAATAATTAACATAAAGAAGTCCGTCATGCGGGTATCTCCCGTATGATAAGTAACTTCTAAATTAACACTGCGAATATTATTAGCTTGATTTAAGTGAATATTACCATAAAGAACAGTTTTTCGTTCTCTTTTAGCACGATGTAGGGCAGTATTAATAGGTAATTTTAGAGTATTTGGGACTAAATCGGCGATCGCTCTAGTCATTTGTCCTTCTGGGACTTGCATAATCTGGACCATATCAGTAACGACGTGAAATAATTCTAAATCATCGTTAACTAATAAACAGGTACATTGTCTACGGCGAACAAAAGCACTAAATGCGGCACCCAAAGCCGGATCAAATTGCACCGTACCCCGTCTAGTTTGACTAGGACGAGCGACAACAGGAGTTATATATTCTAAATTTTGATTGAGAATTGGTAAACGCACATTGCGTCGCTTTTGATAAATTTTGAATTTCTCATACAGGGGACTAAATTCTTCAATTAATTCTCCTGGTGTTTCTGCAGCACCCAATAATAAAATACCTTTGTGCATCAATGAAAAATGCAACATTCTCATAACGTGCTGTTGCAAAACTGGCTGCATATAAATGAGAACATTACGACAGCTAATCAGGTGCATTCGCGTAAATCCCGCATTTTTAGCCAAGTTGTGGGGAGCAAAAATAATCATTTCCCGCAACGCCCGCGACACATGGAAATTACGGTTACGGAAGGTAAAATATTTTTCTAACCGTTTTCGAGAAACATCAATACTAATACTTTCAGGATAAATCCCTTCGGCGGCTTTACTTAAAGCGGCTGCATCTATATCTGTAGCAAAAATTTTTACACTCAGTTGTTTACCTAAGCGGTTGATGACCTCATCCATTAAAATGGCCATAGAATAGGCTTCTTCACCAGTAGCACAAGCTGTTACCCACACCCTTAGCTGCTGACCATTTTCCAAAGGGCTAATTAATTCTGGTAATACTTCCTTATCTAAGTAGTCCCAAGCTGCGGAATCTCGAAAAAATCTTGTCACCCCAATCATTAAATCATCTCGTAGCAGTGAGCGTTCTTCGCTAGAGGTAGTTAAATATTCTACATATTCATCTAAGAGATTATGCCCACTGAGAGAACAACGACGGTAAATGCGGCGGCTGAGAGTGCTGGGTTTATAATAGGAAAAATCGAGTTTTTCGTATTGGTTGAGAATTTGGATAATCGCGCGGAGTTTCTCTGATTCTAATTCTGGCAGTAAAGATTCCCCTGGACTTGCGCCTTGACGCTGCATTTGGATGATTTCATAAATCGTCCGCGCCATTTCTGCCGGTGGTAGCACTTGATCTACAATACCTGTAGCGATCGCACTTTGGGGCATACCATCAAATTCTGCTGTCCCTGGTGATTGGACAAATGTTAACCCACCGGACTCGCTAATGCTCTGTATTCCCCTTGTTCCATCACTTCCCGTTCCTGAGAGGATTACAGCCATTGCTTGTTCTCCCCTATCTCTTGACAGGGAATCGAGAAAAATATCAATGGGAAAATTGGGTTGCTGTCGAGGGGGTTCGCTTTGCTGAATTAACTCTAAAATCCCATCATTAACAACTAAATTATTCTGAGGCGTAATTAAATATACTGTATTCGGTTCAATCTGCATTCCGCTTTGTACCCGTTTGACTATCATGCGGGTGCGACGTTCCAGCAGTTCTTTCATTAAACTTTTAAAATCTGGAGAGAGGTGTTGCACGACAACAAAGGCCGCACCACTATCTGCGGGCATATTATCAAAAAATTCTTCTAATGCGCGTAGTCCTCCCGCAGAAGCCCCAATGCCAACTACGAAGCAATGGGTTTTAGTCTCTTCAGACACGACTTATAACTCCTAATTTTATTTGTTAACTAGTATATAGGAAATCAAAGACCTAAAATCCGATCGCAAAAAACTGTATTTGGGGCTTGACAATTGATTTAAAATTTGTTATCATAAAGCTGATAAGGAAGAACTATCTTAAAATAAAACCAATTATTCGTGAGGTTTGATCGTGGTTATTACTCAAACCAGTCCCCCCAATATTACCCAGGATATAACAACAACTCACTTCACTCCAGATGAGTATCGAGTGATGGAGGAAACCGCCGCAGAAAAACATGAATATCGGAACGGAGAAATTATTGCAATGGCTGGAGGTTCAGAAGTTCATAGCCGTCTTACCGTCAATATTACTACTTTACTTAATGTAGCTCTCAGAGACACTAATTTTCAAACTTATAATGGGGACTTAAGAATCTGGATTTCTGAGTTTAATCATGGTACTTATGCTGATGTTCTTGTAATTAATGGTGAACCGGAGTTTAACGGTGAGCGCACTGACGAAATTCTCAATCCTTTAGTAATTGTGGAAGTTTTATCACCCTCTACTGAAGGTTATGATAGAGGTGATAAATTTAGAAAATATCGCTCACTTCCTAGCTTTTGCGAATATCTGCTAGTTAGCCAAACTGAACCCTATATTGAGCATTATCACAAACTTGATGATAGTAGCGATAGCGTTCGCGGAGCGTCCCGGAGGGAACTAGCGCTGCTGCAAGCAGTTCGCTGGCAATGGCAAGTTTATGATCATCCTGATCAGTCTATATTATTACATAGTTTAAATGTAGAAGTCCCCCTTACTGAAGTTTATCGCCGGATTAATTTCTAAAAGCTGACTCACGATTTATATAGACAGTAATTTTTAAAGAGGAATGGTTTCTTTACAGAAATGTTGAATGTCGTTACAAAACTTTACATATTTAAGTATAGTAGTATTATCAAGGGTAAAAATGTCAACATTTCATAATATCTTCCATCCAATGAACATAACTGATTTGTTGACACATACAAGCTTGAAGATAGCGGAATTTATCTAACATCTTTTCACCCCATTCTTTCGGAACAGATACAAGTTGTAAAATCAGATAAGCGATGAGACTAGCATAAATTTGAATAGCAATACCATTAACATTTTTAGTGATTAATCTATCCAGTTTTAGGTGCATCTTTAAAAATTTCCATAACAGTTCAACTCCCCACCGTAAACGATAAATATCTCTGTCATGACCAAAATTTATCAAATTATCTTCCGGACTGCCTGTTGACAGATTAAGGGAACTAAACAGTTTAACTTGATGATGACTTAGCACCCATTGATGAAATCGTTTATAAACTATATAAATTAACCCCAGAAGAAAAAGCGATTATTGAGGGATAAAATATCCCTTATTTGGTCAAAAATCATCAATTCTTGTCAGAAGTTGGGAATCTCAATGTACTACTGACAATTTGCAGAAAACTTACAACATTATCATTAAATCTGCAAAACCGTAAATACTAATTCCTAATAAGAGTAATGCAGCAAATTGGGTAATACGTCCTTCAATTAAAAATGTGTAGTTTTCACCATTGGAAGACATTGCTTCCCTAACCAATATAGAAGTTGAAGCCCCAATTACAAAACTTGCAGCGGTTTGAGATTAAACGCGGTACAAAGATGGTAATCTTTTTTATCACACTAACTCCGGTAGAGCCAAATTTGTCAAGATAAAAAATTCGTAATTGATAATTCTTAAAATTACGAATTACGAATTTTTAAGTACCTATGCTGTCAGTTTAGCTAATGCTTTTTCTACAGCTTTTAATGCTTCATTGATTTCTGCCTCTGTGACAATTAGAGGCGGTACAAATCGCACAACCTTAGGACCTGCAGGAACAAGTAATAAACCTGCTTCCATGGCAGCCTTGACAACTTCAGGCGCAGTTAAGGGAATATCGGCTTTGATTTCCATGCCACTAATTAAACCCCAACCGCGTACCTCTGTGATATATTGAGGATAGTTAAGTGCGATCGCTCTTAATCCCTCTCTTAAATGTGCACCCTGTTCTATGACATTTTGTAAAATATTCTCCTTTTCCAAAGTCTCACAAACACTCAGCGCCACACCACAGACAAAAGGATTACCACCAAATGTACTTGCGTGTTCTCCCGGTTGAAAAATATCGCAGAATTTCTTACTCATCATCGCACCAATGGGAATACCACCTCCCAAACCTTTAGCACTGGTGAAAATATCCGGTTCTACCCCCAAATGTTCATAACCCCATAATTTACCACTCCGTCCCATACCAACCTGCACTTCGTCGAAAATCAACAAAATCCCGGTTTCATCGCAAATCTCCCGCAAACGCTTAAAATAGGCAATATCTCCGGGACGAACTCCACCTTCCCCCTGTAATGGTTCAATTAAAATTGCCCCGACCCGATAATTACCTTCATCTAATTCAGTCACAGCGGCTTCCACTGCTCGAATATCGTTATAATTTATATAGTGGAAACCAGGAACTAAAGGATCAAAATGTTTTTGATACTTTGGTTGTCCAGTGGCAGTAACCGTGGCTAAAGTCCGTCCATGAAAACTGGCATGGGCTGTTAAAATGATCGGGTGGGCAATTTCTAGGACAGTGTGGGCATATTTCCGGGCTAGTTTAATGGCTGCCTCGTTGGCTTCAGCGCCAGAATTACAGAAAAATACCCTATCTGCACAAGAATGATTAACAATCCATTTAGCTAATGCACCCTGTTCGGGAATATAGTACAAATTAGAGACATGATGCAATTTTTGGATTTGTCTAGTTACAGCCTCTACCATTGCTGGATGGGCGTGTCCTAGAGTACAAGTAGCAATACCCGCAACAAAATCCAAATATTCCTTACCCTGACTATCCCAAACACGGCAACCAGCGCCCCGTTCTAAAGCCAAAGGAAACCGACTGTATGTAGACATGACAGCCCCATCAAAGCTATCAAAATCAAAGGGTGTAGATGGCATAATACCTGACTCCGGGGGGTTTGTGGCTTGTTCAATTAGAGAGTGGACGCTCACTACCGCAACTCCTGAAAACCTTTTATCGTAATACTCTACTAGGTTCTTGGCAATATTTCCAAATTTTTCAGCAGTTAGGAGAAAAATACAATTTTTTCTAATTTTTTTGACTCTTAACTTTTTAAATTTTTTGACTCTTAATTTTTAATTACCTGTGTATTCTACCCTTGAGCAAAAATATCAACAAATTCAAAAGGAGTTAATGGCTGGGGCGCTTGCTTTAGCTTGTATTTTCTTAATTGGCACTTTATGGTATTCTCTAGTAGAAGGCTGGTCTTGGGAAGATGCAGCCTATATGACTGTGATTACTTTGGCTACTGTCGGTTATGGGGAAACTCGTACTTTAGGTAGTCGTGGACGTTTGTTTACCATAGCCTTGATTTTAATGGGTGTGGTCAATCTTGGTTATATTGTTAATAGATTTACAGCCGCAGTTATTGAAGGCTATTTTTTAGAAGGAATTAGACTGCGACAACAAAGGCGTTTAATGGAATCATTATCAGATCATTATATCATCTGTGGATTTAGTCGCACCGGACGACAAATTGCTAAGGAGTTTCAGGCTGAAGGTGTTTCTTTTCTGGTCATTGATTCGGAAATTGACTCCGCACAAAGAGCGCAAGAACTTGGTTATATTGTTTACCAGGGTGATGCCACCTTAGATGATAGTTTACTCAAGGCTGGTATTCTTAAAGCAGTTTGCATTGTGGCCGCCTTACCTTCAGATGCGGAAAATTTATATACTGTATTATCAGCAAAAACACTGAATCCTGGTATTCGGGCGATCGCTCGCGCCAGCACAGAGGAATCGTTACAAAAGTTACAGCGTGGTGGGGCAGATGCCGTAATTTCACCATATATTACCGGCGGGAAACGCATGGCGGCCGCAGCCCTCAGACCGCAGATTCTGGACTTTGTAGACGGGATTCTCTCTGGTACTGACCGGCAGTTATACATGGAAGAATTCTTACTAGATATAGCTCAGTGTCCTTTTATTGGTCAAAATTTACAAAAAGCTAAGTTGAGATCTCAATCTGGGGCTTTAGTTTTGGCAATTCGCCGCCTTGATGGTAAACTCATTGGTGGACCTACTGGAGACACGGTGTTAATGTCGGGAGATACTTTGATTTGTATGGGTACGGCTGAACAATTACGGAGTTTAAATCAACTTTTGGGTCCTATCAATTCCCAACCACTACGAAAACCAAAAAATAACTAAAATACTCTTTTTTATCGCCAGAATATAGGTTATATTAACCACAAAGACGCAAAAAGCGCGAAGGAAGAGGGAAAAAATAAGTTCATCATTAATAGTAAAATTACTGTAAAATTTGTATATGATATTACTATATTAAATTTTACAATCCTAGTATGGCTAAATCTTGTGGTGCGGGCATTCTGGCCGCTATAATTATACTTTAAATGCAGTACAACTTAACTTATAAAAATTATGAAACTAGCTTTAGTCGCGGCTACTATTTTTACCTTCACTTTAGGACTTTACACTTTAGAAGTCTCTGCTGCACCTGTAAAAACACTTACTAAAAAACCTGTTACAACTGTCAAAACACCTGCTAAAAAACCTGTTACAACCGTCAAAACACCTACTAAAAAACCCGTTACAACTGTAAAAACACCTGCTAAAAAACCTGTTACAACCGTTAAAACACCTACTAAAAAGCCCGTTACACCTGTCAAAACACCTGCTAAAAAACCCGTTACCACCGTAGAAATACCCATTGTATCTGAGCCAGTGATCATAGAAATACCTATTATACCTATACAAACACCTGTAGAAATACCTGGAAAAGCACCTGTTGTGAAAACAACAAACAATTTTAAACAATGGTGTGACCAAAGAGCCAAATTACCTCAAGGAACGAAATACACCGTTGAAGCATTATTAAAAATCGCTGGAACAACAAACTGTACTCAAGCTGATCAAAGACTGATTAAATTGACCTCTCTTAATCTGTGGAGAAGTCAAATTAGTGATATCAAACCTTTAGAAAGTTTGACTAATTTAACTTCTTTGAATTTATGGGAAAATCAAATTAGTGATATCAAACCTTTAGCAAATTTGATTAATTTAACTTCTCTTGACTTGGGAGGAAATCAAATTAGGGATATCCAACCTTTATCAAGTTTAACTAAGTTGACGACTCTGAATTTGTGGGAAAATCAAATTAGTGATATCAAGCCCTTGTCAAATTTGACTAATTTAACTTTTATTTCCTTGTGGAAAAATCAAATCAGCGATATCAAACCCTTGTCAAATTTAACTAAATTAACTTTTATTTCCTTGTGGAAAAATCAAATCAGCGATATTCAACCCTTGTCAAATTTAACTAAATTAACTTCTCTGGACTTAAAAGAAAATCAAGTTAGTGATATTGAAAGTTTGTCAAATTTAACTAACTTGACTGCTGTTTATCTGGGAGAAAATCAAATTAGTCATATTCAATCTTTGTCAAATTTAACTAACTTGACCGCTGTTTATTTAGAGAAAAATCAAATTAGTAATATTCAATCTTTATCTACTTTAGAAAATTTACGGACTCTTAAAGTCCAGGATAACCCGCTGATTTCTCAAGAATGTCCTATTCAGAAAAAGTCTGTTTGTCGTTTTAGTTTTTAGACTAAGAGGGTGTTTGAAAAGTCATGATTAATGTATCAAATATGTTCCCTTGTGAAACGAGGGAACCGGATTTTCTTATTTCCCTCCTTTATAAGGGGGGACTAAAGGGGGTAAAAACTGATACTACTTTCCCTTGTAAGGGGGGGACTAAGGGGGGTAAAAACTAATACTACTTTCCCTTATAAGGGGGGGACTAAGGGGGGTAAAAACTAATACCACTTCCCCTCCTTTATAAGGGGGGACTAAGGGGGGTAAAAACTGATACTACTTTCCCACCTTTACAAGGGGGGACTAAGGGGGGTAAAACTAATACCACTTTCCCTTGTAAGGGGGGGGTAAAAACTAATACCACTTTCCCTTGTAAGGGGGGGGGTAAAAACTAATACCACTTTCCCACCTTTATAAGGGGGGACTAAGGGGGGTAAAAACTAATACCACTTTCCCACCTTTATAAGGGGGGACTAAGGGGGGTAAAACTAATACCACTTTCCCTTGTAAGGGGGGGTAAAAACTAATACCACTTTCCCACCTTTATAAGGGGGGACTAAGGGGGGTAGAAACTAATACCACTTTAAAACATCCTCCACGAAGTTACAAAATCATTTATATTTAATCTGCGTTTATCTGCGTTTATCTGCGTTTAATTTTCAGTCCTAATGTCAAAAAAATACAAGTAAGATTCATTTTAGTAACGACAACATGATAAAATTACTGTAACTTCTTATCACTAAAATCATGAAACTAAGTGTAGTAGCAACCACCATTTTTACCCTGACATTAGGATTTTACACCCCAAAAGTCACCGCAGCGCCCATAAAAACACCCAAGACCTTTACAGAATGGTGTCAACAAAAAGCCAGTTTATCTAAAGAGACGAGATATACGATTAAAAAACTGTTGAAAGTTGCTAAAACGCAAAATTGTAGTCAAGCTAATCAAACGCTGAGTAAATTTACTATTCTTAATCTTGGGGAAGATAAAATCAGCGATATTAGTCCTTTGTCGACTTTAACTAATTTGACTGAAATTAATCTCCATAAAAATCAAATCAGCGATATTAGTCCTTTGTCGACTTTAACTAATTTGACTGAAATTAATATTGGTGAAAATAAAATCACCAATATTAAACCTTTATCAAATTTAACTAATTTAACATCTCTGAATCTTCATGACAATAAAATCAGCGATATTAACCCTTTGTCAAATTTAACTAAATTGACTTCTCTTAATCTTCATGTCAATAAAATCAGCGATATTAACCCTTTATCAAATCTCACTAATTTGACTGAAATTAACTTGGGAGGAAATAAAATCAGCGATATTAACCCTTTATCAAATCTGACTAATTTGACTGAAATTAACTTGGGAGAAAATAAAATCAGCGATATCCAACCTTTGTCTGATCTGACTAAATTAACTGAAGTTGACCTTACGAAAAATCCACTTACCTCTAAACAATGTCCCCTGAAACCAGAGTCTATTTGTATTTTCTAGTCCGGTTATATTTTGGTGCGTTATGGACTTACTAACGCACCCTCAAAATACTCAATTTCACTGAATGTTACCAGACTAAAAATGTCAATTTGGACAAAAATCCTATTCTACTAAATCATGTTTGATCGGAAATCTCAATGATTCAGCATGAGAACATGATAAAATTACTGTAACTTATTATCACTAAAATCATGAAACTAAGTCTAGTAGCGACCACCATTTTTACCCTGACATTAGGATTTTATACTTTAAAAGTCACCGCAGCACCCACAAAAAAAACCACCTATAAAAACACCTAAGACCTTTACAGAATGGTGTCAACAAAAAGCCAGTTTACCTCAAGAGACGAGAGGAACGGTAGAAGCATTATTAAAAGTTGCTAAAACCCAAAATTGTAGTCAAGCTAATCAAACGCTGACTAATTTGACTTCTCTTGACCTTGCGTTTAATCAAATCAGCGATACCACACCCTTATCTAACCTGACTAAATTAACTTCTCTTAACCTTGTGGGAAATCAAATCAGCGATACCGCACCTTTATCTAACCTGACTAATTTGACTAAACTTGACCTTTCGTTCAATAAAATCAGCGATATCAAATCTTTGTCTAATTTCACTAAGTTGACTTCTCTTTACCTTGTGGAAAATCAAATCAGCGATATCAAACCTTTGTCTAGTCTGACTAATTTGACTTCTCTTTCCCTTCCGAGAAATCAAATCAGCGATATCAAACCTTTGTCTAGTCTCACCAATTTGACTGAACTTAACCTTGGGGAAAATCAAATCAGCGATATAAAAGCTTTGTCTAGTCTGACTAAATTGACTTATCTTTACATTTCAAAAAATCAAATCAGTGATATCAAACCTTTGTCTAATCTGACTAATTTGACTTCTCTTTCCCTTCCAAGAAATCAAATCAGCGATATCAAACTTTTGTCAAATCTGACTAAGTTGACTTCTCTTTCCCTTGGGGAAAATCAAATCAGCGATATCAAACCTTTGTCAAATCTGACTAATTTGACTTCTCTTTACCTTCCAAGAAATCAAATCAGCGATATCAAACTTTTGTCAAATCTGACTAATTTGACTTCTCTTTCCCTTCCGAGAAATCAAATCAGCGATATCAAACCTTTGTCTAGTCTCACCAATTTGACTGAACTTAACCTTGGGGAAAATCAAATCAGCGATATAAAAGCTTTGTCTAGTCTGACTAAATTGACTTATCTTTACATTTCAAAAAATCAAATCAGTGATATCAAGCCTTTGTCTGGTCTGACTAATTTGAATTATCTTTACCTTGATAAAAATCAAATCAGCGATATCAAACCTTTGTCTGGTCTGACTAATTTGAATTATCTTTACCTTGATAAAAATCAAATCAGCGATATCAAACCTTTGTCTAGTCTCACTAAATTGACTTATCTTTACATTTGGGGAAATCCACTTACCTCTAAACAATGTCCCCTGAAACCAGAGTCTATTTGTGATTTCTAGTCCGGTTATATTTTGGTGCGTTATGGAGTTACTAACGCACCCTCAAAATACTCAATTTCACTGAATATTACCAGACTAAAAATGTCAAATTGGACAAAAATCCTATTCTACTAAATCATGTTTAATCGCAAATCTAACAATTCAGCACGACAACATGATAAAATTACTGTAACTTCTTATCACTAAAATCATGAAACTAAGTGTAGTAGCAACCACCATTTTTACCCTGACTTTAGGATTTTACACCCCAAAAGTCACCGCAGCACCTATAAAAACACCTAAGACCTTTAAAGAATGGTGTCAACAAAAAGCCAGTTTACCTCAAGAGACCAGAAGAACGGTAGAAGCATTATTAAATGTTGCTGAAACCCGAAATTGTAGTCAAGCTAATCAAACGCTGACTAAATTGACTTCTCTTAACCTTAGGGAAAATAAAATCAGCGATATCAAACCTTTGTCTAATCTGACTAATTTGACTTTTCTTGAGCTTTCGAGAAATCAAATCAGCGATATCAAACCTTTGTCTAATCTGACTAATTTGACTTCTCTTGACCTTAGGGAAAATCAAATCAGCGATATCAAACCTTTGTCTAATCTCACTAATTTGACTTCTCTTTCCCTTTCGGGAAATAAAATCAGCGATATCAAACCTTTGTCTAATCTCACTAATTTGACTTTTCTTGACCTTTTGGGAAATAAAATCAGCGATATCAAACCTTTGTCTAATCTCACTAATTTGACTTCTCTTTCCCTTTTGGGAAATCAAATCAGCGATATCAAACCTTTGTCTAATCTCACTAATTTGACTTCTCTTTCCCTTTTGGGAAATCAAATCAGCGATATCAAACCTTTGTCTAATCTCACTAATTTGACTTCTCTTTCCCTTTTGGGAAATCAAATCAGCGATATCAAACCTTTGTCTAATCTCACTAATTTGACTTCTCTTTCCCTTTTGGGAAATCAAATCAGCGATATCAAACCTTTGTCTAATCTCACTAATTTGACTTCTCTTTCCCTTTCGGGAAATAAAATCAGCGATATCAAACCTTTGTCTAATCTGACTAATTTGGCTTATCTTTCCCTTTCGGGAAATAAAATCAGCGATATCAAACCTTTGTCTAATCTGACTAATTTGGCTTATCTTTACCTTTCGGGAAATAAAATCAGCGATATCAAACCTTTGTCTAATCTGACTAATTTGGCTTATCTTTACCTTGCGAAAAATCCACTTATCGTTAAACAATGTCCCCTGAAACCAGAGTCTATTTGTAAATTTTAGTCGGGTTATATTTTGGTGCGCTATGGACTTACTAACGCACCCTCAAAATACTCAATTTCCCTGAATATTACCAGACTAAAAATGTCAAATTGGACAAAAATCCTATTCTACTAAATCATGTTTGATCGCAAACCTAACCAATTCAGCACGATTACTGGTTTCTGTTTTTCTCAATAAACTACTCACATATTTCTCCACCGTACGCGGACTTAAATGTAAATGATTACCAATTTCCACATTAGAAAAACCATGGGTTAAAAGGTCTAAAACTTGCTTTTCTCTGACAGTTAGCGGTGTCAATACTTGAGATTTTTGAGCCTGATTAGATACAGAAATATGACCATTTTCTGCTTTTGTATATTTTAAATTACGGTTGTTATCCTGGTAAATAAAACGACGTTCTGACTGGATAACTTGCGATCGCTCTAACAAGTTACGTATAGCAGCGGCAATCTCTTCTAATTCAAAGGGCTTAGGTAAGTATAAATCACAACCAGATTGATACCCCAAAATTCGTTCTTGAGTTTTAGTTCTCTCTGTCAGTAAAATTACAGGTAATAATCGAAACTCTGATAATTGACGAAGACGACGCACTAGTTCATAACCATTCATTCGTGGCATCATAATATCTGTCACTAGCAAATCAGGATTATACTCTTCTAACATAGACAAAGCATCTATGCCATTATCAGTAGTAATAACACGATATCCAGACAAATCAAGATAGTCACTAATGGATAAACGCGTACCTAAATCATCATCGACGATAAGAATGGTTAAGGGCATTGATAATACACCCCTTTGTGGTAGAGCAATTTACTTTGAACAAAAATATTAATGAACACAAGCAAAAATACTAATTCTGTCTTTTGCATTATGACAAAATTATGAGTTAATTTTTCCCCCTTCCATCAAGTATAAAGAAAATCTTAAATTTTTACCCCTATTTGACAAAACTTTACACAATTCACATATCCACAGCAACCCGGGGGAGATATGCCTAACTTATTATACACAATACACTGAATGAAAGTTTTTTTGTTGAGATTTTGCTTATGATGTACTCAAGAGCCAAAATTTTTAGGTCTATTTATAAAAACTTAACAAAGACTGTCAATGAGTGAAAAACAAAGTGAAGGTTACAAAGTTATTTGTGATAATCGACAAGCACGGTTTTTATATGAAATCATAGAAACCTATGAAGCAGGAGTTCAATTAACAGGAACAGAGGTAAAATCAATTCGCGCAGGAAAGGCCAATTTACAAGATGGTTATGCGTTGCTGCGGGACGGTGAAGCATGGTTAATTAATGTCCATATTTCTCCTTATACCTCAAGTGGTGCATATTTTAATCATGAACCAAGACGCACCCGCAAATTATTACTTCATAAACAAGAATTGCGTAAATTGATTGGTAGAGTACAACAAGAAGGTTTAACTCTAGTCCCCCTGAAAATGTATCTCAAACGGGGTTGGGTAAAAATAGTCATTGCGCTGGGTAAAGGTAAAAAACTCCACGACAAACGGGAAAGCATGAAACGTCGTGACGACCAGCGAGATATGCAAAGAGCAATGAAGAGGTATTAAGGGTAATTCGTAATTCGTAATTCGTAATTCGTAATTCGTAATTCGTAATTCGTAATTCGTAATTCGTAATTCGTAATTCGTAATTCGTAATTCGTAATTCGTAATTCGTAATTCGTAATTCGTAATTCGTAATTCGTAATTCGTAATGGGTAATTGGTAATTCGTAATCATCAATTACCAATTACCAATCACCAAACTAAGCGAGATTCTTCCTTATTAAAGGTTGCCAATAACCGGCAATTAAAGCCATCATTAACCACCAGAGAGTATTAACTTCAGGACGATAGAAAACTGTATCAAATAAACCTTGAGTTAATAAACCTATTATAGCAGCTATTGCTCCCATTAGCCACAAGCCTTCCATATTCTTAGTTTCTCGTAACCGAGCTAATTGCAAATATCCTGTATTTAATGCAACGACAATCAACCACATAAAACAAGTAAAACCTAAAAATCCAGTTTCTACAATCGTTTCTAGAAACACCGAATAGGCACTTAATGCTGTAAATCTCGAATGTTGGTACAGAGGATAAACTTTATTAAAAGCACCATGTCCTGGTCCTATACCAATTATAGGGCGATCGCGGATCATTTGAAATACCGATTCCCAAACATTTTTCCGAAAGTTATTACTACTGTCTTTGCGGTCGGCAAATATACTCACGATTCGCACCCGGAAAGGTTCGACAAATATCAATCCAATTATCA
The DNA here is from genome assembly GCF_014698755.1 of Aphanizomenon flos-aquae FACHB-1287. Classification (GTDB taxonomy): domain Bacteria; phylum Cyanobacteriota; class Cyanobacteriia; order Cyanobacteriales; family Nostocaceae; genus Dolichospermum; species Dolichospermum flosaquae. Next base: position 16,358 of record NZ_JACJTO010000035.1, on the reverse strand, counting down.
ATAACCCCACTACAGTTCCTAACAATATTGGTAAAGACCAAGTCCGCCAAAATTTCGGTATCTCTATACTCCACCAATAAAACAGCAACACCGCTATTGTCAATAATCCCACTAATAAGGCAATCCAACCACCGCGACTAAAGGTCAAAATTAAAACAGTAGCGTTAACCACAAACATTGTTAATGCTAATGATTTCCTAATCCAACCCGGCCAAGCTACAATGGCAACTAAGCTCAAAATTACAGCGGGTAAAAGATATCCAGCTAATAGGTTAGGATTTCCTAAGTAACTGTAAACTCTCGTAGTTTTAGCTAAAGAAGATTCCGGGTCTACCCACGTAGCTAAGGCCTTCGCACCAAAAAACCATTGTCGCAACCCATAGACGCTGACGATTAGGGAAATATGCAAATAGAGGGTAATTAACCAAGACCGAAACCGCGCCACTCTCAACACTCTAGCACAAAGAATAAACAGCAGTAAATAAAGTGTTAATGTTTGTAAATCACCTAATGCTGCTTTTTTCACCGGTGATAATGCTGTTGATATGGCAGCAATACTCCAATACAGCAATACTAGTAAATGAATGGGAGTGGCAGTAGGAGCATTAACTGATGTATAATCATCGGATAAGGTCAATAATAACCACAATCCCACACAAGCTACTAACAATAAACCCATTAAGGTGCTAGAAACAAAAGGTGCAAGTCCATAAACAAGGCTAAGTAAGCCTACAGCAATTATATCTCCCCACTGGATGAAAATACTACTTTGTCGCCAAGGTTTTAACAGTCCCACCAAAAACTTATGGAGGTAACTGCTAGACAAATATTCTTTCAGTGGTAAGGAAGATAAAGTTAATCTTTCCCAAACTAAGTTCATGAGGAAATACAGAGTACAGAAGTTATAAAGTATAGCTTATCGCCAGTCTAATTGTAAACTTATTTTGAAAGGAAGAATCGGCAAGGGTTAAGAAGCAAGAGGCAACGGAAAACAGGAAATAAAAACCAGTATTAGCAGATTGCTTAACAAAAGTATTGTCATAGCAACGAAATTTATAGAAATCTTAACGTTAAACATCAGATTGCTAAACAAAGCTATTGTTGTCTTATCCAATAAATTTGTCTGAGAATAAATGCTTTAAGATTAACAGCATTTACTTAAAGATTGCGTAAATATTCAAGATTACCACGTACAATAATAGTACGAGGGTGATCTACTCCTAATCGTTGTTCCAAAATATTTAAAGCTTGTTGGTAGAGAGGTTCTGCTTCCTTGTACTTGCCTTGAGAATAGTAAAGTAATGCCAAATTGTTGAGACTGGAAGCAACATCAGGATGATCATCACCCAGCAGTTTTTGCCAGAGAGCTAAAGCTTGTTGGTAGAGAGGTTCTGCTTCCTTGTACTTGCCTTGAGAATAGTAAAGTCCTGCCAAATTGTTGAGACTGGTAGCAACATCAGGATGATCATCACCCAGCAGTTTTTGCCAGAGAGCTAAAGCTTGTTGGCAGAGAGGTTCTGCTTCGTTGTACCTGCCTTGAGAATAGTAAAGTGATGCCAAATTGTTGAGACTGGTAGCAACATGAGGATGATCATCACCCAGCAGTTTTTGCCAGAGAGCTAAAGCTTGTTGGTAGAGAGGTTCTGCTTCGTTGTACCTGCCTTGAGATTTGTAAAGTCCTGCCAAATTGTTGAGACTGGTAGCAACATCAGGATGATCATCACCTAAACGCCGTTTTAGCAATAATACACATTTTTTCTGCCAAGGTTCTGCATCATTATATAATCCTTGTCCTTCATAAAATCTTCCTACTCCCACAAAAGGCCAAATTAAATTTTCATCACTCACAGTATCCAGTAAATGATCTGCTACTTCCTGTAAATGGGGTATAGCTAATTTGAATCTTTGAATATCTTTCTGTATTGGTTGTTCTGGAATTTCTTGAGCTATATTAACCATTGCTTGGCAAAAATTACGTTTTAGTGTGGTGCTGACAGATTGACGATTGAATAAATTACTAAAAAGTTGACCAATATCTAAAAACAAAAAGTTTGCCAAGGTGATCTTTTCCTGTGTAACCGTTGACAGTTTTTCTAACTTGACTTGTAAAAAATCATGAATTAGTTGATGTAATTGATAATGATCAATATTTTCAGTTTGTAAAAGATGTAATCGTTCTAATTCAATTCTGGCATTTTCTAGACTTTCTATGTTTTTCTCCCGTGAAGCACTTTGAATCAATAACCAAGGAATGGGAGCTAAAGCAAATAAACTGAGTAGACAACCTAACTCTTGAGCAGAATAACTGATAATTTCCCAACTTAATTCAAAAGCAGCTTGAACACCACGAGTTATAGATAAAGTCCAAGTAGGGTCATGAGCATCAATATCAAAAGCAGGATGATTGATACCTTTAGCTGCTAATCTTCGCAACATTTCCGCGCAAGATATCTGACGATATTTGACATAACGACCAACCAATTGTAAAGCTAGTGGTAAACGACCTAATCGTTGACAAAGTTCCTCTGCTAGTGCTGTTTCTTGATTTAAGCTATCTTCACCAATTAATTTTGATAATAATGCCATTGCCTCCGGTAGAGAAAGGATTTGTAAAGACAAAGAACCAGATAAATCTAGTTTTAGTCTTGTTGTGATCAAAACCCGAAATTGAGATGATTGTGGCGGCAAATAAGGCTGAATCGCCGAATAATTTTGGACATCATCAAGAACTACTAAAACCTTACCTTCTCGCCAACGTTGCCAACACCACTTTACTTGTAGTAATACATCAAAATCATCTGGGGGATTTAAACCTAAATGTGTGCGACAAAATTGAATAATTTGTAAACCGAGATTTTGATTTGTAGCCGACAACCAACAAATACCTCCCAGATAAGAATTTAGGAATAAATGCAGAAGAGAATATTGGGTAGCTAATTCAGTTTTACCGATACCACCCATACCTTCAACAGCAGAAATTACAGCATGATTGCTAGTTTGTAAATGTTGATGAATTAAAACTAATTCATTTTCTCGACCAACAAAATTTTGAGTATTACTATTAGGGATATTGTGGGGAAAACCTAGAGGTTTATCTAAATCATTTAAATTATTGACATTTTGAAAAACTTGAGTAATATCTCCCACAGAGATATCACCCCCCGCTTGCACATTTTTGAAAAGCTCTTGAACAACTTGAGGGAGATGATTTGTATTCATGATTAGAACTTAAAGAATGTTTTAAAAGTTTTTAATATTTAAACAGACCCTTTTCTAAACCTCTCCCCTACCAAAAGAGAAGCATTAAAACCCTCATTTTCTTGTAGGGAAGGCTACGGTGTACACACAAGTTACTGAATTACCATTATTCCTCAAATTACCCCACCCTAACCCTCCCCTTGCAAAGGGGAGGGAACTAATTTTTCTAGTTTTCCTCCTTTCTAAAGGGGGAGGGAACTAATTTTTCTAGTTTTCCTCCTTTCTAAAAGGGGAGGGAACTAATTTTTCTAGTTTTCCTCCTTTCTAAAAGGGGAGGGAACTAATTTTTCTAGTTTTCCTCCTTTCTAAAGGGGGAGGGAACTAATTTTTCTAGTTTTCCTCCTTTCTAAAGGGGGAGGGAATTAATTTTTCTAGTTTTCCTCCTTTCTAAAGGGGGAGGGAATTAATTTTTCTAGTTTTCCTCCTTTCTAAGAAGGGAGAGAACTAATTTTTCCAGTTTTCCTCCTTTCTAAGAAGGGAGAGAACTAATTTTTCCAGTTTTCCTCCTTTCTAAGGGGGGATTAAGGGGGGGTAATTTAACTTAAGTTTTTAGAGATAATGGATTTTATGCAATACTTTTCACACAATCTCTTAACCTTCTTGAATTAAATCACCTACATTAATATTATTAGCCTTAATATTGGTGAGCATTGCTTGGTCAACAGAACCACTACTTCCTGAAGTTTTTTGAGTGATATTCTCAGCTTGTAAATCACCAGTTAATTGAATATCACTAAGAATAACCTGACGAATTTTAGGGTCTTGTGTTTTGAGTTCCTCAACTAGTGACTTGAGTTCAAGAGCGAAAGTTTCATCATTATCAATGTGTGTTTGTAATTCTTCTTGTAACTGAAGTTTATTTTTTTCATTTGGATCTTTTTCAGCCCGAATTAATAAACCTTCCATTCCTTCCGTAGTTAACTTTTGTCGAATAATGCTAACCAACCTTGTAAAAGTATCTGCGACACCTTTAACTGCAAATTTTCCACCTTCTTTGATTGCTTCCGAGAAAAATAAAGAAACAATAACAGCGCCAGTGAGTGGTTCAACCATAAAAACTACCCCTTATTGACTTACATTCAGGACATTGCATGATATTTGATTTTGAGCATTATTAGTTATCAGCGATAACAAATAAACATCATACCCCAATTCAGCAACGCCATAAAAACCTGATTTAGCTATAATATTTTATACATAGTGATTTAAATTAATACTGTCAATCTTGCTCAGACATTTTACTTTACATTTGAGTGACAATTATTTTACTGTTCTCCTTGGTATTGGTAGTATGATTATGATAAAGTTTATTTGCTTTAAATTACCCAGTATTAATACCCTAACCGATGTCTAAACATAATCCCCTTGACAATCCTCTGGTCTTGTCTCGTCAGTTTAATGACTTAGATAGGTTTAGAGAAGCCATAAAACCTTCGAATATAACAGAATGTACTCAATTAAGCCCAGGAAGCTTTCTAGGAACCATTAATTTTGCGGACTTTGGCAATCTGAAGTTTACTCACCTATATCAAAATCAAGCTACTAAAGGCAACGGTAGAAAGCCTATTGATGATATCGGTTTTGCAATGGTATTTCACCCTAATTTAATACAAGCAAGCTCTCATGGTTGTGCTGTTGGCAAGTATGATCTATTTGGTTTCGACCCTACGAGGGAAGTAGATATAGTTGCTGACAAGGACGTTCATTTAGTCATGACCAGTGTTAATAAGTGTGCTTTCTATACTCTATCTGAACAGATGGGATACAATCTGACAGTAAAGGTTATGCAAAATAATGCTCTGAGGTTACACCCTACATCATTGCGACCTCTCAGGGCTTTCTATGAGGAAATTACTCATGTATTCAATACTCAAACATCGTTGTTAATGCAATTACAGATGCAATCATTAATAATGGAGGATTTCTTACCATTGCTAATTAATACCTTTGGTAAGGGCATTCAAAAAAAAGAACGCATATTAAAACCTTTCCGTCGTTATTCCCTGGTCAAGAAAGCGGAAGAAATTTCTAAATCCTATAGGGATAAACCTTTAACTCTACAAAAACTATGTCAGGAATTACAAACTAGCCGTACTGCTTTATCTTCTGGGTTTGAGGAAGTTTTTGGTATCAGTCCCATGGCCTATATCAAAATCCAACGGCTTAATGGGGTACGTCGCGCTTTGATGAATACTGATCCGAACATAAAAACAGTGATGGAGGTGGGTCAAGAGTGGGGATTTTGGAATGCTGCACACTTTGCTAAGGATTATAAGGAAATGTTTGGTGAGTTACCATCAAAAACTTTGCGAGGTAATTTGCAATAGATATCTCTGAAAATTAATTAAATATGCGTTTCCTAGAACCCTTGTAGTTCCATGGAACGTCTCTACATTCTTTGTCTAATAATCAAATCCCTGATCTAAAAAAATCGGCGATCTGGGAGTTATACTATTATGGGGCGTGTAAGAGATGTAAATCTATGTCTAAAGGAAATCCTGATAATAATTCACTGGTTTTTACTCGCCAGTTTCATGATCCATATAAATTTGCAGAAGCCATAAAAACGCTGAAGATCAAAAGAGGTGCTCAATTAAGCCCAGGAAGCTTTTTAGGAACTCTTAATTTTGCGGACTTTGGAGATTTGAAGTTTACTCATCTGCATCAAAGCCAATCTACTAAAGCCACTGGTACGAAATCTGATGATAATATCGGCTTTTCGTTGGCATTTCAACCCAAGTTAACACAAGTAAGCTCTCACGGTTGCGTTATTCAAAATCATGATATATTTGGTTTTGACTACACTAGGGAAGTAGATGTAGTTGTTGGCAAAGATGCTCATCTGGTCATAGCTAGTGTGAATGCGCGGGCTTTTCATACTCTATACGAACAAATGGGGTATGAACATGGAGAAAAAGTTATTAAGCATAATGTCATGCGTTTACACCCTGCCTCGTTGCGATCTCTCAGGGCTTTCTATCAAGAAATTACTCATGTATTCAATACTCAACCATCATTATTAATGCAATCACAGATGCAATCATTAATAATGGAGGATTTCTTGCCACTACTAATTAATACTTTTGGTAATAACGCTAAAAAGAAACAACGCACATTAAAACCCTTCCGTCGTTATTCCCTGGTCAAGAAAGCAGAAGAAATTTCTAAATCCTATAGGGATAAACCTTTAACGCTACAAAAACTATGTGAGGAATTAGGAACTAGCAGTACAGCCTTATGTTCTGGATTTGAGGAGATTTTTGGTATCAGCCCTATGGCCTATATCAAAATTCAACGGCTTAATGGTGTACGCTACGCTTTAATGAATTCTGATCCAAGTACAAAAACAGTGCTGGAGGTGGCTCAGGAGTGGGGATTTCGGAATACTGCATGTTTTGTGAGGAATTATAAGGAAATGTTTGGTGAGTTACCATCAAAAACTTTGCGAGCTAATTTGCAATCATCAAATCCCTGATTTTTGGGATCAGGAACTAGGAGTTTCTTGTCATAATAACAATTTTTAACGCCAACCTACTTAAACCCTAAATATGATATTATTCAGGTGATTTGAGAGCCTGATCTAAAATCTGTCTAGCTTGTTCTGCTTTTGATTTTGCTTCCTGGTAACGGAGGTTAGCTTGAGCAAAGTTTTTCAGAACTTTAAAACCTTCTTTGAGATGGGTTATTTCTTCCTCTGTGACGGATTTATCGGAAAATAGTATGTCAATAGCCTGACGAATTTCTAGGGCTTCGGTGCGTGATTCTTGGACTTTTAATTTCAGTGAGGCTAAATTACTGAGAATTTGCACTGCTTGGGTAATTTCATCTTCACGATTAGAAGTATCTGTTGTTGGTTCTTTTACTTCAATTAATTGTTGTGGACCAAATCCTGCTTCTAATTCTGTTGGTAATTCCCCCGCTTCCATAAGTTCCATTAGCTGATCCATTGCTTTGTCACGGGCTTTAGCGGAATCTTTGCCAGGAACAATCAGGATAATTTCTGGACTTTGAGCGAGACTGTACTGAACCATATATGTATATATAAATTTGCTGATTGGTATTGAGTAATGAATTGACCGCAGATGAATGCGGATAAAGGCGGATAAAGGCAGAAAACCAATATAAGGTATTATTGCAATTAATAACCACAAAGACAAGAAATATTAGTTCAATTATACTGAAATAAAGGTAAACCAAAATATAATAATGTAGCAAGTTTATGACTCCCAATCCCGCCATTATGCGTTCTGTGGAACAACTGGGCTACCGAGTTACAGTTGGTGATGTGGCCACCCAGATAGGATTAAATATAGCTGAAGTCAATCAAAGTCTATTAGCTCTAGCTGCTGACGCTGGGGGACATTTACAGGTTGCAGAATCAGGTGATGTTGTTTACCAATTTCCCCGCAATTTTCGAGATATTTTACGCAATAAATACTTGCAAATACGCTTGCAAGAATGGTGGAAAAAAGTTTGGTCTGTTTTATTTTACCTAATTCGGATTTCTTTTGGCATTCTTTTAGTTGCTTCTATCATTTTGATTACTGTGACTATTTTCATTATTATGACTGCTAGTTCAAATCGAGATGATGATAATCGCGGTGGTAGTAGTTCTAGAAGTAATAATTTCTTCTTTTTGCCTGATTTATTCTGGTATTTTAGCCCAAATTATGGTGATAATTACCAAGAACAACGGAGGGAACGGGGCGAAAATAGTGAGATGAATTTTTTTGAAGCGGTGTTTTCATTTCTGTTTGGTGATGGTGATCCTAACGCTAATTTGGAAGAACGCCGCTGGGAAGATATTGGCGCTGTAATTAATAATAATCAAGGTGCGGTAGTAGCAGAACAAATTACTCCTTATTTAGATGATATTGGCGAAAAATATCAACAAGAATATGAGGATTATATGTTGCCTGTGCTGGTAAGATTTAATGGAATGCCCCAGGTAAGTTCTGATGGTCAAATGGTATATTATTTCCCTGATTTACAGGTAAAAGCTAGTAAAAAACAGCGGCGTTCAATATCTGAATATTTGCATGAATTTTCCTGGAAGTTTAGCGCAGCTAGTTCTGGACAAATTCTCCTTAGTGCTTGTTTAGGAGGAGTAAATTTTGTTGGGGCTTTGATTTTGGGCAATTTATTAAAAAATGGCACGGTTGCGGCTCAAATTGGCGGATTAGTTGCTTTTGTGCAAGGTATTTATGGAGTTTTATTAGCTTATGGTACAGGTTTTCTTGCTATTCCTTTAATTCGATATTTTTGGATTAAGCGACGCAATGATCAGATCTCTAACCGCAATTCTCAACGTCAAGAACGAGCTAGATTATTAGCAGGTGCTGATGTTTCTTTACAGAAAAAGATTGCTTTTGCTAGGGAATTTGCCACTGAAAAAGTTATTGGTAAAGAAGATTCTGTTTATTCTACAGAAACAGATTTACTAGAACAGGAATTTAAGAATAAGCAAATAGGTGACAACTAACAACTAACAACTGACAACTAACAACTGACAACTAACAACTGACAACTAACAACTGACAACTAACAACTGACAACTAACAACTGACAACTAACAACTAACAACTAACAACTAACAACTAACAACTGCTATTTTGCTTGAATAGGTGTTAGGGCTACACCTTGATAGTAATATCCTAAAATTTGTAAGTGGTTTGCACCGCGTTTTGATAATTCATAAGCTCCCCATTGGCTCATTCCTAAACCATGACCAAAGCCTAATCCTTGGAGGATGAAATTGCCATTGGTATCTTTATTAACAGTAAATCGGGTACTTTTAATTCTCAATGTAGTTCTGACTTCTTCACCTTTGAGAATTTTAGTCCCTTTATCACCCACAATTTTGAGACTTTTTACACTTTTGAACTGTGAAAGAGTTTCAATAATCATATCTTTGACATTACCAACGCCGGAAATTCTGGCGCTAATTTCTCCAGGGGTGAAGGTTTTTATCCAGTTACATTCTTTAATATTTTGGTCAAAGTCGGGAACAGCCCGCAGGTAAGGTTCTTTGCTATTCCAGACATCTTCGACGTTTTCAGTGTGTCCACCGGAACAAGCATGAAAGACGGAAAGAATGATCTGGTTTTTGTAGGTTAAGACTTTGCCCGCTGTGGTGTCTACTGCGGCATAGGTTTTGGGTGCTTCACTACTTATACCTTTGTAAATTTGCCAACGATCTGGACTATCTCCTAAATCGTAAACGGGATTTCTCCGTTGTCTTTCCCGTTCATAAAGGGCATAGGTACGGGCAGCAATGGCTTGAGCTTTCAGGGCTTCTGGTGGCCAGCTAGTGTTCATTTCTCCACCAATGACGCTGTAGAGATATTCTTCTAAATCAACCCAGTTAACAGCCGTCAAACCGTTGGCTGTGGGTACTACTAGGATTCTACCGCGAAACCAGCGATCGCCAATATAAACATATCCCTTATTGGTAGGTTCAATCCAAAATAACCCCGATTGCCATCTATCTAAAGCTACTCCCCCAGGAATTGCTTGAGCAGCAAAGGGTCTCATTCCCGGTAGTTCTCCTAATGTTTTACCACTACTATCTTTAACAATAGCAGTTGTGGAAGCACCGACTTTTACCTGTTTGACTTCTCTTTCAATTGCCACACGCAGAATTACAGATGCTTGTGCAGGAGCAAGTAATACAAACCAGATTAGGATACTTATCCACCAATGTCTACCTTTCATCTCAAAAAACAAATTGCCTAATAACAGTGAGAATTTCATGCTAATTGTTTGATCACAAGCGTCTACTATTCTAGTTCAGCAATTGTCAAAAATGGAGGTTAGAGACTGGGAACTGGATAATTTTCTGTTTGTGTTTCTTCTTTTTAAATTCTTAACTCCTATTCATGGTGTCAATATTTGGGGAGAATGATAAACTTCATTGCCAACAATACCAATTAAATTTAACTTCTTTAAAATTTCTGTAGCTTCCATCAATTTATGGGGAGTAACTTTACCAATACGTCCTACTATGACAATTCCATTACATAAAGAAGCCACAATTCTACCATCAACTGTATCTAAAACTGAGGGTGCATCTATTAACACTAAATCATAATTTTGGACAAATAACTCCATTAATTCTTGCATTCGCTCAGAACCAAGCAAATTTACTGCATCCTCTGGTATTGGTCCAGCGGTCAAAATATCAATAGCTGGATGAATAGGCTGAATGTAAGTATGAAATGATGTATTAATATCATCAACAAGTAATAAGGATAACCCCCAATCATTAGTCAGTCCTAGAGTTTTATGTAAATTAGGAGAACGCAGGTTAGCATCAATTATTAATACTCGTTGGTGCATTCGAGCCGCACTAGCTCCCAACCCTAAGGCCAAAGTTGTTTTCCCCTCTCCTGGTAATGCAGAAGTTAACATTAATGATTTTAAAGACAAAGAACTATTTAATATCTGAATATTCTGGTAAATAATATCTAAAGCTTCATGATTAGGTAAGTTTTTAATCATTCCCTGATGAGAAATATCTATTTTTTTGGATTTATTTCTTACCATAGATTGCAGTCTATTTATCCAACTATTTGGAGTTTTTTCTAATCTTGGTACTGATCCTAATAACTGCACATTGGTGATATTTTGTAAGTCTTGGGTATAAAAAATTGTATGATTAAATTTTTCCCAAATTAAGGCTGCTGCTAAACCCAATACCGGACCAATCATGATTCCTACAATAATTAATAACCAACGCAAATTACCTATATGTATCCCTAGAGCAGGTTCTTCTAAAATTTGCCAATTAAAACCTTCTTGAGCAATTTTTACACCTAATGAATTTTGCACTTGTCGTAATTCTTGCAGTGTTTTACGATAAATTTCTACATTAGCAACTAAACTCTTGTAATCTGTAATTAAACTTGGATATTTATTCAGCAAGGAACGAATTTTTTGTTCGGATTTTTCCAAATCATTATCATGAGCAATTAGTCCTGATCTCATGATTTTTAATTGGGTTAAATCTTTCTCCAATTTCGGGTTTGTTTCTATTGATAATTGTGATTTATTATCAATAATAGCTTTATTTTGTCTCTGCTCTTGTAACAGTGTCTTGATAATCTGTTCTTTCTGTTTCAGTTGTTCGATAATTGGATATTTTTCTGTGTAAATTGTTCGAGCTTGCTTTAACTCCTTTTCTACTTGCTCAAGTTCAGTAATTAAGCCTTGATATTGGCGAGATTTTAGAGAATCATTAATATTTGTTTGCTTTTGATTAGAAAATGCTATTTCTCTTTCTAGGCTGTTATATTGAGCTTCCACATCTTGCAATTGAGCGCGAGTTATTTGTCGCTGTTTTTGAATATTCGCTAAAGACTGTATTGAAAGTTTACTTTCTAAAACTGGATCAATAAAATTATTTTGTTTACGAAAATTTTCTAGGTTTTTCTCAGCTTTTAATATATCCTCTTGTACCTGGGATAGATGTCTATTAACAAAGGCTAAACCTTGACTAATTCTCTGATTTTTTTGATCTGCATTATAATCTTTATATACTTTTTCTAAGGCTTGTAATACTCTTTTAGTTTTTAAAGGATCTTTATCAGTAAAAGAGAACAAAAATATTTGACTTAAATTTTTACTAACTCCTGATTCTACTGGTAACTGAGTTATTGCAAAAGATGAATTGTTAACCATTTGACTATGATTATAAATATCTTTTACCATCATTTGTGGATAATTAGCATGAAGTAAATTTACAGCTTTTTGCAATAATTTATCACTGGACATTAATTTAAGTTGACTACTGTAATCAATGGTTGATGGCTGTAATTTACTTAAGTCCTTTGCACTCTTTTCTATTCCATTAATTGATGAAGATTCACTGGAATTATAACTTACCAATATTTGCATATAGCTTTGATAAGTTGGTTTAGTAGTAATAGCTAACAGGCTTGTTACTGACATGACTGTACAGGAAACTCCTAATATAAACCAACGATGGTAAATCGCAATTGGAACTATTTTTTTGATATCAATTATGTTATATCTAGAGCTAGTAAGCATTTTTTTCAACTTTATCACATTTGTAGTCACAATCATATTCCTCTCAAATTGCAACAATATATCTGGAAGAAAATGATGATTAGAAAACTTTGAGAAATATTTAATACTCAATGTTTTCTGGTTAATAATCAATACTGATTCTTCCTCGGATTACAGATATACTTAACAGAAAATATTCTGAAGTAGTTCTTGGTTAATACCTTCAAGCAGATATATGTCTAATCAGTGTGAGTAAGATAAATTTTCTGCAAATATTGTGGATGTTGCAGATAATAATTTATCAATATTTCTTTATTTGGGTAATTAATTTATTATTATTAGAATAAGAGCTTTTTCACCTTCCTACAAGTGTAAGAACAAAAAAAGCAAGTCATTAAGACTTGCTTTCTCTATAACTGGGGCGCTAGGATTCGAACCTAGGGATGGCGGGACCAAAACCCACTGCCTTACCACTTGGCTACGCCCCAATGAATTCACTATATAAAATATAGCAGTTTTGTGGGGATAATGTCAAGGGTTTTGGAAAAAATATTTTTTCTGACCAAATATAACCCAAACACTGAGAACATAGACCCCCAATTTCTGGAAAAGTCGGGGATCTGAGGGACTAAAATACGCGATGCTTTAGGGAGGGCATTTGTCGACGCACTTGTTCTAGTCTGGTCGGTTTGATTTCAGCGATCGCTACCCCTGGTTTTTCGCCAGCATCTGCTAAAATTACACCCCAAGGGTCAATAATCATGGCGTGGCCATGGGTCTGGCGACGGTGATAATTAGTACCAGTTTGGGCGGGAGCAATCACATAACAGGTATTTTCGATCGCCCGCGCTTGTAGTAATACTTGCCAATGGTCTTTACCAGTAAAAGCGGTAAAGGCAGCGGGTATAAATAAGACATCCGCGCCCTGGCTGGATAAGTGTCGGTAAAGTTCAGGAAAGCGGACATCATAGCAAATAGAAAGGCCTATTTTCCCCAATTCGGGGGAAGTATAAACAGCAGGTAATTCCTGTCCAGCCATGACGGTACTTGATTCTTGATAGGTATTACCATCAGGGACATTGACATCAAATAAATGTACTTTTTGATAACGGGCTAGTTCTTGTCCGTTAGTGCCTATAAGCAATGCTGTATTATAAACTTTACTGTGACTATCTACAGGAATAGGGAAGCCGCCGCCGAGAATGGTAACTTGAAAGCGTTGTGCCATTGTGTGGAGGAATGTTTCTGTTACTTGGGCGATCGCATTTCCTTGAGCTAGTTTATCTTTTTCTTCCCCCATAAAGGAGAAATTTTCTGGTAAACCTACCAATTCTGCACCCTGACGCACGGCCAAGTCAATTAATTCTTCTGCTTGTGCTAAATTTTTTTGTAAATCAGGCACACTGGTCATTTGAATAGCGGCGGCTAAATAAGACTTCATAGATTCAAGAACAAACGGTAGATGAAAACAACATAGATATTTAAATATATCCTTATATCATTCCCTTTGAACTTCAAATCAGCAACGCCTAAAAATCTAATTTTTAGGTTAATAGTCATTACTCATGAATATACTTATATGTAGATTTCTGGCAAATAAATTTTATACTATAAATATATGTCAACAGTATAATTATGGTATTAAATACTAATATTGCGGTTAATCCAAATACCTCTTATTCCTGCTGCTTTAGCTCCTTTATAGTCGTGTTCTATACTGTCTCCAATGTGCCATGCTTCTTCTGGTGAACATTTATGTTTGTTTAAGGCAATTTTAAAGATTTCTGGATCTGGTTTAGCAGCACGAACTTGAGTAGAAATGGTGACAGAAGTAAAATATTCTTTCAGTCCTAAACCTTGCAATACTAAATACAAACGGGAATCAAAGTTAGATAATACTCCTAATTCAACTCCTAAACGTCGCCAGTTCATCAAAGCTAACTTAACATCAGGGTAAACATACCAAGGTTCAGGAGTGCCAAAATGGATATAAAGTTCGGTAAAAAAAGCGGTAAAATCAGAAAATTCTGGAAGAACCCCCGCACCTTCAAAGGTATTTAAAGCAATTATCCGCCACCAATCATATTCACGCTGGGGAATATCTTTAATATCTGCATCTAGAAAGATCGGTGGTGGTGCTGCTTTAAAGCTTTTAATAAAGTTTTGATCTAAAATTTGGGCGGAAACTTCTACACCAAAATCCTGGGCGATTTGTCGGTAAATTTCCCCAACACTATTTTTAACACCAAACAATGTACCCACCGCATCTACAAAAATCACCTTAGGTTTTTTCATAATAATTAATACTTTAATCCTCAGTAGTCAGCAAATATATAGCAATGATATCTGAATTTTTGTAGTTTACATCCCCGACCTGTCTCAGAAATCGGGGATCTTGATTAAGAAAGAGCTTGTATTATAGGACTAACTAACCAGTTAAAACCGACTTTCAACTGATGATTTAATGTGGGTAAACGATAGAGATAAGCGAGACGACGGGCTAGGTAGGCGAAAGAACCATCTAATTTTACACCTAAACCCGTGAGGGTGGCGTTATCTATTCCTAAAGCCATCATTTCCCCTAATGGTTGATAGCGGAAGGGAAGTAAAGGACGATTGGTGATAGTAGCCCAGATATTCCAAGCGGTATAATCAGCTTGTTGGAAAGCAACTTGGGCGGTTGCGGGAACTTGTTTTCCTTCTGCGTCGAGACAGTCTGCTAAATCTCCTAATGCAAAGATTTCGGGATGTTCTATAGCTTGTAATTGGGCTGTGGTGGTAATTTGTCCCCGCTGGTTTTGCTTGAGGGGTAAAGCTGTGACAACTGGAGAAACCTTTGTTCCCACTGTCCAAATTACCAAATCTACGGGAATGGTATCCACTTGACTTTTATACTCTAAAGAGATACTATTTTCCTCAATGGCGGCCACTTTGGTTTCTAAGTCAATAAATACGCCTTTGCTATCTAAGGCTTTTTTAGCGGCTTCGCGGTTAAATTCTGGGGAAGTTCGCAGGATTTGGTCGCTGATTTCAATAAGGCGTAAACGTCCTCTTTGTCCGATTCTATCTGCTAATTTACAGGCTAATTCTACCCCACTATAACCCGCGCCAACTATGGCAATACGAATTTTTTCTGGATTTGCTGCTTCTAAAATTCGCAGCCGTTCTTCTAATTTGTAGGCATCAGTAATGGTACGGAATGGGTATGCGTGGTTAGCAGCACCTGGAACTAAATCTAGGGGTGTTTCACCACCTAATGCTAATACTAAACGGTCATAATTCAGTTCTGATTTATCTGCTAATTGGACTGTTTGTTTGTTGATATCTATGGCGGAAACAGTAGACTGGTAAAATTGAATACCTGTTCCTTGGAGTAATTCTGAGTAAGGTGGGGCTATTTCCCAGGTTTGGAGTTCTCTGGTCAGGAGTTCATAAAGTAGGGGAGAAAAGACAAAGCGATCGCTTTGATCTACTAAAATAATCTCAGGTTTTGGTGTAGATTCCCAGGGCAATTGGCTTAAACGCAGGGCTGTATAGAGTCCACCGAAGCCACCACCGAGTATACAAATTTTTGTAGTTGGTTGAGTCATAATTTTTTTAGCAACTAAATTCCGTCAGATATTTATTTTAGTTTAACGATTTATTACGATTTATTGCCATTAACCAACAATCCTGATATTTACCTTCATGGAAATCATGACCTGATAAAAGCTTGACCTTCACAAAACCGCATTTTTCATAACAGCGAATAGCGCGGAAGTTTTTCACATTAGGATCGATAACAATTCTAGCAGCTTTTAGGCGATTGAAAAGATAATTTATGGTAGATAAAAGGACTTTTGTCCCAATTCCCTGATTCCAATATTGAGTTTCACCAATAAATAAGTCAATACTATAAACATTATTAGTGTTTTCTAGACAATACATTTGTTTAATATTTTCTGATAATTTATTTAAATCCAGAAGTGTTGAATGTTAAGAAAAGCCTGATAAAAATAGCCAAAAATATGTTAAATTTTGGGCGAAGGATTAAAATATTTTGATTAACCATGATCATAAACTCATTTCCCAAG